>JAGLED010000024.1 GCA_023145215.1 Rhodospirillales bacterium | reverse complement strand
AGGACAGCGCCAGATACATCATCGGCCGGATCTCGACCTTGTCGCCGACCGCCATCGGACGCTTCTGGATCTTGTGCATCCCGAGGATCGCCGACTGCGGCACGTTGAGGATCGGCATCGAATTGAGCGAGCCGAACACCCCACCGTTCGAAATGGTGAACGTGCCGCCCATCATCTCGTCCATGCCGAGCTTGCCGTCGCGCGCGCGGCGGCCGAAATCGGAAATGGTGCCTTCGATCTCGGCGAAGCGCATCTGATCCGCATCCTTCAGGACCGGCACTACCAGCCCCTGCGGCGTGCCCACCGCGACGCCGATGTTGTAGTAGTTCTTGTAGATCAGCTCTTCGCCGTAGATTTCAGCGTTGATCGCCGGCCATTCCTTGAGCGCGATGCACGCGGCGCGGACAAAGAACGACATGAAACCGAGGCGAATGCCGTGTTTCTTCTCGAACTGGTCCTTGTAGGTCGAGCGAAGCTCCATCGCGGCGCCCATGTCGACCTCGTTCCAGGTCGTCAGCATGGCGGCCGTGTTTTGCGCCTGCTTGAGACGACCGGCGATGACCTTGCGGAGTTTCGTCATGCGCACCCGCTCCTCGCGCGGGTCTTCCGGACGCGGCGGCAGGTCGGCGGATGGCGTGAAGCCCTGCGATGCGGGCGCGGCGCCACCCCCGGCCGGGGCGGCGCGACGCTTGGCCGAACCGTCCTTGATGGCGTCCATCACGTCACCCTTGGTCAGACGGCCATCCGGACCCGTGCCATTGATCTGACTCGGATCGAGGTCGTTGTCGTCGACCAGTTTACGGACCGCAGGCGAGAGCGGCGGGCGCGAGGCTTCGGACCCAGCTGCGGGCGGCGGCGGGGGGGCTGCCGGCGGCGGAGGCGGCGGCGGCGGCGGTGAAGCGGTCTTGGCTTCTTCCTTCGGCGTTTCCTTAGCCTCTTCCTTTGCCGGTTCCTCTTTCTTCTCCTCGGCCGGTGCGGCGGCAGCGCCCTCAGCGCCCTCGTCGAGCGTCGCCAGGACGGCGCCGACACCGACGTCCGACCCCTCAGCGGCAACGATTTCCTTGAGCGCGCCCGCGGCGGGTGCGTTCACCTCGATCGTGACCTTGTCGGTCTCCAACTCGCACACGGCTTCATCCTGCGCCACCGCGTCACCCGGTTGCTTGAACCATTTTGCGACGGTGGCCTCGGTCACGGATTCGCCGAGCGTCGGGACTTTGATTTCAACGGTCATTTGACTTTTCCTTGATACCTGAACCTGGTGGTCCGCCTAGCTTTTCTTGGCCGGCGCCTTTTTGCCGCCCGCCTTCTTCGCAGCCGGCTTTTTGGCCGTGGATTTCTTGGGGGCCGCTTTTTTGGCAGCCGGCTTCTTGGCCGGCGACTTTTTAGCCGCCGACTTCTTAGCCGCCGATTTCTTGGCTTCGGCCTTCTTCACCGCGGGTGCCGCCGTCGACTTGACCTTACGCGCCGGTGACGGTTTGGCGGATGCCCCCTCGACGGTCAGCGCGGAATCGACCAACGCCGCCTGCTCCGCCATATGCTTCCTGGCGAGACCGGTGGCCGGCGCCGCAGCAGCCTTGCGCCCGGCGTAGCGGACCTGCGGCTCGGCATGTCCCATCCGCTCCAGGTGCTCTTCGAGCGGCTCGCGGATATACGTCCAGCTGCCCATGTTGTGGGGCTCTTCCTGGCACCATATGACCTTGGCGTTCGGGAAGCGGGTAAGTTCTTTTTCAAGCGCCTTCTCCGGATACGGATAAAGCTGTTCGACACGAAGGATGTAGACATCCTTGATGCCGCGCTTGTCGCGTTCTTCGGCAAGGTCGTAATAGACCTTGCCGGAACACAGCACGACTTGGCGGATCTTCTCGTCGGCAACGAATTCGCCCTCGTCCCAAAGGACGCGGTGGAAGCTCGTCCCCTCGCCCATCTCTTCGAGTTTCGAAACCGCACGCTTGTGTCGCAGCAGCGATTTCGGCGTCATCAGCACAAGCGGTTTACGGAAATCGCGGTGGATCTGACGGCGCAGGACGTGGAAATAGTTGGCCGGCGTCGTGCAGTTACAAACTTGCATGTTGTCTTCGGCGCAGAGCTGGAGATAACGCTCGAGACGTGCCGACGAGTGCTCCGGCCCTTGACCTTCGTAGCCGTGCGGCAGCAGCATCACCAGCCCCGACATACGCAACCACTTGGCTTCACCCGACGAAATGAACTGGTCGATGATGACCTGCGCGCCGTTGGCGAAGTCGCCGAACTGCGCTTCCCACAGCACCAGCATGCCGGGCTCGGCCAGCGAGTAGCCGTATTCAAACCCCAGCACGCCGGCTTCCGACAGAGGACTGTTGAGCACCTCATAGGGTGCCTGACCGAAACGCAGGTTGTTGAGCGGCGTGAACCGGTCTTCGTTCATCTGATCGACGAGCACCGAATGCCGTTGCGAGAACGTGCCACGCTCACTGTCCTGACCCGAAAGACGCACCGGGTGGCCCTCCAACAAGAGGGTGCCGAACGCCAACGCCTCGCCGGTCGCCCAGTCGATACCTTCGCCGGTATCGATCATCTTCTTCTTGGCTTCGAGCTGACGCGCGATCTTCGAATTGAGGTGGAAGTTATCGGGAATGCGGGTCAGACCGTCGCCGACTTCCTTCAGACGCTCCAACGGCACGCCCGTGACGCCCCGGCGGTCTTCGCCGCTCGCCACCGACATCCCGGCCCATGCGCCGTCCAGCCAGTCCGCCTTGTTGGCCTTGTAATTCGAGGCTGCCTCGAAGTCTTCGTCCAGATGGCTCAGGAAATCCGACATCTCCTGGTCGACTTCGTTCTGCGACATGACGTTTTCGCGAACCAGCTTCTGCGAGTAGATCTCGCGGGTCGTCGGATGCGAGCCGATTTTCTTGTACATCAACGGCTGGGTGAACATCGGTTCATCACCCTCGTTATGGCCGTGACGGCGATAACAGATCATGTCGATGACCGCGTCCTTCTTGAACTTCTGGCGGTACTCGGTGGCGATCCGCGCCACGTGCACGACCGCTTCGACGTCGTCGGCGTTGACATGGAAGATCGGTGCCGCAACGACCTTGGCGACGTCCGAGCAATACGGCGACGAGCGCGAATGCTTCGGGTTAGTCGTGAAGCCGATCTGGTTGTTGATGACGATGTGAATCGTGCCGCCGGTTTTGTAACCGCGTAGGTTCGAAAGATCGAACGCCTCCGGGACCAGCCCCTGACCCGCGAACGCCGCATCGCCGTGCAACAGGAGCGCCATCACCTTCTCGCGCTCGCTGTCGTTGCGCTGGCGCTGCTTGGCGCGCACCTTGCCCAGGCAGACCGTGTTGACGCACTCCAGGTGCGACGGATTGGCGGTCAGCGACAGATGCACCGAGCGGCCGTCAAACACGCGGTCCGACGAAGACCCCAGGTGGTATTTCACGTCGCCCGAACCGCCGACGTCGTCGGGGCTGGACGACCCCCCCTGGAACTCGTGAAAGATCGCCTGGAACGGCTTGCCCATGACATTGGCGAGCACGTTGAGGCGACCGCGGTGCGCCATGCCGAGAACGATTTCCTCGATCCCAAGCTGCGAGCCGCGCTTGAAGATCTGTTCCATGGCGGGCACAAGGCTCTCGCCGCCGTCGAGACCGAAGCGCTTGGTGCCGGTGAATTTCTTGTCGAGGAACTTTTCGAAACCCTCGGTCTCGATCAGGCGGTTGAGGATCGCCTTCTTGCCCATGACCGTGAATTCCGGCTGATTGCGGATGCGCTCGATCCGCTCCTGGATCCACGACTTTTCGTCCGGGTCCTGAATGTGCATGAACTCGACGCCGATGGACCCGCAATAGGTCTGTTCCAGCACCCGCATGATCTCGCGGAGCGTCGCCTGCTCAAGGCCGAGCACGTAGTTGATGAAGATCGGCCGGTCGAGATCCTTCTCCTGGAACCCGTACGACATGGGATCGAGTTCCGGGTTCTCTTCGCGTTCCTGAAGACCGAGCGGATCGAGATTGGCACGCAGGTGACCCCGGACCCGATAGGCGCGGATCAGCATAAGTGCCCGAATACTGTCCATGGTCGCTTCGCGCACCTGGCGTCCGCTCGCCACCGGGGCCGCCATCTGAGCCCGGTCGGCGGCGAGTTGCTGACCGGCGGTCATTTGCTCGGACAAGGTTTCGAGGGTGCCCTGGTTCAGCACGCCGGCATCCGACGGTGCCCACGACGCGCCACGGCGTTCGGTCATCAGATCGCGGGCATCGTCCTCGAGCGAGGCGAAGAACTCCTGCCAGCGGTGGTCGACCGAGTGCGGATCGTCCAGAAAACGTTCGTAAAGCTCGGCGACGTAAACCTGGTTGCCGGAATACAGAAACTGTGTCGGGTCCATACCGTCCATGTGACTAACGCCCGAGGGCGCCTCCCTTTTTCATTCTTCGACAACCTGCGGCGGCAGGCCATCTTCCCGCCAGTGGTCCGTCGGTTGCGGTGTCATCGTCATCACCTGAACGCCGTCCGGCGCTTCGAAGCGGTGCCACGCGCCACGCGGCACCACGACGAACGTCCCTGCGCTCATTTCGAGTTTGTTTTCCTGGCCGTCGACGAGAACGGTGACCGTGGCATGCCCGTCGACGATCTGGACAAGCTCGTCACCGTTCCGATGACGTTCCCATTCGCTGTTGCCGCGGAACTTAGCGGCGAACAGGGCACCGTTCTCCGTCTCCGCCAATCTGGCGAACGCCGCATCGTACTCCAGCCCCGAAGAGGTCGGGGTCCGGTTCTCAAGAACCGAAAGCGACGCGAACGCCGACTCGATATCGACGGGGCTTAGCGGCATGCGGACGTCATTTCCCAAGCGCCTTGAGCATCGTTTCGCCGATGCCGGCGGGACTGTCCGTGACGTGGATGCCGGCCGACTTCATGGCCTCGATCTTGTCGCCGGCGCCACCCTTGCCGCCGGAAATGATCGCCCCCGCGTGGCCCATGCGTCGGCCCGGCGGCGCGGTCAGGCCGGCAATGAAGCCGACGACCGGTTTCTTGATCTTGCTGTCTTTCAGAAGCTGCGCGCCGTCTTCCTCGGCGGAGCCGCCGATCTCGCCGATCATGACGATACTTTCGGTTTCGTCATCCGCCAGGAACATCTCAAGGCAGTCGACGAAGTTGGTGCCGTTAACCGGATCGCCGCCGATCCCGATGCAGGTCGTCTGACCCAGACCGACCGCGGTTGTCTGCGCCACGGCTTCGTAAGTCAGCGTACCGGAACGCGACACGATGCCGACCGTCCCCTTTTTGTGGATGTGGCCCGGCATGATGCCGATCTTGCATTCGTCCGGCGTGATGACGCCCGGGCAGTTCGGCCCGATCAGGCGCGTCGACGAACTTTGCAGAGCACGCTTGACGCGCACCATGTCGAGAACCGGAATCCCTTCGGTGATGCAGACCGCCAAATCGACGCCGGCGTCGATCGCTTCGAGGATCGCATCCGCCGCGAACGGTGGCGGCACATAGATCACGGAAACATTGGCGCCGGTCTTGTCGACGGCGTCGGCGACGGTATCGAACACCGGCAGGTCGAGGTGCTTGGTGCCGCCCTTACCGGGGGTCACCCCGCCGACCATCTTGGTGCCGTAAGCGATCGCCTGTTCGGAGTGGAACGTCCCCTGCGCGCCGGTAAAGCCCTGGCAGATGACCTTGGTGTCTTTGTTAACGAGTACGGACATCAGGAGGCCTCCTTCACGGCTTTGACGATTTTTTCGGCCGCGTCGCTGAGATTGTCGGCGGAGATGATCGGCAGGCCACTGTCGGCCATGATCTGCTTGCCCTTTTCGACGTTGGTCCCCTCCAGGCGCACGACCAGCGGCACCGAAAGATTGACCTCCTTGGCCGCCGCAACGACGCCGTCGGCGATCACGTCGCAACGCATGATGCCGCCGAAGATGTTGACCAAAATCCCTTCGACGTTGGCGTCGGCAAGAATGATCTTGAATGCCTCGGTGACACGCTCCTTGGTGGCGCCGCCGCCGACATCCAGGAAGTTTGCCGGCGAACCGCCGTACAACTGAATGATATCCATGGTCGCCATCGCCAGGCCGGCGCCGTTGACCATGCAGCCGATGGTGCCGTCGAGCTTGATGTAGTTGAGTTCGTGCTTGGCGGCTTCGAGTTCGGCCGGGTCTTCCTCGTCTTCGTCGCGCATCTCGGCGACGTCGGGATGACGGTAAAGCGCGTTGTCGTCGAAGTTGACCTTGGCATCCAGCGCGATCACGTCGCCCGCGCCGGTCACCACCAGCGGGTTGATTTCGACCAGCGACATATCCAGATCGGTGAACGCTTTATATAACGCCATGATGAACTTGGACGCCGACTTCACCTGATCGCCTTCGAGCCCGAGCCCGAATGCCAGCTTACGGGTATGGTACGGCATGATGCCGGTTGCCGGATCGATGGCGACCTTGATGATCTTTTCGGGTGTCGCTTCCGCGACTTCCTCGATCTCCATCCCGCCCTCGGTCGATGCCATGATCGTCAGACGCGAGGTTTCACGGTCGAGCAGCATGCCGAGGTAAAGCTCGCGCGCGATGTCGCAACCTTCCTCGATATACAGGCGTTTGACTTCCTTGCCCGCCTCGCCGGTCTGTTTGGTGACGAGAACATGACCCAGCATTTCGCCGGCGTTCTCGCGCACTTCGTCGACCGACTTGGAGACGCGCACGCCGCCCTTGCCGTCCGGATTGCCCTGAAAGCGGCCGGCGCCGCGGCCGCCCGCATGAATCTGGGATTTGACGACACAGACGCCGCCGCCAAGCTCCTCGGCCGCCTTAACCGCTTCGTCGACGGTGTAGGCGACATGCCCCTTCGGTACGGCGACGCCGTACTTCGAGAGGAGCTGTTTCCCCTGGTATTCGTGAATGTTCATAGCCTATCCCCGGTTGGGCCGCTCCCGGACCAGCGGGAACGGCGTTGCCCCATCGGTCCAATTATTTCTTGGCAGCTGCCTTTTTCTTGGCTGCCTTTTTCGCCGGCGCCTTCTTCTTCGCGTCTGCCTTGACCTTCTTTACGACCTTGTTCAGATCCTCGACGGCCTTGACCGACTGCTTGAACATGGCCTTTTCGTCGGCATCCAGGTTGATCTCGACGATGCGCTCGACACCCTTGGCGCCGATCACCACCGGCACGCCGACATAGAGACCTTTGACGCCGTATTCACCCTTGAGGTACGCGGCGCAAGGCAGCACGCGCTTCTTGTCCTTCAGATAGCTTTCGGCCATGGCGATCGCCGACGACGCCGGTGCATAGAACGCGGAACCGGTCTTGAGCAGCGAGACGATCTCACCGCCGCCCATTCGGGTGCGCTGCACGATATCGTCGACCTGCTTCTGGGTGATCCATTTCATCTTCACCAGATCCGGCAGCGGAATACCGGCGACCGTCGAATAACGCACCGACGGCACCATGGTATCGCCGTGACCGCCGAGCACGAACGCTGACACGTCCTCGACGGAAACGTTCATCGCTTCGGCGAGGAAGTACTGGAAGCGCGCGCTGTCGAGCACACCCGCCATGCCGACGACCTTGGCATGCGGCAGGCCGGAGGCCTCACGCAGCACACCCACCATCACGTCGAGCGGGTTGGTGATGCAGATAACGAACGCGTTCGGCGCGTACTTTTTGATACCGGCGCCAACCTGTTCCATGACGTTGGTGTTGATGCCGATAAGATCGTCGCGGCTCATCCCGGGCTTACGGGCAACGCCCGCGGTGACGATGATCACGTCTGCACCCTTGATGCCGGAATAACCCTTGGTACCGATCATCTTGGAATCGAAACCTTCAACGGGCGAGCTTTCAGCGATATCCAGCGCCTTGCCCTGCGGGATACCGTCGACGATGTCGAAGAGCACGACGTCCCCCAGTTCCTTGAGGCCGACCAGATGCGCGAGCGTGCCGCCGATATTACCCGCACCGATAAGTGCGATCTTATTTCTTGCCATGAAATCCGTTCCCGTAGCTTTGAAAAGAGGTGAAAATGCCGCTTTTCGCGGCCATTCCCTGGATTCGTAACGCCTTTAGCTAACGGGGGCAAGGATTCACCGGCATTTCGGACCTAACGGTCCATAATGCGATAAACCAATCACCCGCGATTATCGCAGAGGAAGAAGACAGCGGCATGACAACCACCGCCGGCGGTCCATGAATTTGAGCGGAATCCAGCCCCGGCAATCAGCCGGCGCCCCGAGCCCCTTCGTCCTGATGCGGCAGGGAGATGTAGTCGGCGGACTGCATCTCCATGAGCCGGGACACCGTGCGCTCGAACTCGAACGCGCCATCTCCCTCGGTGTAAAGCTCGTTCGGCGGGACGGTGGCGGAGCAGATCAGATTGGTCTTGGCCTCGTAAAGCGCGTCGACAAGCGTCACGAAGCGCTTGGCCACGTCGCGGTTGTGCGGACCCAGTTTCGGGATGTCTTTCAGAATCACGGTGTGAAAGCGCCTGGCCACCGCCAGGTAATCGCCGGGGCCGAGCGGTTTGGCGCACATGTCATTGAAATCCATGATGGCGACACCTTCGGCGGCACGCGGAATTTCGACGACCCGGCCGTTGACCTCAAGCCCCATCGGCCGGGGCTGGGCCCCGACGGTCAGGCTCTCGAAATCCTGCTCAAGTTTTTCGGACGCTATTTCGTCGTTCGGCACGACGTACGCTTCCATGCCCTGCAGCCGTTCAAGACGGTAGTCCCGGACAGCGCTCACTTCGTAGACATTCATCTTCTCCTGGATCAGGTCGATGAACGGCAGGAACCGGTCGCGCTGCAGGCCGTCCTTGTAAAGATCCTTCGGATGACGGTTCGACGTGGTGACGACGACCATGCCCAGGTCGAAGAACGCCTGGAACAGCCGCCCGAGGATCATGGCGTCGGCAATGTCGGTGACGTGGAATTCGTCGAAACACAATAGCCACGCGCGTTCGTGGATGACGCGCGCCAACGCAGGCACGGGATCCTTGCTGTCCGGCACCTTGCCCGCCTTTTGGGCGTCGCGGAAGGCGTGGATACGGCGGTGAACCTCCTGCATGAAGGCGTGAAAGTGGACCCGCTGCTTGTTCTCGACCGGGACGTGATCGAAGAACAGATCCATGATCATCGACTTGCCGCGCCCGACGCCCCCCCAGAGATAGAGCCCCTTGGGCGCTTGTTGCTTCTTACCGCCACCGATCCCGAGACGGGCCGCCCAACCTTGCTTGCCCATCTGCGCGTTGTACGCGGCAAGCTCGTCGCCCAGTTCGCTCAGCAGTTCCATCGCGTGGGCTTGCGCCGGGTCGGCGTTGATCTTCCCCGATGCGACGAGGTCGTCGTAAGCGGCTTGCGGTGACGGCATCTACGGCGTCCCCCCTTGGCCGTTCTCAGGCGGCGCCACGCGCCGGGGCGGGGACGACGTTTGCGAACACTTTTTCCATTTCGCGGCGGGTTCGATAGGCAACGCTGTCCTGCGGCTCATCGACGTCCGACCAACAGATGACCGCATCCTTCGGGAGCGGATGCTTGAGCGTGATCCCGTGCGCGAGACCGATCGGGACCGCGTCGGCTTCACGAGAGTCCGCAGCCGTCATCAGGCGGCCCCAGACGGTGAACCCACCCTCACCATCGAGTGTTTCCCCGGCTTCCAGATCGCGTTTGGCAACGGCGACGACATCGCCCTTCCAATCGCGCGGCGCACCGGTCGGCATATTCATCAGACCGGCCCAGGCGACACTGACACCGAGTTCGAGACCGATCAGATGATACGGACGCCAAAGCGCGGAATACTTGCCGCTTTCGTCGGTGATCAGACCGTAGTCCGAGAAGCAACGCTCGACATAATCCGTCGGCGCCTCGAATGTGACGTAGACGCCCCACCGCAGATCGTCGGGGATATCGATGCCTTCCCGGGTGCGGCTGGAAACGACTTCGACCGTTCCCTTTTTGTCGAGCACACCGCCATCCGACGACGGGATCAGCTTCGACGCCAGTTGCCCGGTCGCGCACGGCGGGAACGTCAGGCCGCCAGCCGGCGCTTCCAATTCACAGGCATTGGCGACGGCGGCCATTTCAATCGCCGACTTTGTGCCGTCCAGAAACGAGTTGAACATCTTGGCATTCATACCGCTTCTCTCAGCGCGCTCGGCCGTCAGGCCGTAGTAATCCCAGACCGTGTCCGGCGTCGAGGCATGAAACTCCGGCATATAAAGCGTGCCCTTCCCGGCGCAGACCACATCGAGCCCGATAGAGCGCGCCCAGTCGACCTGCTCGGCGATCAGTGACGGCTGGTCGCCGTACGCCAGCGAATAAACGACGTCGGCGGCGTCGGCCTTTCGCTTCAAAAGCGGCCCCGCCAGCACGTCGGCCTCGACATTCACCATGACCACGTGTCGGCCACGCTCGAACGCCGCCAGCGCGTGCCTGATCCCAGCGTCGGGGACGCCCGTCGCCTCGACGACGACATCCAGTCCGCCCGCATTGATCAAAGCGTCGCTGTCGTCGGTCACCCAGGTGCTGCCTTGCGCCAGCGCTTTGGCGGCGGACGTCGCGCCAATCTGCTCATCGGTCCAACCGGTCTCGACCAGCGACGCTCGGGCGCGCTTCACGTCCAGATCGGCGACCGCCAGGAGATGCATCCCCTGGGTACGGCGGACCTGGGAAAGGAACATGGTCCCGAACTTACCGGCGCCGATGACCCCGACCCGAAGCGGACGGTCCTGGCTTGCGCGCTCTTGCAGCAGATGGCTGAGGTTCATGATAGGATCTCCTTTGCGGGCGCAGACTCTAACACCGCTTATCGAAGCTTGAAACACCGTCGACATCTCGCCAATTACCCGTAAACGGACGCGGCAGGGCCATGGAACAGCTATTGACCAACGAAGGAATGATCCGCATCGGCGTGTTCGGCGGTGTCCTTGTCGCGATGATGGCGATCGAAGCCCTGGTCCCTCGGCGGGAACGTACACTCGGACGCGGCGAACGCTGGCCCGCCAACTTAGCGATTGTCGCCGTCGGTACGATTCTGGCCCGGATATTGATCCCGCTGCCGCCCGTCGCCGTCGCGCTCTGGGCGGCGGAGAACGGGATCGGGCTTTTGAACATCACCGATATTCCCGCCGTCCCTGCGATCGCATTCTCGGTAATTTTTCTGGATCTCGCGATCTACGCCCAGCACGTGGTGTTTCACAAGGTGCCGATACTTTGGCGGCTTCACCGGATGCACCACGCCGATACCGAAATCGACGTCACCACCGGCATCCGTTTTCATCCCATCGAGATCATCCTGTCGTTGCTGATCAAGATCGCGCTGGTGCTGGCGCTCGGCATACCCGCCGTGGCCGTGATCCTGTTCGAGGTGGTGCTGAACGCATCGGCGATGTTCAATCACGCCAACATAAACCTGCCGCTCTGGCTTGATCGCCTGCTCCGGACCTTGATCGTGACGCCCGACATGCACCGGGTGCACCATTCCTGGCATCCGGAAGAAACCGACAACAACTACGGATTTTGTCTCTCGGTCTGGGACCGGCTGTTTCGCACCTACACCGCCCAGCCCCGGGACGGCCACGACGGCATGACCATCGGCCTGCATCAGTTTCGCGAAACCGAACACCGGGGGCTGATCGGTCTTTTGATGATCCCGTTCAGAAAATCCGGTGACATCAGCCGCCGCTGAGGTCCGCCATCATCCGGGCCGTCGCCCGGTCGGCTTCCGACTCGCTATCCCCAAGCGCCTGGATCACGCCCTTGATGTCATCGGGTTGGCGGTTCTGGTTCATCTTGACCTTGAGTTCGATCCTCTCGACCGGCATCTCGAACGCAACGATTCCCTTGATCTGCTTGGGCAGCATGCCGTCGGGCAAATCGGCAGTCGACCAGTTCCCGGTTCTGTCGCTTTCGAAGGTCGAAACCAACGCATCGAGAATCGCCACAGCACCCGCTTCATCCTCGACCGCGCGTGGTTTGCCGTGCAGGTGAACGGCGGCGTAGTTCCACGTCGGCACCAAACCATCGTGCGCGTAGTAATTGGGTGAGACATAGGCGTGCGGGCCAGAGAAAACCGCGATCGACGGGGACTTCCCGTCAAACCGCCCACCGTGAGAATTGGCCCGCGCGACGTGTGCGATGATGCGCCCGTTCTGACCCCCATCATCAAGCCACAGCATCGGCAGGTGGGAAATATCAGCGTCGGCGCCGGGCTCGCCCGGCAGGGTCATCAGCAGACCGAACGCGTGATTGGCAACGATTCTGCGCGCCAACGTGTCGTCATCGCTTGCGAAAAACTTTGGGATATACATGGCCGTCGCTCCGCTCCGCCGTTGTCCGCCATACCGCCGACGTCTATATAAAAGGCAGGGTCGCGCCAACGTCTAGGGGAATTCGGAGACCCCAGACAGTGCCTTTATCGCGGCCCGAGAGGGAACCACTTTTCGAACCATCGGGGACAGGACTATGGATGAAGACATCTTCAATATGACACTGAGGAAATTCCTCAAGAACGTCGGCATCACATCGCAGCGTGAAATCGAAGGCGCGGTACGCGCCGCCATCGACAGCGGCAAGCTATCCGGTGACGAGAGCATCAATGCGAAGGTTACGCTGACCATCGACAGCCTTGGCCTTTCCACCGAGATCGACGGCAAGATCGATCTGAAGTGACGCGACACCTTATCGCGTCACCCTGAACTCGATTCAGGGTCCATATTCGGAACGGTCGGCGATGTCTATGGATCCCGAATCAAGCTCGGGATGACGACAGAAGCTGAACGGACCAAATATCCCGAACAAAAAAGCCCCCGGCGGAAACCGGGGGCTTTTTGCGTTCGATGTAAACCACGTCAGCGCCGCTGCACGAGCGCCTTCTTGATTTCCGCAATCGCCTTGCCCGGGTTCAGACCCTTCGGGCAGGTGTTGGTGCAGTTCATGATGGTGTGGCAACGGAACAGCCGGAACGGGTCGTCCAGGCTGTCGAGCCGTTTGCCCGTCGCTTCGTCGCGCGAGTCGGCGATCCAGCGATACGCCTGCAACAGGATCGCCGGCCCCAGATATCGGTCGCCGTTCCACCAGTAGCTCGGGCACGAGGTCTGGCAGCAGAAGCAAAGAATGCATTCCCAAAGGCCGTCGAGCTTTTCGCGCTCTTCCGGGCTCTGCAGACGTTCGCCGGTCGGCGGCTGTGTATCGGCCTGAAGCCACGGCTCAATGGACCGGTACTGCGCGTAAGGGACGTTGAGGTCGGGGACGAGGTCCTTGATCACCGGCATATGCGGCAGCGGATAGACTTTTACGTCGCCCTTGATCTCGTCGATGGATTTCGTGCACGCCAGCGTGTTGGTGCCGTCGATGTTGAAGGCGCAAGACCCGCACACCCCTTCGCGGCAGGACCGCCGGAACGCGAGGGTCGGATCGATCTCGTTCTTGATCTTGATCAGCGCATCCAGAACCATCGGGCCGCATTTATCGAGGTCAACCTCGTAGCTGTCCAAGCGCGGGTTCTGACCGCTGTCCGGATCGTAGCGATAGATGCGGAAGGTCTTGATGTTGGTGCCGCCGGAAGCCTTGAAGGTCTTGCCTTCGGTCACCTTCGAGTTGGCGGGAAGCGTGAATTCAACCATGTTTCAGACCTTCCTCAGTACACCCGGGCCTTGGGTTCGATGTATTCGACCTCGTCGGTCAGCGTATAGGCGTGCACCGGCCGATAGCCGAGCTTGCACCCGCCTTTCTCGTCGATCCACGCCAGCGAGTGCTTCATCCAGTTCTCGTCGTCACGGTCCGGATAATCCTCATGGGCGTGTGCGCCGCGGCTTTCGTGACGCGCCTCGGCGGAATACATCGTCGAGACCGCGTTCGGCACGAGGTTCGTCAGCTCAAGGCTTTCCACCAGATCGGAGTTCCAGATCAAAGAGCGGTCATGCACCTTCAGATCCGTCATCTTGGCGGTCACCGCGTCCAGTTTTTCGACGCCCTCTTTAAGGACTTCGGCGGTACGGAAGACCGCTGCGTTGTTCTGCATGACGCGCTGCAACTCGCCCCGGATCTGCGCCGTCGGCGTGTCACCGTCGGCGTGGCGCACCGCGTCGAAGCGCGCAATGGCTTTGTCCGCGGACGCCGTGTTGAGCGGCGGCAGCGCCGCCCCCGGCTTGACGATCTCGGCGGCGCGGATCGCGGCGGCGCGGCCGAACACGACAAGATCGAGCAACGAGTTGGTGCCGAGGCGGTTGGCCCCATGCACCGACGCCGATGCGCATTCGCCGATGGCCATCAGGCCGGGCGCGACCCGGTCCGGATCGTCCTCGGTCGGGTTCAGCACTTCGGTGCGGTGGTTGGTCGGAATGCCGCCCATGTTGTAGTGCACGGTCGGCAGCACCGGGATCGGTTCCTTGGTCGCATCGACGCCCGAGAAGATCCGCGCCGTCTCGGTAATGCCCGGCAGACGTTTGTGCAGGACGTCCGCGCCCAGATGCTCCAGGTGCAGGTGGATGTGATCGGCGTCGTCACCGACACCGCGTCCGTCGCGGATTTCCATGGTCATGGCGCGGCTGACGACGTCACGGCTGGCGAGATCTTTGGCGGTCGGAGCATAACGCTCCATGAAACGCTCACCCTCGGAGTTGGTGAGGTAACCGCCCTCGCCGCGCGCCCCTTCGGTGATCAGGCAGCCGGCCGAGAAGATCCCGGTCGGGTGGAACTGAACGAATTCCTGGTCCTGAAGCGGCAGGCCGGCCCGCGCGATCATGCCGTGCCCGTCGCCGGTGCAGGTGTGGGCCGACGTGCATGAGAAGTAAGCGCGGCCATAACCGCCCGACGCGAAGACCGTCATCTGCGCCTGGAAACGGTGCAGCTTGCCGTCGTCGAGGTTCCAGGCAACGACCCCCTGACAGACACCGTCGTCGTCCATGATCAGGTCGATGGCGAAGTATTCGATAAAGAACTCAGCGTCATTCTTGAGCGACTGCTGATAGAGCGTGTGCAGGATCGCATGCCCGGTACGGTCCGCAGCGGCACAGGCGCGCTGCACCGGCTTTTCGCCGAAGTTGGCCATGTGGCCGCCGAACGGGCGCTGGTAGATCTTGCCGTCTTCGGTGCGCGAGAACGGCACGCCGAAGTGTTCGAGCTCATAGATCGCCGGCACCGCTTCGCGGCACATGTATTCGATGGCGTCCTGGTCGCCGAGCCAGTCGGCGCCCTTGACGGTGTCGTACATGTGCCAGATCCAATTGTCCTCGGCCATGTTGCCGAGCGACGCACCGATGCCCCCTTGGGCGGCAACGGTGTGGGACCGGGTCGGGAACACCTTGGAGATACAGGCGGTTTTCAAACCGGCAGCGGCCATGCCCAGCGTCGCGCGCAGGCCGGCGCCGCCGGCACCGACGACGATGACGTCGTATTTGTGATCAACGATCTCGTAGGATTGAGGCATCCGGATCAGCTCCCGAAAGTCAGGCGAATAACGGCAAACACGGCACAGGCGCCGATCAGATAGACGGCGAACTTAACGAGGATCAGCGTCGTCAGCTTGGCTGCTTCGCCATGGACGTAATCCTCGATGATCACCTGCAGGCCGAGAAATGCGTGGTGGAACATGGTGGCGATGAGCAGGATCAGCAGCACCGGATTGTAGTGCGTACCGACCCAGGCCTTGAACGTCGCGAGGTCGGCGCCGATGACGCTCGACACGGACAGCACGAACCAGATCACCAGCGGCACCAGCGCGATCCCGCTGATCCGCTGCACCCAGAAATGATGCGTGCCTTCGTGCGATGCGCCGAGGCCGCGGACACGGCTAAGATGTGAACGCAGTTCCATGATCAGTTCCCTACCGTGTAAGCCAATACGAACGTGGCGACGGTCAGGATCACCGCCGAGGCGACGACCACCATCCCGCTGGTGCGCAGCTGCGGCAGCTCAAGACCGCGGCCGGTGTCCCAGATCAGATGGCGGATACCGTTCGCAAGGTGATACCAGAGCGAGAAAACGACGCCCAGCAAGACCAGTTTACCGATCCACGATCCGAGGATCGCCTGCGCGGTCGCGAAAGCCTCCGGTCCGTACGTGGCGGCCATCAACCAATACGTCAGCAGCACGGCGCCGCCGCAAAGGATGACGCCGGTAATCCGGTGCGAGATCGATAATTGGGCGCTCACCGGCAGTTTGTAGACTTGTAAATGCGGTGAAAGGGGACGATTCCGGGTAGCCATGACTGAATGCCTTTCTCTGGGCAATGCGAGCATTCGCTGAGTTCTCAACCGTGCGCTAGTGGTACCCGTGCGATTGGGGAAAGTCAATTTCTCGTGGTGCGTTGCAGCAACCCACGCAACGGCGCAGCCCGCTTTCACCATGCGCGGGCCGGTTTCGCCCCGGACTCGGCCCAGATGTGGACAAACTGTGGATAAATTGGGGAAAACGGCGACGGTTTTACACAGGAAAGTAACTTTACCCCCAACATTCCACGTAGCGGCGCGAAACGTTCCGGCGCATTGTTAGCGTGCACGCGAGTACACCGTCGCGGTACTGCCGGTTTTCCGGCAGTACCGGTCGCGGCAAAGGTGGGGGAACATCTGGTCCCGTACCCGAGCTTCGACGCCACTTGCTGCCAGTGGCCGGGTTTCGGCCCGCCACTCCGACCGCTCACTGCCCAGGTGAGCGTGAGGCGCGCAGGGTGGTGACGATGTGTCCATTTGCGGCTGGGGCGCTTCGGTGTCCCAGAAGCAGACGCGGAGAACGAGGCCGATCTCTGCCCAGGGTGCGGCCCCGCTTGAAGCGAGGACATGGTGTCTCATGGGCGAACGGAGCCTGGCCGGCTCCAAGAGGCGTCAGGTGCACTGATCCAGCAGTGCCGGGTGGAGGTTTCCCAGGACCGATACCGCTGACGCCTCTTTTATTTTGCGCTGTCTCAGCGCGGCATCAGCACCCAGTAATCGAGATCGAGCACGACATGTGGCAGGTGCTTGCCGTCGTCGCCCTTGAGCGGGAAGTCCGCAGGCGGATGGTCCTTGGTCGCGACGGTCCGCAATCTGAGGGCACCAATGTCGCTCCGGCCCCTGCATTCGGCTTTGTCCAATACTTCCGACCACGCAAACACGGTGTCGCCCGCGAAGATCGGGTTGGTGTGGGAGCCCGCATTGATGGCGGCGATACGAAACGCGTTAGCGAGGCCATTAAAGCTGAGCGCACGGGCGATCGAGATCACGTGGCCGCCGTAAACAAGCCGCTTGCCGAACCGGCCCGACGATTGCGCAAACTGGTTGAAGTGAACCTTCGCCGTGTTCTGATAGAGGCGCGTCGCCATCATGTGCTCGGCTTCCTCGACCGTCGTGCCGTCGACATGATCGATCTTCTCGCCGACCTCGTAGTCGCCCCAAAGGTCGTCACTACCGGCGAGAATTTTATCGTAACCCGCAAAATCGGTGCCTTGCGGCAGCACCAGATCGGCGGCGTCAACCGCCGGTTTCAGATCCGGCACGCTTGCGTGCGGTGCCGGGTTCGCGGCGTCCCGCTTGTTGACCATGACCCAGCGATTGTAATCAACGACCATTTCGCCGGTCTGCTTGGTCCCGGTCGAACGCACATAGACCACGCCCGTCTTGCCGTTGGAGTTCTCTCTGAGCCCGATCACCTCGGACGTGGTGCGGATCGTGTCGCCGGCATAAACCGGCGCGCCGAAGACGCCTTCCGCATAACCGAGGTTGGCGACGGCGTTAAGCGATACCTCCGGCACCGTCTTCCCAAACGCGATATGAAACGTCAGCAGATCGTCGACCGGCTGCGCCGCATAACCTAACCCTTTTGCGAACTCGGCCGACGACTGCACCGCGAAACGTCCCCCGTAAAGACCGGTATAAAGCGCGATATCGCCGTCGGTCACGGTCCGGGGCGTTGCGTGCGCAAACACCTGACCAAGGGAGAAGTCCTCAAAATAGTTGCCGGGGTTGGTCTTGCCCGCGTTCGAAGCACTCATATCAACTGCCCCGGGCGTTGATGGCGTCGGCAAGGGCCAGCACGCGCTTGGCGTCCTCGACGTGGAGATTCTCGATCAGCTTGCCGTCGACGACGACGAGCCCTTTGCCTTCCTTGGCGGCTTCGGCGTGGGCATCGATGATCTTCCGCGCCCAGGCGACTTCGTCGGCCGCCGGTGCAAACACCTCGTTCGCCGCGTCGATGGTCTTCGGATGGATCAGCGTCTTGCCATCCATGCCAAGTTCGAGACCCTGCACGCAGGATTTGCGGAAGCCCTCATCGTCGGAAAGATCCAGATGCACACCGTCGAGAATCGCGATCCCGGCCGCCCGCGCCGCCATGATGCAGTGCTGCAGCGCATAGAGGAACGGCAACCGGTCCGGTGTGTGGCGGCAGCGAAGATCTTTCTGCAAGTCCGACGTCCCCATCACAAGGCAGCCGACGCGCCGGTGCGCGAAAGCGATTTCCCGCGCATTAAGAATGCCGAGCGGGGTTTCCATCATGCACCAGATTTCCATGTCATCCGGCGCACCGGCCTTTTCCAATATCGCGACGACGTCCAGGACAAGCTCGGCTGTTTCCACCTTCGGCAAAACGACGGCGTGGCATTTCATCTGCGCGACGGCGGCAACATCGTCCTTGCCCCATTCGGTGTCGAACCCGTTGGTGCGGACGCCGATCTCACGAGATCCGTATCCCCCCTCGTCGAGCGCCGCCTTGATCAGGTCGCGCGCCTCTATTTTCGCTTCCGGCGCGACGGAGTCTTCGAGATCCAAGATCAGTGCATCGGCGGGCAATTCCCGGCCTTTCTGCATGGCGCGCGTGTTGGATCCCGGCATATACAGGACGGATCGTCTCGGGCGGGCGGCAGGGTTCGTCACGGTCAACTCCAGTCTCGTTTTTGTGCGGTGCAATGGACTACAATCGGCGCAACTATAAAAGTCAATGATACGAAGGCAAGCGCGCCCAATGGATGTCATCTCCCTGCAATCCCGCGTCATAACCGGGTACGTCGGCAACGCCATTGCCGTGCCGACGCTTGAGCGAACCGGCGCTACGGCGCATCCCGTCGATACGGTGACCTACGACCACCATCCGGGCCACGGCCCGGTCACCCCCGACGTCACGCCGCTGTCGGAAATCAGTTCCAGGCTCCATCAGGCATCTGGTGAATGCGGGGATACATTCGCTTTTCTCAGCGGGTATCTGGCGAACGCCGACCAGGGGCGAGCAGCGCTCGATTTCATCGCACGCTCGCGCACCGGTGAAAGGCATGTCACGTGGTATCTCGATCCGGTGTTCGGCGACGACCCGGAAGGGATCTATGTCGACCCGACCATCGTCGACTTTTTCCGGGACGAGGCCGTTCCCGCCTGCGACGCCGTACTACCGAACCGGTTCGAACTGGCGGAACTGACCGGGACGACAATCGAGGATACCGCAAGTGCGGTTTCGGCGGCGCGAAAACTGATGGCGCGCGGTCCCGGCCTGGTCTTTGTGTCTTCCATACCGGGTCCGGACGGATCGATATCGAACCTGCTCGTCACAGAATCCGAAACGGAAGTCATCGCCGTCCCCAAACGCTGGCTGCGCGCCAAGGGAACCGGCGACATGCTAAGCGCCGCCTTCACCGGTCTTCACGCCGCAGGCTGCAATCCCCGGACGGCGGCACAATCGGCGGTAGAAGCCGTCGCCGCCGCGGTAGCGGACGCCAGCATCCGTGACGCCGTCGAATTGGACCCCATTAATGCATTGAATTCATTAAATATTCTCATGCGCACGCCAGCGGCAAGTACGTATACCGAATCGCTTGAATAGCCTCTGACAAAATGAAACCATAAAGCACTCTTGGGGTCTATCAACGGAGCGGGTCAACCGTGACCGACTATTTGCGCGACGTCTCTATCATGGTCGTTGAAGACCAGGAATTTTCTGCCGGTTTATTGCGGAAGATGTTGCGGGTTCTCGGCGCGTCCGACCTGCATACCTTCGAAAACGGCGAAGACGCGTGGGAATATTTCAAGAACAACACGGTCGATCTGGTCATCACCGACTGGCAGATGGCGCCGGTCAACGGCATCAAGCTGACCCAGTTGATCCGCAAGAGCCCTGAAAGCCCCAACACCTTTATCCCGATCATCATGGTCACCGCGTTTCGCGAACGCGAGCATGTCTTCAAGGCACGCGACGCGGGGGTCACCGAATACGTCATCAAGCCGGTGTCGCCCAAAGGCCTGTTCAGCCGGATCGAGGCCGTGATCGAACGGCCGCGCCGGTTCGTCCGTGTCGGCGAATTCTTCGGCCCGGACCGCCGCCGTCACCATGGCGAATTCAAGGGCGAGGACCGCCGCGGCCAGGGCGCCAAGCCGAAACCCGATCCGAAGGCCGCCGCCGCCGCCAAAAAGCAGGACATGGAACAGGACGAGATCAACACCACCTTCAACCCGGACGACGTCGACCGGGTCAAGGCGGACTGACCGTCATTCAAAAGCGAAAACGCCCGCCGCGATGTGCGACAGGCGTTTCCGTCATTTCAGATTCAAACAGGCTTAATCAGGCCGCATCTTCCATGTACCGGCCGACCAGCGTCTCGGCGATCTGGATCGTGTTGAGCGCGGCGCCCTTGCGAAGGTTGTCGGAAACCACCCACATGGACAGTCCGTGCTCGACCGTCGGATCGGTGCGGATGCGGCTGACGTAAACGTCGTCCTCGCCGGCGCACTCTTTCTGCGTCACGTAACCGCCATCGGCGCGCTCATCCAGGACGGTAATCCCGGGCGCGTTTTGCAGTGCCTGACGCGCTTCGTCGACTTCGAGCGGACCATCGAACTCGAGGGTCACGGCCTCGCCGTGGCCGACGAACACCGGCACGCGCACGCACGTCGCATGAACCTTGATCGCCGGATCGAGGATCTTCTTGGTTTCGACGACCATCTTCCATTCTTCCTTGGTCGAGCCGTCGTCCATGAACTTGTCGATGTGCGGAATACAGTTGAACGCGATCTGCTTGGTGAACTTCTCGCGATGCTCTTCCGTCGACTGGTTCATGTAGATGCCCTTGGTCTGGGCGAAAAGTTCGTCCATGCCCGCCTTACCGGCGCCGGAAACCGACTGGTAGGTGGAGACGATGCAACGGTTGATCGGCACCAGATCGTGCAGCGGCTTCATCGCCACGACCATCTGAATGGTCGAGCAGTTCGGGTTGGCGATGATCCCCTTTCGCGTGTAGCCGGCAATGGCGTCCGGGTTCACTTCCGGCACCACCAGCGGCACGTCCGGGTCCATGCGCCAGAACGACGTGTTGTCGATGACGACGGCGCCCGCAGCGGCGGCTTTCGGGCTGTAAATCTCGGAAACCGAGGCTCCCGGCGAAGACAGCACGATGTCGATGCCCTTGAAATCGAACTTGGCGAGGTCCTGACACTTCAGCACGTCGTCGTCGCCGTAGCTGACTTCCTTACCCACCGACCGTTCGGAGGCCAGTGCCACGACCTCGTCGGCCGGGAAGCGTCGCTCCGCCATAATCTCCATCATTTCGCGGCCCACGTTCCCGGTGGCGCCGACGACAGCAACTTTGTAACCCATTTTCTTGTATCTCCTTTGGGGGTCTTCCATGACCCGCCGATATCACTTAGGGCATGGTCTGCATACGACTTCGGCCCGCGAGTGTCTCAGCGGGCCGTTTCATCAAAACACGAAAAAACCGCCCGCTATTGCAGGGTTTTGGTCTTTTTCGTGGTGATCATCGCAAGCAGCATGCAAATTTCCATCAAATCGCCGGAAATCACCCGTTGATCCCGGTCGAAATCGGGCGGACCATAACGTGACGCGTGATAATACGCAAGATACTTACTCAATTGGGGTCATAACATCCGCTGATGATTATCCGCTATCTCGCGCTCATCCTGATCTGCCAGCTTGTTGGCGAAACCGTGCAGGTGGCGACGGATATCCCCGTGCCGGGCCCGGTGATCGGGATGACAATCCTGTTCACGGGGCTTTTGATCAAGCGGGGACTGCCAGAGGGGCTAAATGAGACAGCAGGCGGGCTGCTTCGCCATTTGGCCCTATTGTTCGTGCCGGCCGGCGTCGGCGTCATGCTGCATGTGCCGCGCCTCGCCGACGAATGGTGGCCGGTGTTCCTCGCCATCGTGCCGGGCACGCTCTTCGCCATCGCCATCACAGCTTTGGTGATGGAGCGGCTCGGCAGATCGACCTTGCGCGACGAGGACAAGGTATGAACCCGCCGGACCTCGCACAGATCTGGGTCTATCTGGCGCAGAAGCCGCTGACCGGTCTCACGCTGACGCTCTGCGCCTACGTGGTCGGCGACTGGCTCTATGAAAAAAGCGGCCGCAACCCGCTGCTGAACCCGGTGCCGATCGCCATTATTCTGATCGCCGGGTTGTTGTGGACGACCGGCATTCCCTACAAGGACTATTTCGAGGGTGCGCAGTTCGTGCACTTCCTGTTGGGTCCGGCGACGGTCGCGCTGGCGGTGCCGCTCTACCAACAACTCGAAACGCTCAAGGAATCCGGCCCGGCGTTATTGATCGGAATCCTCGTCGGATCGGGGACGGCGGCGGGCTGCGCCTACGGCTTTGCCTATCTCGGCGGCGCCAGCGTCCAGACGCTTCTGTCCATCGCGCCCAAGTCCGTCACCGCACCCATCGCCATGGGAATTTCCGAACAACTGGGCGGGCTGCCGTCGCTGACGGCGGTTTTCGTCATCCTGACCGGGATCACGGGGGCGGTGTTGGGGCCGTTGGTGCTGAACCTGACGCGGATCAAGGACTGGCGCGCCCGAGGCCTCGCCATGGGGGTCGCGGCACACGGCCTGGGGACGTCACGGGCGTTTCAGGTCAACGCGGTCGCGGGCGCCTTCGCCGGCCTCGCCATGGGCCTGAACGGGCTTGCGACGGCAATCCTGATTCCGCTGATCTTCGCGGTCTTGTTCTAGGCGTTATTCGCCGCGCGCATGCGCTCAAAGCAGCGCCAGCCATTCGGGATCGGGCTTGTAAAACATGAAGCGCTTGGACGGATCGACCACGGATGGGAAAGCCCGGTCCGCCGCCGCCGCGGGCAGCACATGAAAGAACACGGCAACCAAGAGCACGCCGAGCAAAAGACGCAACGCCATCACCGGAACTCCTTTTAGCGAGAGCCCCAATTATATCGCCGCCATGGAACTCCGAAAATAGGCAAAGAAAAACCGGGGCACGATGGCCCCGGCTCTCCGAAACTTACACGTGAACGGTGATTACGCGGCCTGCTTGTCCAACTGCGCGCAGACTTTCTCGCCCATTTCCTGGGTCGAGACCAGGGTCATGCCGTCCTGCATGATGTCGCCGGTGCGGTAGCCCGCATCCAGCACGTCGGCGCAGGCTTTCTCCAGCATGTCGGCGTCCTCGCCCATGTCGAACGAGTAGCGCAGGCACATCGCGAACGACAGGACCGTCGCCAGCGGGTTGGCCTTGCTCTCGCCCGCGATGTCGGGCGCGGAGCCGTGCACCGGCTCGTACAGCGCCTTGCGCCGGCCGCTTTCATCGGCGGCGCCGAGGGATGCCGACGGCAGCATGCCGAGCGAGCCCGTGCACATCGCCGCGCAGTCGGACAGCACATCGCCGAACAGGTTGTCGGTGACGATCACGTCGAACTGCTTGGGCCAGCGCACAAGCTGCATCGCGCAGTTGTCGGCGTACATATGCTCGAGCGTCACGTCGGGATAGTCCTTGGCGACCTCGGTCGCGATCTTGCGCCAGAACACGCCGACTTCCATCACGTTGGCCTTTTCGACGGAATGGAGTTTCTTGCCCCGCTTCTGCGCCAGTTCGAAGGCGGCGCGAACGACCCGCTCGATCTCGCCACGGGTGTAGGAGGTCGTGTCGACGCAACGTTCCTGGCCCTCATATTCCTGCATACCTTTCGGCTGGCCGAAGTAGGTACCGGCGGTCAGCTCGCGGACGATCATGATGTCGAGGCCGGAAACGACGTCGTTCTTGAGGCTTGAGGCGTCCGCCAGCGCCGGCATGCAGGTCGCCGGCCGCAGGTTGGCGAACAGGTCCATTTCTTTTCTGAGCCGCAGCAGGCCCGCTTCCGGACGCGCGTCGCGTTCGACGTTGTCCCATTTCGGGCCGCCGACGGCGCCCAGCATGACGGCGTCGACGTTCATGGCCTTGTCCAGGGTCGCATCGGCAAGCGAGGTCTTGTGGGCGTCATAGGCCGCACCGCCGACCAGATCTTCCTCGATGTCGAACGAGACGTGACGGCGCTTGTCCATCCAATCGACGACGCGTCTCACCTCGCCCATGACTTCCGGGCCGATCCCGTCGCCGGGCAGCATCAAAAGTTTCTTGTTCGCGGCCATGTCGTTTCCCTTCCCTCTTTTCTTTCCCGTCCTTCGAGACGCAGCTTTGCTGCTCCTCAGGACGAGGTTTAGTTCAATTACCGATCCTCATCCTGAGGGGGGCCCGGTATTCCCGGGGCCGTCTCGAAGGATGAGAGCCGCGTTACTCCGCTGCGGTCATGGCGCTGTTGAGCCATGCCATGCTGTTTTTCTTTTCGTCTTCGAAGCTGTCGATCTTCTTTTCGTTCTGCAGCGTCAGGCCGACGTCGTCGAGACCCTCGAGCAGGCACTTCTTCTTGAACGGGTCGATGTCGAACTTCACCTCGCCGCCGTCGGGTCCAGTGATGGTCTGGTTTTCCAGATCGACGGTCAGCGTCGCGTTCGCACCGCGCTTGGCGTCGTCCATCAGGTCTTCGAGTTGCTCCGGCGTGACCTTGATCGGCAGGATACCGTTCTTGAAGCAGTTGTTATAGAAGATGTCGGCGAACGACGTGGAAATCACGCACTTGATCCCGAAGTCAAGGATCGCCCAGGGGGCATGCTCCCGCGATGACCCGCAGCCGAAGTTGTCACCGGCGACCAGGATCTTGGCGTTCCGGTAGGCCGGCTGGTTGAGGACGAAATCCTCGACCTCGTTGCCGTCCTCGTCATAGCGCATTTCGTGGAACAGGTGCTTGCCCAGACCCGAGCGCTTGATGGTCTTCAGGAACTGCTTCGGAATGACCATGTCGGTGTCGATGTTGATCATGTCCATCGGCGCGGCAACGCTGGTCAGTTTTTCGAATTTTTCCATTTTCGTTTTCCTCCGTGTTTCGTTACCGCAGGGTCAGTCCAGATCGCGAACGTCGACCAGATGACCGGTGACGGCGGCGGCAGCAGCCATCGCCGGGCTCACCAGATGGGTACGGCCCTTGAAGCCCTGACGGCCCTTGAAGTTCCGGTTCGACGTGGACGCGCAGCGCTCACCCGGCTCAAGCCGGTCGGCGTTCATCGCCAGGCACATCGAACAGCCCGGCTCGCGCCATTCCCAACCCGCTTCGATCAGTATCTTGTCGAGACCTTCGGCTTCCGCCTGGTCCTTCACCAGGCCCGAGCCCGGCACCATCAGCGCGACCACGCCGTCGGCGACCTTGCGGCCCTTGGAAATCGCGGCGGCGGCGCGGATGTCCTCGATCCGGCCGTTGGTGCATGATCCGACGAACACCTTGTCGACCTTGATGTCGGTGATCTTCATGCCGCCTTCGAGGCCCATGTATTCGAGCGCCAGCTTGGCGGATTCCTGCTTGGCCGGGTTCGGAAAATCCTCCGGGCGCGGCACGGTGCCGTTGATCGGCGCCACGTCTTCGGGGCTGGTGCCCCAGGTAACCTGCGGCACGATCTCGGAAACGTCGAGTTCCACTTCCTTGTCGTACGTCGCACCTTCGTCGCTGGGCAGCGTCTTCCAGTAGGCGACGGCGGCTTCCCATGCGGCGCCCTTCGGCGACATCGGGCGGCCTTTCAGATACTCGAACGTTTTCTCGTCCGGCGCGATCAGGCCGGCGCGGGCGCCGCCCTCGATGGTCATGTTGCAGACCGTCATGCGGCCTTCCATCGAAAGATCCTTGATCGCCTGGCCGGCGTACTCGATCACGTAACCGGTCCCGCCGGCGGTGCCGATCTTACCGATGATGGCGAGCACTAGGTCCTTCGCCGTGCACCCCTTGGGCAGCGCGCCGGTGACGGTGATGCGCATGTTCTTCAAGGGGCTTTGCAAAAGCGTCTGCGTCGCCAAAACGTGTTCGACCTCGGAGGTGCCGATGCCGAACGCCAGCGCACCGAACGCGCCGTGCGTCGCGGTGTGGCTGTCGCCGCAGACAACGGTCGTACCCGGCAGCGTGAAGCCCTGCTCCGGGCCGATGATGTGGACGATACCCTGGCGCACGTCGGTAACGTCGAACAGCGGCACACCGAAATCCTTGCAGTTCTTCTGCAGGGTTTCGATCTGGATGCGGCTTTCGTCGTCGGCGATGAAGCCGCCGCGTTCGGTTGTCGACACGTTGTGGTCCGGCACCGCCAGGGTGAGTTCGGGACGGCGTACCTTGCGGCCGGTGTTGCGAAGGCCCTCGAACGCCTGCGGGCTGGTCACCTCGTGGGTCAGATGCCGGTCAATGTAGAGCAGGCACGTTCCGTCGTCCTGCACGTTGACCAGGTGACTTTCCCAGATTTTATCAAACAGCGTTTTCGGCTGCGCCATCATTCCCTCCACATCGTTGTTGCCGCCGCCGGGCCCATCCCGGCGGCAACGTTCTGGGGGACCGTTCGGTCCCGGTTTCTTATTCTTCGGTGGCCGTATCCGCGGCAGGTGCCTCGGCTTCGGCTTCTTTGGCCTTCTTGATCTCGCGGGCCTGGGCGTCGCGGGCGCGCTTTTCTTCCTGCGCGACACGCTTTTCCTCGGCAGTCAGCTTGGCGGAGTAACCATCGGTTTTTTCCGCGATACGAGCCGACTTACCCTGACGGCCGCGCAGGTAGTAGAGCTTGGCGCGACGGACGTCACCACGGCGGATCACATCGATGCTGTCGATGCTGGGCGAAAAGACCGGGAACACACGCTCCACGCCTTCGCCGTAAGAGATCTTGCGGACCGTGAACGATTCGTTGATGCCGCTGCCGTTACGGGCGATGCAGACACCTTCGAACGCCTGAACACGCTCACGCGTGCCTTCGACGACTTTCACGTTAACGCGGAGCGTATCGCCGGCGGCGAATTCAGGAACCTGCCGCTCGGCGGCGAGGCGTTCCTGCTGCTCCTTCTCGAGTTGTTCGATGATGTTCATAGTTAGGTTTCCTTCTTGGCTTAAATATTGCCGCGCTCGTAGCGTTCCCACAAGTCGGGACGCCGCTCGCGCGTTATTTCCTCGGCCTGGGCGTGACGCCAGGCGCGAACGTTCTCATGGTGACCAGACAGCAGGACCTCCGGCACATCCAGCCCGTGCCATTGGCGCGGACGGGTGTAGTGCGGATATTCCAGCAGGCCGCTTTCGAAACTTTCCTCCTGAAGAGACTCTTCGGCGCCGATAACGCCCGGCAGCAGACGAACACAGGCATCGATCAGGGTCATGGCCGGCAATTCGCCGCCCGACAGCACGAAATCCCCAAGAGAGACTTCGTTGCCCGGATAAGCTTCCATGACCCGTGCGTCGATCCCTTCGAACCGACCGGCAACGGCGATCAGGCCCGGGCCCTCGGCCAGGTCGCGGACCCGTTCCTGGGTCAGCGGCTTGCCCCTGGGCGTCAGGTAGACGAGCGGCAGATCTTCCGCGCCCTCGCGCGCGGCCTCGATGGCGCGGCCCAGCACATCGGCCCGCATCACCATCCCCGGCCCGCCGCCGAACGGCACGTCATCGACGCTGGCGTGCTTGTCCTCGGCGAAGCTGCGGATATCGACGGCGTCAAGCGACCACAGACCGCGCGTCAGCGCCTGTCCCGTCAGGGACACGCCGAGCGGCCCCGGAAACATGTCCGGGAAGATGGTCAGCACGCGCGCGCGCCACATCTTATCTGCCTCTTGGTCGTTCACGTCGTCTCGTCCTCTACGCTTTCGTCTTCTTCTTTCCCCGGCGGATCAAATAACCCGTCCGGAGGATCGATCGTCATCTTGCCGCCTTCGATGTCCACTTCCGGCACCGCCGCCCGCGTGAACGGGACCATGACGTTGCCGGAAATCTCAACCACCGGACCGGCGCCGAAATCGAAGACACCGATCACTTTCCCGATCCTGTCGCCGGAGACCATCACCGCTTCCAGCCCTTCCAGGTCCGAGTGATAGAACTCGTCCTCTTCGGGGGCCGGCAACTGATTGCGCTCAATGAAGAGTTCCGTCTTCTTGAGCGCTTCCGCCGCCGTGCGGTCATTGATCCCTTCGATCCTCGCCAGGACCACGCCCTTTTGCGTGCCCAGCACTTTCAGATCGAACCGCCGCTCGCCCGTCTTATCGAAGAGCGTCCCGTAATCCCCGATCGCGACCGGTTCGTCGGTGAAGCTCTTGATGCGAACGTCGCCTTTGATACCCCGAACCCCGACGATGACGCCGAGGCGAACGGGATTTTCGAGATGCGTGGGCATGGGCGGACGTCAGGACCGTTCCGTGATCAGGCCTCCTCTTTCTTCTCTTCTTCAGCCGGGGCTTCGTCGGCCGCAGCTTCTTCAGCGGGGGCTTCGTCGGCCGCGGCTTCTTCGGCCGGCGCTTCGTCAGCGGCAGCCTCTTCGGCGGCTTCGGCTTCGGTCGGCGCTTCGGCGGCAGCGGCGGCTTCCTCAGCGGCGCGCTTTTTCTCCTCGGCTTCGGCCATACGTTCCTGGGCCTTCGTTTTCGGCAGGTGCTTCTTGGTCTGTTCAAAGATCACCGGGGCTTCGCCCATATCCGCAGCGGCCAGAAAACGGGCAACGCGGTCGGACGGCTTGGCGCCGACGCCCAGCCAATACTTGATGCGGTCGGCGTCGAACTTGACGCGTTCCGGGCTGTCCTTGGCCAGCATCGGGTTGTACGAGCCGACGCGTTCGATGAAGCGGCCGTCACGCGCGCGGCGCGAGTCGGCGACAACGATGCGGTAGTACGGGCGTTTCTTGGCCCCGCCGCGGGAAAGTCGAATAGTCAATGCCATGTGCTTTTAAGTCCTTCTCAATAGTCGTCGTTAAATCGTCAGTTAAAGTTTCAACGTCGCGGCAGACCGTGCCGCGGCGTTATCTCATGCCGGGGGGCATCCCGCCCCCCATCGGAGGAAAGCCGCCCGGCATGCCGCGCATCATGCCCGCCATCCCTTTTTTGCCGACTTTCTTCATCATCTGTGACATCTGTTTGTGCTGTTTCAGCACGCGGTTCACTTCCTGCACCGTGGTGCCGGACCCCGTCGCGATGCGGCGGCGGCGCGAACCGTTCAAAATCTTCGGATTGCGGCGCTCCTTCGGCGTCATCGCCAGGATGATCGCTTCCTGGTGCGCCAGCATCTTGTCGTCGACGTTGGCCGCCGCCATCTGCTGTTTGGCCTTGGCCGCGCCCGGCAACATGCCGAGGATGCCGTCGAGGCTGCCCATCTGGCGGATCTTGCGGAACTGATCCACCATGTCCTCCAGCGTGAACTCGCCCTTCATCATCTTCTTGGCGAGCTTCTCGGCCTCTTCCTCTTCGACGACCTGCTGGGCTTTCTCGACAAGGCCGACCACGTCGCCCATCCCCAGGATCGAGCCCGCGACACGGTTCGCATCGAAGGCGTCGAGGGCGTCCATCTTTTCGCCGGTGCCCAGGAGCTTGATCGGCTTGCCGGTCACGGAACGCATGGACAGCGCCGCACCGCCCCGTGCATCGCCGTCGACACGGGTCAGCACGATGCCGGTGATACCGACCTTCTCGTCGAATTCCTTCGCCAGGTTGACCGCGTCCTGACCGGTCATGGCGTCGACGACAAGCAGCGTCTCGGACGGATTGGCGACGTCGCGAACCTGCGTCACTTCGCCCATCAGTTCCTGATCGATATGAAGGCGGCCGGCGGTATCGAGGATGACCGCATCGTAACCTTCGGTGCGGCCGGTCTGCATTGCGCGCTTGGCAATGGCGACCGGCTGTTCGCCGAAGATCGGGGCCAGGACCTGCACGTCCGTCTGCTGGCCGAGCTGCTGCAACTGCTGCTGCGCGGCGGGCCGGTAGATATCGAGCGACGCCATCAGGACTTTTTTCTTGTCGCGTGTCTTGAGACGCAGACCGATTTTTGCCGACGTCGTCGTCTTACCCGAGCCCTGAAGACCGACCATCAAAATACATGCGGGCGGGCTGACTTCGGTGTTCAGACTTTCCGGGACCGTGCCGCCCAGCATCTCGACCAGGTGGTCGTGGACAATCTTGACGACCTGCTGGCCCGGCTGAACCGAACGCAGCACTTCCTGCCCAACGGCCTTGTCGCGGACGCCGTCGATGAACGATTTGACGACCGAAAGCGCAACGTCGGCTTCCAGCAGCGCAACGCGGATTTCGCGCAGCGCGGCGTCGACGTCGGCTTCCTTCAGCGCGCCCCGTTTTTTGAGGCCGTCGAAGATATCGCCAAGTTTACTCTGCAGGCCTTCAAACATCGCCAGTTCCCGTCGTTACCGGGTGACCGAATACACACAACGCGTTTCGCGCCAGTGCGCGAAACTCGCGGATTGGCGGCGCCCCTCGAGGCGTGGGTTTCGGATTACCCTGAAATCGGCGGCAAATTATGTTCGCACGGCCGGGAAGTCAAGCTTTACGGGCACTCCCAGCGATCAAGCTCACGGTAACTCGTTGAACAACGTCTTGAGTTCGTCGCGCGTCTGTCCGTATTCCTCGGCGACGAGGATCTTGTCGATGGTCTCGCCATCCGACGACAACGGCATCCGGGTCGCCACGTAGAAGCTGAAAAAGCCGGATTCCAGAGGGATCTCCGTCAAATACGTGTGCTGCTCGGCGGTCGTGTAAACCTCGTTGTACTGCTCCCAGATGCATTCGGCATAGTCACTCGGGGTCAGCTTCAGCACCGACTTCCCTGACAGATCGTAGTGATGCATGCCGGTCAGCGCCGTCCCCCAATACCGGTAGGTGAAATCCGGACGGTCCCCGCTCACATCCACGACGCACAGTTTCGGCAGCAGTTCGGACGGCAGGTCCAGGAGATTGACATCCGACCACGACGGCGCCACACCCCCGGCTTGCGCCTTTTTCTCGTTCCAGTAGTAATAAGTGTTAGAGAGTTCCTGAAAGTTGTGGTTTTGTAGATTAAGCTTTTTGAATCGTATGGTCGGCACGGGCTCGTGGCTCCGGAGGGTAACGTAGAGGGCGACTAATAATGAATCGCACGGAAGGTATATTAGAAAATACTGATGATCAATCGCTCATCGTCTGACCCTTTGCAACCGTTGACCCTTTTACGGCTTCGTCGCACGGTATCGGGATGATAACCGCGGACCTTGATCGTCACTTGAACCGGTATGGCCTTTCGACACGCGGCGCATTTCATCCGGCGCGGGACGATCTCCTGATTTCAGGCATGAATATTAGAACTCTCGTGCTGATCGGCAATAAGGGTGCCCAAATGTGGCGCGTTTTTTCCGAAGCCATGGCGGATGTGCCACACCCCCTGGATACCTGGACAAAGGACGTTCTGTCCCCGATTGCCGTCGATTTCGGTGCGCACGCGGTGTTCCCGTTCGAGGGGCCGCCCTACCATCCGTTTCAGCGCTGGGCCACCGCCGCGGACGACGTATCGCCGTCCCCGATCGGTCCGCTGATTCACCCTGAATATGGCATGTGGCATGCGTATCGAGCCGCGTTCATGTTCGCCGACAGGCTGGACATTCCCGCACCCACGGCAAAATCGCCGCCGCCATGCGATACCTGCGCCGGCAAACCCTGCCTGACGACGTGCCCTGTCGGCGCCTTCACGCCCGGCGGCTATAACGTGCCGGCGTGCCGCGCCCATATCGGTAGCGCCACCGGAGAGGACTGCCTGACGGGCGGCTGTTTGGCCCGGCGCGCCTGTCCGATCGGCCGCGACTATATTTACGCGCCCCCGCAAGCGGCATTTCACATGCACCATTTCCTATACGCGGATTAAGGCGGATTTCACCTTCGCTATGGACTTCCGGGGCCTCTGGGACCTATATCGTGCGCCATGAACAACGGTTTGCCATTTCGGAAGATGCACGGGCTTGGGAACGACTTCGTCGTGATCGACGCACGCACGCGCCCGATCGCCTTTGACGATGCGCAGGCGAAGCGCATTGCCGACCGCCATACCGGCGTCGGCTGCGACCAGTTCATCGTGCTGGAACCGCCTCAGAACGGGGACGCGGACGTCTTTATGCGCATCCGCAACCACGACGGCGGTGAGGTCGGTGCGTGCGGTAATGCCACGCGCTGCATCGCCGATCAGCTGATGAGCGAAATGGGCACGGACCGGGCCGTGATCGAAACACGGGCCGGGAACCTTAAAACCTGGCGGGCCGACGGCGGCCTGGTCACCGTCGATATGGGACCGGTCAACACGGATTGGCGGTCGATCCCGCTGGCGCGCGAGATGAACACGCTTCATGTCGATTTGACGGTCGGGCCGCTCAGCGACCCGGCCTGCGTCAATGTCGGCAACCCCCACGCAAGTTTCTTCGTCGCCGACGCGGACGCCATCGACCTTCAGACTTTCGGGCCCCAGATTGAAAACCACGAGCTCTTCCCCGAACGTACCAATGTGCAGGCGGTGCAGGTGCTGTCCGACAGCAAAATCCGCGTCCGGGTGTGGGAACGCGGCGCGGGAATCACGCTCGCCAGCGGCTCAAGCGCCTGCGCGACGGCGGTCAACGCACACCGGCGCGGCCTGACCGGCGCGCGGGTCGAGGTCGAATTGATGGGCGGCACCCTGATCGTCGAACACACGAGCGACAACCGCGTCACCCAGACCGGCCCGTTCGCCACCAGCTTCGAAGGCGTCATCTCGCCCAACCTGATGGGAGCGCCCGCATGAGCGACACGCAGGTCATCACCATGGGCTGCCGCCTGAACGCGTTCGAAAGCGAGGTCATCCGAGACCATGCCGGACGCGCCAATCTGGATGACGCGATCATCGTCAACACCTGCGCGGTGACGGCCGAAGCCGAACGCCAGGCACGCCAGACAATCCGCCGCATGCATCGCAAGAACCCTGGGAAAAAGATCATCGTCACCGGCTGCGCCGCGCAATTGAACCCGACGGGCTTCGCGGACATGCCGGAAGTCGATCATGTCATCGGCAATGAAGAGAAAATGAAGGCCGAGACTTTCGCCGGCCTCAACGGTCATCCGGAGGTGAAGGTCGCCGACATCATGACCGTGCGCGAGACCGCATCGCACCTGGTCAAAGGCTTCGACGGCAGGGCCCGCGCGTTCGTGCAGATTCAACAAGGCTGCGACCACCGCTGCACGTTCTGCATCATCCCGTTCGCGCGCGGCAACAACCGTTCCGTGCCGCTGGGCGCCATCGTCGAGCAGACCCGCACCCTCGTCCTCGAAGGCTACCGCGAAATCGTACTGACCGGGGTCGACATCTGTTCCTACGGATCCGATTTGCCCGGCCGCCCTCGCCTGGGCGAGATCGTGAAACGGCTTCTTGTCCAGGTGCCGGAACTGGAACGGCTGCGCTTGAGCTCGCTCGACCCCGCCGCGATGGACGATACATTGTTCGATGTACTCGAGAACGAACCGCGCCTGATGCCGCATCTGCATCTCAGCCTGCAGGCGATGGACGACATGGTCTTGAAGCGGATGAAGCGCCGTCACTTGCGCGACGATGCGATCCGCGTCGCCGAACGCGCCCGCCGGGCGCGGGCCGACGTGGTACTGGGCGCCGACCTGATCGCCGGATTCCCGACGGAAACCGACGAAATGTTCGAACACACCCTCGCCGCCGTTGCCGAGATGGGCCTGACGCATCTTCACGTCTTCCCGTATTCGGAGCGCCAAGGCACGCCAGCCGCGAAGATGCCGTCGGTCGATGTCCCCGAGCGAAAGGCGCGCGCCGAGCGGCTGCGTCTCGCCGGCGACGCTGCGCTCACCACCTTCATGCAGAACCGGATCGGCAGCGACGTACACGTCCTGATCGAAAAGGACGACCGCGGCCTGACCGAACACTACGTCCCCGCCGTGATCGCCGGCGGCGCCGAGGCAGGCGAGATCGTGACGGGCCGCGTCACCGGCGTTTCCGACGGCGCACTCACGGTGCAGCGTTTGTCATGAGTGACGGCGAACCCACGGGCTGGCTCGGGCGTCTGCGCCGGGGCCTCGGCAAATCATCCGACAAGATCGCAGGCTCCATCGGCTCGCTGTTCCGCGGCAGGAAGCTCGACCAGGCTGCGTTGGATGAACTGGAAGAGGTCCTGATCACCTCCGACATCGGCGTCGCCACGTCGGCCAAGCTGGTGAACGCACTCGCCAAGTCCAAGTTCGACAAGGACGTCACCGACGAGGAAGTCCGGGAAGCGCTGGCCGACGAGATGGCGGCCGTGCTCGATCCGGTGGCGCAGCCGCTTGAGATCGACGATGCGCGCAAGCCGCATGTGATCCTGGTCTGCGGCGTTAACGGATCAGGCAAGACCACGACGATCGGCAAGCTCGCCAACCGTTTCAAATCCGAAGGCAAGTCGGTGATGCTCGTCGCCGGAGACACCTTCCGCGCCGCCGCCGTCGAACAATTGCAGGTTTGGGGCGAAAGGTCCGACTGCCCTGTCGTTTCCGGGAATCACGGCGCCGACGCCGCGGGACTCGCCTACGGCGCGCTCGAGCAGGCGAAACAACAGAATATCGACGTCGTCATGATCGACACCGCCGGCCGGCTTCAGAACCGCAAGGACCTGATGGCGGAACTGGAGAAGATCATCCGCGTCATCAAGAAGATCGACGAGACCGCCCCGCACACCACGCTGCTCGTCATGGACAGCACGATCGGCCAGAACGCGCACAGCCAGGTCGAAACGTTCAAGGAAATGGTCAACGTTTCCGGCCTCGTCATGACCAAGCTCGACGGCTCGGCCCGGGGCGGCGTCGTCATCGGTCTCGCCGAAAAATTCTCGATACCCGTCCACGCCGTCGGCGTGGGTGAAGGGATCGACGACCTGCGCCCGTTCGAAGCCCGCGCCTTCGCCCGCGCCCTGATGGGATTACCGGCCGCCTGATCCGGCGCCGGTTTTTCGATGCAGCTCGATCCGTTCCTCATCGCCATCGTCCTTTTGGCGGCGATTTCGCATGCGACGTGGAACGCACTGGTCAAATTCTCCGGCGACCGCTTGATGCTCGCCACTTTCATCCAGGGAACGGGCACGGCGATAGCCTGCTTTCTGGTGTGGTTCGTGCCGCTGCCCCATGCCGAGGCATGGCCGTTCATCATCGCCAGCGTGATCATCCATACCGGGTACCACGTGACCCTGATCAATGCGTACAGGTTCGGCGATCTGTCGTTCGTCTATCCGCTGGCGCGCGGTGCGGCGCCGTTGATGATCGCGGTGGGCGCGGCGCTTTGGGCGGCAGAGGTCCCCAATACCCTGGCCATGATCGGCATTGGCCTGGTGTCTTTCGGCATCATGTCGATGGGGCTGGAAAAAGCACTCCGCCACCGCGACAATATTCTGCCGTTCGCGCTGGCGGTACTGGTCGGCATGCATATCGCGGCGTATTCGATCGTCGACGGCATCGGCATCCGTAAAACCGATGCGTTCTCATACATCATCTGGCTGTATGCGTTCGAAGGATTGCCGTTCTACATCTGGATCATGGCGCGCCACCGGGCCGAGTTCGTGACCTTCGTTTCCGACAACTGGAAATCGGCGGTTCTGGCCAGCCTGTTCGCCAAACTCGCTTACGGGCTGGTGTTGTATGCGTTCGTCGAGGGGGCGCTCGCGTCCGTCACCGCGCTGCGCGAAACATCGGTCCTGTTCGCCGCCGTGATCGGCGCCGCGTTCCTGGGCGAGAAGTTCGGCTGGCAGCGCTGGCTGGCGGCGGCGTTGATCGTCAGTGGCGTGATCGTCATCCAGCTTTCCTGACAAGCAGGCTTGGTCGCCGCCAATCGACGGATTAAGCTTCGCCCACCAAAACGATGGGCCGATCCGGTCCACGCATCTTAGGGAGAGACGACACCATGCTTTACGAGCTTCGCATCTATCATTGTGCCCCCAGCCGCATGCCGGCCCTTTTGAAGCGCTTCGAGGAAGTGACCCTCAAAAAATGGGACGAACACGGCATCCGCCAGGCCGGGTTCTGGACGGTCGAGATCGGCGACAACAACCACGACCTCTATTACATGCTGGAATGGGAAAGCCTTGCCGAACGCGAAGAGAAGTGGAACGCGTTCCAGGCCGATCCGGAATGGATCGAGGCGCGCGCCGACAGTGAAAAGGACGGCCCCATCCTCAAGGGCATTTCCAACCACATCCTGAAGCCGACCGCGTTCTCGTCAGTGAAGTGACGGATCAGCCGTCCGCGATATCCGGATAGACGAACAACGCCGGCGTGCCGCCCGTGTGCAAAAACAGCACCGGGCCGGCGCCGGCAAGCTTCCCGGTCCTGGCGTAATCGACCAGCCCGGCCATCGCTTTCCCGGTATAGACCGGATCGAGGAAGATCCCCTCGGTCCGCGCCAGAAGGCGCACCGCATCCGCCATTTCCGGGGTCTCGACGCCATACCCCGACCCCACATATGCACCGTCGCAGTTTACTTCGATCACATCGGTCAGGCCGGGACGGCCGATGAAGTCGCAGGTCTCGGAAACCAGCGCGCGAACCTTTTTCTGCTGATCCGGTCCGGCGCGGCTGACGCACATCCCCACCACCGCGATTTCGAGGCCCGCCAGCGCAAGACCGACCAAAAGTCCCGCCTGCGTGCCGGCGCTGCCGCTGGCGTGAACGATCAAGCCCGGGTGAACGCCCGCTTCGCGAAGTTGCGCCGCCAGTTCGAACGCGCAAACCACGTAGCCGAGCGCGCCTAATGGATTGGAGCCGCCGACCGGCACCACGTAGACTTTTTCGCCCGCCGCCGTCAGCTCGTCCTTCATTGCCGCGATGGCGGCGTCCATGTCGGCATCCTTGTCGATGAACTTGGGCAACGCTCCGAACAAATGATCCAGCAGTGCGTTACCGTTACGCTCGTAAAGATCGTCGGTACGCACGCGTTCCAGAACACAGTGGCATTTCATCCCGAGACGCACCGCTGCGGCCGCGGTCTGACGCACGTGGTTGGACTGGGTACCGCCGGCGGTAACGATGACCGTCGCGCCTTGCGCCTGCGCCTCGGCCATCAGGAATTCAAGCTTGCGAACCTTGTTTCCCCCAAGCGCGAAGCCAGTGCAGTCGTCGCGCTTGATCCAGATGTCGTGGCCATCGAGAAACCTCGACAGATTTGGCAGACGCTCCAACGGTGTCGGCGCGAACGCCAGCGGCACGCGGGGGAATTTCTCCAACACGTCCGCCATCAGGGCGTCGTCACCGGCATGTCGATGGGGCCGTCTGCACGGCTGTGCACCAGTTGATCGACATAGTCATTGCCGCTACCGGTCATCTTATCCGCCGGGCCGTGCCAGATGATCTTGCCGTCATGCAGCATCGCGACCTTGTCGCCGAGGCGCTCTGCACCCGCCATGTCGCTGTCGATGGAGATCGCGGTGCAACCGATCTGCCGGACGAGATCGAGGATCAGATCGTTGATCACGTTCGACATGATCGGGTCGAGGCCCGCCGTCGGCTCGTCGAGCAATAGAATTTCCGGATCGCCGAAGATCGCGCGCGCGATTCCGACACGCTTCTGCATCCCCCCCGAAAGCTCCGCCGGCGAAAGATCGGCGACGTGCGGGTCCAGCCCGACCATCACCAGCTTGTCGATGGCGGCATGTCTGACCTGATCGCGGTCGGCGTCGCTTTCCTGTAACGCGCGAAAGCCGATGTTCTCCCACGTGCTCAAGCTGTCGAACAGACCTGAGCGCTGAAACAGCATCCCCGTGCGCGCGATGAAGGCGTCGCGTTTGTCGCCTTTGAACCTGGCCGTGTCTTCACCGCCGACAACGACCTTGCCCTTGTCGACCGGGATCAGACCCAGAACGCATTTCAAAAGCAGCGTCTTGCCCGAGCCCGACGTGCCGATCAGCACCATCGATTCCCCTTCTTCGACATGGAGGTCGACACCCTTGAGAACATGCTTGGCGCCGAAGCTTTTGGTGAGGCCGGATATTCTGATGAACGGTTCGGTCATGCGGCCTTGTCCCACGATGCAGGATCGGGGGCCGTTTTAAACCATTCGGTCTCACGCTCATAGGCGCGTCCCAGGCGATAAAGCGTGGCTTCGTCGAACGGCCGGCCAACGAACTGGATCGACGACGGAAGACCGGATTTGGCGAAGCCGCTCGGCACGCTCAACCCCGGCAGGCCGAGGAAATTCACTGGACGCGAACAATGCCCGACACGTTGCAGCATCGCCGCCGCGTTGGGGCCATCGCCGACGTCGGTTTCCTTGATCGTCGGAATGTCCATGATCATCATCGGCGTCATCAGGGCGTCGACCTTGCCGAACACCATATCGTTGAATTCGGCGAGCAGCGCGGTCCGCAAATTCAGCGCCTGCACATAGCGCGTGGCCGGTGTCGCAAAGCCGCCGGCGAAGCGCGCGAAGGTCTGCTTTCCATATTCGTCGCCCCGCGTCTCCATCCAGCGCTGGTGTAACGCCGCGCCTTCAGTCGCCGTGACCAGGCTGGTGAGCGCGTTGGAATACTGGATCGCTTCAGGCAGATCGACGTCGACGATCTCGGCGCCCGCTTTCTTCATCACCTCGACGGCGGCGTCGAAACGCGCCCCGATTTCGTCGGCGATCCCCTCCATGAAATGACTCGTCGCCAGCCCGATCTTCAGACCCTTCGCGCCATCCTCGATCCCGCCCAGGTAGTCGCCGACCGGCACGTCGGCGGAGGATGCATCGTCGGCATCGTACCCGGCAATCACCGAGAGCATCAGCGCGTTGTCCGTGACCGTCCGTGTCAGCGGCCCGATGGTATCCAGCGTGTGCGAAAGCGGCATCGCCCCGAAGCGGCTGACCCGGCCCATCGTCACCTTCATGCCGACCACGCCGCAGCATGCGGCGGGAAGTCGGACCGAGCCCCCGGTATCGGATCCCAAAGCCCCGAACGTCGCACGTGCCGCGACGGCGGCGCCCGACGCGCTCGATGAGCCGCCCGTGATGTGTAACGGGTTCCATGGGTTACGGACATTGCCGGTGATCTCGTTGTGACCGGTGACGCCGAGCGCGAACTCGACCATATTCAACCTGGCGATATCGAGGGCGCCTGCGGCGTCGAGGCGCTTGAGCGCACCGGAGAGTTGATCCGGCATGAAGCCTTTGCGGATTTTCGAGCCGCACTCGCTCAGCCTTCCCGGGCGATAGAACATATCCTTATGCGCCAGCGGCACGCCGGAAAGCGGCTGACGGCCCGGCCCGGCATCCGCTTCCTTGGCCTGACGCAGGGCATCGCCCTCGTCGAGCCCGGCAAGAAGATTAAGAGCCTCGTCATAGGACTTGAGACGTGCGACGGACGCCTCGGTCACCTCGGACGACGACACACGGCCCGCTGCGATCGCGGCGGCGATCTCGGTCAATGTGGCGTCACATGGATTGCTTGGAAGATCGGTCACGGAGTCACTTTCCGCCCTTGCCGGGCGCCAGTTCGCGGAGCAGTTTGTAGTATCGTGCAGGTTCGGTATCGAATACGAGTCCGCCACCTGCATCGCGGACGATCTCGCCGACCGATTTGCCCGAACGCGCCGGGTCCATGATCTCACGCTCGCCCAGATCGACGGCCTGAACGGTCTTCATCCAGTGTTTGAAAGTTTCGTCGCCGGTCATGGTTTCCTGACCCAATTTCCGGCGGCATCCTGAACGTACTCGCCGCTTGCAGCCTTGCCGATGGCCTTTTCGGCCGCCAACCGCTCGACGGTGTCGATCGGGATCGAATTCTTGCGCGCGATATCGCGATAAAGCTGACGGCGCTGCAGATTGATCTCGTCGACCAATTGCTGGACGCCCGGCGCGTTCTTCACGATCCCGACGTATCCATCTTGCCGCTCGCCCACCAATCCGCGCGCCTGCGCTTCCTGAAGGGTAACGGACTGCGCCGAAACCGGCGACGCGCTGAAAAGCGTCAGCGACAGGACGGCTATGGAGATAATATGAAGCAACTTTGTCATCGTGGTCTTTCCTAGAACAGCGCCGGATGGTTCTTGAGGGCCTGGTCGATGTCCTTTTCGACGCGGACCCGCACCTCGTGTTCGATCTTTACGTTCAGATTGATGACGATGGGTTTCTCCGGGGCCTCGACTTTGACCCTGGGCTCGCAGGCGATGATCGGAAATGCAAGTGACACCGTGGCGAGTACAGCACAAATGTTACGGTACGACATCGGTCGCGCTCCGCCTGTTTACTCCTCCTACGGCTTTCCGGAAGGACTCTGCACTTGGTCCCGGATGTTCCCCGGAAGGTCTTGGATAACGCTAGCGCTTTGCAGCAGGTCCCGCAAGGCTCCTTGCAGGCTGACGTTGAGTTCGATGCGCTTGCCGTCATAGAGCGCCGGATTGGCACCTTCGATCTTGGCCTTTGCGGTGATGTCGCCCGAAAGCGGTCCGTTCATCGACATCTGCAGGTCTGTATAGCGGAAATCCGACAACGCACGGGAGAGAAGCTCCGCCATCTCGCCGCTTTGCTTCAAACTTTCGAGCGCCACCTGGGACCGGAACTTCAGCCCGCCGCTCTTCAATGACCAGATGCGTGCGTCGTCGATCACCGGGCCATCCTCGGTGATGCGAACCGGAATACTGCCCGCCAGCGTGCCATCGGCTTCCAATCCGTCGATGTCGAGATTGCGGGCAAGATCCGCGGCATCGAGGTTCTTGAGATCGGCAACGACCAGATCGGGCGGGCGGTCGAACGGGATATTGAGGTTGTTCAATTCAAGCGTCCCGCCGGCGATGGGCCAGCTTGCCCTGACGATATGAACCGCGTCCTTGCCCGGCAGATCGAACGTCAGTGTGCCGCCCCGAAGCGGCAATCCGGCGTCCAGCAGGCCAACGCTCAGCGTCTGCGGTTGGCCCGTCTTCAGATTCAGAAGGTCGGCGATCTCAACCTGACCGCTGACGCCCGCGATCTCTGCCGGCGCCGTCCCAAAACCGATTTCGCCCAGTTCGATCCGCGCGGTCGACGTGGTGCGGCTGCCGGTCCAGCCGATCCGCGCCTCGGCCTTCAAACTGCCGGAGACATCGGTGACCACCCCCTTGAGCGGCGGGAACAGGTCCTGCGGCTGGGCGCGCCCCTTTGTGAACGACCAAGCCGGCAGGTCGGCTTGAAGGGAACCGCGCCGCTCTGAGACACGATAACGGGCGTCGAGCGCCATCACCGGGCCGTCCGTGAACCCCAGGTCGCCCTTGAAGCCGACAGCGGACGGTGTGTACTCGGCCTTCCCCATGAGCACCATCGGCGCAATCCGCATCGGCCTGCGCGCGTCGGTAATCGATGCGCCGTTCAGCTCGACGCGCGCACTCAGGAGCGTTTCCCGCCCCTCCAGATTGACGTTGCCGTCGATGGCGGCCGCCGCGAGATCCAGCCCTTCCGCTTTCATGTTGCCGCCCAAGGACGCGAACTTGGCCCACCATGTGCCGCGTGCGGCGTCGAAGCTGGCCGTGCCATCGAACCGGGGCAGCGTGCCGGAAACCGGGTAAGGGCCCATCCCCTTCAACGCAACCTCGGTGCTGTTGACGACGGCCGCGATGTCGACACGCTTGAGCCCCCTATCGTCCGTTACAGCGTGAACGAGTGGTGTGTTCTCGCCGCGTGGACAAACGGAGATCGGGCCCGGCCGCAATCTCACCGCCCCGGCGGCGATACCCGTGGCACGCAGGTCGGCGCATCCTTCGGGAAAGACACGGATACCATCGGGGCCGTAACCGATACTGCCTGCGAGCGATATCCGCCCGCCCTCGATCGAGACGTCTTTCGCGGGCGACCCGGAAAAGCCGGCATCGGCCGCCAGTTCCAATTCAAGCCCTCTCAACGGGCCCGATATACGCACACCGATCTGGTCGGCGACGATTTCCATGCCACCGGCCCGCATTTGCCAGGGGTCGAACCTGACGGCCACGTTCTCGAACATCAAACCGTCGGTCGTTGCCGGCCAAAGCGTGCCACCGGCATCGCCAGCGAACGGGAACCAGCCGTTGAACAAACCATCGAAGCTACCGGCAATACGGAGCGGGTCCGCCGATGTCGGCCCGCCCGCCAGAAACGGCACCCCGGAAAGTCCACGAAGCGAGAGGGCAAAGCGCCGGTCAGGTCCACCGCTCGGCAGACCGAGATCGAAATTCAGGTCTGCCGCGGGCTGCAAGCGCCATCCGCGTGGATCCACCGCGAGGTCGAGTTTGCCGTCCAGGGTCGCGTCGACGCCGTTCGGCGCGGCCAATCCCAGGTGCGTGAGGTCGATCCATCCGGAAATGCCGTCCACGGCCCGGATGGCGTTGAGGGCCGTCATCCCCGGCAAAGCCTGGAAATCGCGCCTGGAGCCTGCGACATCGAAGTCGAGGGCGCCGACGACATCGACGGGAATCGGCAAGGCAAACGGCCCCTTCAAACCATCAGTCGCGACTTCACCGGAAAGCCGCAGGCTGGCCGCCGGGTCGAATACGTCATCGGTCGTTGCCTGCACCTGCATGGAAAGCCCGGTCCCGGTGCCCCCCATCAGAAATTCTGCGCGCGCCGACTTGCCGCTGACCTCGCCCGCCAAATCGACATTGCCGAGCGGCACACCATCGATACGCACGTCATGGAGCGTCAGCGAACCACCGCCCTGAAGCGCGTTAGAGATATCGCCCGTGATGTTGACGGCCCCCTTCATTTCCGTGAACGCCACGCGCGCGTCGCTGGAGGCATTCTGAATATCGAGGGTGAGCTGCAACTGGCTTTCGGGGTCGAGAATACCGCGCGCCCGTCCGCTCAGTTGCGCCTTGGGGTGTTGCAGCGCGAACTGCAGATTGGCGTCCGACCCGATGCCGTCGGTCAGCAGCACAACACCCTCCACGGCGGCATCCACTTCGCCAAGCGGGGATGTAATGTTCAAGAGCCCGGCCGAAACGGTCAACGGCCCCAGAAGGCGCATTCGGGGCCCGGCCGACGCATCATCAGACGGCTCAAGGAACCGGCTCAACACCCCGTAATCGAGGCCCGTGGCGTCGACACCGAGGGGAACCTCCGGCTGTTCGATACGCACGGCATCGATGACCCCGCGCGCCAAACGTCCGGGCGAGTACTCAACCGTGACGCGCCGGACACGTACGTTGCTCTCCGAGCCAAGATCGATATCGGCGACAGACGCCCGGGTCAGGCCGATGTCCGTGATCCTGAACGTCGCTTGGGGGAATCCTTTTTCCGCCAAGTAGCCACCGATCATCCATGCCGCGACCCACGGCACGGTAATGTAAACGACGCCGACGGTAACGGCGGCAATCGCCGCGAAAATCAGGGCCAGAATGGATCGCTTCATGCGTGAGCGTGTTTCACCAACAGGAACTGCAACGGCAGCCAGCCTATCAGATGATCGGGCGGATGAGCAGGCATTGCGGCATGCTCACGCCAAGTTGACGCCCGGTCAAGCATGGCCCCCTTTCGCGGGCGGGAAATCCCGTCCATATATAGGTTCATGTCCGAAAAGATCACTATGTCCGACGTCACGCGTTCCGTATTGGAATTCTGGTTCGGCGGCCTCGACGAGAAGGCGGCTGAAAAACGCCAGCCGTTCTGGTTCAAGTCGACACCGGAAACCGATGCCGTAATCAAATCGCGCTTCGGTGCCATCCATGAAGCCGCCAAGGATGGTGCGTTCGACGGCAAAGCCGAGACGGCGGACGACTATCTGGCAATCGTCATCGCCTTGGATCAATTCCCACGAAACATCTATCGCGGCACGGCGGACGCTTTCGCCGCCGACCCGCTGGCGCTGAAGTGGGCCAAGGAAGCCGTAACTCTTGCATTCGATAAACAACAACCGGCGCCGCACCGCCGCATGTTCCTTTACCTGCCGTTCGAACATTCGGAGAATCTCGCAGACCAGAATGAGTCCGTTCGATTGTTCACGGAAATGGGCTATGATGATTATACGGAATATGCGGTCGCGCACCGCGACGTGATCGAGACCTTCGGTCGCTTCCCGCACAGGAATGCCGCGCTCGGACGTACATCCACAAAGGACGAGGAAGACTACCTGAGCCGACCGGGGGCCGGCTGGTAATCAAGGAAGATCGAAAAATGTCTTACATGAAATCCGTCAAAACGATCTGCGCACTGACCATTGCAGCAACTGCCGTGAGCGGCTGTGTCACGGTCGCAAACCAGGACAAGATCAATACCGGCACGTTCCGTCAACTTGAGGAGGATCGCAATATGGTCCTTCTGGAAGCACCCGCATATGCGGACGCCAAACCGGTGCGGGTCACCTACAACGACAAACGCCTTATAGAGGAATATACCCTCTACCGTTCCGAGAAGGGTCAGGCGGAAATCCTTTACGCGCAGGTATCGCGGAATCATCGTGGCGATACGGCTCTCAACTTCCAGAAGCTGCTCGCCGACTCGCTCAAGATGTGGCGTTTCAATCAGGGACAGACGCTCAAGCTCGGCGAAACGTTCCTTATGAAGAATGCGGTCGCCGAGTTCTGGGTCCAACCCTATCGGCAAATAGAATCGGGCCGTGAATGCGCCGGGTTCTCGTCGACATGGGATACCCGCCCGAACGACCGGCAACTCAGGCCCGCAAAAGCGCTGTTCGGATATCACTGCGTGCCCAAGGGCACCTCATTCGGCCCCAACGAAGCGCAGACGTTCATGCAGTCGATGCAAATCCGGGGTGTCACCGTGCCGCTCCGGATCGAGACCGTCTACCAGATGAAAAAGGACGACGCGCCGCCGCCCCCCAAGGATGTACAGCGGACCTACCTGGTTCTGGCGCAGGACGGTGGCGGTGGCGGCATTGCCGGCATGCCGCAGTTCCCGTTGCTGATCGCGGCACCGTTCACCGACTTCGACGGTCCCTGCAGCGACTGCTGAATCCGACCGAACGTCAGGATCCGAGGTCTATTTTGATGGTTGTCCCGGGCTCGGTGACGTCGAAAGCGGCGTCGTCGAAACTCGGTGGACCAAGAAACACCGGAGCGTCGTTGGAAAAGCCGTAATCCTCCAACGGGATCCCGAAGATGCCCTGGTCGAAATCGTGATTGCCGTTTTCATCGTGATAGACGGCGATCGCATAATGTCCGGGCTTCAGCCCTGAAAAAACGGCCTTGGCAACCCGCCCCGACGGCATGACCTTGGTCTCGGAAAGCATGCCGTCCGACTTGGGAAATGCGGATGGATTGTCGTAGAGCGCGACATGCACATCGCCCCTGTCGGATGCGAGGCCGACAATCTCGACTTCCAGGTTTGCGGCAAGCGCCACGGCCGGCAACAGCATGCCCAGTAGATTAAGGAGAAAACCGTGAAACACCCGCCGTCCCATGACGGCGCCCGTTACACGTTGATGTTCAGGTAGTATCCGCGCGGCGCGTTCTGATCGAGCGGCTGACCCTGGCTCAGAAGACCCCGAAGGCGTTTCAGCCCGGCCTGTTCCTGCGGCGACTGTGTCTGCTCGAGAAACTGCGCGCGGGAGCGCACCTCGCGCACGCCCTCGGATTGATAGTGGCTGCGTACCGGCTTCGCGGCACCCGCGCCACCGAACGTGACATTGACCCCGTCTGTCATACCTAACCCCGTCCCTTCCACGCATGAACGCTAGCGGCAAAAGGGTTAACGGGCGGTAAACCGATGCCGGTTCAGCACCGCGATGCCTGTGGATAAGTGACGCGCCGTCAGGGATGACGAAAAATCTCGAACCGTGGCGTACCGCCGTCGCGATAGACCTCGAGCGCCCATGTCACGCTCGGGAACGCCAGTTCCTCCCACGGAATGTCATCCCAGGCGAACAAGGCCGCTTCGATGCTCTCGGGACCCGGATCGAGTTCCGGCCCGGTCATGGCGGCCTGATAGATCATGTAAATCTGCGAAATACGGGGAATCTCGAACATTCCCAGAAAACCGCCCATCTCGACCCGCGCACCGGATTCCTCGTAAACCTCGCGCTTCGCGCCTTCGTCGACCGTTTCGTTCAGCTCAAGGTATCCCGCCGGGATCGTCCAATAACCGACCCGGGGCGGGATCGCACGGCGGCACAGCAGTATCTTGTCTTCCCACGTACAAACGGCGCCTGCGACGATGCGCGGATTGTCGTAATGGATAAAGCCGCAATCCACGCACATCATGCGTTCACGGTCATCGCCCTCGGGTACCGCGCGTACGACGGGCCCCTGAGCTTGTTTCTCTGCAGCGCTGTCGGTTTTGTCGCTCATCTGAACATCGGATTATCCGACCCCTGATCGAAATCGGCCAACGATCCGGCGCATAGTGTCAGGAATAGCTTTTACCTGCAAATGCGGCTGCGAAGACGGCCCCGGGGTGGTATAAACGATTCCCTTGGGATCGGCCCGGGGGGCTAAGGGAAGACGATGGCAATCCGCGCGGCACGCGACGAGGACACGGACTACGACACCGCGAGCACCGGCTTCGGCGAGCGGACGTTTCTGGGCGGCCTCAGCCTGGCAGCCCGTTCATGGCTTTATTTTCTCGCCTGCCTGCTCGCCGCCGCCGGGTTGGCGGCCCTCTATTACCACGTTGACCAGCGCCTCGATGAGTCGCTTCAGAACCTGCAGCGTGCGGCGCGAATCGACGAATTGGCGAATACCGTCGAGCGCGGCACCTATAGCCTGCAGGCGCGCCAGCGTAAGTTCCTGCTGACCCGCGACACTGAGATCGCGGACGGCTTTTCCGCCGACCTGGCCGACGTCTCGGCCGCCCTGGACGAGCTTTTCAGCTATCCCGAGGCGCAGCCGCTGGCACAGCACGTCACCACCATCCGCGATGGCCTGGTTCAGTACGACCAGCAGTTCCAGACGTTCCTCAATGCCGAGCGCGAGATCGGGACGAACACCGATGACGGCCTCAGCGCGCAACTACGCCGCGCGTCCGCCGATTTGCGCGCCGTGTTCCGCGACAGCGGTCATGCCAACCTGATCAACCAGATCGAACGCATCGATCAGCAGGGCGAGGAAACGATCCTGTCGGGTTCGAAAAAGGGCGTGGAAGAAATCCGCAAACGCTACGAGGCACTGCACGCGTTCGTCGACGCCGCCGATATGACGCCCGCGCAAAAGACCCGCATCGACGACCTTCTGAAAGTGCACGAAACGCAGATGCTCTCGATCATCAACGCGCGCTTCGAACTCGCCGATCAGACGCGCCGTTTCGAAGAGTTGTTCGACTATTTCGTCCCCAGTCTGACGGGCGTTGCCGGCTTTTCCGAACGTCTCAGAATCCAGGCCGCCGCCGAAGTCCGCAACATGCAGCTGTTCACGCGCTACACGGTGGTGGGCGGTTCGCTCGCAATCATGCTGTGGCTTTTCTTCTTCGGGCTTTTGCTGATCAAGAGCCTGAGCGGCCCGGCCAAGAGAATCGCCGACGCGACCGAGCGGATCGCACGCGGTGCCAGCCACATCACCGTACCCGCCCAAGGCAACAAGGACGACTTCGGGCGCATCGCACGCATGCTGGACGGCTGGGCCGACACCATTATCGAGGCCGATCAGTTGAGAAACGATCTCGAGCGCACGCGCGACCGGCTCGACCAGGCGATCATCGACGCGGACGAAGCCGCCAACCGGGCGCACACCGCCGAGCAACGTGCCGAGCGGGCCGAGCGTAAACTGGCAGAAGAACCCATGAAGGCGTTGCCCGCCCCGGAACCGGCGCCAGCGCCCGAACCGGAACCCGAACCCGAACCGGAATACATGGAAGAGCCCCAGCCGCGCCGCCAACGGACGCGCCCGATCCCCGCGCTCGATATCGGCGACGTCTCGCATGGTGGGCCGATCTCGTCGGTCAGCCAGCAATTGCAGAACTTCACCCAGTACGTCACCGCCGCCGCCAACGACGTGGAACGCACCGAGGCCCTTATCAAGGGCATCGATCAGATGACGGTGCTGGTCGACGATATCGGCGAACTGGTGATGACGATCCGCGATCAGAGCAACCTGCTCGCCTTCCGCTCACCGGGCAAGGAAGCGGCGCGCGACGCGGAACGGGACGGCGACGACAACCTGGTCGCATTTTCGTCCGAGCGCCGCGCGACGGACGCGGACCGGCTCTACGCGCAACGGTTCGATCATCTGCGCGAAGCAACCGATCAGACCGAGCGCACCGCGCATCGGATCAGGAACACCCTTACCGAAGTCAGCGCCATCGCCCGCGAGATCGCCGAAACCGCCTCCCACCAGGCGCTCGACGCAACGCACAAGCTGCTCAATCAGTCGGAATACCTGCAGAACATGCTGGACGACATCCTGAGCCGCGTGCACCCGGCAAAACCGGGCGAGTTGTCGGAACGCCGCGAGCCCCGGCGGTCGAACGACGACCCGTTCGCGTAATCAACTGCGCGACGACCCGTTCGCTTAGGCCATCAGTGCGGCGACACCGGGCAGGGATTTGCCCTCGATCCATTCCAGGAATGCGCCCCCGGCGGCGGAGACATAGGAAAAGCCCTCTTCCGCGCCCGCGCCCGCAAGGGCGGCCACCGTATCGCCACCGCCTGCGACCGATAACAGCGTCCCTGCCCCGGTCAACTCGGCAACGGTCCGCGCCACGGCGTTGGTGCCGGTGTCGAAGGGTTTGACCTCGAACGCGCCCAGCGGCCCGTTCCACAACACCGTTTTCGCGTCCTTCAGGCGCGCCTGAAGATCGGCGATGCTCTCGGGCCCGATATCGAGGATCATCATGTCGTCGGGCACATCCGAAAGCGCGACGGTTTTGGATTCGGCACCTTCCTCGAACTTGGCCGCGACGACGGCGTCCAACGGCAGTACGATCTCGCAGCCCGAATTGGCCGCCGCATCGACGATGCCCCGCGCTTCGGCCGCCATGTCTTTTTCACAAAGCGAATTGCCGATGCCGATGCCGTTGGCGTACAGGAACGTGTTCGCCATGCCCCCGCCGATGACAATCTGGTCCACTTTTTCGGCAAGGTGGCCCAGCACCGCCATCTTGGTCGATATCTTGGCGCCGCCGACGACCGCGATCACCGGATGCGCGGGCGTTTCCAGCGCACGCGTCAGGGCTTCGATCTCGGCCTGCATCAGGCGCCCCGCAGCCGACGGCAGAAGGTGCGTGATCCCCTCCGTCGACGCATGCGCCCGGTGCGCGACCGAGAACGCGTCGGAAACAAACGCATCGCCGTTGGCGGCGAGCGCATGGGCGAACGCCCGGTCGTTCTTTTCCTCGCCCGCGTGGAAGCGCAGATTTTCCAGCATCACGAACCCACCCGGCGGGCATGCATCGATAACCTCGCCCGCCTGATCGCCGATACAATCGTTTGCGAACATGACGTCCTTACCCGAAATCCTCGCCAGGCCTTCGGCGACCGGGCGAAGGCTCATCTCGGGAACTTCCTGTCCCTTGGGCCGCCCGAAGTGAGAGATGATCACCACCTTGGCGCCTTGATCCGCAAGTTCGTTCAGCGTTTGCAGCGCGCGGTCGATGCGCGTGGCGTCTGTGATCTTGCCGTCACGCATGGGGACGTTGAAATCGACGCGGACTAGAACCCGCTTACCGGCGACATCGAGATCGTCGAGCGTTTTGAGATTGGACATGACTTCCTTCATAGGTCTTGTTGAGACTAGTTACGGACAGCGACCGAACACCCGGCCGCGATCATGAGAGAACCTGCCGCCCGGTTGATATGACGAAGCGCGCGTTCGGTATTGAACAGGCGGCGCGCCTGAATGCCCAGCAGCGCGTAACCGGAGAGCACAGCGATCAGCACGGAAAGTACGGTCGCAACGATGGCGATGCCGCCACCAAGGCTGAGTATCGTCAAATCGACGAAGGTCGGCAGAAAGCTGAGGTAGAAAATGATCACCTTCGGATTGCCGAGCGCCAGGAACAGACCGCCGGCGTAGGTGCGGACGTGACCGCGCCCGGTGATCGCAGGGGAGGCGTCACCGTCCGGCGAAACACTGACAGGCTGACGCCAGGCTTTTACGCCGAGATAGATCAGGTACGCCGCCCCCGCCCAGCGGACGACGACAAAAAGCTCACCCAAAACTTCAGCAACCACGCTGAGACCCAGAATCGCGAACAGCACGTAGATCAGATCGCCGGTGGCGATCCCGAGAATAAACGGCACCGTCGAGCGGAATCCGAACGCAGCCGAGCGCGCGACGGTCGCAACCACACCGGGACCGGGGGCCGCCATCCAAAGGAAACTCGCCGTCGCGAGCGCGAGAATGATGCCGATGCTCATCGGGCTTTCACCTGTCGACGTCGTTCAATTGGCGGTTTGTATACCGGGCCGGTACGGTTTTTGCCAGATTTTCAGGCGTTCAATTGGTCTTCAAGGCCTCAAGGCGTTTACGGGCTTCCGCCGCCTTCTCGGTTTCGCCAAGCACTTCATAGGCACGGATCAGCCGCTGCCAGCCGGTGGGATCGTTCGGGTTTTCTTCCAGCTTTTCGGCAAGGCGTGCCACCATCGAGCGGATGAAGGCGTTGCGTTCCTCGGCCGTCATCTCCTGAGCCGCCTCGACCTGCTCGCGGGTCGGGCCCGGCTGCGCCGGCGCCGTAGTATCGCCCCTGGCAGCGGGCGCCTCTCTCGGCATGGTTGGCGCCATCCTCTCCGCCAGGCGTTTCGCGGTGTCGCTGGGCTCGATTTTGGAAGCATCGAACCCGCCTTCCTTGGCGGCCCGGGCGATCTGATCGCGGATCGCGGCGACGAACGGCGCGTCCGCGGGCTGAATTGTCAGGAGGTCGGTCCATATCTGCGCCGCACCCTCAAGATCCCCGCCCATGGCTTTGTCGAGGCCAACATAGAACCATGGCTTCGGCAGCAACGGATTCTTGTCCCGCGCCTCTAGAAAATCACCGAAGATCTCCGGCGTGAAGTTACCGTTGCGCGCCATCAGCCGGGCTTCGGCCCAATCCGCCAGCAGTTCCGGATCGCGGTTCGTCAACTCGACGGCGCGCTGATAGGCCGCGGCCGCCAAACGCGACTCGCCGATATTCGCGTAGGTGCGGCCGAGCAGCGTCCAGCCCTTTTCGTCGTTCGGATTGTCACGCAGGCGTTCCTGCAGGCGGTCCGCCAGTTCACGTAGACTACGCCCCTCGAAACCGGCGGCTTCGGGCGCCTTGCGGATGTCCGTACGTTCGGCGAGCGGGAAGTCGGGCATCCCCGGGGTGCCGGTCTGCAGGTAAAAGACGACTGACACGATCGGCACCGCGAGTGCGGCAACGATGACGGCGGTGAGACCCTTGCGCGGTGTGCCGTCCGGCGACTTTTCCTTTTCAGCCGCATCCCCGGCATTCAGCAGGCGGCGCTGGATTTCAAGCCGCGCCGCGTCGGCTTCGGTATCGGCGATCCGCCCCTCGGCCTGGTCGCGGTCCAGTTCGGCAAGCTGATCCTTGAAGACGTTGATGTCGTATTCGGCACGCCGGGCCACGTTTCGCACGCCGACGAATTGCGGCATGACGAGAACGGCAATAACGACGACGATCAGAATACCGGCGAGCGCCCAGAACATTATCGGTCATCCTCATCCAGGAGCCGGGCTAGCCTCTCTTTCTCCGCCGCGCTCAGGGTCTTTTGCCCCACCGGTGCATCGTTCGTGCTGCGGCGCCTGAAAAACAGAAAGACGGTGCCGATCCCGAACAGGATCAGGATTCCGGGGCCGAACCAAAGGGCGTAGGTCTTGAGCTTGAACGGCGGATTCAACAAAACGAAATCGCCGTAGCGCGACACGACGTAGTCGATCACTTCCTGGTTGCTGTCTCCCTCGACCAGACGTTCACGCACTAAAACCCGGAGGTCGCGCGCGAGGTCGGCATCGGAATCGTCGATCGACTGGTTCTGGCAGACAAGACAACGAAGTTCCTTGCCGATTTCACGGGCGCGCGCCTCCAGTTTCGGATCGTCGAGGATTTCGTCCGGCTGCACCGCGTGAGCGGGCAGTGCCGCGAACAACATGAGCGCGAAAAACAGCCACCTCATCCGCCCTGCTCCCGCAGATGATCGATCAGTGGCTTCAACGTCTCCGTCCAGACCTTCTGGTCGATGGGGCCGACGTGCTTGTAGCGGATCGTACCTTGCTTATCGACGACGAAGGTTTCCGGTGCGCCGGTCACTCCGAACGCGATGGCGGCCTTGGATTTGGGATCATCGCCGACGAGGGTATACGGATCGCCGTGCCGTCTGAGCCAATCGGGCCCTGCGTCCCGGTTGGGTTCGCGCCAGTCGATACCGTGTACCGGCACCCAGCCGTTTTCCTTGATCTTCATCAAGAACGGATGCTCGACCCGGCAGGCCACGCACCATGATCCGAACACGTTGACCAGCGAAACCTCGCCCATCAGATCGGTGTTGGCGAAGCCCTGCTCGTCGCGCCCCTTGAGCCCTTGGAGATCGAACGCCGGGACCGGTTCGCCTTCGAGCATGCTTGGCAGCTTCTGCGGATCGAGGGTCAGGCCGACGGCGAGATAGCCACCGATCACCAGAAACGCCGCCAGCGGCAGGATGTAGAAAAGACGGTTCATGTCAGTGCGTCATTCCGCGGGCTGTGCGTCGGCGGGCGCGGCTGCCCGGCGGGGTGCGCCGATCCGGAAACGGCGGTCGGAAAGCGACAACACGCCGCCCAAAACCATTGTCAACGCGCCGATCCACATCCACGCGACGAGCGGATTGAAATAAATCCGCGTCACGTATGATCCGTCGCTCTTGCTGTCGCCGACGACGGCGTAAAGGTCGCCCGACAGCATGGTGTGGATGCCGGCCTCGGTGGTCGGCATCTGACGGACGGTGTAGACACGCTTTTCCGGGAATAGTTGCGTCACCACGCTGCCGTCCCTAGACACCGTGAAGCGAGCTTCCGTGGTCAAATAGTTGGGGCCCTGCTTTTCCTGGGCGCCGTCGAAGCGGAAGTCGTATCCGGATACCGTCACCGTCTCGCCCGGACGCATGGTCTGCACGCTTTCGACCTTCCACGCCCCCGCGCCGGTCACGCCGAAGACCGCGAGCGCCAGACCGAAGTGCGCCAGGGTCATCCCCCAACTTGCGCGCGGCAAACCCGCAAGCCGGCGCAGCGACTGGCCCAACGGCATGCGAAACAGGCGAATGCGTTCGCCAAGTTCGATCAACGTACCGACCGCAAGCCACGACCCGATGGCGATACCGACGATGCCCCAGGGGGATTGGCCGGACTGCCACGCCCAAGTGGCGATGGCGAGTACCATCGCGATCACGAAGGCGATCCAAAGTGTCTTGAGCGCACGCGTCAGGTCGCCCCGCTTCCATGCCAGCAGCGGACCGATGGCCATCGCGGCGACCATCGGGGTCATCAGCGGGATAAAAACGGCATTAAAGAATGGCGCGCCGACGGAAATCTTGTCCTGACCGTCGGAAATCGCATCGATGAAGAGCGGATAGAGCGTCCCCAAAAGAACCACGCCCGCCGCCGTCCCCATCAACAGGTTGTTGAGCAGCAAAGCCCCCTCGCGCGAGATCGGCTGGAACAGCCCCGTGCTTTTGAGTTGCGGCGCGCGCCATGCATAAAGCGCGAACGAACCGCCGATAACGATCAGCAGCAGCACCAAAATGAAGACGCCGCGTTCGGGGTCCGTCGCGAACGCGTGCACGGACGTCAGCACCCCGGAGCGCACCAGGAACGTCCCCAGAAGCGAGAACGAGAACGCGACGATGGCGAGGAAAATCGTCCACGCCTTCATGGTGTCGCGCTTTTCGACGACGACGCACGAATGCAAAAGCGCCGTGCCGATCAGCCACGGCATGAAGGACGCGTTTTCCACCGGGTCCCAGAACCAGAAGCCGCCCCAGCCCAGCTCGTAATAGGCCC
>JAGLED010000023.1 GCA_023145215.1 Rhodospirillales bacterium | reverse complement strand
TCAACGTGCCGATCCCGGTGCCGGTCGCCTATCACTCGTTCGGTGGGTGGAAAGCGTCGCTGTTCGGCGACCACTCGATCCACGGCATGGAAGGGGTACGGTTCTACACCAAGCTCAAGACCGTGACCGCGCGCTGGCCGTCCGGCGTCAAGGAAGGGGCGGTGTTCAACTTCTCCGCCGGGTCAGACGTTTGATTTAACCCTCTCCCTCGGGAGAGGGTTTCAAGGCCGATGCCCGTGCGTGACGGGCGCGTCCTTGTAGTGACGATGCAGGTCGTCGCGCCCGAAATCGTTCAACGGGTCGCGCCACAGGCTATGCACGTGATTGCCGCCGCCCTGCGTATTGTCGAATTCGATCAAAATGCGCGGGCCGTGGATGCGGTAATAGAACGGCTCGACCTCCGACACCGGGCCCGCCCAGGCAAATCGGGTGTCGCCGAAACCGTCTTCGATCAATTTCATGTAAGGCGTGCCGATCTCGTTCCGGGCAATCCCCACATAGGCGTTGATCAGTTGCAACAGCAACAGCCGTTGAGACGCATCCAGTTCCCGGACGGGCAGCCCTTCCGGTTTATCCAGCGCATCGCCGCGCCCCGGCCCGGTCACGATATTGCCGAGCGCACGCTCGCCGATCAGCGCCTTGTCTTTCTGTTCGGGTTTCATCGAACGCATCAACCGCAGCGCCAGGATGAACTCGTCGTACTGGATGAACTTGCCCTTGTGATCGCCGGACGGGACCCGCATCGGGTTCGTGCCTAAGAACGTCGGCGTCACCGACACCTCGCCCTTGGCGGCGACGGTCACATTGACCGACAGATGATGTCCTTCGAGCCGCCAGCCCCAGGGATATGCGCCCGGCGTCCCGAAGACGCTGATGAAGTATTTCTCCGGATCACGGTAGCTCAGCGACGAACCCTCGATCTCGGCAAGGATCGCCTCCAGCGCCATGATCGCTTTGGCTTTCAGGATGCCCCGCGCCGATAACGTCGAACGCATGAGGGTTTTCGCATCGTTTCGCTGGCGCTGGATCATGTCGCCGATTTTCATCCCCTCGCGGCGCCGGGGGGTGTAATGCCAGTCGAACCGTTCATCGTCCGTGAATGCGAATGCCGCGTCCCCGGCACGTGGCGCGAGACCGCCGAGAAACGCCTTGGCCGCAGCGGCCATTTCATCGGTCGGCGCCTGTTGCGCCGCCGCCGGCAGCGTCGTGACGGTGGCCGCCAGCATCAGCGCCAGCAAGATCGACTTGGGTTTTCTGTGGGTCACGACACGGCTCCCCTGTTCTTACGGCTTAAAGGATATATGGGGAGCGGGATTTCGGTTTGAAACCGGCGATCAGTCGTGCGCCGCGGTGCGGGTCTCCGGAAAAGCGCCGTTCTTGAGAAAGCTGACCGTGTCGACAAACGAAGGCGCGAAACCGGTGAACGGCTCGGAAAGCGACAAAACCAACTTGGCGTGGCCGATACCGTCATAGAACCGGGCCGCCGATGCCACACCCGCGGCATTAAGCCGTGCGGCGAGCAGTCTTGAGTGCTTGGGTATGACCGTCTCGTCGTCCGCGCCATGCAACAAGAGCGCGGGGGGCGATTTTCCGTCGACGAACGTGATCGGGCGCGCCGCGTCTTCATCTTCCAGGTGCTGGAAGATGGCGCTGACGTAATCGATTTCGGACGGATAGAACGCGTACGGCCCGGCAAGCCCGACCCAGCGGCCGAGGACGCTTTGGGAAAGTCCTACTTTCTCAAGATACGTTCCGTCGAGCGCGATCATTGCCGCGATGTGCGCGCCCGCCGAATGTCCGACCACGTGGATGTCCTTCGTCTCGCCACCGTAATCGCCGGCGTGTTCCGTCAGCCAGCGGACGGCCTTCGCCCCGTCTTCGACGAAGGTGGGAAACGCGATTTCCGGATAGACGCGGTAATCCGCGACGGCCACCAGGAACCCGGCCCGGGCCAGGGCGCGGCCGGCGAAGGCGTAGTCTTCCTTGTGTCCGCCCTTCCAACTGCCGCCATAAAAGAACAGGATCGTCGGCAACGGCCCCGGCCGATCCGACGGCCGGTAGAGATCGAGGGTCTGACGCGGGTGGTTCCCGTAACCGATCCCTGCCGTTTCATTGACACCGTCGTCCGGGGCGACGGCGTTGACCATGTCGAGCCCGGAACACCCCTGCACCAACATCACGGTGAGGGCGACGGCGGCGGCAAGGAAGGCCGTCTTTTTCTTGAAGAATGTGCGCATCATGAATGTGATACGTACGCGGCGTGGCTTTGGATGGCTGTCAGCGCACCATCGGCACGATACAAAGCGCCAGCACCACGCCCATGACGATATTGAAGATGCGGCGGCGCCGGTCGTCCTCAAGGATGCCGCGAAGTGCCGTCCCGAATCCGGTCCAGACCGAAACGCTGGGAAAGGTGATCAACCCGAAGACGGTGGCGATCATGAGAACCGAGATAAACGGCTGCGACGTATCGGTATAAAGAGCCATCGCGCTGACGCCCATCATCCAGGCTTTCGGGTTGACCCACTGGAACATCGCCGCGGCCATGAACGACATCGGTTCGGGGCGTGATTCCGTCCCGCCGATCGCGCCCGCCGTCGCGATCCGCCACGCCAGATAAAGAAGATAAAGCCCGCCCGCGATCTTCAGCGCCGTGTGCGCCGCCGGGTAAGCGGTCAACAACGTCCCGAGGCCCAGACCGACGCACACCAGTAGTGTGAAGAATCCACCCGCGATCCCGCAGATGTGGGGAATGGTCCGGCGGTAACCGAAATTCACCCCCGATGCGAGCACCATCATGTTGTTCGGCCCCGGCGTGACTGAGGCGACGGCGGCGAAAAGCACCAGCGCGGTGAAGGTGTCGAAGGCCATGGCGGAACCCTACTGCCGTCCCCGAATTTCCGGCAACAAGGGCATTGTCGCCGTGACAATAAATCGCGCTCCCGCCGTGGTGAAAAAAATTTCATTTGACTGAAATTTATTATCTAGCTTTGATCGGTCCTATGAACACCCTGCCGAAATCCATGGATGACGATGCCAACGCCCGCAAAATCGGCGCCGAAATCCGCGATCTCAGAAAGGCGCGCGGCCTGACATTGGAAGAGCTGGCATCGCGCATCGGCCGGTCGGTCGGATATGTCAGTCAGGTCGAACGGGGCCTGTCGCCCCTGACGATCCCCAACCTGAAATCGATCGCCGAGGAACTGGGGATCGGGATCAACTGGTTCTTCAGGGGCGAGGCGGCGGGACAGTCGTCGGACGAGGAAGGGTTGATCGTCCGGCGCGAGAACCGGGGCCGGCTGGATTTTCCGGGCACCGGCGTCACCGAGGAGCTGCTGTCGCCGAGCCTCAACGGCATGTTCGAAATGATTCTCGGCCGCTTTCAGCCGGGTGCGGAGACGGGCGACGCGAAGTACGCCCAGACCGGCGAGGAAGGCGGCTACGTGATCTCCGGTGAGCTTGAACTGATCGTCGACGGCAAGGCGCATCGGCTACGCGCCGGCGACTCGTTCACGTTTCCGCTTTCCGCTCCCCATAAATCGCGCAACCCGACGGACCAGGAAACCGTGGTCCTTTGGGTCGTCGCGCCGCCCACCTATTAACTGATCTCAGGGACACTTTCATCATGGCCAAAGACCTTCCCAACAAAGCGCGTGTCGTCATCGTCGGCGGCGGCGTGATCGGCTGCTCGATCGCCTATCACCTGACCAAGATCGGCGTCGAGGACGTCGTCCTGCTGGAACGCAAGCAGTTGACGTCCGGCACGACCTGGCACGCGGCTGGCCTGATCGGACAGCTGCGCGACAATCACCACATGACCAACCTCGCCAAGTACACCGCCGAACTGTATCTCGAGCTTGAGAACGAGACCGGCCAGGCAACCGGCTACAAGGTCAACGGCTCGCTCTCGACAGCGACCCACGAAGGCCGGATGGAAGACCTCCTCAGGCGCGCCGACATGGCCAAGGTGTTCGGCCTCAAGGTCGACGTATTGAGCCCCGAAGAGTGCAAGGAGCACCATCCGCTGATCGAAATTCACGACGTCATCGGCGGCATTTTCATTCCGACCGACGGTCAGGCCGACCCGGTCGGGATCACCCAGGCTTTGGCCAAGGGCGCGCGCATGGGCGGGGCCCAGATTTTCGAGAACACCAAGGTCGAGCGCGTGCTGGTGGACGGCGATAAGGTCACGGGCGTCGAGTCCGAGGCCGGCACCGTCATGGCCGATCACGTGGTGCTGGCGTGCGGGATGTGGACGCGCGAGTTCGCGAGCCGGATCGGCGTCACCGTGCCGCTGCATGCGTGCGAGCATTTCTACATCCTGACCGAACCGTTCGAAGGCTGCACGCCGGGCCTCCCTGTCTATCGCGACTACGATCATCAGGCGTATTACAAGGAAGACGCCGGCAAGATGTTGCTGGGCGCGTTCGAGTTGAAGGCCAAGCCGTGGGGGATGGACGGGATCCGCGACGACTTCTGTTTTGACCAGCTTCCCGACGACTTCGATCACTTCGCGCCGATTTTGGAGGATGCACTGCGACGCATGCCGGCCCTTGAGAACGCGGGCATCCAGACGTTCTTCTGCGGGCCGGAAAGCTTCACACCCGACGACCGCTATCACCTGGGCGCGGCGCCGGAGGTCGAGGGACTGTTCGTCGCGGCGGGCATGAATTCGATCGGGGTGCAATCCGCGGGCGGCGTCGGCCGCCTGATGGCGGGCTGGATCGTCGACGGCCATCCGCCCGGCGATTTCAACGGCGTCGATATCCGTCGCAACCTGCCGTTCATGCGGAACCGCAAGTACCTGCACGACCGGGTGTCCGAGACCCTCGGGCTTTTGTACGACGTCCACTGGCCGTTCCATCAGTATGCGACCAGCCGGGACGTGCGCCGGTCGATCCTGCATGGGCACCTGGAAAACCTGAATGCGTGTTTCGGCGAGACGGCGGGCTGGGAACGTGCCAACTGGTTCGCGCCCGAAGGCGTGAAACCCGAGTACGAGTATTCGTTCAAGCGCCAGAACTGGTTCGAATATTCGGCGGACGAACACCGAAATGTCCGCGAGAACGTCGGCGTCTTCGACCAGTCGTCTTTTTCGAAATTCCGGGTGCAGGGCAAGGATGCCTGCAAAGTCCTGAACAACATCTGCGCCAATGACGTCGACGTCGCGCCGGGACGCATCGTCTATACCCAATGGCTCAACGAACGGGGCGGAATCGAGGCCGACCTGACCGTGACCCGCTTGAGCGAAAACGACTACCTCGTCGTCACCGGCGCCGGCGCGCAGGTGCGCGATTTCAAGTGGCTGACGTCGCACATTCCCGATGACGCACATTGCATCGCCACCGACGTGACCTCCGGATACGCAGTCATCAGCGTCATGGGACCGGACAGCCGAGCCCTTCTGCAATCCGCAAGCCCGGACGACTTGTCGAACGACGCGTTCCCATTCGCCCATTCGCGCGAAATCGAATTGGGGATGGGTCTCGTCCGCGCATCGCGCATCACGTACGTCGGCGAGTTGGGCTGGGAGCTATATGTCCCGACCGAATTCGCGCAGCACATCTTCGAAACGGTGATGGAGGCCGGCGCCGCGCATGACGTCAAACCCGCCGGGCTTCATGCGCTCAACTCGCTTCGGATGGAAAAGGCGTATCGCCACTGGGGGCACGACATCTCGGAAGAGGAAACCCCGCTCGAAGCCGGCCTGATGTTCGCCGTCAAAACCGACAAGGGCGATTTCATCGGCCGGGATGCCGTGCTCAGACAGAAAGAAGAAGGCGCGAAGCAACGGCTCGTTCAGTTCAAGTTGAACGATCCGGCGCCGCTTCTTTATCACAACGAACCGATCTATCGCGATGGGGTGATCGTCGGGTATCTGACATCCGGCATGTACGGTCACACGCTGGGCGGCGCCATCGGCCTCGGCTACGTCAAGAACGCGGACGGTGTCGACGCGGCGTTCGTCAATGATGGGCGATACGAGATCGAGGTCGCGGGCCGGAAATTCCCCGCCGACGCATCCCTGAAACCGATGTACGATCCGAAAAGCGAGAAGGTCCGCGTGTGATGGACATGACACATGGCCGTAAACACTAGGCCTACCCTCGCTTTGGCGTCTGTGTCATAGTGACGCGAGAAGCCGTTGGGGGAGTACGTTGAGTAGCGAGGGGCAACCGCAGCGCCCGCAGAATGCGAGCGACCTGCTGAATCTTTTGCGGAACTGGGGGAAGCAGTCGCAGGAACACAACACCCTGCTGCTGATATCCTTGGGTGTGCTCGCAACTGACGATGCGGACGAGACCTTCTGGAAGGATTTCGACAAGACCATCCAGACGTTTCGCCGGCGCCACCACGCGACCGAATACACGCTTTCGCAGACCGACCGGGCGTGTCTCGTCAAGATCACCGAATACAATCAGGTCACGCTATTCACCGACGCCAAGGTGGAACTGCTCCGGCTGATCCAGCAGTATTTCCCCGACCAGTTCGGGCTGATCGATCAGTCCCGTCTGCTGCGCCCGATCGACCTGCGTTTCAAGCTGCCGAACGCGATCCGCTTCGTCGAACGTTATGAAGAGGTCGAGAAAAGCGGCGCCGACGGTGCCGCCAAATCGGCGCAACCCAGACGCAAACTGCGCCGCCTGGGTGAACAGGACATCGACCGCGTGGTCGAGGTGAATCAGCAGATCGGCACCGCGTCGTTCGCCAAGGTCTTCGTCCGCCAGCAGAAAATGGTGGAGATTCTGCCGGGCGGCCCGCCCCAGGACGTGATGCACGAATACTTCGTCGGCATGGACGCGTTGAAATCGCACGTATTTCTGGATGTGGAGCTTCGGGGCAGCGGCAACATCTTCAACCAGTTGACCATCACCCTCGACCGGCTTTTGCTGGATGCGTTCGGCGATGCCAACCCCACCCGGGCCGCCTGTTCGATCAACCTGAACGTGGAATCGGTCTTCACGCGGGCTTTCCAGAAGTTCCTCGAAGAAGCGGACGAACAATGTTTCGAGAATCTGGTCTTCGAATTCCGCCAGGCCAACGTGTTGCAGCAATACGACGAGTACGAAGTCGCGGCGAACCTGATTTCGTCACGTAAGGGCCGGATCGCCATCGACGCGGTGTTCCCGGAAACCGTCGGCATCGTCAACATGCACCGGCTCAGCGCAAACTACGCCAAGATATTCTGGCGCCAGGGGGCAGAAACGGTGCTGCAGAATCTAAGCAAGGAGATCGAGGCACTGCAGGACGGCGGCACCCAGGTCATTCTCGCCCGGGTCGACGACGACCTCGGTATCCAGGTCGGGCACGACCTCGGGATCACGCTGTTTCAGGGGTTCCACATCGACAAGATGTGACGGGTCAGGCGGCGGCCTCGTATCCTTCGGACGGGATCATCCCGTCTTTCTCGGCATCGAAGAAGACCCGGTGCAGGCGCGCAAAGCGGATCACCCGCATAACACCGTCGCGGACGCGCGTCAGCTTGAAGCTGCGCCCGGAAACGCGGGCCGCCTGCAGGACTTCAACAAGTCCGGCAAGACCGGCGCTGTCGATACGGTAGACATCCGACATGTCGACAACGATCCCGTCGCTGTCGGTCAGGGACTTCAAAAGCAATTGACGGGTTTCGTTGATGCGGCGGACATCGAGGTCGCCTGAGACGCGGATCGTATGCATGACACCCTCCCATCGGGCTGTGACCGGGCGGTTTGCACCCGGGCCCGGCGCTGCGGACGATTGCATGATCGGATGGGATTAAGGCCGGCTTTTGCCCGAAAAAAGGTTATTTCGTGGCGTCTTCGGCGCGCAGTCTATGCGCCGGAAGGACAACCGTCACCGTCGTGCCGTCACCGAGCCGACTCTGGATCGACACGGTCCCGCCGTGCAGTTCGACCATCGATTTGACGAGGCTCAGACCCAGTCCGGTCCCCTCGCTCTGCAGACCCGGCGGGCGGCGCAACTGGCTGAACGGCTCGAGAATCTGCTTGAGGTCTTTCTCGGGAATGCCGAGACCGGTATCGGAAACCTTGACGACGGCATTTCCGTCCGGATCGAAGTGGCCGGTGACAAGGACTTCCCCGTCCGTCGGGGTAAACTTCGCGGCGTTTGAAAGAAGATTTAGCAGGATCTGCTTGATCGCGCGCTCGTCGGCGTAGATGCGGAACTTGCCCTCGACCACGTCGGTGCTGAGCATCAGGCGTTCCGTATTCGTCCAGGCCCGCGCGATGCGAAGCGAATCGCCGATGGCGTGGCTGAGGTCGAACTCGCTTTCCGTCAATTCGAACTTCCCGGCATCGATCTTGGAAAGGTCGAGGATATCGTTCACCAGCTTGAGAAGGTGCCCGGCGGAAAAATTGATATCCTTCGAATATTCCAGATACTTCGGATGTTCGAGTTCGCCGAGATCACCGCGGATCATCATCTCCGATAACCCCTGGATCGCATTCAGCGGCGTGCGCAATTCATGACTCATGTTGGCGAGGAACGTCGACTTGGCGCTTTCGGCCTGCACGGCACGGGCACGCTCCAAGTTGAGGTCGAAGTTCCGCTGCTTCAGTTCGATGGTCACCAGTCTGAGGGCCCAGAGCGGCACCAGCAACACCAACAACGTCAGACCGGCGATGATAATCCCGAAGATCGCGAAATCTTCCTTGATGAGAGACCAGGTACTGGTTTCGTCGACGTAAACTTCGGAGATCGCGACGATCTTGCCGTCCTTCATGATCGGCACGTACGCTTCCGCATAAACTTGGGGCCGGTCCGGTTTGTCATGATCGTTGTGAACCTCGGCGAAGGACCTGCCGGTGGCGAGTACGCTTGCTGCGGTGGCGTTGTGCTGTCCCAGGTCCGACGGTTCGGCTTTGCCCTGGAAGAAACTGTCCGAAACCACCTGCAAATGCCCGGATGGATCGAACAGCTTGTAGCGGAAGATGTCACCGAATTTACTGACACGCTCGAGAAACTCCCGTTCTTCGGGCGTGGGCGCCTTACCGGCGGCTATATCCTCGATCCGCTCGATGGACGAGCCGATGTAAGCGGCCCAGGCGATGGCCTCCCGTTCGGCCTGCTGGCGAATCAAGCGCTCGCTGACGCCATCCAGGATCATGACGCTGACGAATACCAAAATGCACATCGACACGACCGATGCGACTGCCATCGGGCCGATCCGTAACCAAATGCTGCGCGTGTCGTGCTGCGGGACCATTCATGTGTCCGGTCGTCATAACGGGCTGCAAAACATGCCGTTTTCGCCTTTTGCACGCATCTTAAATTAGGTCCGGCGCAGACCTTATCCTGCACACGCCACACGAGTACGGCACGGTTTTCACAATGGAAACAGCGTTATAGGCCGCAACTGCGGGCGCTATGAATGTGGAAATCCCTTAGATCGGCACGTCACCGGATCAGGCGGCGCTTTCATCCAACAGGGTCTCGCCCGGCTTCACCCGTGAAAAATCGACCGGCTCGGTACCGAGGGTGATTTCGCCCTCCTTCAGGCGGACGACGGTGTAGGTCGAATTTTCGAGGTCGCGGACGTCCGGATAGTCGGCACGGAAATGCGCCCCCCGGCTGTCTTCGCGCGCCGTGGCGGCGGCGACGACCGACTTGGAGACGAGGATCAGATTCTTGAGATTCAGCCAGTCGTGCCACGTCAGGTTATAGGCGAGGTTGTCTCCGGCGACACCGATCGTGTCCAGTTCCGCGTCCAGCTCGTCGAGTGTCCCCTTGGCGCGGGCAAGGCTCGCGGCGTCGCGAACGATGCCGGCGTCTTCCCACATATGATCCCAAAGCTTGGTGCGGACCTGATCGATCTTGGCCGCCGGGCGTTCGAGAGGTTGCGTGCAGAGCCGCACCGCCGTATCGATCGCGTCCCGGTCCGGCTCGACGAGCGCGGCGTCCGGCTTGATGTCCCTGGCGATCGTGTCGCCGGCGATCCCGCCGAACACGGTCGAGTTGGCGACACCGTTCCCGCCGAGACGGTTGGCGCCGTGCACGCCGCCGGTGTCTTCGCCCGCCGCGTAAAGGCCGGGAATTTCGGTTGTGCAATCGGGCTCGAACACGAGCCCGCCCATCATGTAGTGCGCGGTCGGCACCACCTCGACGTTGCCGCCGACAAGATCGAAACCGCAGTCGGCACAGCGTTCGACCATGCCCTTAAAGCTTTTCTTCACCATCGCCGGGTCGAGGTGCTTCATGGTGATATAGAGGCCGCCGTGCTTGGCGGTGACGCCGTTGCGCATTTCCTGGAACATGCCCCGGCTGACGATGTCGCGGGTCGCGCGCTCGCCACGTTCGTCGTACTTGTGCATGAAGCGTTCGAGGTTGCCGTCCAACAAATGTCCGCCGGCGCCGCGCAGTCCCTCTTCGATGATGGTCCCGGTGATGCGCGTGTCTTCGCCCGCGATCAGGCCGGTCGGGTGAAACTGCACCATCTCCATGTCCCGGAGCGTGAGGCCGAGACGTAACGCCATCGCCATTCCGTCGCAGGTCTTGTCGCCGCTGGGGGTATGGTACTTGTACATCGTCGGGCCGCCGCCGGTCGCCAGCAACACCGCGCTCGCCCGTACCATCCGGAACGCACCTGAGCGCATATCGATCATCAGCACACCGGCTATTCGGGTTTTATCCTTCGACGGAATCAGCGCGACGGCGCGGTGGTCTTCCATCCGCTTGATGTCGCGCGCCCAGACTTGCTCGGCGAGGCGGTTGATGATCTCGATACCGGTCAAATCGCCCTTGTGTACCGTGCGATCGAAGGTCTGACCGGCGAACGCTTTTTGGTGGACGGTCCCGTCCGGGTTGCGGTCGAAATAGCAGCCGAGCTCATTCTCAAGCTCGCGGATACGGACCTGCGCCTGCTCGACCAGCGTCCAGGCCAGATCCTGGCGGTTGATCCACTTGCCACCCTCGACGGTGTCCATGAAATGCCGCTCCGTGCTGTCGCCGGGGGCGATGGCGACGTTGTAGCCGCCCTGCACCATGCGCGTGCAACCGCATTTCCCGAGCAACCCCTTGACCGCGACCGTCACTTCCAGGTCCGGATTGGCCGCCTTGGCGTGCAACGCACCGAACAGGCCTGCCCCGCCGGAGCCGAGTATCAGCACATCGGTTTTCAGTTCTTCGATCTGGATGTTCGTGGACATGTCAGCGTCCTCCCGGATTTAAAAGCAGCAATGCGCCGGCACCGATCAGCAGCCCCAACACACATTGCCTGAAACGTTTGTCGTCGAAATGGCCGTACAGCCTGATACCGATCCATGCACCGAGCGCAATCGCCGGCACCGCGATGGCAAAGCGCGTGCCGGTCTCGGAAGTCACCATCCCGCCGGCCGCCAACCATCCAAGTGCCATGCCGTGCATGGTCAGGATATACGGTTGGGTCACGCCACGCGCCTGCGCGCGCGCCCAACCGCGCTGCGTGCACCAGATGGCGGGAATGAATCCGGAAAGCCCGGCGAAGCCCCCCAGCACGCCACCGATCCAGCCCACCAGACCGTCGAGCGGACGGCCGCCTTTCTTGATCACGGGAAGATTGGCAAGCATCAGCATCACCGAGCCGTAGACGATCAGTCCGGCGCCGGCGACCAGTTTGAAGGTCGCGGGATCGATCACCTTCAAGAGCTGCGCGCCGATGGGTACGCCGACGGCGCCACCGATCACGAACGGCCAGAGATGCCTGAAATCCAGACGGCCCTTCATCAACACCAGCATCACCGCATGCATGGCGAAGAAGCAGGCGACGATCAGCGGCACGGCCTCGGACGGTTGGAAGAACTGCAGCCAGATGGCCGCCGCCACCAGTGCATCGCCGAAACCGGCAGCCCCGGCGACGAAAGACGCCGCCAATGCACCCGACAGGATGATGGCGATTTCAGGTCCCATTGAGCAGAAAGATCAAACCGGTGCAGAGCGCAATACCGGCGCCGACGGCGACGGCGACGCGCGAGCTTTCGCGGGTGCCGATGAATTCGAGCGCCAGAAGACGCAACCCGCCGGTAAGATGCGCCGCCAAGAGCACCACAAGCCCCGTCTCCATGATCTTGGCAAGCGGCGTCGCCGACCAGCTCAAGAACCCGTCCATCGCGGCCGTGCCTTCGATGGCGAGACCCAGCACATAGAAATGCGCGGGCAGGAACAGTGCCAGTAGCAGGCCCGACGCCCGGTGCAGCACAAACGCCCAGTAATGCGGATGATTGCGGTGCGCCCCGGCCCTCATAGCGACGCCCCCGCCTGATAGAGCCCGATGATCGCGCGGAAGCCCATGACCAGAATAACGAGGCAAAGCACTGCCATCACAATGTGTGTCATCTTCGGGCTCAGGTTCGTCATCTCATTCAGGATCGTGCGCACCCCGATCGGCGCATGAATGGCGACGGCGACGATGAACACCGCATAGAACACGAACCACAAAACGTTCCCCGAGACGCGGGTGATGATCTCGGCGGCGCTAAGGCCGTCCTGGACGGCATAGATAATCATCCCCAGATGCACGAGCACACAAAGACCGAGTACCGCCGCGGAGAGTCGCTGCCAGACCCAAAGCTTGGTTTCGACGCGGACGCTTGCCATCAGTCGTCGCCGCCCAGCAGTCCCTTGAGCGCGGCCTTTGCGGTTTCCCGCTTGAGACCGGCGATAGAGTGCGTCGGGCTCAGATGTTTCGGACAGTGCTCCACGCAGCCTTGCTGGGAGTGACAGGCGTGGCAGCCTGCATCGCCGGCCACGGCGGCAAGGCGCACGTCGTTGCCGCCGTCACGCTCGTCGTTGACCAGCGTCCAGGCACGGTTGAGCGCTGCCGGACCGAGGTAATCCTTGTTCCAGTCGACGATGTCGCAGGCCGCGTAACAGACGCCGCAGCCGATGCATTCGATCCCGGCCGATGCCTGTTTGCGCTTCTTGTCATCGGGCTTGATGAAATCGAAATCGTCGTCGCGGGTCTTGGTCGGGTGGAACTTCCCCTCAGCGCGGTTCATCTTGTCGAAGAACTCGGTCATCTCGCAGGCGAGGTCCTTGACCACTTGCAGATTCCTGAGCGGTGCGACCTGCAGCGTGCCGTCACCGGCGACCTTGTCGACATGGGTCCGGCACGTCCAGCGCGGCCGGCCGTTGACCGTCATCGCGCACGACCCGCAAACCCCGACCCGGCAGGCGAAGCGATAGCTCAACGTCGGATCGATGTTGCGCTGGATATAAGTGATGACGTCGAGGACGGTCTGCGACGGCTGCCGCGGCACCTCGAAGGTCTCGAACGCGCCTTCTTCGGCACCGCGCCAGACGGAAACTTGGATGGTGTTGCTCATAGCCCGGTTATACGCCCATGGCCGGATGCAGGCCAGTTAAAAGCATGAAATTATATTGATTTATCATATAGATACTTGATTTTAACTCATGCTATAGCCGGTTTCATGCAGCAGATATCACGCATCCGAGACCGTCTTTCGGATGCACCCAAGGATGTCCCCCACTGTCGCGGACATCGAGCCCTGCATCTTTCCAGCAGCTTCGCGCTTTTCCCGTATCGCCGCATTTGATGGCGTACCCGGCGAAAAACGGCGATGCGAAGGCGGCTTCGTCGAACGCGCCCGGAAAGCGCGCCTCGAATGCGTCGGGCGTGTAGACGCCGAGCGCACCGCCCGGGGTCCTGACCCGGGCGACCCCTTCGTCGGTCTCGAAATCGGTAGCATCAGCAAACGCCGCCAGGAACTTGACCGGGGCCGCCGGGTCGGGCGCGACGACGAACACCTCGTCGACGCCTTCCGCGCCGTTGGCGTGGGTCTGGTATTCTTTCTTCCAGAACAAATCCGGACGCCACTGTTTGCAGGTGAAGAACCCCATGTCGGGCAGGCTTTCGTCACCGAGGAAGGTGAGCGAGAAGCCGACCGTTTCCTCGCGGCCGTCCGGCAGTTTGGCGAGGCGTTGAAAATCGAACGGCGCATAGACGTGCAGATTCTTTTTCAGGAATTCCTCACGGTCCGCCGTTTCGTCCGAACTTTGCAGGACCAGCATCGACATCCCGTTCCGCGATTTCAAAAAATCCCTGTTGAACGCCGCGAACGAAAAGTCGTCTCCCGATGCCTCGGTAATGTCTTCGGGTCTGGTCACGGCCAGCACTTCGAGAAAGCACCCCTGCAATTGCGCGAGCGTGTTCCCGGTACCGAAAGGGTGTTGCGCCGGCGGCGTCATCGTGAAGCCGAGTGCTTCATAATCCGCGCGCGCCTTTTTCAGGTCGCCAACGCATAAAACGAGATGATCTATTCCTCGGGGCATGACCGAACCTTTCGTGTTTAATATGCTGGGCGATGTTAGGGAGCCGTCGCACCGGTGACAACCGGCGCATATGACGGAATCAGGGAGAATAATCATGCCGTCCGACCGTATCGCCGGGATACGTCTTGAACGTCTGCAACTGCCGTTGACGATCCCCTATAAGCTCTCCTTCGGGCCGGTGACGGCGTTCGATACGGTCATCGCCGAAGTCATCGATACGGACGGCAATACGGGCCTTGGCGAAGCAACGATCCTGACCGGCTATACGCCCGAGACCATCGACGGCTGCTGGGAATCCATTCGGACAATCGCGCGCGATCTCGTCGGCGGCTCGTTCGAGGCCGCGAAGGCCGCCGCCTTCAAACATCATCACGACGCGCCGTTCACCGTCACGGCTTTGGTCACTGCCGTCGAAATGCTGGAGCGCCATCCAGTGCTGATGACGCCGAACGGCGACGTCGACGTGCCGCTGCTGGCCATCCTGAGCGCATCCGACGAGGACGGGATTGCCAAGGAAGTCGCCGCGCACGCCGCCGCCGGCTACAAGACGATCAAGGTCAAGATCGGCTGGAATGTCGACGACGATCTGAAGCGCACGGCGTTCATCCAATCCTGCCTGCCGGAAGGTATCAGCATCCGCATCGACGGCAATCAGGGGTATTCGAAAGAAGACGGCGTCAAATACGCCTCGAGCGTCGATCCGGCGAACGTGGAACTGCTGGAGCAACCCTGCCACATGGACGACTGGGACGCATCGAAAGCCATCGCAGAGGCCACCAACGTGCCGTTCATGCTGGACGAGAGCATCTACGGCGAGCGCGAGATCGAACGTGCCGCCCGAATGGGTGGCGTCAGCTTCATTAAGCTCAAGCTGATGAAGGCCGGCAGCATCGACAATTTGATGAAGCAGCTTCAACTGATCCGCGATCTCGGCATGAAGCCCGTCCTCGGCAACGGTGTCGCCGCCGATCTCGGATGCTGGATGGAATGTTGTGTCGCCCATCAAATGATCGATAATGCAGGCGAAATGAACGGCTTTCTGAAACCCACCCAGGCGCTCTTCCGGAACCCGATGCGCGTCACGTTCGGCAGCGTCCGGCTCCCCGCCGAGTTGCCGGCGCTTGCGGATCACGACCGTTTCATTATCGACACCGCCCGCATCGGCGAGTGCTGAGCCGTGTTCGGCCTGCCGGCGGACATCGTCACGATCCTTGCCTTGTCGATTTTCTGCGGCGGCCTTGCCAAGGGGATCAGCGGCGTCGCGCTTCCGATCGTTACGCTCTCGATCGCGCTCAATTTCGTCGAGCCGCGCATCGGGCTGACGATGCTGTGCTTTCCCATCATCGTCACCAACGTCTGGCAGATGTTCGGTGCAGGCAGCATCGTCAAACCGATCAAGCGGTTCTGGGTGCTGGCCGTCATCTTTCTGATCTGTCTCTATATCGGCTCGCTGCTGATCACCGTCGTCGAGACCTGGGTGCTGTTCGCCGCCATCGGCGTCACGGCGCTGATTTTCTCGGTATCGCAGTTTTACAAACCCGACGCCGCACCGCTCAGTCCACGCGCCGAGAAGATCATCGGCCCCTTCGCCGGCGCCGTCGCCGGGTTGATGGGCGGACTGACAACCGTCTGGGGACCGCCGATCATGATGTTCCTGTTCATGCTTAGGATGGACAAGGATATGTGGGTGGCGTCGATTACCGGGCTTTACCTGCTGGGCGCGTTGCCGCTCACCGTTTTCTACTTCAACAACGGCCTGCTCGCAGGCAACATGATCTGGCTATCCGCCGGCGCCTGCGTGCCGGCGATGGCAGGCATCCTGATTGGCGAACGCATCCGCCGCTTCATCAACGAACAACTGTTCCGCAAGCTGTTGCTGGCGACGATCTTCATCGTCGGCCTCAACATGATTCGCCGGGCTGTCATGGGAATGTAAGCTAAGTCAGATATTGAATGCTTGCGGATCGGCCCGGCTTCATCGTCGATCAATTGAATAATTCGTGCGGGGGACGGCTCGATTTCAAACGCCATGCGCATCGTCAAGGTCGGCATCGACGATCTGTCGTCGGGCCTGAAGACCGTGCACACATATTGGGACGGTTTGCGGAACGGTCGCCTTGCGCCATCATGGGGTGAATTCGATCTGGTCATGCTGCCGCCCCACCTTCTGCCGACCACCATGGTCGTCGACGTCCGCGCGCCGCTCGAAAACAGCATCTTCCGCTATTGGGGCAGCAAGCTCACCGAAATCCACGGCACGGATATGACGTCACGTCATCCATACGACCTGACGCCGCCGGAATTCGGCCGGCAACTCCTGGCCGATCACCGCATGGTGATCGAGGCACGGAAGCCGATGGCATGGCATTATTCGTTCCTTGCCGCCGGCGGTTACATGCACTCGCACGGGCTGATTCGTCTGCCGCTGTCGAGTGACAATGAAACCATCAGCCACATCGTCGTCGTCGTTGACTATTCGCGTGAGGCGCTGGACCTGATTCGCCTTGGCCGGGAGAAAATCCGCGAGGTGCCGGGCCCCGACACCGCACAGCCGCTGCACTGACCATCAGCGTCCGGCAGTTATTCCGCCGCCCATGGGAACGGGATCAGGGTTTCCAGGCTTTCCGAAAGTTCATAGACGCTCGCGACGGCCAGTTCATGGTCGAACGGCACGTTGTCCCGTTCTGCACGCCGGCGCAGCTTTTCGTGGTGATAATCCATCACCTCTTTCGACATCGGCATCTCGCCGCAATCGAAGATACGCAGATAGCCGTCGGCATCGCGCGCCGGCATGACGCGGCTCTTCATGTAGTTATTGGGCGACCAAGGGATATCCATCACCCCGGCTTCGCAGGCGCGGATGGTGCCGATGGCGACATCGCCGTCGCCCATCTCGAGCACCTTATCCATGACCGGGCGCACTTCACTGGCGATCAATTCGCACTCGGTCTTGAACTCGGGCATCTCGTCGAGGCGAATATGCCTGGCCAGATAGATCGCCATCCGCGTCGACCTGAGCCCGGCCGCATTGGCTTCGGGGGTCGGAATGCCGAACGCTTCGTGTGAGGATTTCGTCGTCACGCTGACCGCGCCGCCGATAGCCGCCAACGTCCCCCCGTAAGCGACCAGCGCCTCGCACTGCGCATCGTCGTAAGGCCACGCCCCCATCCAGTGCAGCGACGTCACCGGCGTGAAAATGTCATCGTGGCCAAGCTTCTGCAGATATTCCTGCGTCAACTCGCGCGCCATTTTAATGGCGGCCGCATCCTGTACCAGATGCAGAGTCTGGCCCAGCTCAAGGCCGTAATTCTTCACCCCCTGCCCGACCGCCAGCAGCGCATCGATGATGCAGGTGAGGATCGCGATCGACGGCGGAATGTTGGTGCCGGTCAGGAACCCGGGCTGACGCCGGTGCAGTTCGACGCCCATCTCCTGATATTTCGCCGCCAACCGGTCCAGGTATTGGTAGTTGCGAATGCCCTGCTCGATGGTGATCTCTTTCGTGTAGGACGCGGTATAGGCGAGGCCGGAGCCGAGATAGCCCGAATAGCCCGCCGCGAAGCCCACTTCCGACGTCAGGCGCGGCATCGCGGTGCCCGATAAGACGATGGCCGGTTTGTCGATGGCTTCGATCAGTTGCCGCGTCGTCTTCGGACCGTAATTCACCATCGGGTAGCCGTTCAGCATCGAGCGCCCGGCTTTCTTCGATTCCTCGACCCCGTTCGCCGCGTTCTGCCACTGCTCATTGCGTGTGTAGCTGTCGGTCGTGGTCGGCACGATGTCGGCATGGCCTTGTTTATCGAGACAGACCATCAACTCCTTTTGGAGTTCCAAGGTCCCGAAGCCGCCGCGCGGCTGCGTCAGGCACCGGCCTTCCTCGTCCGCCTTGCGCATGACCCAGCCGAGCTGCTTGTGCTTCGGCATGGATTTGTGGAACGCCGCCGCTTCCTCGAGATCGATTTCCGCCCCCGTCGGCCAGCGTGCGAGGTTTTTCTCGCGCATCCGGTCGAAGACGTCGTCGGGAATGCGTTCGGCGGAGAACTTGAGCCCGTCCGTATCAGGCTGCGGGTGACCGTCCATGGATACCTTCCTTCCGGGATGCCGGATTTTCGGCGATGTTGTTATGGGCGAAACGCAACGCCGCGTCCGGTTCGACACCGGCCAGCAATCCGACCGCATAGAGTGCGTAAGCGCTATCGATCAGCAGCGCCGGATCTTTCGGGCGGAGCGATTCCGCATCCTTGGAATCGAACAAGCCGGCCCTGAGAATGTCTTCCGGCGCGTCGCCGTGCACCAGCACGCCACCGGTGCCGATCACGGTGCCGACAGCGGTCAGGTCTTTGCCGTACTGCACCATCACGGGCCCGGTGAGGGTCTGCTTGATCTCGACGGTACCGGCGTGCCGTTTCATGGCCCGTGCGACGGCGCTCTTGGCAAGGTGCGCATCGAAGCGCAGTTCATCGTCCGTTGCCGGCAGACGCTCGACATCCGCTTCGATGGCAATCAGGAACGTCTCGACCTCGTCCACCGAGAAACCGGCGCTTGCGGCAAAGGCATCCGCACCCACGGTTTCGACGATGGTCCGCGCGTTGTGCCGCATCCCGAGATCGCCCTCCACTGTGCGCTTGGCATAGGGTTCCGGCAGGCCGTACTGCACCACGCTGCCGTCCGCCGGCGCGCCGGATGCGATGGAATGAACGTCCGTCGTCGCACCACCGACGTCGACCACCATCAGCGGCCCCCATCCGGCGTGATTTTCATTGCCGTCGGCCAAAAGGCGCGCCCCTTCCATGACGGCGGCGGGTGTCGGCATCAGCACCGCGTCGAAACGTGCTTCCGCCTTGTCGATCCCCTTGGCGTGGACGATCCGTTCGATGAACACGTCGCGGATCGCGGCGCGCGCGGGCTCGACGTCGAGCACGTTGAATTCCGGCATCACGTTCCCGGCGATGCGGGCGTCGATCCCGGCGGCGGACAACGTCTCCGCGATGTCGTCGGCACAGACGCGATTGCCGGCGATGATGACCGGGCACGCAAGCCCCGCCTTAGCCAGCTTGTCCGCGTTCCAGCGGATCGTTTCCTCGTTGCCGCCGTCGGTGCCGCCGGCAAGCAAAAGAATATCCGGGTTCTGCGCCACGATGCCCGCCGCATCCTTGTCGGTGAGTTTGTAGGCGTGTGCGCCGATCAGCTTGGCGCCGGCGCCGAGCGCCGCCAGCCGGGCCGCTTCCGCAGTCAGTTCCTTGACAAGGCCGACCGTGATCATGGCGAGCCCGCCCGCCGCCGAGGACGACGCCAGCCGGTGCGTAAATTCCGGGAGTTCGCCGAGCCGGCGTTCGAGATCTTCGAGCGCCGTGTCGAGTCCCTGGTTGACGTCGGTGGTCACCGTCGACGGCCCCTGCCCGGCGCCGAGGATGACGCCGGCGTCGAGATCGATGGCCCGCAGCTTCGTATACGTGCTGCCGAAATCGATCAGGAGCGCGCTTCGACCCGTCATGCCGCGGCTCCGTTGGCTTTGTCTTTCAGGTCTTCGTCGAGCATCGCCACCACGTCGGGGGTCCGGGTGCCCGGCGGAAACGCGCGGTCGAAACCCATGGCGATATAGCGCTGCTCGACGTCTTCCCATGCCTGTTTGCCGACGACGAGGTTACCGCCGACATAGAGCGTGATGTCTTCGAGTCCCGCTTCGATACACATGTCGCGGAAGCCCCGGCAGTCCAGTTCGCCCTGCCCATACAGCGACGACACCAAGATCGCGTCCGCCGCCGTTTCGATGGCTGCCTTGACGAAATCCTCGGCCGGCGTCAGCGCGCCCAGCGCCACCACCTTGAAGCCCTCCTTCTCGAGCGCCATCGACAGGATACGATTGCCGACGATGTGGGTGTCGGCACCGATGACGCCGGTGATAAGGGTAACGTTACCCCGCTGTTCCGGTGTCAGGCTCATTCCGCCGCTTCCTTCCGGATCGCCGGCCCCTGCAGGGTTTCGCGCATGGCCTGCTCGATCAGGCGCGCGGTTTCCCGCAGACGGTCGATCTTCTGCTCCGCCATGTGCAGGGACATCCGCGCCGCCGGCGCATGCAGCGACAACCCGGCGACGACCCGGTTGCGGGCATCGAACACGGGCACCGCGACCCCGATAATCCCCATCGTGTTTTCCTCGCCGTTGCGGGCATACCCCTGGCGGCGGATCAGCTTGAATTCGGCTTCCAGCAGTTTCGGATCGGTAATCGTGAACTCGGTGAATTTCTCAAGCGGCGATGCATTGATGATACGCCGCCGGCTTCGGGTCGGCAGGTGCGCGACCAGCAGTTTGCCGAGCGCCGTCGCATGCATCGACACGTGCGTGCCTACACCCATCTGCAATCTGAGCGGCCACGAGCATTCGACTCGGTCGATGTAGACGACGCTGTCACGGTCGAGCACACCGAGATTACAGGTCTCACCGATCTCGTGGACAAGTCCGGAAAGGATGGCGCGCACCGGCGACGCGTGCATGAACGCCGACATGGCGTCGGTCGCGAGCGACATCAGGTTCGGGCCGACCAGATACTTGTCTCCGTCCGGCGCACGCGTGATCAAGAGCGTCTCTTCGAGCTGTTTGACGACCCGGAAAACGGTCGGACGCGGCAGGTTCGTGCGCTCGGCGATGTCGTTGAGGCTCGGCGGTTTTGCGGCGGTCAGGATCGCCGACAGTACGGTCATTCCCTTGCCGAGCGCCGAGCTCGTATCCGGCGGCGTGATATGTGACAACGGTTCACCGTCAGGCATGCGATCCTCCCAAATCCAAGCTACGGAAATCGAAGTGAAGCAGTTTCGCGCATTTATGGCAATTATTCGGCACGTTTTGTCTCGATTTTCGAATAGATGACGTAAAATTAGGGATTTGATGCAGGTCCGTCTTTGCGACAGCATGTCGATGACAAAGAGGGGCCCGCCATATCCGCTTCTGAAAATCCCTACGCCGATAACTGGGCGCTGTTCCGCCGGGGGCTCCTCGACGGCTTCAGCCTGCCGGCTTTCATGGTCGCTGCCAGCATGATCGGTTACGGCGCGCTGGTGCATTCGGCGGGCCTGAGTCTCGCCTTCGGCGTCGTGTCGACACTCGGCATCTGGGGGTTGCCCGGCCAGGTCGCGTTGATCGAATACATGCTGCTGGGCGCGCCTCTGGTGTCGATGCTGATCGGCGTCTCGCTCGCCAACATGCGGTTTTTGCCGATGAGCATGTCTTTGGCACCGCTGTTCCGGGGTTCGAAAAGCGGTTGGCGGCTTCGTTACCTCTGGGTGCAGTTCATGTCGGTCAACACGTGGGTCGGCCTGCTCAGGCGTGTGCCCGAACTCAGCCCGGATCAGCGCGGCCCGTTCTATGCCGGGTTCTCGACGATCTGCATGATCGCCGGTGCGGGCGGTGTGTCGGCCGGGTATCTGATGGCCGAAGCGATGCCGTTTTACGTTACGGTCACGCTGGTGTTCCTGAACCCGATCTATTTCGCTTTCGTGTTCGCGGCGATGCGCGCGCGGGCCGGACTGCTGGCATTCGCCGCCGGGGCCGTCGCCGGGCCGCCGATGTACATGCTGACGCCGGAATGGTCTCTCCCACTGGCCGGCATCCTCGCCGGCAGTGTTGGCTATTTTGCCGACCGGTTCTTAAAGGGGCGGGCATGACGGGCGAAGTCACAGGGATGACGACCGCCTATATCTGGGCGCTCCTGGGGATGGCGATCGCCGTCACGTATCTCTGGCGCGGGCTGGGGACCACCATCGTCGCCGGGCTCGACCCCGACAGCCCGGCCCTGCAGTGGGTCGCATGCGTCGCCTACGGTCTGCTGTCGGCGCTGATTTCGCGCATCATCTTTTTGCCGGTCGGCGTGCTCGAAAATACCGAGCTGGTTGACCGCGTGGGCGCGACCGTGTTCGGCTTCGTCATGTTCTTTCTGTTCCGGAAGCATATCGGCATCGGCACGCTCAGCGCCGCGGGCGCCTTCGGCGTCATGGTCTGGGCACGCAGCCAGGGGTTCATCTGATCATGCGCGGACGTCTCGCCGCTTTAATGTTCATCATCGCCGTCGTCGTCCATGCGCCGGCACAGGCGCAGACCTGCACCGCGCCCGCCCCCGTCTGCAAAGCGGCCGAGAGCGTCGTGATGATTTCGTCGTTCGAGCCCATCGGCAGCGCCGTTGTCATCGGCGACGGGCTATTGGTCACCAATCGCCACATGGTCGCCGACAACCCGGCGGCGAAGATCACGTTAAGCGACGGAACCGAAATCGAGGCCCGGGTCGCACCCACCGACTATCCGGGCGATCTGATCGGGTTGGTCGCGGCGGGTGTCACCGCGCCGGTGCTTGCACACAACGAGCACCCGACACTGGAGACCGATCTTTACGTGATCGGCTTCGACGTTGGTCGTCAGGCGGTTCGCGTATACAGGCCGGGGCGACTGATCGTCCCCCGAGCCGACATGCCGCTCGCGCGGCTGCATCATGACGCCCGCTCGCTGCCCGGCAATTCCGGCGGCGCGCTGGTCGACGCGGAGGGGCGGCTGGTCGGGATCGTCGCATCGGGCGGCGAAGGCCGGAACGAGGCGATTGCGGTTTCCGAAATCAAACGATTGCGAGCGTCGACCGCGCCGGACAAGGTCGAGGCCTCGCAACTGATCGGCCGCGAATATGTACGGTGTGTCGAAAGCCTCGACCGCGTGCGCCGGGCGCGCGATCCCCTGACCGACGACATCTCCATCGAAATCGAGGAAGCCTGCCTCGCCACGTCGAACCGGCAATTGATGGACGAGGCCGGTAAGATTTTCGGTACCCGGCGCGACCTGACCCGCGCGCTGACGATGCTGGAAGCCAGCCACCGGATGGACCCGAACGCGCCGAATACGCTGATCTCGCTCGCGGTCACCTATCACATCGCCGGGCAGTTCAAGAACGAGATTCCGCTTCTCTACAGAATGCTCGAATTCATGCCGCGCGATCCGCAAATATTACGCCTTGCCCTTCAGGCCGGCGTCTGGGGCGGCGATCAGGATCTCGCCGACCGGGCCATGAAAACCATCGAGACCGAGTTGCCGCAAATGGCGCCGCCGGCCCGGCGCTTCTATGACGACCCGCCGCCGGCGCCGCGCCTAAACGCGCCCGGCTGACCGGTAATCTGTCGATCCATGAGCGACGCGGAATCAACCGATATCAGCCCACCGGAGCTCCGCCACCGAATCATGGCCGGGTTCATCGGCAACGTGGTCGAGTGGTACGACTTCGCCCTCTATGGCTATCTCGCGGGGATCATCGCACCTGTGTTCTTCCCGGAGGCCGATCCGACCGCCGGCCTGATTGCAACGTATGGGATATTTGCCGCGGGCTTCCTGATGCGGCCGCTCGGCGCCGCGGTGTTCGGCTGGTTCGGCGACCGTTACGGCCGCGCGCGCACGATGCAGATTTCCGTGACCATGATGGCGGTGCCGACTTTGTGCCTGGGGCTTTTGCCGACCTACGAACAGGTCGGTGTCGCGGCGCCAATACTGCTGATCCTAGTCAGGCTTATCCAGGGACTGTCGGTCGGCGGCGAATTTTCGTCTTCCGCAACCTATCTCGTCGAAACCGCGCCCGCGGGCAAACGCGGCGTCGTCGGCAGCTGGGCGAACATCGGCTCGATGGCGGGCTCGTTGTTGGGCGTCGGTGCCGCCGCACTCACGACCAATGTGTTCGACGCGGGTACGGTCTCGGATTGGGCATGGCGGTTGCCGTTCCTGGCCGGCGCGGTGATCGGAACCGCCGCGATCCTCACACGCCGCAACCTGCATACCTCGGAGCGCTTCCAGGCGCATCACGACGACCGCGACGACACGTCACCGCTGCTTGAGGCCTTTACGACGAACAGGCGTGAAACCTTGCTCGCTCTGGCCTTCGCCGCCAGCTACGGCACCTGCTTCTACATCGCCTTCGTCTATTTGCCGGAGTGGCTGGCCGGACAGGAGTTGCTGTCTCACCGGACGGCGTTGACCGTCAACACGGCGATGACGCTGCTCGTCATTCCGGCGATGCCGCTGGCTGCCGTCATCGGCGACAGGTGGATTGCCCGGCGCACATGGATCGCTCTCGCCGTTCTCGCTCTCGGGATCGCCGCCTGGCCGTTATATGCGTGGATGATCTCGTCGGATGGCTCGCTCGTGTCGGTCATCGTCGCGCACCTCCTCACCTTCCTGCTTCTGGCGGTGCCGCTCGGTTCCGGTCCGGCGTTGTTCGCCGAGATGTTCCCGGAGCGCGACCGGCTGTCGGGATACTCGGTCGCGTTTAATATCGGCATGGGCGTGTTCGGCGGTATGACGCCGATGATCGCAACCGGCCTGATCGCCGCGAGTGGGCGGGTCGACGCGCCGGCGTTCTACATGGCCGGTGCTGCCGCGGTTGCCGTATGCGCGTTGATGATGACGCCCGACCGGAGCCGGAGCCCGCTCAGGTAGAGGGGCACGGTCAGGGCCCGTCCAGCGGATCGGAAATCCAGCCGTACCGCGTCTGCTTCGGCCCTGCGAGCGGGCGTGCACGTTTGAGGATCCAGTCCCTGAGTTCGGGACCGTGCCAGCCCGGATTGGCGGCAAGCGCGCGGACCGCGAGCGCCGTGATACGCGGCACCGCGAAGCTGGACCCCGACGCCTTGCCGGGCACCCCGCGATGATCGACGACCTCGATCCGTTCACCCGGGGCCATGACATCGACGCTGGCCACCCCCCAGTTCGAGCCCTGCGCCAGGCGCCCGTCCGGCGTCGACGATGTCACCACGACGGCATTCGAAAGCTGAAGCGCCGCCGGATAGACCGGGTCCCGGTCGATGTCGCGACCGTCGTTGCCTGCCGAGACGATGAACAGCATCCGCGGGTGTTTGCGCGCGGCGTCGTTGAACGCCTGCCACTCGTCCCGGCTGTTGGAGCCCATCGCCAGGTTGACGACGCGCACCCCCTGATCCGAAAGCCAGCCGACGGCGTCCGCCATCTTCGTCATATCGGGGCGCGGATATCTGACCGGGACGACACGCGCCATCGGCGCCTCGCGGATCAATACGCTCATCACCGCGGACCCATGATGCAGCGGAAAGAACGGCGTGCGGCCGGTATCGGCATCGAACGGCAAATCGTCGCCGTCCCAGAAATCGCGGCCGATCAGCGCGCCATCGGGCCGCCGGGCAAGGTGCGCCTTGAAAGGGTCGATGGTGTAATTGACGCCGCTGTCGATCAGGCCGACCGTCACCCCGCCGGGATCGGCCGCCTCCGCCGCGGGCGGGTTGAGCTGGATTTCACCGGTGCGCGTCTTTAGGTCGCCGTCATAGATCAGGATCGACTGCGCCCGACCCGCGCCGTCGTAGACGATCTCGCGCGCTTCGGTGATTTGGCAGGCGTTGTTCATCGACACGCTGAAAAGCGGCTGGTCGCCGGAAAGCGCGATGGCGATCTTGCGAAGCGTGCCGCCGGGGAAAAGGACGTTGACGTCCAGTTTGCGGCGGTCCGGCAGAAGCAAAACCGTCTTGACGCGTCCCGGCGCGCCGCGGAACGACGCGACGTCATGCTCGACAATCCGCACGCCCTCGATCGCGCCGCGGAAGCGCTGCGGGTCACTGTACGGCGCGCTGCAGGCGGCATCGATCACCGGGCGGATCGCGTCTGCCGGTTCGGCCGCGCCCGTGCCGGGGGTCGCAGCCATCAACAAGACGGCCAGCGCGGTCGGTAATCGAAACTGGGAACGGCGGCACAACATCACCGAAAAAAGGTGCGCCGGGCGGCCCGGCCAGTCAACTTGCGTATGGTGCTGCGGGTACCGGAGACGGGGATGTCCGTCCATACAGCGGCAACTTTCAACGGGGGGATGGCTGCCGCCGAACCTTTACGGCCCGTCTCCGGATTCCGACCCGCATAGGCGGGATCATGACTTGATCTTTCTCAGGTAATCCTGATGTTCCAATAAAGGGCGTTCGCACTTCCACTGCAACCGATAGCGTCTCCGGTCGACATATACGATCACGGGATAACGCTTGCAGCGGGACGGCACTTGCGTTGCAAGATCAAGAAAATGATCCTGAAACGCGTAAAATGCCGTAAGTTGTTGATCGCAAACGGGGGGCGGATTTAAGCGGCGAATGTTGAGGGAAACCAGGTGACGCCGACACATTTCGACATTTATGTGCGCCAAGGGGGTCGCTGGCGCCGCTTGGAACAGGTCGAGGGCGGGGACAAGGATGCAGCGGTGCTGCGTGCCGCCGAACTCGACAGGACCGGCGGGTTCGACGGCGTTCGCGCAATGGCGGTCGTCGAGTACGGCTCCGGCCGCCCGCCGCTGGAAACCCTTTCTTGGATCAGCCCCCATCTGAACAAGATGGCGAACGTGCAGCGGCAAATGAAGCAAGCCGCCCGCGCCGCCGAAAAACCCGGCGAGACGATCGAAATCGACGTCGACGCGCCGTCCCCGGATTTGGTGCAGTCCTATATCGACGAGCCGGTCGAGCAGGAGAGCGCCCCGGCGACCGCACCGGTCAAGCAGCCCAGCCGCGAACCGGCGCCCGAGCCCCCCGACCCGTTACGAACGGTAGCAAAGGTCGCAGGCGCGGTGGCATTCGCCTTTGGCATCACGGCGGTATTGTTCGTGCCGGTATCGGCGGGGATCCGGGCGCTCGGCCAGAATATGCACCTCGGCACCCAAGCCATCCAGAACAGCATCCTTGGCGCAACGCTTTCCGTGTTCCTGATCTCGGCCGCCGTTCTGATGGCAAGGGTCTACCGCGACTACCGAAACATGATGGACCGCGCCGAAGATTACAGCTCGTCCGCCACGGTCACGCAGGCACCCGCCGCGCAACCCCGGCGCCGGGCTCATCAGGACGAACTGAACCTGCCGCGCCGTCCCAGAAGCGAGGCACCGACGCCGTCCGCGGTTATCGGGGACGACACCGAACCCGCACCCGAAGCCCCCGAACCCAAGAACGTCAGCATGACCGAACAGATGCGCCGAACGGTGCTGGAGTTCCTGGTCAATTCCCTCGCCGCCATCAAGGACGAGGTGCCCCGCATGAACCAGCACGTCAGCTTCGGTCTCAATCTGTTCGGCGCCGGCGCAGCGGAACGTTTCGGCGAGGAAGCCGGATTGAGGAAAGTACAGACGTTCGTCCTGGTGCGCGAAGCCGTCGGCGCGCTCGGCAACTCGGCAGAACGGGTCGATTCGTTCTGCCGCAATTTCGAGGAATACCGCAGCCAGGAACGCTACCGGATGATGATCAACGCCGGGCGGCAGACAATGGAAAAAAGCATTCAGGGCGACCCGGCACCCTTCACCGACTTCGCCGACACGGTAAAGATTTGGACCTCCGATTCCGCGGCCCGCGCGCAGTCGCAGGGGATCGTCTGCATCATGTTCACCGACCTCGTCGGCTCGACGCAGATGACGCATGAGCGCGGCGACTATGGTGCGCAGGAAGTCGTCCGCATTCACAACGCCATCGTCCGCACCGCGCTGGCGTCGCATCACGGCAAGGAGGTCAAGCACACCGGCGATGGGATCATGGCGAGCTTCACGTCCGCCGCCAACGCAGTGCGCGCCGCGATGCAGATCCGGGAATCGTTGAGCGAACACAACTCGGGCGATGAGGCCTTGCTGGTCCGGGTCCGCATGGGGCTCAACGCCGGCGAAGCCGTGCAGGAAGAGGACGATTTCTTCGGCACCACCGTGCAACTGGCAGCGCGCGTCTGCGACAAGGCGGGCGAAGGCGAGATATTCATCACCGACAACGTGCGCGCGCTTTCCGAGGGTCAGGGCATCGAATTCGAAACTGCCGGCAAGTACGATATGAAGGGCGTCCCCGAACCCATGACGCTGTATCGCGTCGGCTGGACCGTCGATTAGGCGAACGCGAGCCGCTTCACCGCCAAATCCGAAATCGCGGTATCCTGCACGCCGCAGCCGGTCAGATCGCAGATCGTGATCTGATCGTCGTTCGTGCGGCCGGGATGGATGCCCGCCGTCACGTGTCCCAGTTCGACCACGACCCCGTCGAACCCGGCCTTCCTGGCGCTTCGGAGTTCGCCGCAGTCGCCGCACTGTTCCGGACTGTCGCAGACCACGAGATCCGCTTTGTCGAACAGCGAGGGCGCGACTTCGTTCTTGCCCGGCGCGTCCGAGCCCATCGCCGTCACGTGCGTCCCCGGCCTGACGGCATCGGCGCTGAACAGCGGCGACATGGATGGCGTCGTGGTTACGATCGCGTTGGACGCTACGGCCAGCGTGTCGGCATCCGTCGTCACCTGCACGTCGAACGGGACATCAGCCGCGAGCGCTTCCGCTTTAGAAACGTCTCGCCCCCAGACCCGAACCTCCGCGAGGTCGCGCATCAGCGAGAGTGCCTGTAGCTGAAGCCGTGCCTGCCGGCCGGTGCCGACGATCCCCGCCCGTACCGGGCCCTTGGGCGCAAGATGCCTGGCCGCGACCGCGCCCGCAGCGGCGGTCCTGATATCGGTCAGGTAGCCATTGTCCAACAGCACCGCGCGGACACGTCCGGTCTCCGCGTCCAGCACCGTCATCATGCCGCCGAGCGACGGCAGCCCCACCTTGGCGTTTTCGAAAAAGCCGGTGCTCATCTTCACGCAAAAACCTTCGAAGCCTTCGACATACGCCGTCTTGATATCCACCTCGCCATGACGCTCGGGGATGTCGAGGCGCAGGATCGGCGGCATGATCGCCTTGCCGGCGCTGAGCGCCGTGAAGGCGTCGGCGACGCAGCCGACGACATCCAGATCGAGCTTGATGCTCTCACGCAGTTCCGCTTCACCGATGACGGGGGGTGTGGTTTTTTCCTTCATTGCAAAACAACCTTATCACTCGGCAAAAACACGCCATCGCAGAGATGCCCCCTCACCCTCCCACGTGCTTAAGCACGCGGGCCCCTCCCTCTCCCTTAGGAGAGGGTGGCGAGCCTGCGTCTGGGCCGGCGAACCGGGTGAGGGGCAGGCGATGAAATATGAAATCTAGCCGACGATCTCAAGAAACCGGTCCATATCCACGTTACAGCCGCTGATGACGATTGCGGTCGGGCCGGGCTGAAGATCGGGCTTACCCGACATCAGCGCCCCCACCCCAACGGCGGCGCCCCCTTCGGCGACGATGCGGTCCTCGCGGAACAGGGTGCGCATGGCCGATGCGATGTCGTCCTCCGATATCAGCAGCGTCTCGTCGATCAGGCGCTTCGTGATGTCGAACGTATAGGCGTTATCAAGCCCGATGCCGCCGCCGAGCGAGTCGGCGAGGCTTTCGACTTCCTCGACCGGCACGGGCTTGCCCGCCTCCAGGCTCTCGATCATCGCCGCGCCCCGGTCCATCGTCACCCCGATCAATCGCGCATCGGGCTTCAGCGTCTTGACGGCGACGGCGATCCCGGCGAACAGCCCGCCGCCGGAAAGCGGCACCAGAACATTGGCGACGCCCGGCATGTCTTCGACGATTTCCAGACCCACCGTCCCCTGCCCTGCGATCACATGCGGATCGTCGAACGGATGGACATAGGTGAGCCCGTCTTTTTCGATACGCTTGAACGCAGCCGACTCGGCATCGTCCTGGGAGCGGCCGGCGATGACCACCTCAGCGCCCAGTTTGCGGATCGCATCGACCTTCACCTCCGGGACAAGTTCGGACAGATAGACAGCGCACTTGATCCCGAGCGCCTTCGCCGCAAAGGCGACACCGCGTCCGTGATTGCCGGTCGATACCGCGATCACGCCCCGGGATTTGCTCTCGTCACTCAGGTTCAGAAGCGCGTTGGTTGCACCCCGCAGCTTGAATGCGCCCGTATCCTGCATGGTTTCGAGTTTGAGCTTCACCGGATGACCGGCAAGTTCGCTCAGATAAGGCGACAGCCGAAGCGGCGTCCGCGTCACACGGCCGGCGATGCGCTTATGGGCATCGCGGATATCGGTAAGGGTAACGGGGCGCTGGACGCTCACGCGGCCACCCCTATCCCGGCCAGGGTTCGGCGATGACGGCGGCGCAATCGCCCCGTTTGATCAGGCCCGGCATGTGGCGGCAGACGACCTGCCCCGAAACCCCGGCGATCAGATCGGTGGGGGCGCGGTCCGGGTCTTCCAGGTAATGCACACGGGCGATGACATCGCCTTTCTCCACATGCGCGCCGAGATCATGGCAGATTTCGAACAGGCCTTCCGTGCGTGCGCTGACGAAGCATGCGCCCGTGGGCGTGTGGATCAGTTTCGAGGGCTCCGGGATATCCGGCTCGCCCGCGACGACGCCGGTATGTTTGAGGATGTTCATCACGCCCCGCTCGGCGACCGAAATCGTCTCGACCGTCGATGTCGCGGCGCCGCCGAGTTCGGTCGAGACGAACACCTTACCCGCTTCCTCGACCACCGTGTCGATCATGCCGACCGCGTCCAGCTCGGTCAGGATCATCCCATAGGGCGCGCCGAACGCTTTCAAGGCGGCGAGCGTCGCGGTCATCTGCTTTTCGTCCGGAAGATCGTGGATGATGCTCATCGGCAGCAGGTTCATCGACCTGCCGCCGGCATGGATATCGACCACCACGTCGGCGCGGCTGATCAGGCGCGACGTGACGAAGTGCGCGATCATGTCGGTGATGGTGCCGCGCGCATCGCCCGGAAAGGCCCGGTTCATGTTGCCGTCATCGATGGGCGACGTACGTTTACCGGCCCGGAACGCCGGCAAATTCAATGCCGGCACTATAATGACACGGCCGCGGACGTCCTTGGCCTTGAGGCTGGAACGCAGTTTCGTCAGCGCGATCGGACCTTCGTATTCGTCGCCGTGGTTGGCGCCGGTGAACAGCACCGTCGGACCGTCGCCGTTCCTGATCACCGTCAACGGCATCGGGATCGAGCCCCAGGACGATTCGTCCCGCGACCACGGGATGGTCATCGTACCGTGCTGCTTGCCCTCCGCATCGAGATCGATATCCAGAGAGATTTTTGAAAACTCATCGTCGGTCATGGCCGAAGTGTGGGCGATGCCCCCCGGGCTTTCAAGGGGTACGGCCGTGCATCCTTCGAGACGCGGCTTCGCCGCTCCTCAGGATGAGGTGTTCAACCGATTTTCCTCATCCTGAGGAGGCCCGAAGGGCCGTCTCGAAGGATTACCGGATTAGTACCCGACCGCGCAGCCGTCCTTGCGGGGTTCGGAACCGCCGATCAGAACGCCGCGCTCCCAGTCGATCCAGATCGCCTGCGAGCCGCCGATGGGCTTCGCGGGCTTGATTCGTTTGTGGCCCATTTTCTCAAGCGCGGCGACGGTTTCCGCCGGGATCGTACCTTCCATTTCGACGTCCATGGAACCCGCGATCGGGAACACGCGCGGCGCGTCCTGGGCTTCCTGGATATCCATGCCGAAGTCCAGCAGCTTGGTCAGGAACTGCATGTGACCGAACGACTGGTACTGCCCGCCCATGACGCCGAATGGCATGATCGCCTTGTCGCCCTGGCCGAGCATCCCCGGAATGATGGTGTGCAGCGGCCGCTTGTTCGGCGCGATGCAGTTGAGGTGGCCTTTTTCCAGTGTGAAGCCCTGGCCGCGGTTGGTCAGGGTGACACCGGATTTCGGCGCCATCAGACCGGTCCCGAAGTTGGAAAACAACGTGTTGATGAAGCTGCACGCGTTGCGGTCCTTGTCGACGACGGAAATGTAAACCGTGCTTTCGTTGACCGGTGCGCTGACGGGCGGCAGCGGATCGAGCGCTTTCGCCGGGTCGAAGTGCGCCGCCAGTTCTTTCGCGTGCGCGTCCGACAAAAGCCAGTCGGTGGGGACGTCCGCCTTGTTCGGGTCGGCGACGAAGAAATTGCGGTCCTGATAGGCGAGCCGTCCGAATTCGATCTCCATGTGCAGGCGTTCGACCGACAAGGGGTCGACGCCATCCGTCGGCACGTCTTTCAGCATGTTCAAGAGCAGCAGCGCAATCACCCCCTGTCCGTTCGGCGGACATTCGTAGATGTCGTAGCCCCGATAGTTGGTCGAAATCGGCGTCACGTACTCGCCAGCGGCATTCTTGAAATCTTCCAGCGTGTGCAGACCACCCAGCGATTGCAGGAACGACACGATATCCTCGGCGACATCCCCGGTGTAGAACGCATCGCGGCCGTGTTGCGCCACTTTCTCGAGGGTCGCCGCGAGTTCCGGCTGATAGTGCATTTCGCCGCATTCCGGCAGTCGGCCGCCCGGCAAAAACACCCGGCTCGCGTTCGGGCAGCCGCGAAGCAGCGCCTCGTTGCTTTTGAAATCGGTGGAGACACGGGACGAAATCGGATAGCCGTCGCGCGCATATTCGATCGCGGGTTGCAATAGCTCGCCGAGTTCCATGGTGCCGTGGTTCTTGGTCAGGGTTTCCCACGCATCGATGACACCGGGCACGATGACGGCGTGCGGCGTCTGACGCTCGAGCGTCGTGATTCCCTGCTCTTCGTACCATTCCACCGTCGCGGCGGCGGGTGCGCGGCCGGAACCGTTGAACGCGATCATGTCCTTGATCGAGCCCTCCGGCGCGTAGATACAGAAGTTGTCGCCGCCGATTCCCGTCGATTCCGGTTCGACCACGCACTGCACGGCGCAGGCTGCGACCGCGGCATCCATGGCATTGCCGCCGCGGCGCAGAATATCCAGACCGACTGCGGTCGAAATCGCGTGCGACGTTGCCACCATGCCATGTTTACCGAACGCCGGCGAACGGCCGGGCTTTTCCAAATCGCGCATCAGGGATCCCCTCGGGTAAGAAATTATCGATATTTAGATTGATCGGCGGATAAGGAATTACAATGTCTATCTCTGGTCAAACATAAAACCGGCTTTTTGTACGCTGTTCTGCTGGAAGCTTGAATTTAGTTGCTGTAATCTTTTCGTAACTGCAGTGGCCAAGGTTTAGACCAAGTCCGGCAGGGCGCCTGAGAAAGGCGGTTTTCCACAGGGAGATATAGATAGAAATGAACCGTACATTCACCGGCCTTGCGGCCGCTGTTACCACCGGCTTTGCGCTGATTTCGGCCCCCGTTCAGGCGGCCGATATCCCGTGCTCGACTGCGAAGATGGTTGTGCCATGGAAACCGGGTGGGGATACCGACCTGGTGTTTCAGGTCGTCGCCCGCGCAATCAACGAAACGGGCTTCAAGCCGCAGCTTCAGATCGTTCACATTTCCGGCCAGAGCGGCAACAAGGCCGCCAAGGAAGTGAAAGGCTCCAAGCCCGACGGATGCACCCTGATGGCGATCCACGAGAGCCAGATCACCACCTATCTGGCGGGCCGCGTCGACTTCACGTGGGATGCATTCGACACCGTGTCGCTGCTGACCTACACCCCGTCGGTGCTGGGCGCCAACGCCAACGTGCCTTTCGACGACATGAAGACGCTCGTCGATTACGCCAAGAAGAACCCGGGCAAGCTCGGCGTCGGTGTCACCACCGGCTCGACCAGCCAGTTCTTCAACCTGGTGATCGAGGATCAGACCGGCACCGAGTTCAAGTACATCCCGTACGAAGGCACGCGTGAGCGCCTGACCGCGATCCTGGCGAACAACGTCGACGTCGGGGAAATGAACATCCTGACGGCCAAGAAGTACATCCAGGAAGGCACCATGAAGGCGCTTGGTATCGCCACCGAGAAACGCGATCCGCTGATGCCGGACCTGCCGACCATGAAGGAACAGGGCGTTGACGTGATCTACGGCCTGCACCGTGGCGTCGTCGTGCCGAAGGGTACGCCGAAGGACGTGATCGCCCACTTCGAAGCGGCGTTCAAGAAAGCCATGACCGACCCGGCCGTGGTCAAGCACATGGACGAGAAAGGCACCTGGATCGTCTACAAGGACCATGCTGAATACGAAGCGTTCTTCAAGAAGTCCTTCGAACAGCATCTGAAGGTCGCCAAGAAGATCGGCATGTTCAAAGGCTGATCGTCGAAAATCTCCCGGCCCCGCCTCTCAGGTGGGGCCGGGTTTTTCGTCGCCCACACTGGACCACGGTTGAAATCATGAGCCGCATTAATGCCGATGTCGTTATCGCGCTGCTATTGTTGGTCGTCTGCAGCGCGTTGTACCTCGACACCTATTTTTACGAGACCGTGCCCGGCGCCATTATCGGCGCCAAGATCTGGCCCCGCGTCGTTACCTTCTTTATCGGCGGCCTTTCCGTTCTTTATCTCATTCAGTCCCTGAGCGCGACGCGCCCCGAACCCAAGGACGACGGCGAACAGATAAACGGCGTCGCGGACTGGTTCCGCGTCAACCGGAACGTCGTCGCGTGCTTCGCGTTTTACGGTCTTTTCCTGGCATCGCTGAAATGGCTCGGCATGCTGATCGGCGGCATTCTGTTCGTGTTCGTCACGCTTTCTTTCCTGGGCGAGAACACCCGCCGGAGTTTCGTTATCAACGCGATTGTTGCTGTCGTCTGCGTCGGTTGTATGTGGGCGATTTTCACCTTTGCGCTCGGGGTCATTCTGCCCCAGGGCGAAATTCTGCCGCGCTGAGGAGCCCCCCATGATTTTAGAAAGCATTGCCGGCGCCTTTGACGCGGTCTTTCATATAAAAAACCTCGGTCTGATGACCCTCGGTGTCGCCGCCGGCCTGATCACCGGCGCGATCCCGGGCTTCACCATCACCATGGCAGTCGTTTTGACGCTCCCGTTCACCTTCGGGATGAGCGCGGTCGAGGGCATTTCGACCATGATCGGGGTCTTCGTCGGCGGCCTGTCAGGCGGCCTGATGGCGGGCGTGCTGACCGGTATTCCGGGCACGCCGTCGTCCGTCGCCACCACATTCGACGGCTATCCGATGACCCGCGCCGGCAAACCCGGCCTAGCGCTCGGCCTGGGCGTCTGGTCGTCATTCTTCGGCGGCCTGATCTCGGCCGTCTTCCTGATGCTGCTGGCCCCGTCGCTGGCCAAGATCGGCCTCGAATTCGGACCCTGGGACTATTTTTCGCTGGTGCTGTTCGCGCTGACCATCACCGCCAGCCTGGCCGGTGAAAATATCATCAAGGGCGTGCTCGCAGGCGCCGTCGGCCTTCTGATCACCGCCATCGGCGAAGACGAGATCAGCGGCGTGGCGCGCTTCACATTCGGCTTCGAACCTTTGGAGCAAGGTTTCGACTTCCTGCCGGTGCTGGTCGGGCTGTTTGCGTTCAGCCAGCTCTTGAGCGATCTTCGCGATACCGATCGCGCCCGCAAGCCGATGGTCCTCAGCACCACCAAGATCGCCATCGAGCATGTTCAGGCGATCCGAGAAATCTTCAGGCACTACAAGACGCTGATCCGCTCGTCGCTGATCGGGATCTTCGTCGGCATCCTGCCGGGGGCCGGCGGCACCATCGCCAACATTCTGGCCTACGACCAGACCAAGAAAGCGTCCGACACGCCCGAGAAATTCGGCACCGGCACCCCGGAAGGCATTATCGCGCCCGAAAGCTCCAACAACGCGGTCGAGGGTGGCGCACTCATTACGATGATGGCGCTGGGTATCCCCGGCGACATCGTGACCGCCGTGATGCTGGGCGCGCTTCTGATTCACAACATCGCGCCAAGCCCGACATTCATCATTACCGAGCCGGTGCTGGCATACTCGATCATGGTGGCGTTCGCGCTCTCGCTGTTCATCATGCTGGGCCTGCAGGCGATCTGCCTGCGTATTTTCGTCACCGTGACCCGGGTGCCGATGTACCGCCTCGCGATCGTGATCCTCGCCTACTGCGCGATCGGGATCTTCACCCTCAACAACATCGTGTTCGATCTGTGGGTGCTGCTGATCTTCGGTCTGCTGGGTTACGCCATGCGCCGCTACGGCTTCCCGCTTGCGCCGATGATTTTGGGCGTCGTGCTGGGCGACAACGCCGAGATCAACCTGATCCGTGCGCTGGCGACGGACGACAACCTGATGATCTTCTTCATGCGGCCGTGGTCGCTGTTCTTCCTGATGATCGCGACGGCGTCGGTGATCTTCCCGTGGTTCCAGAAGTACCGCGGCAAGAAGAAATGGACGCTTCTGTTCTCGCCCATCCTGGCGATCGTGCTGTCGATCCCGATGTTCATGATGGGTGGCCAGGTCCGCCCGGTCATCGCGGTCGCCCTGGTCGCGATCGGCCTCTACATCATCTATAAGCGTCATCGCGGCGGCTGGGAACTGAAGCCGGTCGGCGCCGACGAACATCAGTTGCGCGAAAGCTGATCGAGTGCGCCGGTGCCTGAGACTGGCGCCGGCGCGAACGGTCCGCTAAGGTTTCACGCAGTCGGCACATACACATATTTAGATTCCCGGCCTTGTCGGCCCGGTGTTTTGTGCCAATGTCCAATAGACCGGCAGATTCCGCCGGGCCGGACCGGGCGCCGTTTCCTGCCCGGTTCGCCAACACAAAACCGCCGGCGACCGCACGATCCAAAAACGGGCGGCGTCCAGAACTGACCAGGGAAGAAATATCGATGGAATGGGGTGACGACATCTACAAGGCGATCAAGGAGGCCGGGGTCGGCCAGGTCGCCTACGTACCGGACGCGGGGCACAAACGCCTGATCAACGCGTGTATCGACGACAACGACATCAAGGCGGTATCTCTGACCACCGAAGAAGAGGGTATCGCGCTCTCGGCGGGCGCATGGCTCGGCGGCGAGAAATGCGTGATGCTGATGCAGTCTTCGGGCGTCGGCAACTGCATCAACATGCTGTCGCTGATCGAAACCTGCCGGTTTCCGTTCTGCGCCTTCGTGACGATGCGCGGCCAATGGCATGAATTCAATCCGTGGCAGATGCCGATGGGCACGACGACGAAGCAGGCGCTGCAAACCGCGGGCTGCCTCGTTGACGAGGTCGAGGACCCGTCGGACGTCGGCGCCAAGGCGGCTGCGACCATTCACAAGGCCTTCGTCGGCCAGCAATCGTCCGTGTTGCTGCTGAGCCAGCGCATGGTCCCCATCAAAACCTTCGGCAAATAAGGAGGAACCCACATGAGCAAACGTGCAGAGAGTTTCCCCCTTCACCGCCGCGAGGTCGCCAAGACGCTTCTCGGTGCCCGTGAGGACCTTCTCGTCGTGACCGGGCTCGGCTCCACCAACTGGGATTTCACCGCCGCCGGCGATTGCGCCCGCATCTTTCCGCTGTGGGGTGCGATGGGCGGCGCCGTGCCGACGGGCCTCGGCCTCGCGCTGGCGCAACCCTCGAAACGCGTCCTCGTCGCGACCGGCGACGGCGAGATGCTGATGGGGATCGGCGCACTCGCCACCGTCGCGGTACAGGCGCCGAAGAACCTGGCGATCTGCGTCTTCGACAATGAGCGCTACGGCGAGACCGGCATGCAGACCACGCACACGGCCTCCGTCGCCGATCTTGCCCTCACGGCGCAGGGATTGGGGATCAGGAACACCGGCACCATCACGGATGAGAACGAACTCAAGGCCGAGCTGGATGCCATCATCAACGCCGACGGCCCGGTGTTCCGCACCATCAAGGTGCGTGCCGAACCGCTCGAGTTCGTGCTGCCGTCGAAGGACGGGGTACACCTCAAGAACCGCTTCCGCGCCGAGCTATTGGGACCGGAGGCGCTGTAAAACCACGCCATGCTTCGAGACGGCCTTACGGGCCGCCTCGGTATGAGGAACGCGTTTCACGCCTCATCCTGAGGAGCGACGTTGTCGCGTCTCGAAGGATGGCTGGATTCCCGGTGCTTTTGCGCTAGCATGCGCTGAAGAAATATTGGGAGGACACCATGAACGCCGAAGACATGAGCGCCGTCGAGGCGTGCATCCAGAACTATTTCGAAGCCCTTTACACGGGCGACACCGACCTTTTGATGGGATCGGTTTTCCATCCGAACGCACACCTTTACGCCGCCAACATGGGCGGCGGCTTCGTCGACTGGCCGATGGCCGAATTCAGGAAAGTCATCGAGAGCCGTCCTTCACCGAAGGCATCGGGCGCCGAACGCCGCGAGCGCATCGTCTCGATGGACGAGGCCGGGCCGGACACGGTGATGGTCAAAGTCGAGGTCCTAGTCGGCACCCGCGACTTCGTCGACTATCTGTCCGTCCTCAAGCTCGATGGGGAATGGCGGATCATTTCCAAGACGTGCGTGATGATCAAGGACCATGCCGAAGCGGCGGCCTGAACAAAAAACACCTTAGGGAGAGAACGACATGAGCGACCTTCAGAAATACCAGATGCTGATCGGCGGCGAATGGGTCGACGCATCCGACGGCCAAACCTTCGAGAGCATGAACCCCTACACCGGCGAGAACTGGGCAAGCTTCCCACGTGGCACCGCCGACGACGCCGACCGTGCCGTTCAGGCCGCCCGGAAAGCGTTCAACTCGGGTGACTGGGCGAACATGACGGCGACGCAGCGGGGTCATCTTCTGAGAAAGCTCGGCGATCTGATCGCGGCCAAAGCCGAAGACCTGGCCGCGACCGAGGTGCGCGACAACGGCAAGCTGATCGCGGAAATGGGCCTGCAGCTCAAGTACGTGCCGCAGTGGTACTATTACTTCGGCGGCCTCGCCGACAAGATCGAAGGTGCGGTCACCCCCATCGACAAGCCGGATCACTTCCACTACACGCGTCACGAGCCCCTGGGCGTCGTCTGCGCGATCACGCCCTGGAACTCGCCGCTTTTGCTGGCGGGCTGGAAGCTGGCCCCGGCGCTGGCGGCGGGCAACACCGTCATCCTGAAACCCTCCGAATTCACATCGGCGTCGAGTGTCGAGTTCGCGCGCCTGTTCGAGGAAGCCGGCTTCCCGCCGGGTGTCGTGAACGTCGTTACAGGCTACGGCCACGAAATCGGCGCGGCGCTGACCGAGCATCCGGGCGTCGACAAGATCACCTTCACGGGCGGTTCGGAAACAGGCCGGCGCGTCTATCAGACCGGCGCGTCGCAGTTCAAGCGTGTGTCGCTCGAACTCGGCGGCAAGTCGCCCAACATCGTGTTCGACGACTGCGACATGGATAATGCGGTCAAGGGTGCGATCTCGGGGATTTTCGCGGCAACCGGCCAGACCTGCATCGCGGGCTCGCGCCTTCTGGTGCAGGAAAGCATCCACGACGAATTCGTCGATAAGCTGGTCGCGCTGGCAAAGACCGCCAAGATGGGCGACCCGATGCTGATGGACACGCAAGTCGGGCCGGTCACCACGGTGCCGCAGTACGAGAAGATTCTGAGTTACCTCGACGTCGCCAAGGGCGAAGGCGCGGAGGTGCGCCTGGGCGGCGGCAAGGCCGATGCCGGTAAGTACTTCGTGCAGCCGACCGTCTTCACCGGCGTGAACAACAAGATGCGGATCGCCCAGGAAGAGGTCTTCGGCCCGGTCCTTTCGGTCATCCCCTTCAAGGACGACGAGGAAGCGATCGAGGTCGGCAACGACGTGATTTACGGCCTCGCCGCCGGGGTCTGGACCCAATCCATGCGCCGCGCCTTCACCATGTCGGCGAAACTGCGCGCCGGGTCGGTGTGGGTGAACACGTACCGCGCCGTCAGCTACATGGCGCCGTTCGGCGGCTACAAGCAATCCGGTCTCGGCCGTGAAAGCGGACAGGAGTCGATCAAGGAATTCATGCAAACGAAATCCGTCTGGATGTCCTATGCCGAAGACACGCCGAACCCGTTCATCATGAGATGACCCCACGATGAGCACCGTTAAGACCGCCCTGATCACCGGCGGGTCGCGGGGCATCGGCGCTGCCGTCGTGCAGCGCTTCGCCGCCGAGGGTTGGTCCGTGATCTTCACGTATGTTTCCAACGACGCGGCGGCGAACGCGGTCGCGTCGGAAACGGGCGCGCGTGCGGTGAAAGGCGATGTCGGCGCCGAAGCCGATATCCTCTCGCTCTTCGAGATTTTGGATGACGAGGGCGTGAGCGTCGATGCTCTCGTCAACAATGCCGGCATCACCGGCCCGAAGCGCCGCATGGAAGACGTCACGTGGGAGACCGTGATGGACGTCTGCCGGGTCAACATCGCGGGCTCGGTCGTGATGTGCCGCGAAGCCGTCAAACGGATGTCGACGAAGCACGGCGGGAAAGGCGGCGCCATCGTCAATATCTCGTCGACCGCGACGCTGGCCGGCAGCCCGAACCAGTGGATCGATTACGCAGGCTCCAAGGGCGCCGTCGACATCATCACCAAGGGCCTTGCCCGCGAAGTCGGCGAGGAAGGCATTCGCGTCAACGCCGTCGCGCCCGGCTATACCATGACGGACATGTCGCGCGAGGGCGACATCGCGGGGCGGTTCGAAAATTTCCGTCACGAGGTGCCGCTGGGCCGCATCGGCACGGTCGAGGAAGTAGCGGCCGGCATCTACTGGCTCTGCACCGACGAGGCGGCCTACGTCACCGGCTGCGTACTGCCGGTCGCGGGCGGCAGGGTTTAACGCCCCCTCACCTGTCCTCTCCCCCACTTCGTGGGGAAGAGGGACCCTGCCGACAAGGGCTGCAGACTAATCCCTCTCCCCCTTTATAGGGGGAGAGGTTAGGTGAGGGGGTAAGGCTTAGGGCCTAAAATTCAGCATCGTCTGGATAAAGCGCTGCAGCACCGGGCGTATGCCCGCCGCAAGGTCGTCGCGATAGCCGAACGGATACGTCTCATCCATATACGTCGCCCAGCTCAGCTCAAGCTGCACAGCGTGAATGTTGTTTTCGGGATCGCCATAGTGCCGCGTGATGTAGCCGCCGATGTAGCGGCCGTTCATCTTCCACGTGAAACCGGCGGCCTCCCCGGCGACGGCTTCCAGGTCTTTCTGAAGGCGCGGATCGCAGCTTTCACCGTTGTTCGTGCCTAGATTGATGTCCCACAATTTTCCTTCGAAAAACCGGGGCAGTTCACTCTTGATCGAATGGGCGTCCCACAACAGCGCGTAGCCATGCTCCGCCTTGATCGCGGCCAGCGTCTCGGCGAGCTTGGCGTGATAGGGCGTGTGATAGAGGTTCCGGCGTTCCTCGATCTCGGCGTCGTCGGGTTCCTGGCCTTCCTTATAGATCGGCTCGCTTTTACCGGTCTTCAAAGGTAACAGGCCTTCGGTATCCTGCCCGGGATAGAGGTTCACGTTCTCGGGCGGGCGGTTCAGATCGACACAATAGCGGCTGTGCGTTGCCGACAACATGTGCGCGCCCATCCCCGGCGCGAAGTCGTAAAGCATGGGGATGTGCCAGTCGGTGTCGGCAACCAGAAGTCCGGCGTCCGTCATGCGCGGCTTGATGTCGTCGGGGATGTGCGTGCCGGGATGCGGCGCGCTGATCAGAAGCGGCGTCGTGCCGGGCGTAAATTCGAAAATGTCCATTATTCGGCGGCGTTGTCGATGACGGCTTCGGGCTTGTCGTACGGGCGGTCGTGTTTCAACGACGGAATGCGGCCGCGCACCTTGGCGACCTCCGCCGGATCGATCTCGGCGATGATCACGGCTTCCTCGTCTTCCGGGCCTTCGGCAAGTATCTCGCCCCATGGGCCGACAATCAGGGAATGCCCATAGGTCCGGGACTTGCCGTGATAGCCGGACTGGCACGTCGCGAACACGAAGCACCCGGTTTCGATGGCGCGCGCGCGAAGCAGAATATGCCAGTGGTCCTGGCCGGTCTTGTGGGTGAACGCCGCCGGCACCGTCAGAAAGTCCGCGCCCGCCTTGGCTAGGTCGCGGTAAAGGTGCGGAAAGCGCACGTCGTAGCAGATCGTCAGCCCCATCTTGCCCCAAGGCGTGTCGACAAGGACGGCGCGCTCGCCCGGGGTCAGGCTGGCCGACTCGCGATAGCGGTCGTCGGCGCCCAGATTGACATCGAACAGGTGGATTTTCTCGTACGTCGCCTGAACGATGCCCTGATCGTCGATCACGTACTGCCTGTTATAGGCGCGGCCGTCAGGGGCCGGCACGGCGATGGAACCGAGGTTGATCCAGACACCCAAATCGCGCGCCAGATCGGCGAACAACGGCAGGGCTGGGTGGGATTCTTCAGGCAGCGGCCCGGTGTGAATCCCTTTCTCGTCGATGTCGTAGCATGAAAAGAACTCGGCGAACTGTATAAGCTGCGCGCCCTGGGACGCCGCGTCCTTGGCCATCGCGGCGGCGCGGCCCAGCGTTTCCTGCATATCGGCACTGGCGCAGGTCTGCACCAGCGCGACCTTGAATTTGTCGGACATGTTACACTCCTGTTTGTCCAATTTTTAACGCCGATCCGGCTGCGGATCACGTATTTTCCTGAGTTTGCGCCACATCCAGCCACAAAATGGCGCAGCCCTTCCGGGATCGCCGCCGGGGTGCTATCTAAGAAGGAACGATAATGCCGGGGGAGGTGCCGATGTCCGAAACGTCTTCGGATGGCAATATATACGAACGGGGTCTGGACAAGACCCCGGCGAACTATCAGCCGCTGACGCCGCTGTCTTATCTCGACTGGGCGGCCCGGGTCTTCCCGGACAAGACCGCCGTGATCCACGGCCCGCATAAATTTACATGGTCTGAATTCGACGTACGCTGCCGCCGGCTGGCGAGCGCCCTTCAAAAGCGCGGCATCGGCCCCGGCGACACCGTGTCGGTGATGTCGCCGAACGCGCCGGCGATGCTGGAAGCGCACTATGGGGTCCCCATGGCCGGTGCGGTGCTGAATGCGCTCAATTACCGGCTCGATGACGAAACCATCGCCTTCATCCTCAAGCACGCCGAAACCAAAGTACTGATCACCGACCGCGAATTTTCGGGCGTGATCCGTGACGCGGTCGCGATCCTCGACAATCCCGATCTTCTGATCGTCGACGTCGACGACCCGCTCGCCAACGGCGGCGAGCTGATCGGCGATCTGACATACGAAGCACTGCTGGCCGAAGGCGACCCGGATCATGTCTGGGAAGCCCCCGCCGACGAATGGCAGGCCATGTGCCTGAACTACACGTCCGGCACGACCGGCAACCCGAAAGGCGTCGTCTATCACCACCGGGGCGGCTATTTGAATGCGCTCGGCAATGCCTTGGTGTTCAGGCTGGGACCGGAAAGCGTCTATCTGTGGACGCTGCCCATGTTCCACTGCAACGGCTGGACCTATACCTGGGCGGTGACGTCGGTCGGCGGCACGCATGTTTGTTTGCGGAACGTCGATCCCGCCGAGATTTTCCCGCTGATCGAGGAACACAAGGTCACCCACATGTGCGGCGCGCCGATCGTCCTCAACATGCTCGTGCATGCGCCCGATGATGTGAAGAAAACGTTCGACCACACCATCGAGGTCGCGACCGGCGGCGCCGCGCCCCCGTCCACCGTGATTTCGCGCATGGCGGCGATGGGCTTCAACGTGACGCACCTGTACGGCCTGACCGAGACATACGGCCCGTCGACGGTCTGCGTGTTTCAGGACGAGTGGGCCGACCTGCCGCTCGAGGACAAAGCCGTAAAAATGTCGCGTCAGGGCGTGCGCTACCCGACCCAGTTCCACCAGACGGTGCGCGACCCGGAAACGCTCGACCTGGTGCCCGAAGACGGCAAAACCATCGGCGAGATCATGTTCCAGTCCAACACCGTCATGCGGGGCTATCTGAAGAACCCGGACGCGACGGCGGAGGCGTTCCGGGGCGGCTGGTATCACACCGGCGATCTGGCCGTGCAGCACCCGGACGGCTACATCGAGGTCAAGGACCGCTCCAAGGACATCATCATCTCGGGTGGCGAGAACATCTCGTCACTGGAGGTCGAAGAGACGCTCTACAAGCATCCGGGCGTGATGGAATGCGCCGTCGTCGCCATGCCGTCGGAAAAATGGGGCGAAACTCCGGTCGCCTTCGTGACGCCGACGGCGGCGGCCGAAGGCACATTGGACGCGAATGAACTGATCGATTTCTGCAAACAACACATGGCGCGCTTCAAGGCGCCGACCAAGGTCGTGTTCGGGCCGCTGCCCAAGACTTCGACCGGCAAGATCCAGAAGTTCGTGCTACGAGAGAAAGTGCACGACGTCGCTGAAGAAAAGGACGACTGAATGACCACCACTTTGATGGGCGGCAAGACGGTGCTGGTCACCGGCGCCTCTTCCGGCCTCGGCCACCACTTCGCCAGGGTCCTCGCTTCCGCCGGCGCCAGGGTCGCCGTCGCCGCCAGACGGGTTGAGAAACTCGAAACCCTGGCGGGCGAGATCGCGGACGCAGGCGGCACCGCCGTCGCCGTCGGGATGGACGTCACAGACCGGGCAAGCGTGACGGCGGCGCTGGACGAAGTCGCAAGCGAGCTTTCGGTGCCCGACGTCCTGATCAACAACGCGGGCACGGCGTCCGGCGCCGGTGCGCTCGACGTCACCGACGCCGACTGGCACAAGGTCATCGACACCAACCTCGAAGGCGCGTGGATCGTCGCCCAGGAAACCGCCCGTCGGATGAAGGACGCGGGCGGCGGAAATATCGTCAACACGGCCTCCATCCTCGGCATCCGCGTGTCCGCGGGCGTCGCGCCCTACGCAATTTCCAAGGCGGCGGTGATCCAGATGACGAAGGTGCTGGCCCTCGAACTGGCGCGTCATCAGATCCGGGTCAACGCGCTCGCGCCCGGCTATATCGAAACCGACTTGAATGAGGATTTCCTCAATTCCGAGCACGGCCAGGCGATGATCAAGCGCGTCCCCATGCGCCGCTGCGGTAAACTGCACGATCTCGACGGCCCGCTTTTATTGCTGGCGTCCGACTCATCCAGATACATGACCGGCGCGGTCATCCCTGTCGACGGCGGGCATCTGGTGAATACGCTTTAGGGCAACAGATGGATTGAGCTGATAGGTGCAAAGATGGAGAGCAACGTCACCATTGATTGGCAATTTGTATGGAGTGTAGTCGGATCGGCTGGTGTCGGGTCAGCAGTCACTTTTGGCCTCTTCAAATATTTCGCGAAGTCGTGGATGGACAACAAGTTCGCGGAACGATTGGCCAGTTTCAAACACAACCAAGACGTTGAAATCCAGAGACTTAGAGTTGAGATCGACTCAGCGCTCAATGGGGCAATACGTGTTCAGGAAAAGGAGTTTGACGTACTGACAGACGCTTGGGGCAACTTAGAGGAAGCAGTTGGATGGCTAGGAGGACTAATCACTCCAATTCAAAGTTACGTAGACTTAAACAGAATGACCGACGACGAACTTGAAGAATTTTTAGAACAAACGGAACTGACGAATACTCAGAAAGAAAAAATCCGCCATGCTAAGGATAAAGTTAGGCTCTACATTGATGAGATTCACTGGCATAGAGTTCACCGCGTAAAAAAGAAGATATCCGAGTACAACATCTTGGTTGCAAGGCTCGGAATCTTCTTCCCTGATGAGATTCACGGGAAACTGACGACCATGGGTTCGCAATTACGCGAACACCTCTCAGGCTATGAAGTGGCTGTTGAATCCAAAGAGCATAAAATGAGAGGAGATGTTTGGAGAAAGTTTGAGAGTGAAACTCAACCGCTATTAAAAGAAATTGAAGCACTGATCCGCTCTCGCTTGCGGTCATACGGGACGTTATCTGAAAATCGTGATTGATAACCTCCCGCATATTTCCCAAAGGATGTCCAAATGCCATACGCCGACCAAGACGGAGTGAAGATTTATTACGAGGAAACCGGTGCGGGCATGCCGATGCTGTTCCTGCACGAATACGGCGGCGACAAACGCAGCTGGGAACCGCAGGTCCGGCATTTCTCGCGCGATCATCGCTGCATCGTCATGTGTTCGCGCGGCTACCCGCCCTCGGACGTGCCCGAGGACGAAACATTGTACGGTCAGGACTTCGCCATCCAAGACGCCCTTGCCGTCATGGATGCGGCGGGGATCGAGAAAGCCGTGGTCGTTGGCCTGTCGATGGGGGGCTACACCGGCCTCCGCCTCGCCATTCACCATCCGGACCGGGTGATCGCGCTGGCCGCCGCGTCGGCGGGCGCGGGATCGTTGACAGAAGGCTTGCAGGTTTTCCGGAAGGAAGCCTTCGAACGCTCCGAAGATTACCTTGAAGCCGGCAAGATGCTTGCCGAGCCCTTCGCCAACGGCCCGACGCGCACGCAGTTGAAGCGGAAGGACATCCGCGGGTGGGAGGAGTTTCGCGATCAGTTGGCCGAGCATCCCGCCATCGGCGCGGCTTATACCCTCAGGCATGTGCAGGGCGGCCGCCCGTCGCTGTTCGATTTCGAAGCCGAGTTCAACGCCTGCGCGGTGCCCACCCTTCTGATGGTCGGCGACGAGGACGACGTGTGCCTGGATGTGAACGTGTGGCTGAAGCGCGCCATGCCGACGTCGGGGCTCAGGGTCTACGCCAAATCGGGGCACCTGATCAATCTGGAGGATCCGGCGACGTTCAATGCCGAGATCGCGGACTTCCTGCGATCCGTCAAGGCCGGCACCTGGCCGGTGCGCGAAGCCTTCGACGGCAACTATGCCGGCATCGGGCCTAGATAACGCCGGGCCTTGAGCCGCCCGCGCCCAGCGGCCAAACTCCACCAAACGAAGCCGAGAGGATCAGATGGATTTCACACTGACGCCCGAGGTCGAGGAAACGCGCCTCGCCATCCGCAAATTCGTCGAAGAGCGGATCATGCCGCTGGAAGAAGACCCGGCGAGCTATGACGATCACGAAAACATCGACCTGGACCTCCTGAAACAAATTCAGGCGCAGGCCCGCGATCATGGTCTCTGGAGCCTGTCGATGCCGAAGGAACGCGGCGGACGCGGCTTCGACACCGTGGGGATGGCGGCGTGTTACGAGGAAATGAACCGTTCGATCTTCGGCCCGGTGTGCTTCAACGCCGCTGCGCCCGACGACGGCAACATGTATGTGTTGAACAAGGTCGCCACCGACGAACAGAAGGAACGTTGGCTGCAACCGATCATCGACGGCAAGGTACGCTCATCCATCGTCATGACCGAACCGGCGCCGGGCGCGGGCTCGGACCCGGGGGGCATGATGCTGACCCGGGCCGAGAAGAAAGACGACAAGTGGGTCGTGCAGGGCCGCAAATGGTTTATCACCGGCGCGGGCGTCGCCGATCACTTCATCCTGCTGGCGCGCACATCGGATGAGCCGCGCCGCAACCTGACCGCGTTCCTGTTCCACAAGGACGATCCCGGCTGGGAGATCGAACGACGCATCCCGATCATGGGCCCGGAAGAACACGGCGGGCATTGCGAGCTTGTTTTCAACGGCATGGAAATCCCCGACGAAAACCGTCTGATGGGGGTCGGCGAAGGGATGAAGTGCGTGCAGATCAGGCTGGGGACGGCGCGGCTCACGCACTGCATGCGCTGGCTCGGCCTCGCCAAGCGCTCGCTCGAGATCGCGAACGAATACATCTCCAACCGCGATGCTTTCGGCTCGAAACTGTCCAAGCGCGAAAGCGTGCAACTTCTGCTGGGCGACGCGGCCATGGACATCGAGGTGGGCCGCCTGCTCACCATGAAAGCCGCGTGGGCGCTGGATCAGGGGTCGCGGGCGAGGAAAGAGGTCTCCATGGCCAAGGTCGCGGTCGCGGATGTGCTGTTCAAGGCGGTCGACACCGCTATTCAGTTGAATGGTGCCCGCGGCTATTCCAAGGACACGGTGCTTGAGTGGATCTACCGCTACGCCCGCCAGGCCAAACTGGTCGACGGCGCGTCGGAGGTGCACAAGATGGTGCTCGCCGGTGCGCTCAAGGAAAACGGCATGGACTTCTGGTCGTGGGGACATCCGGAAACGTGAGCGGACGTAATGACGACGCGGTGACGGCCATGGACCGGGACGCCATTAAACGCCTTGAGGTCTGGATCGCCCGCCAATCGGGCGGGCGCGCGCAGGTCAGCGACCTGAAGCAGTTGTCGGGCGGTGCGATCCAGGAGAACTGGGCCCTCAAGCTCGATATCGAAGGCGGCGACTGGCCCGGATCGCACGAACTGGTGTTGCGCAAGGACGCGCCCTCCAACGTCGCCGTCTCGCACGGCCGCGCGGAAGAGTTCACGATCTTGAAACACGCGCACGCGGCGGGCGTGATGGTGCCGACGCCCTGCGTGCTCTGTGAAGACACGGATGTATTAGGGACGCCGTTCTTCATCATGCACCGCGCCGAGGGCACGGCGGCCGGGCACAAGCTCGCCAAGATGGACGCGAACGATGCGCTCGCCGAAGACCTGGGCCGCAACCTCGCGCGCATTCACTCGATTGCCGACGCCGACGACCTCGCGTTCGTCTCCAAGCCCGACGGCCCCGTCGCGATGTCGTCGGTCCATGAATACCGCCGCCATTTGGATGCGCTGCCGGGATCGCACCCGGCCCTCGAATGGGGCCTTCGCTGGCTCGAACAGAACGCCCCCGACAACGGCGAGATTGTTTTCTCTCACCGCGACTATCGCACCGGCAACTACATGGTCGCCGACGGCGAACTGACGGCGATCCTGGATTGGGAGTTCGCCGGCTGGTCCGACCCGATGGAGGATATCGGCTGGCTGACCGCCAAATGCTGGCGCTTCGGGGCGGTTGAGCGGGAATGCGGCGGCGTCGGCGCGCTGGATGCGCTGATCAGGGGGTATGAATCCGAACGCGGCCGCACCGTGCATCGCGATCAGATCCTTTACTGGCAGGTCATGGCGACCATGCGCTGGGCGGTGATCGCGCTGCAACAGGCCGACCGCTTCGTGACGGGGGGCGAGCGCAATCTGGAACTTGCGTTGACTGCCCATATCGTCCCCGAACTCGAACTCGAAATTCTGAACGTTACCGCACCCGATACTCCGGCCCCGCTGCCCGGGAACGTCTCACCCGTGCGCCCCGCGCCGTCTCTGGCGCCGCTATTGGGGATCGCGCGCGACGTGATCCGGGGCGATCTCGCCAGCGTGCTCGACGGCGATCAGCGATACAAAGCCCTGATGGCGGCCAACGCGCTCGCCATCGTCTCGCGGCAGATCGAAGGGTTGGAGACGGGGGGCGGCGACCTCGCCGATCTCGCCGCAAATATCCGCGCCGGCAAGGGCACGCCCGAGGATCATGCGCTTTTGCTGGCCCGGGTCCGCGCCACGCTGGCCGAGAGCAATCCCCGCGCACTTGGCTAAGCGCACGCCGCACAAAAAAAACCCCCCGGGGACGAACCCCGGGGGCGAGTTTTAAACAGGGAGGCTTCACGTCTGGGAGACGCGAGGGGCCGGAAGACCGGTCCCTCTTTTCCGGGCAGGGCGCCCGGAAACTGGGTGGAACCCTGTGGAAATCAGCGTTTTCAGCGCGATCATCCGGTTCCGAATTCCGTATTCGCTGCTGCGTTGCAACATCGAATGCACGCTTTATATAGGCAGGCTGTGTTGGCACACCAGAGAAAAACGGGAAATGCAGCCATGCAGTCAACGCATAGCTAAACGGACGGCCGCTACTTCCTGATGGGCGCGATTTTTTCGACGATAAAATCGCGGAATGCGACAATTCTGGCGGAATCCCGCAACTCCTCGGGATAGACGAAATACATGTTCAGTTCCGGCCCCTGCAATTCCGGCAGGACTTCGACCAGACTGCCCAGTTCACGGCCCATGTATTCCGGCAGCGCGCCGATCCCCAGCCCACTTTGCACCGCACGCAGAATGCCGTAGATCGAATTGACCCGAAGCACGGGTTTGCGCGGCTTGCCTTCCTTGGCGTGCTCGGTCAAAAGCCAGTTGAGGTTGGCCGCCGGCGGGCGCGCGTCATCGCCGTAAACGACGATCCGGTGCCGATCCAGATCGCGGGGGTTCTTGGGCATACCGTTCTGCTGCAGGTATTCCGGGGCCGCATAGACCCGGTAGTGCAGCGTCATCAGGTGGCGCTGCACCAGATCCGGCTGGGTCGGCGGCGTCAGGCGGATCGCGACATCGGCCTGGCGCATGGATAGATCGAGTTCGGTATCCGCCAGCACCAGCGAGACCTCGATCTCCGGGTAGCGGTTAACGAACTCTTTCATCCTGGACGCCAGGAACACCGACCCGAACGCGACCGTCGACGAGATCTTCAAGGCGCCCTGCGGGCGTTCCTTGTTCTCGGCCAGTTGCGATTGCACCCGCGCCAACTGCGCGAACACATTGTGCGCGGTCTGGAACAGGGTCTCGCCCTGTTCGGTCAGGATCAGCCCGCGCGCATGACGGTGGAACAAGGGCGTGCCCAAACTCTGTTCGAGGGCGGACACCTGCCGGCTCACCGCCGATTGGCTCAGATTGAGGGTTTCGCCCGCATGGGTGAAGCTTCCGGCTTCGGCGACGGCGTGAAAAACCCTGAGTTTGTCCCAATCGATCGCCACCGCCACCTCCCAGACGTTTTCGCTCGCGCGGCCGGCCTATTCGGCCGCCGCCGCTTCCTGGTCTTCGTGTTCGGCCAGGAATTTCTCGGCTTCCAGCGCGGCCATACAGCCGGTCCCCGCCGCCGTCACCGCCTGGCGGTAGACCCGGTCCTGCACGTCGCCGGCGGCATAGACACCCTCGACGCTGGTCTGGGCCGTGCCGGGCTTGGTCTTGATGTAGTTGTCTTCCCACATATCCAGCTGGCCGGCGAACAGCTTGGTGTTCGGGTCGTGGCCGATTGCGATGAAGACGCCGTCGACGGCCAAATCCTGCGTCTCGCCGGACTTCACGTTCTTGAGCCTCGCATGGGTTACGCCCTTGCCGCCCTGCTCGCCCAGGATCTCGTCGAGCGTATGGTCCCAGATGACCTCGATCTTGTCGTTCTTGAACAGGCGGTCCTGCATGATCTTTTCGGCGCGCAGCTCGTCGCGGCGATGCACCAGATAGACCTTGGTCGCGTGGTTGGTGAGATAGAGCGCCTCTTCGACCGCTGTATTCCCGCCGCCGATGACCGCCACTTCCTTGCCGCGATAGAAGAACCCGTCGCAGGTCGCGCACGCCGAAACGCCGAAGCCCATGAAGGTCTGCTCGCTTTCCAAGCCCAGCCAGCGGGCGCTGGCCCCCGTCGCGATGATCAGCGTGTCGCCGAAATACTCGTCACCGCCATCGCCGACGGCGCGGAACGGACGTTTCGACAAGTCGACCTCGACGATGGTGTCCTCGATCATTTCCGTGCCGACGTGCTTGGCCTGCTCGTACATCTGCTCCATCAGCCACGGCCCCTGGATCACTTCGGCGAAGCCCGGATAGTTCTCGACATCGGTCGTGATCGTCAGCTGGCCGCCCGGCTGAATCCCCCGGACCAGCACCGGTTCCAGATTGGCCCGCGCTGCATAGATCGCCGCCGTATATCCGGCGGCACCGGAACCGATGATCAGGACTTTGGTGTGGCGGGTCTCGGACATGGGGTTCTCCTCGGGCGGGATCGGCGGTGTATGGTTAATTCGGATGGCTTCCTAAATAAGCCGAACCGCGCTCGGACGCAACGGACGGTTGGGGCACGCGCGCCGGATCGGCGTCATCCTGCAAATTCCTCCAAAAGACGCAATTTTGTTGCGCAATATCATTGCGTGTGCGCCGGGAAAGGTGATACGACATGATTCAAATTCAAAGGACACACCGTTGCAAAAAGTAAAACTCGACGCCATCGATCTCCGGATTCTCCGCGACCTTCAGGACGACGGCCGCATCACCAACGTGGACCTCGCCGCGCGCGCCGGTATCTCGGCCCCGCCCTGCCTGAGACGCGTCCGCGCCCTTGAAGAAGCCGGCTTCATCCACGGCTATCACGCCGAGATCGACGGCGGGCTGATGGGTTACAAGGAGATGTTCTTCGCGCTGGTCGGCCTCGACAGCCAGTCCCAGACCGTCCTGACCGCGTTCGAGGAATTGATGGCGAGCTGGCCGGAAGTGCGTGAGTGCCACATGGTCCGCGGCACCGACGATTTCCTGTTGAAGGTCGTGGCGCGCGACAAGGAACACCGCGACCAGTTGACCATGCATATCACGTCGGCCGATCACGTCACCACGGTGACGACGCTGGAAACCATCCGCACGTCGAAGAACCAGCCGGGCGTGCCGATCGATCCGGAATCGATGGACGAGGATTAATTCCCTCCCCCTACCGCCTTACGATAAAGCAATGTTATGCTTTCTCCCGAAAAAGTAGAGGGAGAGATGTAATGCAACAATTATCGCGATTGCTTGCCGCGGCTATTGTCTTGGCAGCCGTTATCGGTGCCTTGCCGGCCAAGGCCGCCACCGATGTCGAGCGGCAAAAAGCGATCATCGAGCTGATGGAGCTGACCAATTCGACGCAGATGATCAAGCAAATCGGCGCATCGGTCGCCGAGCAGATGAAGGCGACAATCAGGCAGCAAAAACCGGAGATATCGGACAAGGTGATCGAGGTCTTCGCCGAAGAGGTCAGGCGCGGCTTCAATGAAGAAAGCGGTGTCCTGCTCGCACACAGCGCGCAACTGTACGAAAAGCATTTCACCCACGACGACATCAAGCAGATGATTGCGTTCTACAAGACGCCCATCGGGCAAAAGACGCTGAAGGTGCTGCCGCAGATTGTCGGGGAGTCCATGCGGATCGGTCAGCAATGGGCGGAGCAGGTCGCGCCCAAAGTCATCGGGCGCGCCACGCAACGTCTGAAGGAAATGGGATACGAGCTTTAGACGCGGGCGCCGTCAGCTCCAGTTGACCTCGCAGATTTCGTAGGACTTGCCACCGCCCGGCGTCGCCACTTCGACGACATCGCCGATGGTCTTGCCGATCAGCGCGCGCGCCAGCGGGGACGTGACGGAAATCTTGCCTTCGTCGAGATTGGCTTCCAGCGCGCCGACGATCCGGTACGTGGTTTCCTCGTCGGTGTCGGTGTCCGCGACCAGAACGTATGCGCCGAACTTGACCGTGTCGCCGGTCATGTGAGCGGTGTCGATGGCTTCGGCGCGGCTGGTCACGTCTTCCAGTTCGGCGATGCGGCCTTCGATAAAGCCCTGCTTTTCGCGCGCGGCGTGGTATTCCGCGTTCTCGGACAGATCGCCGTGCTCACGGGCTTCGGCAATCGCCTTGATCACCGCCGGCCGTTCTTCGGACTTCAGCCGTCTCAGTTCCTGTTCGAGGGCGGAGAGGCCCTCGCGCGTCATCGGCACACGTTCCATGTTTCCCCGGCCGGCAAATCCGGCCCTCCTCTTGTCTTCCCTTACAAAATACCGCGCCGGATCACCAAAAGGCGATCACCGAAGCGACATGAATTAAGGGAAAAGCCTAATACGAGGCTTCAAAATAAGCCTGCAGCGGCGCGACTGCAAGTCCGCCGGCACCACCCTCGGCGATGATGGCGGCAATCGCCTCCGCCGCCGCACGGGCCGCAGTCATCGTCGTGTAGTGCGGCACCTGGTTAACCAGCGCGGTCCGGCGGATCGAGTAGCTGTCGGCGATGGAGCGCGCGCCCTCGGTCGTGTTGATGACGAGTTGCACATCGCCGTTGGTCAGCGCATCGACGCAGTGCGGCCGGCCTTCGAGCACCTTGTTGACGCGCCGGGCCGGCACGCCGTTGGCTTCGAGGAAACGCTGCGTGCCCCCCGTTGCGATGATCGAGAACCCAAGGCCGTGCAGGATCTTCGATATCTCCAGCGCCTTGTCCTTGTCGCCGTCACGGACCGAGATGAAGACACCGCCCGAAAGCGGCAGGCTCATGCCCGCGCCCAACTGCGATTTGGCAAACGCGCGGTGGAAGTCCTTGTCGATCCCCATCACTTCGCCCGTCGATTTCATTTCCGGGCCCAGGATCGTGTCGACGCCCGGGAAGCGCGAGAACGGGAATACGGCTTCCTTCACCGCGACATGCTTCATGGCGCCGCGCTTCGGCAGATCGAAGGTGTTCAGTTTTTCACCCGCCATCAGGCGCGCGGCAATCTTGGCGATCGGCACCCCGGTCGCCTTGGCGACGAAGGGCACGGTCCGGGACGCGCGCGGATTGACTTCCAGAATGTAGATGTCGCTCCCCTGCACCGCGAACTGCACGTTCATCAGGCCGACGACGTTGAGCGCTTTCGCCAGCACGATGGCCTGGCGTTCCAACTCGTCGATGATCTCGGCAGAGAGAGAGAACGGCGGCAGCGAGCACGCGCTGTCACCCGAGTGGATGCCCGCTTCCTCGATGTGCTGCATGATGCCGGCGACGTAGACGTCGGTGCCGTCCGAGAGCGCATCGACATCGACCTCTATCGCGTCCTGCAGATAGCTGTCGAGGAGCACCGGGCTCTTACCTGAAACGACCACCGCTTCGCGCATGTAACGTTCGAGAGCGATGTCGTCGTGAACGATTTCCATCGCCCGGCCGCCCAGCACGTAACTGGGCCGGATCACCAGCGGATAACCGACGTCCTTGGCGACCTTCATCGCCTCTTCGTGGGAGCGCGCCAAGCCGTTGGCGGGCTGTCTAAGGCCGGTCTTCTTCAGCAAATCCTGGAAGCGTTCGCGGTCTTCCGCGAGGTCGATGGCGTCGGGCGAGGTGCCCAGGATGGGGATCCCTGCCTGCTCAAGGGCAGCGGCAAGCTTCAGCGGCGTCTGTCCGCCCAACTGCACGATCACGCCCTTGAGCGTGCCCTTCGACTGTTCGACGCGCAGAACCTCGATCACGTCCTCGGCGGTCAGCGGTTCGAAATACAGCCGGTCGGAGGTGTCGTAATCGGTCGAGACCGTCTCCGGGTTGCAGTTGACCATGATCGCTTCGAGACCGGCGTCCTTCAGCGCATAGGCCGCGTGCACGCAGCAGTAATCGAATTCGATCCCCTGGCCGATGCGGTTCGGCCCGCCGCCCAAAATCGCCACCTTGTCGCGGGCGGAAGGATCGGCTTCGCACTCGGGCGCGTTCAAACCATCGCCCTCGTAGCACGAATACATATATGACGTCTGCGAGGCGAACTCGGCAGCGCAGGTATCGACGCGCTTGTAGACCGGTTTGACGCCCAGCTTGTGCCGCGCGTCGGTGACGGCTTCGAACGTCTGCCCGGTCAGTTCGGCCAGGCGCTCGTCCGAGAAGCCCAGCTTCTTGAGCCTCAGCATGTCCTGCGCATCGGCGGGAATACCGTCTTTTTTCACGCGTTCCTCGGCGTCGACGATGTTGCGGATCCGCTCCAGGAACCAGATGTCGTATTTGCTGGCCCGCTGGATGTCTTCGTCCGACATGCCGTAGCGCATGGCCTGGGCGATGTAGCGGATGCGGTCGGGGCGCGCTTCGGTCAGCACGGCTTTGACCGTATCGGCGTCGACGCTGCCGTCGGGGCGGACCGCGCCCTCGATCTCTATGTCGTTAAGACCGGTCAGGCCCGTCTCCATCGAGCGCATGCCCTTCTGCAGGCTTTCCTCGAACGTCCGGCCCATGGCCATCGCCTCGCCGACGGATTTCATCGACGTGGTCAGCAGCGCCTCGGTGCCCGGGAACTTCTCAAACGTGAAGCGCGGAATTTTGGTCACGACATAATCGATGGTCGGCTCGAACGACGCGGGCGTAACACCGGTGATGTCGTTCTGCAGCTCGTCGAGGGTGTAACCGCACGCCAGCTTTGCCGCCACCTTGGCGATCGGGAAACCCGTTGCCTTCGACGCCAGCGCCGACGAGCGCGAGACCCGCGGGTTCATCTCGATCACGACCAGCCGCCCGTCTTCCGGATTGACCGCGAACTGCACGTTCGAACCCCCGGTATCGACGCCGATCTCGCGCAGCACCGCGATCGAGGCGTCGCGCATGATCTGGTATTCCTTATCGGTCAACGTCAGCGCCGGCGCGACGGTGATGCTGTCGCCGGTATGCACGCCCATCGGATCGACGTTCTCGATCGCGCAGATGATGATGCAATTATCCGCGTGGTCGCGAACGACCTCCATCTCGAACTCTTTCCACCCCAGCACCGATTCTTCGATCAACACCTGGTTGATGGGGGACGCCTGCACGCCCGACGTCACGATCTTCTCGTACTCTTCGGCGGTGAACGCGATCCCGCCGCCGGTGCCGCCCAGTGTGAACGCGGGCCGGATGACGGCGGGCAGGCCGACGATCTTCAGCGCGTCCATCGCTTTCTGTTTCGACGCCGTCGACAGCATGGTGACTTCCTTCACCTTGCCGTCCTGGTCGGGGATTTCCATGCGGTCGTATTCGCCGGTGAAAATTTCGGAACGCGGCACGCCCAGGCCGATCTTTTCCATGGCGTCGCGGAACAACAACCTGTCTTCGGCTTTCGCGATCACATCGGCGCGCGCACCGATCAGCTCGACACCGTATTTCTCAAGGGTGCCGCGCTCATCCAGCGCCATGCCCGCGTTCAGGCCCGTCTGCCCACCCATGGTCGGCAGCAGCGCGTCCGGGCGTTCCTTGGCGATGATGTTTTCGAGCACTTCCGGCGTGATCGGCTCGACATAGGTCGCGTCCGCCATCGACGGATCGGTCATGATGGTCGCCGGGTTGGAGTTCACCAGGATGACCCGGTAGCCCTCTTCCTTCAGCGCCTTGCAGGCCTGTGCGCCGGAATAGTCGAACTCGCACGCCTGGCCGATAACGATCGGGCCGGCGCCGATGATCATGATGGATTTGATGTCTGTTCTTTTCGGCATTACGCCCTCGATTTGGCCATACAGGCCGAAGATGAAACCACAGAGGCACAGAGACACAGAGGTTTCGGCATTTTGTCCGAAAAAGAGCCTCTGAACCTCGCATAGCCGGAAGTATGAATAACGATGTCCGGAACAAAGATCGTGATCGCTTGACCGGTTCGGTTATCGGTTGTGCGATAGAAGTCCATCGCGCGATGGGGCCGGGTTTGTTGGAAACGGTCTACGAAACCTGTCTGGCGCACGAATTTGGACTCAGAAACGTCCCCTTTGAGCGGCAAGTTCACTTGCCGCTCATTTACAAAGGCTGTCACCTTCGATCGACGTTTCGGCTGGATTTTCTGGTCGATCGAGATCTGATCATTGAATTGAAAGCGGTTGACCGATTGCTTCCGGTGCACGCCGCACAATTGCTCAGCTACATGAGATTGAGCGGGGTTCGAAAGGGCCTTCTGCTCAACTTCAACACGGATGTCCTCAGAGACGGCATAAAAAGGCTGGTGTTGTAGGACGCACCCCCTCTGTGCCTTTGTGCCTCTGTGGTTCAAAACCTGCATGTCTTATTTCGCCTCGGCCATCAGATCGGTGAAGCGTTTGAAGAGATAATGGCTGTCGGTCGGGCCGGGGGACGCTTCGGGGTGGTACTGGACCGAGAAGATCGGCTTGCCTTCGACCCGGACCCCCTCGTTGGAGCCGTCGAACAGCGAAACATGGCTTTCGACCACGCCGGCGGGGAGGTTCTTGCCATCGACCGCGAAGCCGTGGTTCTGGCTGGTGATTTCGACCTTGCCGGTGGCGAGGTCCTTCACCGGCTGGTTCCCGCCCCGGTGGCCCTGATGCATCTTCGACGTCTTGCAGCCGAGCGCGAGGGACAGGAGCTGGTGACCCAGACAGATGCCGAAGATCGGCTTTTCGCTTTCGATCAGATCTTTCAGGATCGGCACCGCGTATTCCCCCGTCGCCGCCGGATCGCCGGGGCCGTTGGAAAGAAAGATGCCGTCGGGCGCATGGCCCAGGATTTCTTCCGCGCTTGCCGTCGCAGGCACGACCGTCACGTCGCAACCCGCGCTGGCGAGGCAACGCAGGATGTTGCGCTTGATCCCGTAATCGATGGCGACGACCTTGTACTTGGGATTGTCGAGCTTGCCGTAGCCCGTCTCGATATCCCACGTGGTCTCGTCCCATTTATATGTCTGTTGGCACGTGACCTCGATCGCCAGGTCCATCCCCTCCAGCCCGGGCCAGGCCTTGGCCTTCTCGATGAGCGCCGGAATGTCGAACGTGCAGTCGGGGGCGTGGCAGATCACGCCGTTGGGCGCGCCCGCGTCCCTGATCTTGCGGGTCAGGCGGCGCGTGTCGACGCCCGAGATGCCGGGCAGGTTCATCGACTTCAGCCATGCGTCCAGATGCTGCGTCGCGCGCCAGTTGGCGGGCTCGGTGATGTCGGCCCTTAAAATACAACCCCGGGCGGCCGGGGTTATGGTTTCGATGTCTTCGGGGTTGGTGCCCACGTTGCCGATATGGGGAAACGTGAAGGTGATGATCTGACCCGCGTAACTGGGGTCGGTGATGATCTCCTGATAGCCGGTAAGCGAGGTGTTGAAGCAGACCTCGCCGACCGCTTCACCGGCGGCGCCGACGCCCCGCCCCCAAAATACGGTGCCGTCCGCGAGGACGACGACGGCAGTGGCGCCCGCTGGCGCGCGCAAAGACTCAGCACCCTTGTGATCGGGCGCAGTTGTTTCTACTTCATGTGTCACGATATATGCCAGCCGGGTCCGGTTTTGACTGGCGAAGTAGATACGCAAAGCCCCCCGCCGCGTCAAGAGGATGCGGGAATTATTTTTATCTTTTTAAATCAATATGTTAGAAAATTGAATCCGGTTGTCAGCGGTGCCCGGTTAGGATAACGTCCGGCCGCTCGACTATTGAGGAGAAGATTCCATGCTTCGTCAGCAGCTGAACGACATGCTCAAGGACGCCATGCGCGCCAAGGAAGACCGCAAGGTATCGACGATCCGTCTGATCAACGCGGCACTCAAGGACCGCGATATCCAGGCGCGCGCCAAGGGCAACACGGACGGAATCTCGGAAGAGGAAATCCTCGGCCTGATGCAGTCGATGGTGAAACAGCGCCGCGACAGCATCGAAGCCTATTCCAAGGGCGGACGCCCCGACCTCGCGCAACAGGAAGCCGAAGAGATTTCGTGCATCGAGAGCTTTCTGCCCCAGCAGCTTTCCGCCGACGAGCAGGAAGCCGCCATCGACGAAGCGGTCACCAAGTCCGAAGCCGACAGCATCAAGGACATGGGCAAGGTGATGGCGTACCTGAAAGAACATTACGCCGGGCGCATGGATTTCTCGAAAGCCGCCGGGGCTGTGAAAGCCAAGCTGGGCGCTTAATCTCTCCCGGTAACGAAGAGCCCCCTCATCCTATCCTTCTCCCCAGGGGAGAAGGAACTCTCGGCGCAATCACCCTCTCCCCGGGGAGAGGGTGGCGCGTAGCGCCGGGTGAGGGGCACGGCTGTGGATGAAATCGGGATAACTGGACGATTCTGCGCGAACCGCGCCCTTCCACGGCAGCCTGCCCTGGCGTAGATTAGTCCGTTCACTTGCGGAGCGGGCATGAGCAACTTTACCCCGGAATTCCTGGATGAGATCAGACGGCGCGTGTCGATAGCCGACGTGGTCGGCCGTACGGTCCGTTTGAAGGAGCGCGCCCGGGGCGATTTCTGGGGCCTGTCGCCGTTCACCAAGGAAAAGACGCCGAGCTTCCACGTGCTGGAGGACAAGGGCTTCTATAAATGCTTCTCGACCCAGAACTCGGGCGATGTCTTCACCTTCCTGATCGAGGTCGAGGGCATGTCGTTCCCGGAAGCGGTCGAACAACTGGCCGCCGAAGCCGGGCTGGAAATGCCCCAGGACACGCCCGAGGACCGCGAACGCCAGCAGAAGCGCAAGACCCTTGCCGACGTCAACGAGGCCGCCGCCAAGTTCTTCGAAAAGATGCTGCGCATGCCGGAAGGCCGGGGCGCGCTCGAATATCTTAAGAAGCGCGGTCTGGACGACGCGACGATCCGCACCTGGCGGCTGGGGTTCGCCCCCGACGCCCGCGGGGCGCTAAAATCGGCGCTGAGCCGCGACGGCATTTCCGAAGACCTGCTGATCGAGGCCGGATTGCTGCGCGTCCCGGAAGGCCGCGATCCCTATGACTGGTTCCGGGGCCGGGTGATGTTCCCGATCCAGGACCGCCGCGGCGGGGTCATCGGCTTCGGCGGGCGCATACTGGGCGATGGCGAACCGAAATATCTGAACAGCCCGGAAACGCCGCTGTTCCAGAAACGCTATGCGCTTTATGGCCTGCACATGGCCGCCTCGCCTGCCCGCAAGGCGGGCCGCATGATCGTGTGCGAGGGGTACATGGACGTGATCGGTCTCGCGCTCGCCGGCTACGACAACGCCGTCGCCCCGTTGGGCACCGCGTTGACCGAGGATCAGCTGAAGGATCTCTGGCGCGTCGTGCGCGAACCCGTCATGTGCTTTGACGGCGACGAGGCGGGCCAACGCGCCGCGTTCCGCGCCGCCGAACGCGCGCTCCCCATCATGCAGGCGGGTCAGGCGCTCCGGTTCGCGATCCTGCCCAAGGGCGAGGACCCGGATAGCCTTGTCAGGACCCAAGGCCGCCAGGCGTTCGAGGAGTTGCTGCAGGGCGCATTGCCGTTGTCCGAAATGATCTGGCGCGAAATCACGCAGGGGCGCATGCCGAACACCCCCGAAGACCGCGCCGACGTACAACAGAAACTGGATCAGCGCGCCCGCGATATCTCCGACGCCACATTCAGACGGCATTTCTCGGATTACTTCTCGCGCAAGCTGTGGGGAGAGCGCGGCCAGCAGCCGCAAGGCCGTGGCGGCTCGGATCGGTTCACGCCCCGCAAGGGCTTCGGGAAGGTGAAGATCGAGGGCGCAGTGATGGCCGACGCCCGTAGTGAGACCCGTTCGATCACCCCCGCCGACGTGCTCCGCGAGCGCATTCTGCTGACCACCCTGATCAACCATCCCGAGATATTTGACGAGATCGAGGAACGCCTTGGTATGCTTGAGTTTTCGGCGGCCGAGCTTGACAATTTACGCCAGCGGGTCTTAAACACCTTCGCCCGGCATGAAAGCCTTGACTCCGAGGGTCTGCGCAACCACCTCTCGGAGGAAGGTTTTCGTGCCGAAATCGGCATGCTTTTGAGCAAAAACGTCTACATGCATGCCCGGTTCGCACGGCCGGACAGCGACGTGAAGGAGGCTCTGGAGGGGTGGATCGACACCTGGCAGAGGCTCACCGCGAAAGAGCACGACGGAGAGTTGCGTCAAGCCGAAGCGGCGCTGGGGGAAGACACGACGGAATTGACGTTCGGCCGCGTGAAGGCCTTGAAGGTCAACTGATTTTGGGGTCGCCGGCCGCCGTGAGAGCGCCGGGCGTATAGGGGTTTATACTATTGGCCAAAGCACAGACTAGCGAAGCGCGTACCACCTCGGAAGAAAGCACCGACAGCCCGCTGCTCGACACCCTCGGTGCCGCCGTCAAGAAGATGGTGACCAAGGGCAAGGAGCGCGGCTACGTCACCTATGACGAGCTGAACACCGCGCTGCCGCCCGAAGACGTCTCCTCCGAACAGATCGAAGACACCATGGCGATGCTGTCCGAAATGGGCATCAACGTGGTCGAGAACGAAGAGCAGGAAGAAGCCGCTAACGACACGTCGGCCGACGACAGCGAGGAAGAAACCGAGAAATCCACCGCCGGCAACGTCGACGAGAGCGACCTCGGCCGCACCGACGATCCGGTGCGGATGTACCTGCGCGAGATGGGCTCGGTCGAACTGCTGTCGCGCGAGGGCGAAATCGCCATCGCCAAACGTATCGAGGCCGGCCGCGACATGATGATCGGCGGCATCTGCGAAAGCCCGCTGACCATTCAGGCCATCGTCCGCTGGCACGATGCGCTCGTCGCCGAGGAAATCCTGCTGCGCGAAATCGTCGATCTCGACGCCACCATGGGTGGCGGCCCGGGTCAGGCCCCGCAGGGCGGCGATAGCGACGACGAGGAAGAAGACGAAGCCGAGGCCGCGCCCGCCGCCAAGGAAGAAAAGCCGGAAGAAAAGAAGGAAGAGGCGCCGAAGAAAGCCAAAGCCGACGGTGAAGAAGGCGAAGAGGGCAAGGACGAGGAAAGCAGCGACGATGACGACGATGACGAGGACGACGAGCACAACAACCTGTCCCTCGCCGCGCTTGAGGAAAAGCTGAAGCCCGAAGTCATCGAGACCTTCGAGAACATCGCCAAGACCTACAAGAAATTCCAGCGCCTGCAGGTGATCCGCATGGAATCCATGCAGGGCGGCGAGGAGTTCAAATCGTCGCAGGAAAAACGCTACGCCAAGCTGCGTCAGGAACTGATCGAGCTGATGGAAGGCGTGCACCTGAACAACGACCGCATCGAAGCGCTCGTCGACCAACTTTACGGCCTCAATCAGCGGCTCGTCCGGCTTGAGGGCAAGCTGCTGCGCCTCGCCACCACGTCGCGCATCCGCCGCGAGGACTTCCTCGAGAATTACCGCGGCAACGAGCTCGATCCGGACTGGATCAAGCAGTGCAAGAAGATGCCGACCAAGAACTGGCAGCGCTTCGCCGAACGTTACCGTGACGACGTGATCGAAATCCGCCAGGAAGTGGCCGAGGTTTCGGGCGCCGTCGGCCTGCCGATCCAGGAATTCCGCCGCATCGTCGGGATCGTCCAGAAAGGCGAGCGCGAAGCCGCCAAGGCGAAGAAGGAAATGATCGAGGCCAACCTGCGTCTCGTGATCTCGATCGCCAAGAAATACACCAACCGCGGCCTGCAGTT
>JAGLED010000022.1 GCA_023145215.1 Rhodospirillales bacterium | reverse complement strand
AACATCGGCCTGATGAAGGCGGTCGACAAGTTCGAGTACCGCCGCGGCTACAAGTTCTCGACCTACGCGACATGGTGGATCCGCCAGGCGATCACCCGTTCGATCGCCGACCAGGCGCGCACCATCCGTATCCCGGTGCACATGATAGAGACCATCAACAAGCTGGTCCGCACGTCGCGCCAGATGCTGCACGAGATCGGCCGCGAGCCGACCCCGGAAGAACTGGCGAACAAACTCTCAATGCCGCTCGAAAAGGTGCGCAAGGTCCTGAAGATCGCGAAAGAGCCGATCTCGCTGGAAACGCCGATCGGCGACGAGGAAGACAGCCATCTCGGCGACTTCATCGAGGACAAGCTGGCCGTGCAGCCGCTGGACGCCGCCATTCAGGCGAACCTGCGCGAAACCACGACCCGCGTGCTGGCGTCGCTGACGCCGCGCGAGGAACGCGTGCTGCGCATGCGCTTCGGGATCGGCATGAACACGGATCACACGCTGGAAGAAGTCGGCCAGCAGTTCTCGGTCACCCGCGAACGTATCCGCCAGATCGAAGCCAAGGCGCTGCGCAAGCTCAAGCACCCGTCGCGCTCGCGCAAACTCCGCAGCTTCCTGGATTACTGAGCCGAATTACGGATAAGCCTCCGTCAGTCCGCGAGCGCCATTTCGACGGCGGCGCGGCAGTGCAGGTCGGTCGTCGAGAACGTCGGCAGGTCGATGTCGTCCGGTGAGATCAATAGCGGGATTTCGGTGCAGCCGAGGATAATCCCCTCCGCGCCTTCGCCGTTCAGCTTTTTCATCAGATCGACGTAGCCTTGCCGCGTTTCCGGCGTGAACCGGCCCTTGACCATCTCCTCCATGATCGTGCCGTCGACGTAATCGCGTTCGGCCGCGTCGGGCACCATGGTCTCGACCCCGAAGCCGGATAAAACGTCCTGATAGAACGTGCCTTCCATCGTCTTCCTAACCCCCAACAAAGCCACCCGCGATAGACCGGCGGCCTTGATCGCCTCGCCGGTCGCCTGGGCGATGTGCAGGAACGGGATGCCGATCTGCGGCTGGATTTCGGGCACGAACCGATGCACGTCGTTGCAGCAGATGACGATGAAGTCGGCGCCGCCCGCCTCGACGCTGCGCGCCGCACGCAGGATCATCTCGCACGCCGCCGCCTCGTCTTGCCTGATATTGACGTTCCGGACGTAATCCTCCCGGTTGACGCTCTCCAATATCAGGTGTGCGGAATGCACCCCGCCCAGCGTCCGTTGCGTGATCTCGTTGAGCAGCCGGTAGTACGCCGCCGTCGAGACCCAGCTCAATCCGCCGATCAACCCGATTTTCTTCATGGTGCGCGCCCCTTCGTTCCGCCGAACCCTATTCATACGTCGTTCGGACGTGCTTGGAAAACGAAGGCGTTTTGAACGTGCGCAAATTTACCGCCGGGGACGCTAGATGAAATACCCCGTGAGCCGGCCCAGCACCAACACCGTTATCCAGGCGATGATCGACAGTGCGCCGGCGATTCGAAGTTTTCTGTTCGGCTCGGTCGGGTTGAGGATGCTCTCCTCCGCCTGCACCAGTTCGCCCCAGCGCGGGATCGAGCGCACCCAGCCGATGTTGATCAGTCCGACGCCGATCACCGCCAGCTTGACCACGAACAGATCCGACTGCGCGTAGTCGACGGGTTTGACGATGAAAAGCAACGCGCCGCTGGCGGCTGCAATGGCAAGCCCCCAGGCCGCCACCGGAATTAGAACACCGGCCAGCGTTCTGACACGGCCCTTTCTGACGACCCCCATGAGCCTGAGATCGAACGGCACGATGGCGCCGATCAATAACGCCAGCCCCAGAATGTGCGCGGCGTTGACCAGCGGATAGGCCCAGAACGAGCCGCGCAGCCATGCCGCCGGCTCGGACGATGCGATCGTCGTGAGAATGTCCACGTCGTCAGCCTCCCTGCCTTTTCAGACGCGGTGCCGGCGCGTTTTCTCCGCCGTTATCGGTTTTTTGCCGCCGGCACGTCAGTTCCGGTCCGGATAGAGATCGTACGTCTTGCCGTCGATGATTACACGCTCGGCCTTGACCAGCCGCTCGGACGGGTCCTTGGAACGGTGACCGCTGACGGTGATGTCGCGGCCCTGCGCAAAATGGGCGTCGGTCAGACCGGCGCGGTCGTTGCGCCACGGCTGGCCGACCTCGATCGTCCAGTTCTCGCCGTTCACATCGATGCGCAGCAGCCCGTGCGGATTGCCGAGCCGGGCCAGGACGATCGTGCCGGTAATCTCGAAATTGCCGTCCTCGGCCCAGCGCCAGCCGTGATGCGCGTTCGCGGGCGCGGCCGGCATTACCGCCGCCAAACCGGCGACAAGCCCAAGACTGAGGGCGTAACGAATAATCTTCCGTCTTCCGACGTTCATCGGATACTCCCGTTGCAGTTCAACTTGTTCTTTCACATGAGGATCGCCCCGGCAAATGACAAGCCTGCGGCAATCGCCGCCCGGGGCGAATTCGCCCTCGCATCCGCCGCCGAAAAAGGGTATCAGATGACCGCGCTGAGACCAGTTCCAGCCCTGGTGGGCCTGTAGCTCAACTGGTTAGAGCCGACGGCTCATAACCGTCTGGTTGCAGGTTCGAGTCCTGCCGGGCCCACCAATTCTTGTCTCGCGCTTATTTCGCGTTGCTCAAACGCTCCGACGGGGCGGCGAACGGTCGCCGGGCCACAGTCGCGGCCTTTGTTCCGGTTCGAGGTTTCTCCTCTCACCTCCACCACTTCGAGTTTCCGTTCGCGCCTCTTCATTACGACCCGGCGCAACATCATGACGATCCTGTAACCTTTGTTGACAGCCAATCTCACTGAACTAGGTGACTGGGGACGGTCACCTTGATGGTGACGTTTGCAAGGGCGCTTCGCCCGGTCAGGTTTCTTCGCCGACGTGGTTGAGAAACCGATGGCACCGAAGTTGCGGAGCGCGCGCCGGGCCGTGTTGCCCTTTGGCATGCGCCGGCGTGAACGGCGGGAAATCCCGCTACATGATTATCGGAGGTATCACATGAGAGCGCAGAAGCTTCTCAAGACTTTCACACTCACCAGCGCGGCCGCCTTGATGGCCGCCACCTTCGCGTCCGACGCCGTGGCCGCCAAGAAACCAATGACGTATCCGGACGGCTCCTGGGTTACGTTTACCGGCACGGTCGCCGAGTCCTCGCCGACCGGTTTCTACATCGATTACGGCAACGATACCGTATGGGTCGAAGTCGACGATTGGGACTGGTACGCCCACGGTTATGCCGCGTTGCCGGGTGATAAGGTCACGGTGTCCGGCCGCGTCGACAAGGGCGGGTTCGAAGCCCGCAAGCTCGAAGCGGCGTTCGTGTACTCGCACGAGAACTACACCTATCACTATTCGAACCCGGCCGACGAAGAGGACTTCGGTTATATGGTCCACCCCTTCGCGGTCGACCCCACCTTATCGACGATGAGCGTCGTCGGCACGGTGGACAAGGTCGATGGTGACGAGTTCACGCTCGCGACGGGCTACGCCAACATCACCGTGGAAACCGAGACGATGCCGTACGATCCGCTCGACGATGTGGGCGCACAGGTCATCGAACCGGGCGATCAGGTATCCGTATCGGGTGTCATGGCGCCGGGGAGCCTGGATGACTTCTTCGATTCCCGCGAGCTGATCGCGAGCCGCATCCTGACCTTGAACGTCGAGGATGGAACCAACGCCGACAGCTAAGACGTTCCTCGTCGTTAGGGGACGTCGATCGATACCGGTACGGCACTGCCGTGCCGGTATTTTATCGCCCGGACGGCAGCGCCCTGCCGTCCGGCATCGTCAGACAGACCGCATCAGCAACTGATCCCGTCCCACCGTTCCGGCGAGGTGATCGACGGTGCGTTCACACAGAGCACCAAGCGGCACTGTCCCGTGCCCGCGATCGGCGGCGAGCGGTGGACGACGCCCATGCCGCCGGGATCGCTGCTCCCCCTGAAGACCGCGACGGCGAACGTCGGCACCCGGTTGAGCGGCCCGGCGTAGTCCCGCTGGTCATCGAGCGCACACGCGGCGTCGGCCGGATCGACATATTCCGTCCCCGGCCCCAGATACGTCGTGATCAGCCGGAACGGCACGCAATCGCAATGGAACTTCCAGCATGCGTCATGCGTAACCGCCTCAAGACGTACATCGACGAGTCCGCTCGCCACGATCCCGGCAAAACACCGAACGATGGCTGAGGCGTCGTCGATGAAAGGCTGGGCACCGTCCGGCACCGATGCCCCCGCGCCCGACAGCATGACCGTGAGCGCCGCCTCGGCCTCGTCAGGTGCGATAAGGACGCGGCCGTGCGGGATCGCCGGACGTGAAGCCCTTTCCAGCCAACTCACCAATTCGACCGAAGGCGGGCGGGTCCAGACCGCCATCCCCACATCCGGGTCATGAATACGCGCAAGGATTTTAGAATCCGCGCCTGCAACGTACCCCTGCGCCGACGGCGCCGGCCTCGGTGGACCGGCGCCCGTGTGGAGATGCGCAGTCAATATTCCGCGGCGAGTTTGATGGTCGCGGTGTGGCCGCTGTTGCCGGTGCCGCCTTCGGAGACGCTGTAGTCCTCGTCGTGCAGGAACTCACCGGTGAGCGAGAAATGCTCGACGATGCCGACCGTGACGGCGGCACCGTAACGCTGCTCCGGCAGGCCGAGCGCGAGCGCCTCTTTCGTGCCCTGCGCGGTCGCCGCGAACGTCGTGTCGTGACCCATGATCGAGGTCGCGTACGCCGCCTCGACGTGCCACGCGGCCGGCTTCGCGCCCTGACCGTTGAACGCCACCTCTCCCGACTGGAACGATTTGAGCGCCGTCATGTAACCGGCCCTGAGCGTCACGTTCGAAAACGAGATATCACCGTGAATGTCGGCGCCCGAAACATACTTGTTGATCGCCGTCGCGCTGCCGCCAAGGGTATCGGTGAGCGCGTCGGAATCGGCCATGTTGTTGATATAACCGGCGCCCACGGTATAGGCGACATCACCAGCTTCACTGTCGTAGCTGGCAGCCAGGCCGAACTGGTCGATCTTGTCGCTCTCGCCGCCCTTCTGGGTGTCGCCGTTATAGAGATACGCTTCCAGCGCCATCCCCTCGTAGGCGACCCCGCCGAGTATGGCGGCTTCCTTCACCTCGCCCAGCGACTGGGTCAGCGGGTCGGCGTTCATGTCGGTATCGAAGCCGCCGAAGGGGACGGCCCATTTGCCGGCCTGAAGATAAAGCGGGAACTTCTCGGTGTTCCCAAGCGTCGCGAACGCTTCGTCCAGATTGATGTTCTCGTTGCCGTCGTCTTCATAGATCATCTGCACGTGCGTCGAGAGATACTCGTGCGGCTGGGTGTCGACGAAAAACTCGACCTTTGCCAAGGCGATGTCGCTGGTGTCGGCGCCGGAGAACGCTTCGGAATTGGTCGCTTCGACCTCGGCAACGCCGCCGATCGACACCTTGTCGAGAAACGAGGACTTGCTATTCGCCTCCGTGGCGGCGGCTTCGGCCTGCTGGGCCTTGCCCTCCGTCTGTTCCAGGCGCGCGCGGAGGGTGTTGATCTGTTGCTGTTGCTTCTCGATCAGTTTCACAAGATCCGAAAGTTTCGGGTCTTGGGCGCTTGCCGGGCCGGTCAAGCCCATCATCAACGCCGCCGCGCAGACGGCGCTGCCAAAAAATGGGCGTGACAAAGGTTTCATGAGTTTCATGAGTGTCTCTCCTCACTCGTCTATTCAGGGATTGTTGTGTGTAGCCTCGGGCGGGCGGACAAAGTTTCTTCCGCCCGAACCGCGCCCGGTTAGCCGCCGGATGACAGGCAGTCTTTCAACGAATGCGCCATATTGCGAATTAGGTCGAAATAAAGGCCGGGCCCGTCGGACAGTTTCGCCCCGACCGGGTCAAGGACACCGGTTTTGGCGGATGTGCCTTCCGTCACCGTTTTGATGATCCTGGGTTCGAACTGGGGCTCCGCGAACACGCACACCGCACCCGCGTCGCGGATCTTGTCCCGGATCTCCTTCACCCGCCCGACGCTGGGGGGCACCGCCGGATTGACCGTGATCGATCCGGCCGCCGGAATGTCGAAACGCTTCTCGAGATACTGATATGCGTCATGGAAAACGATGAACCGTTTGCCCCGGACAGGTGCCAGCGTATGGTCGACGTCGTGGATCAGGGCATCGAGCTTGGCGGCAAGTTTCTGTTCGTTTTTCTCGTAAGCCGCGGCATGGGCGGGGTCGGCTCCGGACAACGCTTCCGCGATCTCATGAGCGATGGCTTTGGCGTTCCGAGGGTCGAGCCAAATGTGCGGGTCGACATCGTCGCCGTGATCGTGCTTGTGCTCGGCTTCGTGTTTGTGGTCATCCGCGTGCTTGTGACCCTCTTCGTGCTTGTGATCCTCTTCGTGCTTGTGACCCTCTTCGTGCTTGTGGCCCTCTTCGTGCTTGTGTTCATCCGCATGATCATGATCGTGCGCCTCGAAGCCGCCACCCTCGCGCATCTCGAGCAACGCCAGACCGTGCGCGTCCATCAGCTCGACCCTCGTCGACTTGGCAGCAAGAGAGTTCAAAGGTTTTTCCAGGAACGCCTCCAGTTCATGACCGACCCAGAACACCACTCTGGCGTTCTGCAAGGCACGCGCCTCGGACGGCGCGAGGCTGTAGGTATGCGGCGATGCCGCACCCTTGACGATCAAGGATGGGGTGCCGACCCCTTCCATGATGCTGGCCACCAGCGAATGAATGGGCTTGATAGAGACGACCACCGGAACGTCGGCGCGCGCCTGCGCCTGCATTGCGATAACGGCAAGCAATGAGACGGCTAAGCCTCGAACGATCTTCATTTTCTTCACCTGTCAGTATGTAATTAAATAACATTACGTATTGTTATAATATTACATTACAGGCATGGCAACCCAAGTTTTTGGGCACCGCCGCGGCCGGCGCGGCAATCCGTTGAAGGGGGTTCAGGCTTAAGTGAGTTCGGGCGATACCCGAAACAGATCGGTTTAGCCGTCGATCTGGCCGATGCCGCCGCGCACCATACCGGCGCCGACGTTACCCCAGAGCACGCGGTGATCGTCCGGCAGTGCGCGGCTGTTCGGCATCGCCAGCCAGACCCGCATCAGCATCCGGTCATGGCCCGTCGACTTGTCGTCCTCGAACGGCGTGCGCGCATGATAGGTCACGTGCGAATTCAGCAACTGGATATCGCCGGGCTCGAAGCGCATGTCGAAGGCCAGTTCATTCGCGAGTTCGGCCAGCATGGCCAGCGCCTCGGCCTGCCGATCCGTCAGCCGCGGCACGTCCGCGACCTTTTGCGCGGCTTCGATGTAGGTCATCGAAAAATGGCTGGTAAATCGGCCGTCGCGGATACCGAACACCGGCAGATCGTAGGTAACGTCGGCGGTTTCCGCCTCTTCACCCAACCGGCTGCGGCAGATCGGTTCGAACAGCGCCCGGGCGAGGTCCGGGTGGCGGTCCAGCATCTCGTTCATCACTTTCACCGAACTGCAGATCCGGCTGACACCGCCCGACGCCGCCTGACGGACACAAAGAAGCCCGACCACGTCGGTACGGTCGGTGTGGAACCTGAGCGCGCCGTTGTTCAGCGTTCGCGCATAAGAAGACAGGAACGGTTTGTCGTCGCCGTCTCCGCCCTCGATCTGACCGTAACGTTTGCCGACGTCGCCGCCCTCGTCGCGGATGAAGCGCATCAACTCGCCGCGCTTGTTCTGAAACACCGGGCGGCCGATGTTGACGGCGAGCCCGTAATAAAGCTTCTGCAAACGCTCTTCGCTGTAATTGCCGACCGGCAGCCCCTTCAGCTTCATGATCCCCGAGCCGTCCTCGAGCTCCGTCCGGATATCTTCGATCAAGTCCGTCATGCCCGGCAGTGGAAAATCCTCCGCCGTGATCTCGCGCCACCCCAGACCCAGCGTTTCGACCCCGGCCAAGGCCCGGTCGAGTTCGTCGATATGTTCTTCGGATAAACGGCGCACCCAGCGGTCCGATGACGCCATGTCGCGGCCCACCCAGGCACAGGCGCCTTCGATCGGGCGCATGTCGCGCATCAATGCAGCGCGCCTGAGATATTGCCGCGCAGGAATCGGCGGCGCTGGCGCAGCGGGTTGTCACCCGTCGCGCTGTGCCAGGTGCAGCGATTGTCCCAGATCAGGGTATCACCCATGCGCCACTGGTGGCGCGCCTGGAATTGTTCCTGCCCGCACCATTCATAGACCTCGTCCAAAAGGTCGACCGCCTCGTCGTCGGGCATGCCAAGGATGCCCACCGTGTGAATCGGGTTGACGAAAATCGATTCCCGACCCGTATCCGGGTGCACGCGGATCACCGGATGGTCGATCAGCGGCTTGTCGCGGTCGGCGGGGTCGAGCCGGTTCTGCACGTCTGCCGAGCGCCCGCCGAAGCGGAACGTGCCGCGCAGGCCCTCGATCTTCTGCCTCAGCGGCTGCGGCATTTCCGCCAGCGCCAGGTACATATTGGCGAACAGCGTATCGCCGCCCTGTTCGGGAATTTCGAGCGGGTGAAGGACCGTCGCCTTGGCCGGCACCTCCAGATAACACATGTCGGAATGCCAGCCGAGCCCGCGGCGGCTCTCGAACGCGTCGACGTCGCCATCCTTGTTCATGTTCGTCATGACGATCAGTTCGTCGAATTCCGGATGGCGGTATTTTTTGGTGACGTGAATCTGCGGGTCGCCAAAAATTCTTTCGAAGTCGACAACCTGGGCCGGGGTCAGTTCCTGATCGCGGAACACCAGTACGCAATGCTCGAGAAACGCGTCGTTGACGGCACGCTTGGTATCGGCATCGAGCGGTTTCGTCAGGTCGACGCCGCGCACTTCGGCCAACAACGGCGCTCCGCTCTTGATGATTTCCATTCCCATGGCGCGCATTTTATGTCCCGAACTCAAAGATTGTCCATCGGCCTCGCCGGTCCGAAACCCGGTTATCGAGACTGATGCTGCCAGGGCCCGACATAACCGCCCGACCAATCCGGGGGCAGCTCGCATCCCCGCGGGTCGTGGCACGAGAAGCGCGCCGGCTTGCCGCGCACGATGGCGCCTTCGTAGGGGTTGGGGATCGGATTAGCCATGTAAGGCATGGAATCGGCGGAACTATAAACGTTTAGCAGGATCGGCCGCATCCGGTCGCTGGCGTTCGCGGCGGAGCCGTGAATAACCCGGCAGTTGATGATCACGGCCGAGCCCGCCGGCCCCTTCAGTTCGACGACATCATCCTGCCAACCCGACGGCAGATCTTCCTCGGGAATACGCAGCGTCCAGTTCCGGTCCTTGTCGTACATCGAATGCATCGGCGGTTTGTGGCTGCCGCGAATACCGAGAAGCGGCCCCTGTTCGCTGGTGCAGTCGTCAAGGTAAAGCCCCACGGTCACCGGGCTGTAATCGGTGTGCGGCCAGGCCGGGATATCCTGATGCCAGTCGAACTTGTGCCCGCCCTTCGGCCATTTAAAATTCAGTTTCGAGTGATAGAACTTCACATCCGGACCGCACAGGTCGGCGGCAACGTCGGCGGATTTGGACTGCGACGCGAATTCCCAGAACGTCTCGTGATGGGTGACCGGACTGGACAGGCGGCGCAGGCGCGGCGTCTCGGGGCCGTGGCCTTCTTCGAGAATAAACCGGTCGTCGCTCTCGGTGATTTCGCGGCTGGCGTCGACCATGTCCTGCATCGCCTGGTTAAGGCGCTTCAGCCATTTTTCGTCAGCCACATCCTCGACGACGAGGCAACCTTCCTCAACGAACTGTTCGCGTTGACGATTGCTCAGCACACGCGTCGGGTGCTTCAGTACATCTTCCATAAGCATTTTGGACGCTCCTACTTCTTTTCTTGTTGGTCACGGCAATCCGCCGCGCCTGCCGGCGATTGCCGCCGGTTTGGGTCAAGGCTAATCCTGAAGGGTGGTTTGCTCAAGCTGCGGGAATGCAGCGTTTCGCAGCGCGCGTGTTGAGTCTAGACTTCATGATCCGATGACTTGCCGGAAAAGATATCGACATGCCGGACATTACCATCCGCCCCGTCAGCACCGATGAATTCCGGACCGCCGTCGACTGGGCGGCGAAGGAGGGCTGGAATCCGGGGCTCGACGATCTCGCGCCGTTTCACGGCACAGACCCGGATGGCTTCATCATGGGGTTTCTGGGCGATATGCCCGTCTCCTCGATCTCAGTCGTAAAGTATCCGGATCGTTTCGGGTTTCTGGGGTTTTACATCGTCCACCCGGATCATCGCGGCACCGGCCTCGGCATCGAAACGTGGAATGCGGGCATGGCCTATCTTGAAGGGTGCACCGTCGGCCTCGACGGCGTCGTCCAACAACAGGAAAATTACAAGAAAAGCGGCTTCGTTCTCGCCGGCCGCAATGTGCGGCACACCGGCCGTGCGACACCGTTGGACGCAAATGACGTTTCGCTGGACATCCGGACCGTCGGAACGGACGACCTGGCCGCCGCCGGCGATTTCGACGCGAAGCATTTTCCCGTGCGTCGCGATGCCTTCATCAGAACCTGGCTGACGCCGGGCGAAGGCGGCAACCGCATGAGCCTGATCGCGATCCGGGACGGCGAGATCGCGGGAAGCGCGACCGTCCGCGCCTGCCGGGCCGGTTACAAGATCGGCCCGCTGTTCGCCGACGACAATAAAACGGCGGCGGCGCTGTTTGACGCCATCGTCGCCGGGCTCCCCGAAGGCGCGGACGTATCGCTCGATACGCCGGAAGACAATGCGGCGGCCGTCGACATCGCCCACCGGGCCGGGCTTGAACCGGTGTTCGAAACCGCGCGCATGTACCGGGGCACGGACCCGGGCCTGCCGCTCGACCGCATCTACGGAGTTACCACGTTCGAGTTGGGTTGACGCTCAGTCGACCTTTGGCCGGATCTGGACATGCGTGGTCAGGGACTGGATCCCTTCGATGCCCTTGATGACCTGCTTCACTTTTTCGAGTTCCGCCGCCGACAGCGCGCGCCCCAGCACGTAGACATGACCGTGCACGGACCGCCAGCGGTAGTTGCGGGAATTGACCCCGGACGCATCGAGAAGCTGCGCGTCGATCTTGGTTTCGATCACGGTGTCGTCGACGAACCCCTCGACCGCGCCTTTTTCCCGGTCGACCTTACTGACGACGCGGAGCTCGTTATAGAGCCATTTGACCCGCTCGACGGTCTTGACCAACTCACCGGCTTTTTCCTTCTGTTCGGCCGTTTCGACAATGCCGGTCAGCATCACGCGTTGTTCGTAGACATCGGAGGTGATGGAGATGACATCCGACGACATCTTGTCGATGACCTTGGCGGCGATGGACGCCTTGATCTTCACATCCGTCGCCGCGTCAGCGCTGGAGCGGTCCTCGACCGCATGTTCCACGGCTCCCTTGATCGCCGACAACGGGTTGAGGTCGAGCGCCAGAGCGGGCACGGCGCCAAGCAGCGGCAGCACAATGGCAAGGACCGGAACGACGGCGCGGTAGGACATGGTCTTTCCCCGAAATCTGTTGATCGATGTTGCAAGGCTAGCCCGGCGTCATGGAACCGTCCATGCGGGAATCCCCGGGCCGGGATTTGCCGTTCCGGAACTTTGTGCCATGATCCCGGTCCGCACCGAGGGGAACATCATGACCGATTCTTCAACATCCGCCGCCGGCGGACCGATCCGCATCCGCCGCGTCGATGCCTGGGCGCTCCGTATCGACATCGAACGTCCGGTCGAAACGTCGTTCGGCATCATGCGCAACCGCCCCGCCGTCTTTGTCCGGATCGAAGCGGATGACGGTTGTTTCGGCTTCGGCGAGATATGGTGCAACTTTCCGTCGTGCGGCGCCGAACATCGGGTGAAGATCGCCATCGAGGAACTGGGGCCGCTTTTGACGGCAGAAGCCTTCGCGAGCCCCGAAGACGCGTTCCGTGTCCTGACGCAGAAAGTCCACGTGCGCGTGCTGCAAACCCTCGAGACCGGGCCGTTCAACCAGGCCATCGCCGGGATCGACATGGCGTTATGGGACCTCGCCGCCAGGCGTGCCGGAAAGCCGGTCTCCGGCATGATTGACGAAGACGCCGCCGAACGCGTTCCGGTCTATTCAAGCGGCATTCATATCGGGATCGCCGAAACGGTGATCGCCGAGGCGCGCACCCAGGGCGTACGCAACTTCAAGGTCAAGGTCGGCTTCGACGTGGCGGAGGATCTGGCGGCGCTCAAGAACCTCGCCCCCGGCATAGGCGACGGCGAACGCCTGTTTTCCGACGCCAACCAGGCATGGGATATCGCGACCGCAATCGAATTCTGCGAGGGCGCGGCCGGCGCCGGGCTCAAATGGCTGGAAGAACCGCTCCGCGCCGATGCGCCGCTCGCCGACTGGTCACGCCTTGCGTCCGTCGGCGGCATCCCGCTGGCGGCGGGCGAGAACATCACCGGCATGCAGGATTTCAAGGCCGCGATCAATGGTGGGCACCTCAAGTTCGTGCAGCCGGACATGGCGAAGTGGGGCGGGTTTTCGGCCTGCCTGCCCGTGGCGCGGATGATCAGGGACGGGGGCCTGACGTACTGCCCGCATTATCTGGGTGGTGGCATCGGGCTTGTCGCTTCGGCGCACCTGCTGGCTGCGGTCGGCGGCAATGGTATCCTAGAGGTCGACAGCAACCCGAACGTGCTGCGTGAAGCGATCCCCGGCACCGCCATCGAAAACGGCAACGTCGCGATCAGCACGGCACCCGGGCTTGGGATCGATGAAATCCCGCCGGAACTGATGGCATACGTGACGCTGCACGATCACTGTTCCGGGTGATGGAGTTTCGTTGCCGAACGCCGCCGATCCGGCATAACGTCATACGATGAACATGAAATCGATCCGCTCGGTTATCGCCATCGCCGCACTTGCGGCGGCGCTGCCGTACCCCAAATACGCCGCCGCCCAGGACGTTTTCGACCGGCTCCAATCCGAGCAGATGTCGATCTTCGATTACGGGATCAAGCGGCTCCGGAGCGCAGCGCTGCAGATTCTGCCGAAACTGCAACAGCCGGGCGATCCGAAACCGCAGTCGGAGGTTTCGTTCATCCCGGACAAGCGTGAGATCCGCGTCACCTTTTTCATGCCGACACAGATTGAAGCGATCACCCCCGAAATGTGCTGGCAACGCCGAGCGCAGGCAATCCGTGAGTTGTTCTTCATCGGATCGACCAACTACCCGGTCCCGATCAGCAACGAGCAACGCGTGATGCGCAGGCTCGGCGCGATGTTCACGAAAGAACCGATAGAGATCGGCAACACCACCCAGGCGACCGGCGAACGGTTGTCGGAATCGACCGTCGTGCGCGCGGTCATGCCGAACCCGGGCACGACACAGCCGATCATCTGCGAGGCCCGCGTCTCGGACCTGCGGCTCAAGTAATCGCCCACCCGCGAATCCCATTGACTTGAAACCGGTTCGGCCATATTGAGCAGTCGTTCCGCGCCCGTGACAGCAACGGCGATTGTCGCGCGACGACCGGCCGGACACCGGAGCCTCTGGGAACGATGCGTATCCTGGACCGGGCGGGCCAATTACCGCCCCATCGCGCAGACGCGGCCATGATTTATCAGGCGATTTCGAACGTCTTTAGGACCGCATGTCCGGAGGGCGTATCATGCTGAGAATCCGCAAGGTCCAGGACGACACCACCCCTGCCAACCTGGCCGTCATTCACGAGGCGCAGTCGATCATGCGCCGCCAGTTTCCCGGGATCTCGGAAAGCGACATCGACAAGCTGCCGGATCAGTTACGTGACCCGATCTCGACCGGTTTCGTGTCCAGCCTGTTCGTGGCCGAGGATGCGCATGACCGTCTCAAGGGTCTCGCGCTCATGTTGCTGTTTACCGATATCAACGTCTGCTATCTGGAACTGATTTCCGCGGCGCCCGGCGGGTCCGGGCGCGGCATCGGCGACGTGCTCTATACGCGTGTCCAGGAAGAAGCGGCGGCGCTCGGCGCTGAAGCCCTGTTCTTCGAGTGCCTGCCGGACGAACCGGCGCTCAGCCCCGATCCCGAAACCCGTGCGCAGAACGAAGCGCGGCTCAAGTTCTACGAGCGCTTCGGTGCCCGGCCCATCGTCGGCACGGCTTATGAAACGCCCATCGGCCCGGACGCGACGGACCCGCCTTATCTGGTGGTCGACATGCTGGGCGGTAAAAATCCGCCGGCCCGGAAACTGGTGCAGGAAGCGGCGCGCGCGATCCTGGAACGCAAGTACATGAACGACGTCACCCAGGACTATGTCGAGATGGTGGTCGCGTCGGTGACGGAAGACCCGGTTCGCCTGCGAGATTACCGCTACGTTAAACCCCGCCGGCGGCGCGCGCCGGAACCGGGCCACGCGCAGGTGCCCGTGGTCGTCAACGACCAGCACGAGATCCATCACATGCACGATCGCGGTTATGTCGAGGCACCGGCCCGGGTGCGCGCGATCTGGCATGAACTCGACGCCGCGGGCATCGCGAGACGGATCGCCCCGAAGCACTATCCGGACCGCCACATCCTCGACGTGCAGGACGCGCGGCTGGTGTCGTACATCCGCCGCGCCTGCAAGATGGCGGGCGCGAAAAAGTCGATCTATCCGTACGTGTTTCCGGTCCGAAACCAGACCCGGCCGCCGAAAGAACAGACGGTGCTGGCCGGCTACTATTGCATCGACACCTTCACGCCGTTGAACGAGAACGCCTGGCTGGCCGCGCGGCGCGCCGTCGACTGCACGATGACCGCCGCCGATCTGGTGCTGGAAGGCGCCAAGTCCGCCTACGCCCTCGTCCGTCCGCCGGGGCACCATGCAGAATCCGAAGTGTTCGGGGGTTTTTGCTATCTTGCCAACGCGGCCATCGCGGCGAACTACCTGTCGAAGTACGGCCGCGTCGCGATGCTCGACATCGACTATCACCACGGCAACGGTCAGCAGGATATCTTTTATCAACGAAACGACGTGCTGACGGTGTCGATCCATGGCGACCCGAGCTTCGCGTATCCGTATTTTTCGGGTTTCCGCGACGAAAAGGGCTTGGGCGACGGTGCGGGATACAACATCAACCTGCCATTGCCGGAAACCATCGAGCCCAAGCAATATCACCGCGTGCTCGCCGATGCGCTGGCCCGCATCAAAAGGTTCGATCCGACGTATCTGGTGGTGCCCGCCGGCTTCGACACGGCGAAGGGCGATCCGACCGGCACGTGGCCGAACCTCGCGCGGGACTTCCGCGACATCGGCCACGCCATCGGCAGCGCCGGGTACCCGACGTTGATCGTGCAGGAAGGCGGGTATCGGGTCCGCACCTTGGGTGCCAACGTGCGCAATTTCTTCGCCGGACTGATCAAGGGCCAAAGCGACGCGGGCATGACGGACGGCGTGCCGACGCCCCCGCCCGTCCATCACCTCGATCTCGATAAACTCCGCTGGCGCGACGCGGTCAGACGAAAAGACGCCGAACGCATCCGTGCCCTTGTCGCCGCGAGCGGCGCCTTTAGCCCGGACGAGTGCGCCATCGCCGTCGAGCAAGTGACGCGCCGGCTGTCAAACGGGGTCGCGTCCGGATACGAATTCATTCTCGCCGAACTCAAGGGCCGGCTCGCCGCCTATGCCTGCTTCGGACGGATCGAAGGCACCGAGGGATCGTTCGATCTGTATGCCATCGCCGTCGAACCCGAGTGTCAGGGCGAAGGAATCGGGGGCATGCTGCTGGAGCGGGTAGAGGCCGCGATCAAAACGGCAGGCGGGGTGAGCATCTACGCCGATACCGCATCCTCGGACAATCATCGTGACGCCCGTGCGTTCTTCGTCGGCAACGGCTTTCACGAGCAGGCCCGGCTTGAGGACTTCTATCGTCCGGGCAGCGCCAAGATCATCTACGAGAAGCTTCTCGCGCGCTAAATCCCCAAAATCGAAAAATTCTTAATTGAGAATGATTTTCACTTGCATGACCTGCCTGACATCGCTATGAGTCGAATGAGAATGATTATCAATATCATTCTTTGCGACGGATCGATACGAGGGGACCCCGTTCATGTGCGAAGCCTGTGCGAGCCATGGCAAGCCCGCCACCCAAAAGGGGGCGCGCCGCAAGATCTGGGATCTTAGCGACGGCTGGCATTGTTCCATCGTCGGCACGTGCCTAAGCCTGCGCGATCTGCGCGCCCTCGGCCGCAAGCTGGGCCTCGAGCCGAAGTCCGGTTTTCCTATCGATTATCAGCTGCACGGCCATTTCGTCGGCCACGCGGCGACCCGCAACAAGACGTCGAAATTTTTGAATTCACTCCTCGATCGCAAGCATGCGTCGGCAATCCGCAGACTTGCGAAAGCTTCCTCTCCTGATGATCTCACCCGTGCATGGGAGGAAGCGCTCGAGGCCGGGGATATTCCGGGCCCTTTCTGGGCTTTGATGAGCCATCCGGATACCCCGGCGAGGTTGGCGGAACGCATGTTCGCAGACGTGCACATGCTCTCTCACCTTGTCGGCGCGAGCAATCGCGCCGACATCCGCCGCCTCAACCTTTTGGAAGAGGCACTCGCCGAAGCGCGCGAAGACCGCGACCGCGAGCGCCGTCACCATGCTGAACGCATGGCCGAGAAATCCCGCATCGTCGAAGACCTCGAAGAACGGCTTTCCGAAACCGCCGGGGCCGGACTGAGGCCGATCCGCGTCGCGGACCTGGACACGCATGCGCTCGCCACATCGGAAGCGGACGCACTCCTGGGCGAGAACAAGACCCTGCGCGCTCAACTCGACCAGCGCGACCGCGAAATTGAACACCTCAAACAAATGATCGACGGCCTCCGTGACGAGGCTCAGGAAGTCGAGCACGCGCTGGACACCCTGCATGCCCCGGCCAACGACCCGGGAACGGACGGACGGACCCGGCCCAATCTGGCCGGGCGTTGCATTCTTTACGTCGGCGGGCGCCCGCAATCGGTAAACCGCTACAGGCAGCTTCTTCGGAACTGGAACGCCGAACTGCTGCATCACGATGGCGGTCAGGAGAAATCCATCCACGAACTGGCCAGCGCAATCGCGCGCGCCGACACGGTCGTGTTTCCCTGCGACTGCGTCAGTCACGATGCGGTCTGCAACGTCAAGAAACTGTGCCGGCAACTCATGAAGACCTACGTGCCGCTGCGCACGAGCGGTCTGGCGCCACTGGTCGCGGCGCTGCACGCCGGAAACGGCGGCGCGGGCAATCCGCCCGAATCCGACCACCCCCCACTTCACGGCATCAACTGATCCGGCCGCGCATTCGCGTGGCCGCCGTGACGAAAACAAAACAAACGAGGAGAGAAATCATGAAAGCTTTCGCACGCCCATTTTTTGGCAGCGCCGTCTGCGCGGCGGCGCTGCTGTTCGGCATCAGCGGGCCGGCCCAGGCGCAGGACCCGAAACTGGCCGATCTTGTGAAACTGATTGAAAAACAGCAGCAGCAGATCAACATGCTTCGCGCGCGCCTGGAGCAGACCGCTGGCCAAGCCCAGAAGGCCGAAGCCGCAGCCACCGAGGCCGCAAGCAAACCGTCGTTCCTCGACAAGGTCTCGCTGGGCGGCGTCGCCGAGGTCGAAGTCACCAATTCGGAAGCGTTCTCCGGCGCCGACACCAGCGACATCACCCTCGCTACCGTCGAATTCTTCGTCGACACCCAACCGCACGAGTATCTCTCGACGCACGTGCAGATGCTCTACGAAGACGACGGCAACGAAAACATCACGCTGGACGAAGCGTTCGCCACGCTCGGCAACACCGAGAAGTTCCCGCTCTACATGCAGGCCGGGAAATGGGCCGTGCCTTTCGGCGGCTTCGATACCGACCTCAGTTCCGACCCCCTCACCCAGTCGCTGGGCGAGGTCAAGGAAGCGGCCGTATTAGGCGGCGTCGCCTACGAGGGCATGGCGCTCGAAGCGTATCTCTATAACGGCGACACCCAGAAAGCCGGCGAAAGCGACAAGATCGACCAGTTCGGCCTGGCCGCCAGCTACGGCGGTGAAGCGGGTGACGTCGCTTACAACCTGGGCGCCGGCTACATCAACAACATGGCCGATTCCGACGCCCTCACCAACAGCCTCGGCACCAACGCGACGGCGATCAACAAGTATGTCTCCGGTTTCGATGTGCATGGCGACGTGTCGTTCTCGAACGTCACGCTCAGGGCCGGGTATATGTCGGCGCTGAAGTCGTTCCAGTCGGGCGAAGTGGCGTTCAACGGCCAGGGCGCGAAACCTGCGGCATGGCACGTCGAGGCGGCATATTCGATGCCTATCCTCGGCCACGACACCACCTTTGCGGCGACCGCGCAGGGCACCAAGGAAGCGCTCGCACTTGGCCTGCCGGAACAACGCTACGGCGCGGCCGTCACGGTCGGCATCGTCGATCACTTCTCGATCACCGGCGAGTTCCTGCATGACGAGGACTACAGCGTGTCCGAAGGCGGCACCGGCAACAGCGGCCATACCGCGACGCTCAAACTCGCCGCCGAATACTAAATCTTCCAAAACTCCAGAGGATCAAACGAACATGTTCAAGAAACTGACACTCACCGCAGCCGTTCTTCTTGCGCTGCCGACCGGCGCGGCCAATGCCGCCGACACCAAGGGCGTGGTCACGACCTACGCCGACATCGCGCACGCGATGTACACCGACTCGCTGGCGACGGCGGAAACCCTCAGGGGCGCCATCGGCAACCTGACGGCCGATCCCGGCGAAACCGCCCTGATGGCCGCACGCGCGGCATGGTTGGCGGCGCGCGTCCCCTATCAACAGACCGAGGGTTACCGCTTCGGCAATCCGGCCGTCGACGACTGGGAAGGCAAGGTCAACGCCTGGCCGCTCGACGAAGGCCTGATCGATTACGTCGACGCGAGCTACGGCAAGTCGGCGGACGCCAATCCGTATTACACGGCCAACGTGATCGCCAATCCGAAGATCTCGATCGGCGGCAAAACCATCGACGCGTCGAAGATCACCCCGGCCTTGCTGTCCGACACGCTTCAGGAACTCGACGGCGTCGAGGCCAACGTCGCGACCGGCTATCACGCCATCGAATTCCTGCTTTGGGGCCAGGACCTGAACGGCACCGGACCGGGTGCCGGCGACCGCAAGGCCACCGACTTCGACCCCAAGAACTGCACCAACGGTAACTGCGAACGCCGCGCCCAGTATCTGACGGCGGCCGCCGATCTCCTGGTGGCCGACCTCAAGGATATGGTCGCGAAATGGGCCGACGGCGGCGAGGCGCGCGCTTACGTCACCGATGACCCGGCACTCGGCATCGGTGCGATGATCCAGGGGCTCGGTTCGTTGTCATACGGGGAACTCGCGGGCGAGCGCATCAAGCTCGGCCTGATGCTGCACGATCCGGAGGAAGAGCACGATTGCTTCTCCGACAACACCCATAATTCGCACTACTACGACCAGATCGGCATGGCCTCGATCTACAACGGCCGTTACGTGCGCGTCGACGGCAGCGTCGTCGAAGGGCCGAGCCTCGCATCGCTGATCGCCGCCAAGGACGCCGGCATCGCCGCCGCCATCGAAGGCGCGATGCAGAATGCGACGGCGAAGATGACGGTCATGAAGGCGACCGCCGATGCCCGCATCATGGCCTACGACCAGATGCTGGGCGAAGGCAATGACAGGGGCAACGCCATCGTCCAGTCCGTTGTCGACGGTCTGGTCGCCCAGGCCAAGGCGATCGAGAAGGCAGCGTCCGTTCTCGGCGTGACGGCAATGGCCTTCGAAGGCTCCGACAGCCTTGATAATCCGAACGCAGTCTTTAAATAAGGTCACCGCAGTCCGGTGCGGGCATGATGGTTCCGCCCGCACCGGACCATTTTGAAAGCACGATATGTCATTTTCCAGTTTCGTCGGTAGCGCCCTGCTGCCGGTTCTACTCGTCTCCGCCACCGCGTACGCCGCAGACGTGTCGGAGATCGTCAGACCGACAACCGATTTCAGCGCAGCCGAAAAATACGAAGTGAACTCAGGTGGCGCCGCGACCGTGCGCCCGCGTGACAATGCGGACGCATTCTCGCAAAGCTCCGCCAATCTGTCGCTCGAAGACGAAATGCGGTTCAAGATCGGCAACGGTTTCTTCAAGCGGCTCTGGGTGTCCGCGCCCGCGTCGACGCAAGCGTCCGACGGTCTGGGCCCGCTATTCAACGCGCGCTCGTGTCAGCGTTGCCATCTGAAAGACGGCCGCGGTCATCCGCCCGAAAACGAACACGACACCGCCGTCTCGATGTTCCTGCGTCTGTCGATTCCGCCCCGCAACGACGCCGACAAGAAGCTGTTGGACGAGCACCGCGTCAACGTGATCGTCGAGCCGACCTACGGCGGACAATTCCAGGACTTCGCCATTCAGGGCATCGACCCCGAAGGAAAGATGAGGGTCACCTACAAGGAACAAACGGTCCCGCTCGCGGACGGTACGACGGTCAGCCTGCGTCACCCGACGTACAGCGCAACGGATTTGAATTACGGGCCGATGCATCCCGACGTGATGATGTCGCCCCGGGTCGCGCCGCAGATGATCGGCCTCGGCCTGGTCGAGATGATCCCCGCCGACGCGATCCTGGCCCACGCCGATCCCGACGATAAGGACGTGGACGGCATTTCGGGCCGCGCCAATCTGGTGTGGGATAAACAAGCGGGCAAGGTGGTGCTGGGCCGGTTCGGCTGGAAGGCCGGCAATCCGACCATCCGCCAGCAGTCCGGCGGCGCCTTCGCCGGCGACATCGGCATCTCGAACCCGGTTTCCGGACAAGCGTACGGCGACTGCACCGAGGCGCAGAAGGCCTGCCGCGAAGCGCCCAGCGGCGCCAGCGATCAGTACGACAATCTCGAAGCACCCGAAGACGTGCTCGAACTCGTGACCCACTATTCGCGCAACCTCGGCGTGCCGGCGCGCCGCGATGTCGACGACAAGACCGTGCTCAAGGGGAAGCAGGTATTTTACGAAAGCGGCTGCGTGTCGTGCCACGTTCCGAAGTACATCACCCGCACCGCGCCCGAGCGTGCCGAGCATTCGCATCAACTGATCTGGCCATACAGCGACTTCCTGTTGCACGATATGGGTGACGGTCTTGCCGACAACCGGCCCGAAGGCGTCGCCGACGGCCACGAGTGGCGCACGCCGCCGTTATGGGGTATCGGCATGACCCGAACGGTCAGCGGGCATACCTATTTCCTGCATGACGGCCGCGCCCGCAACCTGCTTGAGGCCATCATGTGGCACGGCGGCGAAGCCGAAGCCGCAAAGAACACCGTCGCCGGCCTGAACAAGGAAGACCGCGACGCCCTGATCAAGTTCCTGGAGTCGCTCTGATGGACAAACGCCTTCTGATCGCCATAGCCGTTAGCATCCTTGCCATCCTCGCCCTGCCCGCCCTGGCGGCGGGGCCGGATTACCGGGCGCTCCGTGACGCCGTCCGCGACGATCACATCGTTCCAGGCTATGCGCACTTCGACGAGAAGGCGAAGGGACTGGAATACAAGATCAAGGGCCATTGCAAGAACATCGGCGACGCCCCGGACAAGCTCGCTGCGCAGGACGCCTTCCACGAAGCGTTGGATGCGTGGCAGGCGGTGCAGCACATCCGTCACGGCGCCGTCGCCGAAAACGACCGGCACGCCAGACTGCAGTTCTGGCCCGATCAGCGCGGCATTACCGAACGCCACATGCGCAAGCTGCTGGCCGAACCGGTGGACGCGACGATCACCGATAACTTCGCCGATGCCAGCGTCGCATTGCAGGGCTTCCCGGCGTTGGAACGCCTGTTGTTCGACGATGAACCGTTGTCCCAACACCCGCTCGACGGCGAGCAGACCTCGCGCTGCGTCCTTGCCGAGGCCATTACCCATAACATTGCGCGCATCGCCACTGAGCTCAGAAACGCGCCACCGCGTCCCGGCGACGCCAAGGCGTTCGTCACCGATACCGTCAACGACTTGGTGGTCGGGGTCGAGTTCATTCAGTCGCTGAAACTGAAATTGCCCGCCGGTGCGCGCAAGCCGCGTCCGTTCCTGCTCGAGGACTGGCGTGCCAAGCGCAGCCTGCGCAATATTGAGATCAACATCCGCGCGCTTCGTGAACTTTACAAACTGCTGGCGGCCGATCTCGTCGACGGCGATGACAAGGTGGCGCAAATTCTCGATACCTTCGAAAAGGTCGAGGACGACATCCGCGCGCTCGGCGAGAACGGGAAGCTCGTGCTGGAAGAGAAAGACGGACCGAAGCGGTTCCGCGCCCTCGCCGCCCGGATCGAGCACCTGCGCGACGGCATCGTCGCGACGCTCCCGAAGAGCCTCGGGGTACGCCTCGGCTTCAACAGTCTGGACGGCGACTGAACCCGATGGCGATGAACCGGCGCACCTTCAACGCTTCCATGATCGCGCTCGGTCTCGGCATGGCCCTGCCGGGCGGCGTGCGCGCAGCCGGCGCCAAAAGCGGGTTTCTCTCCACCGGATATGACGAACTCCACGTCCGCCACCTCGTCAGCCGCATCGGCCCTAATCTGGACATCGTCTGGGACCTCGCGTTACCGGCGCGCGGCCACGGCACCGCCGTCAGGCCCGGCACGGACGAAGGCCTGGTCGTCGCCCGGCGCCCCGGTGAATACGCAATCTCCTTCGGCCTGACGGACGGCGAGGAACGCCATCACATCACCCCCGCCCCCGGGCGGCATTTTTACGGGCACGCCGTCTACAGCCGGGATGGCAACACGCTCTGGATGACCGAGAACGCGTATGAAAGCGGTGTCGGCGTCATCGGCGTTTATGACGTGGCGATGGGGTACAAGCGGATCGCGGAATATTCGTCGGGCGGGATCGGCCCGCACCAGCAGCTTTTAATGGCGGACGGCAAAACCCTCGCCGTCGCCAATGGCGGCATCCGCACGCATCCGGACAAGGGACGCGAGAAGCTGAACATCGGCACCATGCGTCCGTCGCTCGCCTACATCGACGCGATGAGCGGCAGGATCGCAGATCAGGTCTACTTCGAAGACCTGCGTCAACAGAAGCTCTCGATCCGCCACATGGCGGCCCTGCCGGACGGCCGCGTAGCCATCGGCTGCCAGGATCAGGAAGACGACGGGCGGACATTGCCGCTGGTCTATATCCACGACCGCACAAATAACCAAGGGCTTCAGCCGATGGAGGTTCCGGACGGCATACTCCAACGCTTCAACGGCTATTGCGGCTCCGTCGCCTGCGATGCGCGGGGACAGATGCTTGCGGTGTCGTCGCCGCGGGGCGGTCTGGTCGGGTTCTGGGCGTTGCCGGCGGGGAAATGGGAAGGCCACATCGAGCTTGCCGACGGCTGCGGCCTGGCGCCCGGCCCCGAAGGCGGCATGCTGGCCTCCAGCGGATCCGGCCGCGTCGGCCGCTGGGCGGAAACCCTCGCCCCCACCGAAACGTCGGAACACGCGTTCCGGCGCTGGGACAATCACATGACGTCGATCCTGGCCTGACCTGATGCATCGAGACGGATGCTTCGCATCCTCCTCAGCATGAGGGACTTGAAGCCACCCTCATCCTGAGGAGCGGCAGAGCCGCGTCTCGAAGGACTAAACCGGCTTTACGACTCACCCTCTTTTTCGAACATGTGTTCCTGCAGGTAGTTCTGCAGCCCGGCGTGTTCGATGACGTTCTGCTGGGTTTCGATCCAGTCGATGTGCTCTTCGGTGTCGTCTAGGATATCCTCGAGGATTTCCCGGGACACATAGTCCTTGGCGTCCTCGCAAATCGCGATGGCGGCCTTGAGCATCTTCTGGTTGGTCGTTTCGAGACCGAGGTCGCTGGCGAGGCATTCCGGCACATTCTGACCGATCTTGAGCTTGCCGAGATCCTGCAGGTTCGGCAGCGCGTCCAGCATAAGAATGCGCTCGATCAGGTAGTCGGCGTGTTTCATTTCGCCGATGGACTCGTGATAGACCTTGTCCGCCAATCCCAGGAAACCCCAATCCTTCATCATGCGCGCATGCAGGAAATACTGATTAATCGCGGTCAGCTCGTTTTTCAGGATGCCGTTGAGCTGCTTGATGACTTTCGGATCGCCTTTCATGGTCGCCTCCTATGAATTTGAATATTCAATCCTGTTTAGCGCACATTAGAGAAGATGTCATTTTTTCTATATGTCATTGATAAATAATCGCATTTTTTGGCACACAATCTCGTGAATTTTCTGGTATTGACAATCATTCGCATCTCGAATGATAATCATTCGCACAAAACAAAGAAACTTCGACACCCGAGTTTGCGAGACGGTTATGTATATTTGCAACTGCAACGGAATCACCGACAAGGAAGTCGACACCGCGTTGAACGCGGGCGTCGAGCGCTGGGACGACGTGCATGCGTTTTACGGCTGTGAGCCGTGCTGCGGTCAGTGCCAGTGTGAAATCGTCGAAGCGATCGTCGAACGCGACAGCAAATCCACCGGCAAAATGCCCGCCGCCGCCATGGCGATGGCAGGCTGACATGATGATATGGCGTTCCCTGAAAGCGGGCTCGATTCTGGCTGCGTTCCGCAAGTCTCAAAAGCCGTCCGCGCCGAACGATAAATCGCAGCAAACGCCGGCCCCGCACCCGAAACCGGCGCACTGATCTTCCTAAATTCGAAGCGCTATCCGGTGTGGCTGTACATTGGCCGTCCCGGCACCGGCATTTTGGCGCGCGCGATCACCCCCGCATCCGACACCGTGATGAACAGTTCCGAATTATTCTCGCCGCCGAACGCGAGGTTGGTGGTGGTCCGGCCGATGTGACGGCAATCGACGGTCAGCACCTCTTCGCCGTGCTCGTCGAAGGCGTATATCCGCCCCCGGCTGGCATGACAGACATAAAGAGTGCCGTTCTCGTCCAACGCCATCCCATCCGGACCGATGACGCCGGCGGGCAAACGCGCGAACAGCCCGACCTTCGACGGACCTTCCGGGAACAGCGGCACCCGCCAGACGGCGGCGGCGCGGGTCATGGCGACATAAAGCACCTTGTCTTCCAGGCTGGTGACCAGCCCGTTCGGGCTCGGCCCGTTGGAAATCAGACGTTCCAGCGTCTCCGTCCCCGGACGCACCCGATAGACGCGGCCCGTCGGGTCATGCAGACCGGTCGTCCCTTGATCGGTGAAATAGAGCGTGCCGTCGGCGCCGAAGAAAAGATCGTTGCAGCCTTTGAAGCCCTCGCTCCGGTTCGACGAAAACCTGTCGCGGGTCTCACCCGTTTTCGGATCGAGCATCACGATCCCGCGCTTGTAATCCGCGATCTGGATCGTCCCGTCCGGCAACACCCGAAGCCCGTTTGGCCAGCCGTCGTATTCGGCCCCGACCGACCATTCGCCTGCCGGCGTGATCCTGAAGATCCGGCCCCACGGGATGTCCACGCACCAGAGGTTCCCGTCCCTGTCGAACGACGGGCCTTCGAGGAACGACGGCACATCGCCGCCCGGCTTGTTGGCGTCGACCCAGTCCGACGGCTGGCCGCTGATGTGCAGCGCGTCCGGCAGTTTCGTGAAGACCTCGGCGCGGATTTCGGTGACGCTCATTGATGCTCCCCTGTTCTTGATTGATTTAGCGCGTAGCAAACCCGGCCCCGCGCCGCAGCGCAAGCCTCGAAATCGGCGGTCCGGGTTCTTATGTGTTCGGAAAGTGGAGATCGCAGACATGTACCGCACGAACTTCAATCGCAGACAGTTCATCGGCCTCGGCGCTGCCGCGGCGGCCTTCGGCCTTGCCGGCGTGCCCGTCCGCGCCGCCGCCCCCGATATCCTGATGAAAACCGTGGGAAAAACCGGCGCGCGTATTCCGGCCATCGGCATGGGCACGTGGATCACCTTTAACGTCGGCGAGGATCAGCGGCTCCGCGATCAGCGCACCGAGGTTCTCCGGCGGTTCTTCGAAATGGGTGGCGGCATGATCGATTCGTCGCCGATGTACGGCTCGTCCGAAGCGGTCGTCGGCTACGGGCTTCGGAAACTCGGCGTGCCCGAGGGCCTTTTTTCCGCGACCAAGGTGTGGACCCCGGTGACGGCGCACGGCAAGGAACAGATCGACGACTCATTCGGATTATGGGGCGTCGACACGTTCGATCTCTTCCAGGTTCACAATCTTTTGAACTGGGAAGATCACCTTGAAACCCTTCGCGCCGAAAAGGCCGCCGGGCGCATCCGTTACATCGGCATCACAACGTCGCACGGCATGCGCCACGACGGGATGGAGAAGATCATGTCGTCGGAAGACATCGACTTCGTGCAACTGACCTACAACGCCGTCGACCGTGCGGCGGAAAGCCGTCTTCTCCCGCTGGCCCGGGAACGCGGCATCGCCGTCATCTGCAACCGTCCTTACCGGCGCGGCAGCCTGATCGACAAGGTCCAGAACCACCCGCTGCCCGCCTGGGCGGCCGAGGCCGGCGCAAAGAACTGGCCAGAGTTCCTTTTGAAGTTCATCGTTTCGCACCCCGCCGTCACCTGCGCTATCCCGGCGACCAGCAAGGTCGAACACATGACGGAGAACATGGGCGTCCTAAAGGGGCCGCTTCCCGACCCGAAAATGCGCCGGCGCATGGCGGATCATGTAGGTAACTTATGACACACCTCATGTTTCGAGATGCTTCGCTCCTCAGCATGAGGCGGACTCTCAATCCTCATCCTGAGGAGGCGCGCAGCGCCGTCTCGAGGGATGGATCGGCCTAATGGATCGCCTGATCCCGTTCACCCCCGACGTCTATGTCGGCATGTTCGCCCGTTACAACGAAGACACGTGGCCGGCAGCCGCGCTTGCGATGCTGCTCGGTGTCGTCGCGCTGATCTGCGTCCGCCGGCGCGAACCCCGCGCCGGGCGCATTCTCGCGTTCAGTGCCGCCACGTTCTGGGTCTGGACGGGTTGGGCGTTCCACATCCATCAGTACGCCAATCTCAACTGGGCGGCGGTGATATTCGGCTGGTTGTTCATCGCGCAAGGTGCCGTCACGGCGCTGTGGGGCGGGATCCTCGGCAGATTCGCGATCACCGGCGATCCGGTCCGCATACGGATCGGCTACACGTTGATCGCCGCCGCGTTGATCCTGCATCCGTTGCTCGCCCAGGCCGCCGGCGACGGCCTCATGACGGCGCAGCTTTTCGGGACCGCGCCCGCTACGGCGGCGCTGATCGGGGTCGCGGCCGTCAGTTTCGTGCAGGGCCGGAGCGTGCTGTGGCTGCTCGCCTGGCCGTTGATCTGGAGCGCGTGGGATCTGGCGTCGGCCTACACCATGGCGTTGATGCGCGACATCCCGCTGCCGGCCCTCGCCATCGCCGCCACGGTCTATCTGGTTTTTCGCGCCCGGCGCTGAGCACAGGCTTCACCGGTCCTCGGCGGCCTGCTCCAGATCGTTGATCGTCTTTTCGATCACGTCGCGCCTTTTGCCGTTGGTCAAATGTTCTGAAATCTCCGACAGGCAATCCAGGGTATGGCGCGTGACCTGCCGGTTCGACGCGATATAGGGGATCGCATTTTCGAAGATCGCCGTGACGAAATCGTCGAACAGATAGGCCTTCGACTTGACCCGCTGATGACGGTTGAAGGTGTCGTGTTCGGTCTCATGCGCGGCGAAATGCAGGATGCCGGCCTTGAGCCAGTTGATGCAAGCGATCGCGGTAAACGGATCGTTGACCCCCGGCGACAGCGCGCGGGCGATGATCTCGACCAACTGATCGGCGACGAATTCGATGTTCTGGTTGACGGTCGGCGATGCGCCCGTGGCGAAGCATGCCTGAATACGGCCGCACGTTTCGGCCGAAAGTTCTTCCTCATGCCAGACCGCGCACACCGGATCACAGATCGTCACGAAGGCCCCGGGGCGGCGCAGGATCTCGATATAGAACCTGTTTGCGGAAGCGATCTCATCGAGCTTGTCGACGTCGAGCGCCTGAATATACCCCTCCGCCGCGAGGACGATTTCGGTGGCGTCTTTCCGGTCGGCATCGTCCCGCCAGTCGCCGCCGACGTGCGTCGTCTCGACGTCTTCATCGGCGCGGAACCGGGTCTCGATCCCCGACTTTAACGACCGGCCGAGCTTGGCGACGATCAGTTCGATGTTGATGGTTTCCGGCACGTGATGGATGAAATAGATCAACACCCCCATGCACGCGAGCGCGAGCCCCATCGACGTCGCGACGGAGACATAGGGCGTGAACGCCGCCACGCCGTCGCCACCGACCCGCACGAAGCGGAGCGCGATCAGCGAGAAGGCGAACGTCCCGATGAAGCACCCGAGGCTCACCTGGCTGCCGCGGTCGCGCATCATGTTGCCGATCAACCGGGGGCCGAAATTGCCCGATGCGAACGACACCGCCACCATGGTGATCGAAAACACCACCCCCGCGACACCGATGATCGAGCCCGCGATCATGGACAGGATCACCCGCGCCGTTTCCGGCTCCACCGCGCGCAGGTAGTAAAACCCCGGCTCGATGCTGTCCTTGAAAACGTGATCGATCCCGGTGGTCGTTGCCGCCAGCGCGATGGACAGCAAAAGGAACGCGACCGGAATGCACCAGTAGCTTGTCCAGAGGTGCCGGTAGAGTTGCAGGAGTTTCGCGCTCAGTTCCATATCGTTCAGCGTATGGGATCGCCCGGCAAAGTCCAGCCCCCTGACCGCGCACAATGATTGCCAGAAGGCCGCTAAAGCGATATCACAACGGCCAAATTCAGACCCATTTCCAGAGGATCGAGCACCGATGGCCAGCTACCAGTATTCCTATGTCATGCAGGGCGTGTCCAAGACGTTTCCGGGCGGCAAGGAAATCCTCAAGAACATCACCCTTTCGTTCATGCCGGACGCCAAGATCGGCGTGCTGGGCCCGAACGGCGCCGGTAAATCCACGCTCATGAAGATCATGGCCGGGATCGACACCGATATCTCGGGTGAGGCATGGGCCGCCAAGGGCGTGCGCGTCGGCTATCTGGAACAGGAACCGCAGCTCGATCCCACGAAAACCGTCGAGGAAAACATCACCGACGGCCTGGGCGGGGTGAAGGACCTCCTCGACCGCTTCAACGAGGTGTCCGCCAAGTTCGCCGAACCGATGGACGACGACGAAATGAACGCGACCATCGCCGAACAGGCGGAACTGCAGGAAAAGATCGACGCCGTCGACGGCTGGGACCTGGACCGCACCATCGAAATCGCCATGGATGCGCTCCGCTGTCCGCCGGCCGACAGCTCGGTCGAGAACCTGTCCGGCGGGGAACGCCGCCGGGTCGCGCTCTGCCGCCTGTTGCTGCAAAAGCCGGAAGTGCTGTTGCTGGATGAGCCGACCAACCACCTGGACGCGGAATCGGTCGCCTGGCTGCAGCGCCACCTGAAGGAATATGCGGGCACCGTGGTGATGGTCACCCACGACCGCTACTTCCTGGATAACGTGACGGGCTGGATCCTCGAGATCGACCGCGGCCGCGGCATCCCGTACGAGGGCAATTATTCGTCCTGGCTGGAACAGAAACAAAAACGTCTCGCCCAGGAAGAGCGCGAGGAAAGCGCCCGCCAGCGCACGCTGTCGGAAGAACTGGAATGGATCAGGCAGTCGCCCCGCGCCCGTCAGGCGAAGTCCAAGGCGCGTATCACGGCTTATGAAGAACTGCTCGCCAAGTCACAGGACAAGGCCCCGGGTTCGGCGCAGATCGTCATCCCCGCCGCGCCGCGTCTGGGCGACCTGGTGATCGAAGCCAAGGACCTCAGGAAAGGGTTCGGCAATCATCTTCTGATCGACGATCTGTCGTTCAAGATTCCGCCGGGTGCGATTGTCGGGATCATCGGCCCGAACGGCGCGGGCAAAACCACGCTGTTCAAGATGATCACCGACGCCGAGAAGCCGGACAGCGGCGAGATCCGCATCGGCGACACGGTCAAGCTCGGCTACGTCGATCAGTCGCGCGATGCGCTGAACGACAACAAGACCGTGTGGGAGGAAATCTCCGGCGGCCTCGACGAGATCGACCTCGGCAAGCGCAAGATGCAGTCCCGCGCCTATGTCGCGCAGTTCAACTTCAAGGGCGGCGACCAGCAGAAAAAAGTCGGCCAGCTGTCGGGCGGTGAGCGCAACCGCGTGCACCTGGCGAACATGCTGAAATCGGGCGCCAACGTGCTGATGCTCGACGAGCCGACCAACGATCTCGACGTCGACACGCTACGCGCGCTTGAAGAGGCCATCGCCGATTTCGCCGGCTGCGTGCTGATCACGTCGCACGACCGCTGGTTCCTCGACCGCATGGCAACCCACATCCTCGCCTTCGAGGGCGACAGCCATGTCGAATGGTTCGAGGGCGACT
>JAGLED010000021.1 GCA_023145215.1 Rhodospirillales bacterium | reverse complement strand
TTCGAGCCGTTCTTCACCACCAAGACGGAGGGTAGGGGAACGGGGCTGGGCATGGCGATGGTCTATGGGTTCGTAAAACGTTCCAATGGTGCAATCTCGATCTATTCGGAGCCCGGTGTCGGTACGACGATCAAACTTTATCTGCCGTTGGTGGCGGACGACGGCACCCGCCGGGCCAGCATCGATGACAACGCGGCCGCCAGACGGGTCCGCGGCGGTAAGGAAAGCATCCTGATCGTCGACGACGAGCGGGACCTTGCGGAAGTCGCGCAGACGATCCTGACCGAACTCGGGTATTCGACTACGGTCGTCTACGATAGTGCAACTGCAATGGAGAAGCTGACGTCGGGGGAGCATTTCGACCTGTTGCTGACCGACATCGTCATGCCCGGTATCAACGGATACGAGCTTGCAAATCGTGCCGCCGAGATGAAACCCGGCCTGAAAATCCTGCTGACATCGGGATACACCGGTAATACGTCCATGAAGAAAATGGCCACAGGCAAGAAGTATCCGCTGCTGCGCAAACCCTACAGCAACCGGGACGTCGCCCTGCAGGTGCGCCGAGTTCTTGATAGCTCGCAAAGCACCGAACCGCCGGCTGCCTTGGAACGTTCACCGAATGATTGATTGATCCCCGCCAAGGGGGTTGGTATCAGATAGGCGTTCCTGGGGGTCCGCCGCCCGGGCACTTACCGTTTTCACCGAAAAACCGACACTTTTTCAGAAGGTTCCAGACATGACTGCGATCATCGATATCACCGGCCGTGAAATTCTCGATTCCCGGGGCAACCCGACCGTCGAGGTGGACGTTCTTCTGGAAACGGGCGTTATGGGCCGTGCCGCCGTACCTTCGGGCGCATCGACCGGGGCACACGAAGCTGTGGAACTCCGCGATGGCGACAAGAAGCGTTTCGGCGGCAAGGGTGTCCTGAAGGCCGTCTCATCGGTCAACAACGAGATCTTCGAGGCCCTCGTCGGCGTCGATGTCGAAGAACAGGTCTTCATCGACAACGTGATGATCGAACTGGACGGCACCAAGAACAAAAGCAAGCTCGGCGCCAACGCTATGCTCGGTGTATCGCTCGCCTGCGCCAAGGCGGCATCGGAAGAGTCGGGCCTGCCGCTCTACCGGGGGATCGGCGGCGTCTATGCCCATGTGCTTCCGGTTCCGATGATGAACATCGTCAACGGCGGCGCGCACGCGGACAACCCCATCGATATCCAGGAATTCATGATCATGCCGGTCGGTGCGGATACATGCGCCGATGCCATCCGCATGGGCGCGGAAATCTTCCAGCGTCTCAAGAAAGACCTGTCGGACGCGGGTCATAACACCAACGTCGGCGACGAAGGCGGTTTCGCACCGGCGCTCAAATCGACGACCGAAGCGCTGGATTTCGTCATGAAGGCGATCAAGGGCGCCAAGTACAAGGCGGGCAAGGACGTCGTGCTGGCTATCGACGCGGCTTCGACCGAATTCTACAAAAAAGGCAAATACGTACTCGAAGGCGAGGGCAAGACCCTCGACGCCACGGGCATGGTGAAATACTGGGCCGACCTCGTTAAAAAATACCCAATCATCTCCATCGAGGATCCGATGTCCGAAGACGATTGGGACGGCTGGAAGATGCTGACCGACGAAATCGGCGACAAGGTCCAGATCGTGGGTGACGACCTGTTCGTCACGAACCCTTTGCGTCTCGCCGACGGCATTGAAAAGGGTGTCGCGAATTCGATCCTGATCAAGGTGAACCAGATCGGTACTCTCACCGAAACACTCGAAGCCGTGCACATGGCGCACCGCGCCGGTTACACGACCGTGATCTCGCACCGTTCCGGTGAGACCGAAGATTCCACAATTGCCGACATCGCGGTCGCGACCAATGCGGGCCAGATCAAGACCGGTTCGCTCAGCCGTTCCGACCGGATCGCAAAATACAATCAGTTGATCCGTATCGAGGAAGAACTCGGCCCGGTGTCGGTCTATCCGGGCATGAACGCCTTCAACGTCTGATCAGGCCGCAGGCCATTCGGCCGGGTGGGTGCCCAGCGGCACGCTTGGCCGGTCCCAGCGCATCGGCGTCTCTGACATGCGCGCCGCCTCCCTGACCTGGGTCAGGCGGCCGAAGCCGCTGTCGACGTCTTCAAGAAGATCGCTGACGTCGTCCTGACCCGGATCCGGCATCGACAGGCCGTCTTCCAGGCGCCCGAGGTTTCTGATCCACTGCGCGGTCGGGGCGAGACCGACCCGTACCAGCCACGACCCGCCCTCCGTCTGTCGGCGGTGCAGGGCGGCCATGATACCGGTCGCCAGTAAATACCCGGACACATGATCGTTGGCCTGGCACGGCAGGGCCTTCGGGCGGTCCAATCCGGCGGCTTCACCCTCGGCGTGATTCATGCCATTGGCGTTCTGCACCAGGGAATCGAACCCACGGCGGTCGCGCCACGGCCCCTCGTGCCCGTAAGCGGACAGGCTTGCACAGACGATGCCCGGGCGTATGGCGGCGATCTCTTCGGGTGCGAGACCGTGACCGGCAATCGCGCCGGGGCGGTAGCCTTGAAGAAAGACGTCGGCATCTTTCAACAATCCCTGCAACTTCTCGCGCTCGGACGCCTCACGAAGATCCAGGTAAGCCGATATCTTGCCGGCCCCCGAACACATCACAAGCGGTGGGATGAAAGGGCGATGAGGCGCGTACAAAAGCATCACATCCGCACCGTGCCCGGCCAATGTATGCCCGGCGAGCGGACCGGCGATCACGTGCGTCATTTCCAACACACGAATGCCGTCCAGCGGACGACTGGCGCCCTCGGGCAAGGGGGCAGGCGGGGCATCGCCGATCTTTTCGATGACCAGCGGCGGAATAGCCGCGACCGCCTTACCCTGCGGATGCGCATCCCATTCTTCGAAGCTTCGCGTCATCGAAAGCACCAACCCGGCATCGGCGCACGCTTGCTCCAGTTCTTCGGCGTTCCAGTCGCGCAACGCCCTGTCCACCGCGTCGCGGTCATATTTGACATTGCCGAGAACGCGCAAAAACCCGGCGCGATGGTGCGGATAGACGGTGTGCGGCCTGATCCATCTGCCGTCCCCGCACTGGAAAGCGCCGAACAGGATGTCCGTGATATCCGGGGCCGGTCCGCCGTCGACGCGCAGATGGCGTTCACAACGGAACTGGATCGATGCGTCACGCATGTCGACGTCGATCCGCTGGCAGTTTTTTGCGCCGGTGCGTTCCCGGAAGATGTCACCCGCCGCGAGCGCGCTGGCAGCGATCGATGCCTGCGCGGCGGTCCCGATCCGGAAAGACGACGGCAGCCCCGGTTCGTCTCCGGTCAGGTTTACGGCGTCGAGAGCTTGAGCGGGAAGTCCCGTCAGGGCCCAGAGTTCGCTAAGAGCGTCTTTTGAATTGGTCATAGGTCCGATAGCAGCAATTCGGCCGCGCCGGGGCAAGCACTTCGCGCCGCCGGACGTCTTCGGCGGCAGTTGTCATGACCGGGCAAGCTGATACGATCCGCACATTCGCTCATATTCCTTACGGTTCAGATCCTTGGTTGGCCCGAGCAAAATTCAGAATAAATTGCAGCCACTGGAAACCGTGGACGAGGCCGCTTACGCCGAGACCAAAAAATGGCTACTGGGTAACGGTATCGCCGCACAGGTCATGGAAACCCTCGCCATCGGGACGTTCATGACCGCCTTTGCCTTGCATCTGGGCGCGTCGAACGCCTTCATCGGTCTGATCGCCGCCATGCCGTCGCTCGCCAGTCTCGGGCAGTTGTTGGGAATCGTGCTCGTCGAGCGGATTCGTAACCGCCGCTTGATCTGCGTCGCTGCGGGGTTGGTCGGACGGATCGCATTGGTCGGACTGCCCACGGCGGCGCTGATCGGCGAGCCGGTATTATCGTTGCCGATACTGTTTGCCGCGATCTGCTTCAGATACGGCATGGGCGCGATTGTCGGCTGCAGCTGGAACGCCTGGATTAGAGATGTCATCGACGACAAGGAACGCGGTCTTCTGATGGGCCGCAGGCTGGCATGGATGACCGGCATCGGTATGCTGGTCAGCATCGCTGCATCCGCCTTCATCGACAGTTGGCCAGGCTGGTCGGGGTTCGACATCCGTTTCGCCTACGCGGCGATCTTTGGTGTCGCCATGATCTCGGGGTTCGTCGGCATCTATTGCATGACCCGCATGGCGGAGCCGCGCATGCCGGCGGACGACGGGCCGCTCGATCTCAGGACGCGCCTGTCGGAACCGTTCCGCGACGAAAATTTCCGCAAGCTTATGTTTTTTCTGGCGGCGTGGAACTTCGCCGCCAACCTTGCCGCGCCGTTCTTCACCGTGCACATGCTGACACGGCTGGGGCTCGACCTGTTCCCGGTGACGGTCTTCGCCATGTGCTCGCAGCTCGCCAACATCATCGTTCTCAAATCCTTTGGGCGGATCGCGGACCGCGTGTCCAACAAGGCGGTTCTGGCAGTCGCCGCACCGCTGTTCATCGCCTGCACGTTCGCGTGGATATTCACCACCGCGACCGATACCCGCTGGGCGGTGATGGCGATCCTGGCCAGCGTGCATGTGCTGACCGGCGTTGCCACCGCGGGGGTCAGCATCGCCACCACGAACATCACGATGAAGCTCGCCCCCAAGGGGAACTCGACGTCGTACCTGGCGACAAACAGCCTGGTCAGTTCCTTGTCCGGAGGCATCGCGCCGGTGCTCGGCGGGCTTTGCGCGGATTTCTTCGCGCATCAGAAGCTGTCCCTCTTGTTGCGCTGGGATAGCGGCGACCACGACGTCACGTTCGAGACGATCAGCCTCGAACACTGGGACTTCTATTTCGTGATGGCGGCGCTGATCGGGCTCTATTCACTGCATCGGCTGGCCATGGTGCGTGAGGAGGGGGAAATCGACCAGCGCGCGGTGATCACCGAGGTCTTTACCGACGCCAGGCGCACCATCCGAAACATCTCGTCGATCGCCGGGCTACGCGTCGTCGCCGAGTTCCCGTTCAATCTCTTATTGAGGGGCAGGCGGAGAGATAGCCGACGGGATGGGCAGGGCGATACGCCCAGGAAAGATTCGTCATCCCAAACTTGATTTGGGATCCATAACACGCGCAGAACCTCGATACCGCAGATTACACGGGGCCTGAAACAAGATCAGGACGACGGGAACGCCCAATGTTGCAATCGATGTAACAACGAAAAAGGCCCGCCGAAGCGGGCCCCTTCCATCAGGTTCTTTAAAACCGGTACTTAAGCGGCGGCGGTTTTCGCCAGCGCCTGCTTAATGCGGCGCTTCACGCGCTGGGCGTTGGTGCTCAGTTTGTCTTCGCCGGCTTTCAGCAGATAGGCGTCCAGACCACCGTTGTGTTCAACCGTGCGGATGCCGTACGTGGTGACACGGAACCGGACGCTTTCGCCCAGCGCTTCCGACCACAGCGAGGTCACCTGCAGGTTCGGCAGGAAACGGCGACGCGTCTTGTTCATCGCGTGGCTCACGTTATTGCCGGTTTGAACGGTGCGGCCGGTCAATTCACAGCGTTTGGACATGGTCTCGGTCCTCAATCTCGGGCGCGGAGCGCCGAATAAACTGTCTACAAAAAATTGGGATCGCGCGTCAGCACGATCCGGTGGCAGGTCTTTTAGGGGCTTCACCCCATGCCGTCAAGCATTCCGTGCGGGAAATATCCCGCATTTTCCGCTGTTTCGCGCCGTTCAGGTCAATCCATGATGCGCCAGGCGCCACGCCATTCGTGCGGCGGCAGCCAGGTATCGCCGGAAAGCCGCTCGGCAAGCGCCTCCGCCGTTTCCGCGGTCACATCCTCGGGCACCCGTTCGTGCAGGTGCGAGACCGCTTTTTGCCAGAAGGAATTGATGTCCTCGATGCGCCTGATCAGGGTTTCCGTGGCCGCATCGGTGTCTTCTTCCTCGGCTTCGAGAACGGCGCGGGCCTCCAGAAGCGCTTGGCGGGCATCGCCCCAGTCGCCTTCCAGGTAGGCATTCACACCCTTTTCGAAGGCAAGCAGGAAACCGACCGGCAGAGGCCGGATGTCGACGGTGTAGATGCTGATCGGGTCGTCGTGACCCGGCATCAGCACCCGGTCGACGCGGCGGCAAAGCACACGGCGGTCGGCGCTCAGGCAGTCATAAAAGTCGTCACTGACGAGAATCTGCGTGCCGTAGCTCGCATTCAACCCCTCAAGCCGGGACGCCAGCGTGACGTTATCGCCAATCAGCGTCGAATCGGCGCGATCGTCATCACCGACAGGGCCGGCCACCACCAGTCCCCAGTGCAGGCCGAAACGGGTGTTGAAGTGGCGCTTGTCCTCCCAACCCGGTTTGTCCTTGAAGAATTCTTCCCAGATACCGCCTGCGACCTCCAGCGCTTCGGACAGCTTGTGCATTTCGACCGCGGCGTCGAAGGCCGCATTGGCGCTGGTGCGGGGATCCTGATTGTTGTGGAAGTACGCGAAAATACCTTCGCCAAGGAACTTGTCGATATCGCCGCCGTGACGGCTGACGCCCCGGTTCATCTCGCCCAGGTAGGTCTTGAGGACCGGCAGAATGTCTTTTTCGAGTTCATGCGTCATGGCCTGGAACCCGGCCACGTCCGTGAACATCAACGCAACCGGCGAGCGGGTAGGGATCACACGTTCACCCTTGGCCTCCAGAAATGCGCGGCGACTGATGAAGCGGCGCAGGTTCGAAATAATCATGCTGATCGCCTCGATCAGCGTGTCGATCTCGTTCAAATGACGGCCGGCTTTCTCGGCTTCCTCGGCACGGCGGCGAATAATGGTGTCGGCGTCCTCGAGACCGGGAATCTCGCGCATCTTGGCGAGTATGACCTGATTGGCCTCGTGCAGGCGGTCCATGAAGATCTTGCCGACGCGTTCCAGGTTCCTCTCGGCCTTCCACTTCACCGCATAGACCATCGCCGCATAGATGATGATTTCAAGGATCGGGTCCGAGAAATGCTCGTATTGGCCGATCGAGAAATCGCCCAGCATACTGATCAGCAAGAGTATCCCAACCGCATACCACGCATCGTCGCGGCCCATGGAGGTCAGCATTTCCGCACCCAGTACGGTCTCGCGGGTCCCGACCTTCTGTACCAGCCCGACCTTGGCGACCGCACGCACGGTCCTCAGTATTCGCAGTACCCGCGGGTTGGCGATGCCGACGTCGCCGGACAGGAACGACGCCCCCGTCGCGCCCACGGCAAGGATGTTGATCCACGCGGCCGGCGTCTTGAAATACTTCATCCCATAGGCGAGGGCGCCGACGCAGATATCGAACATGAAGAAGATGCCCATCAGGGCCTCGACCCAGCGCGCCGCCTCCATCGACCAGTACAGTTCGGCCGGGTTCGCCAGCATCTCCAGGAATGCCGCGGTGGGCGCAAAGAAAACCGCCAGATAGGTCGCCGCAAGATTGAGCCGTTCATAGCTCTCGTTCTCGGCGAGCCTGAGCCAGAACCCCTTATCTGATTCTTCGGCGGAAACGGGATGCGACGGTTCAGGCTTGAGCGGAATGCGGCCGAACAGCGCGTCATAGCGATCGGATTCCCCATCCGTCGCCGTATCGCCGCCGATTGTTCGGTGATCCGCCATACGTTGCTCTCCGTTCCCCCGGTCAGGCGTTTTGCTGTCTCCGTAAACGCCTTATTTAACCGAGAAATCCTAGACGCCACCGCTGTCCCTGTCACGGCATCAAAATCGTTTCTGTCAAGCTTGTATCTTCCTTCGAAAGGCGCACATTATCGGTCATGGCAAGACGCAAACAGCTTCATCCGTCATTGGTCATGCGCGACGACGTCGCCGAGGACATTCGCCTGTGTGAATGGCCGAATTGCCAGATGAAGGCGGATCATCGCGCACCGCGCTCGCGTGAGCAGTTGCGCGAATACCGCTGGTTCTGTCTTGACCATATCCGCCAGTACAACAGCCGCTGGAACTACTTCGAGGGCATGTCGGACGAGGAGGTCGAGGCCTCGCTTCGTCACGACACCGTCTGGAACCGCCCGTCATGGCCGATCGGCGACCGGGACGTACCACCGGGCAGGGGGCCGAAGCCCGGTACCGGCCCGTTCGGCTTCGATCCGAACTACTTCATCGACGATTTCGGCCTGTTCGACGAAAAGACCGCAACCTCGGCCCAGCCACAGGCCGACGCGCCGACCCGCGCCGCGCTCGCCGTGTTCGGCCTGAACCTGCCGGTGACGGCACAAGACCTGAAAGTCCGCTACAAGGAACTGGTCAAAAAGCACCATCCGGACGCCAACGGCGGCACCAAAGCGGCGGAGGAGAAATTCAAGGAAGTGCGCAACGCCTATGAAACGCTCAAGCAGTTTCTGGTGATATAACGCCCGTTCGGTGTCCTGAACTTGATCCAGGCCGCATACGCGCCAACATCGCTCCGGCGCCGATGCATGGATTGGAATGCATGGATCCCAAGATGACGGGGAAGAGAGACCGGCAATTGTCTCAGTAACAACAAAACGCCCTGAAAATCGCCGGAAAACGGCACAAATCCTTGACGAGTCTGGGGATTGCCCCTAACACCGAACGAACAGAATCCCTATATGGATGACGGTAAGACATTAATGCCGGTTCGCGCCGAGCGACCGGTCAGACGAACGGGAATGCGTGAATGACCTCTAGCCATCAATCTCAGCCGCTCCTGATGCAGGAACCGGATATCAAACTTTCGGTGCGTCAGGTTTTCGGCATCGACAGCGACATGGAAGTGCCGGCGTTTTCCGAAGCCGACCCGCACGTGCCGGACGTCGATGACGCATACCGTTTCGACCGGGATACGACGATGGCCATTCTGGCGGGCTTTGCCTACAACCGCCGCGTCATGATTCAGGGCTATCACGGCACCGGTAAGTCGACGCATATCGAACAGGTGGCGGCGCGCCTCAACTGGCCGTGCATCCGCGTCAACCTGGACAGCCACATTTCCCGTATCGACCTTGTCGGCAAGGACGCCATCGTTCTGAAAGACGGCAAACAGGTCACCGAATTCCGCGAAGGCATCCTGCCGTGGGCACTGCAGAACCCTACGGCGGTGGTATTCGACGAATATGACGCCGGCCGCCCGGACGTGATGTTCGTGATCCAGCGCGTGCTGGAAGTCGAAGGCAAGCTGACGCTTCTCGACCAGAACCGCGTCATGCGCCCGCACAAGTTCTTCCGCCTGTTCTCGACCACCAACACCATCGGTCTTGGTGACACCACGGGCCTTTATCATGGCACGCAGCAGATCAACCAGGGCCAGATGGACCGCTGGAACATCGTCGCGACGCTCAACTATCTGCCGCACGACGACGAAGTTCAGATCGCGCTCGCCAAGTGCGAATCCTACAACACCAAGGAAGGCAAGGATCAGATCGCCGCCATGGTCGAACTGGCCGATATGACCCGTGCCGGCTTCATGAACGGTGACATCTCGACCGTTATGTCGCCCAGGACCGTAATCACGTGGGCGCAGAACGCCGAGATCTTCAAGGACCTTGGGTACGCCTTCCGCGTCACCTTCCTCAACAAGTGCGACGAACTGGAACGCCCGGTGGTGGCTGAGTACTACCAGCGCGCCATGGGTGAGGAACTGCCGGAATCCGCGGCCAACGCGGTTCTGCAGTAAGGCCTGACCGAAGGACGGACATTGGGTAACGAACACCCGTCAGAGCTCTGGAAACGCGTAACAGCTTCGACGCTGCGCGCGATGGGTCATGCCAAGGATCTGGAAGTCCAGTACGGCCAGAGCACGCCCGGGCTGACCGCAGAAACCGCGCATCTGCCGACACCGCAGGCCAACATGAGCCCGGAAGCGATGTCGCGGTTCCGTGGCATGTCGGACGCGCTTTCACTCAGGCTCCGGCATCATGACGCCGAAACCCATCAGGCCAACATGCCCGACGGCGCCGATGCCCGGCGCATCTACGAAGCGGTCGAGCAGGTCCGCTGCGAAGCGCTGGGGACGCAACGGCTGTCGGGCGCGGGGGACAACCTGCAGGCCCTTCTGGAAGAGCGCTGCCGCGCCAAGGGATACGCCGGGGTCAAGGAACGCGACGACGCGCTTTTGCCGGAAGTCGTCGGTCTACTGGTGCGCGAGCATCTCTCGGGCCGTGAACTGCCGGAATCGGCCAAGGAGTTCGTCGATCTCTACCGTGCCGACATCGAGAAGAAGATTTCCGGCGATCTCAACGATCTGATCAAGTCCGCCGCCAATCAAGAAGAGTTCTCGCAAGCGGTCAACCGCATGCTGAAGTCGCTTGATCTTTTGCGCGACGATCCGCCCGACGACAACCCCGAGGAAGACGAGCAATCCGAATCGGACGAAAACCAAGAGGGCAACCAGGACGCCGAACAGTCGGAATCCGACATGGACGCCGATGGTTCCATGGCCGGCGAGTCGGAAGATACCGACTCCGCCGAGGGCATGGACTTCGATCCAGACTTCATGGAAGACGAGTTGAACCCGGGCGAGGGCGAAGAAGAGCCCGCGGGGCCAAGCGAGTACGATCCTGATTGGCGCCGCAACGATACCGGCGACAATCAGCCTTATAAGGCATTTACGACCGAATACGACGAGGTCACCGATGCAAACGAGCTTTGCGATACCGAGGAACTGACCCGGTTGCGCCACCAGCTCGACCAGCAGCTTTCGCATCTGCAGGGCGTCGTCGGCAAGCTCGCCAACCGTTTACAACGCCGCCTGCTGGCACAACAGACCCGGTCCTGGGAATTCGACCTGGAAGAGGGCATGCTCGACGCCGGGCGGCTCTCGCGCGTCGTCATCGACCCGGTGGCACCGCTGTCGTTCAAGATGGAAACCGACACCGAGTTTCGCGACACCGTCGTCTCCCTGCTGATCGACAATTCCGGTTCCATGCGCGGCCGTCCCATCACGGTCGCCGCGATGAGCGCCGATATCCTGGCGCGCACGCTGGAACGCTGCGGCGTGAAGGTCGAAATCCTCGGCTTCACGACCCGTTCGTGGAAGGGCGGTACGTCCCGTGAAAAGTGGGTCGAGCAGGGGAAACCCAAGAACCCGGGCCGGCTCAACGATCTTCGCCATATCGTCTATAAAAGCGCCGATATGCCGTGGCGTCGCGCCCGGCCGAGCCTTGGCCTGATGCTGCGCGAGGGCCTGTTAAAAGAGAACATCGATGGCGAAGCGCTCCTGTGGGCGCACAACCGCCTTCTGGGACGGCCGGAACAGCGCCGTATCCTGATGGTGATTTCGGATGGCGCGCCGGTCGACGATGCAACGCTGTCGGCGAACCCGGGCAACTATCTCGAACGCCACCTACGCGAAGTCATTCACTACATCGAAACCAAGTCGGATGTGGAACTGACCGCGATCGGCATCGGTCACGACGTGACGCGCTATTACCGCCGCGCCGTCACCATTGTCGACGCCGAAGAACTGGGCGGCACCATGATGGCGCGCCTGGCCGAGTTGTTCGACGAGAACGGTGCCGATCCCAAACAGGCGCGCCGCGCCGCGATGCGGTAAAACTCTCCACGGTACGTGCCCCCTCGCGCGGCGTCCGTCCGGGTTCCTTCTCCCTTGGGAGAAGGACAGGATGAGAAGATCGTGCCGTTCAAATAAACTTCACTGCGACCGTCCTCAGGCGATCCCGTGCGACGAGAAGACGTTTTCCAGGCGCGCCAAAAGGGATTTGATCCGCTCGTACATTTCCGGCGTGTTGTCGGGCCGCGAGAATTCGTTGGCCGCCTTAAATTCATTAATGGCTTCCATGTAAGAATAACCGTCCTCGGCGAAAATATTACGCCAGTCGGGATCGCCCGGCTCAGCGCGGTGCACGTTGCCGTTGTCATCGACGCGGATGTTAGAAATCATGAACTGCATCATGAATTTACCGGACATCAGGAAAATGTCGGAATCACTCATGCCGTCGGTGGCTTCTTTCCATGCGTCCTTCACGTCCTGCGGTGCGTTCGGCGGTGGGAACATGAACCCTTTGCCACCGTTCGCACTGGCGACGATGCCGTCATTGTTCAAATCCACCTGACCGCTGTGCGGCAGGATAAAATTCAGCGCTTCTTCCTGATTCAGCTTGGAAAGATCGATTTGCGCACCAGCCGGGAGCGATTGCGCCTGCTTAAGCAAGTCAATCCCGTCATCGCTCAGGTTCTTCAAAAAGCTCACCGGGTCTTCACGATTTGCGGGATCGCTATAAAACTGGTCCAGAATACTTTTATAGCCTTCGACACCGTCGCCATTCAGACCGCGCAGCAACAGCAATCGCATATCGCCGGATGCGAGCAATTGATTGGACGACGTCGGTGGCGGGGCAACGGTGGTTTGATCATCTTCAGAGGCGTTTGATGACTGGTTAGCCGCAGATGGCGCATCATCTGCAGGCGCCAGATTCTGGGCAGCGTAGGATGGAATGAAATATCTCGCCTGATCGACGGAAATGGACATGATCAGCGGTCTCCCGGTGGAATTATTGCGTTGCTTCCAACACGTAACCAAGCAAGACAGATGCCAACCGCTGAACCGTTGATTAACAATCACTTAATGTTCGGGGTGTGAAATTCCGCTGGGCAGCAAGCACCATTTACACACGACATGCGTGCAAAATTTGCCGGGCAGGAACGGCGAATTTACTTGTAAATTAAAAGCGCCGTCCCGAGCGCATCTTCCGGCATGATCATCAGCGCCGATCCAGTGTCGATCAACATGACGCCGGCCTCCATGAAAAACGATTGAGTCTTCTCGATATCCCCGGATCGGAAACCGATCGCCGCAGTGTAGGGCAGCGACGGCGGCTCGACGCCGGGCGCAATGGCACCAAGCCGGGCCCGCGTCACAAATCTGAGCCCGCCGCGATCGGTCACCACCAACGCCTCGTCGTCATCGACCATTTTCGCGTCCTTGGCGAGGAACGTCGCCATGCGTTCGGCAGACGCCGCCGGATCGTCGACGCAGATCACCGCATCGACCATACCGACCAAGCCGTTATCGCGCGCGAGATACCGATCCTGCCACATCAGGTCCGGGGTGTGGTGCGTCAGCACCTGAATGCGGCCTTCGGGAATTTCATCGAAGGCCGCGCGGATGACACTGAACTTCACTTCGTCTTCCGAGCCGTCGGCGGCCTCCACATCCCGCCTGAGATGCACCATCGGCTGCAAGCGGAAGCCATCCGCTTCGATCCTCTTGTAGCTCGTATCCGCATCGGCGTGGGAAAACGCCAAAAGATGCACGCCCATGTAGCGCTTGAGACGCGACCGCAGATCGTCGACCACCGGCGCTTCGACGTCGCCGGCTTCGCACAGGAGTTCAATGTACGCCGTCTCCAGCATCGCGAGACGGTTGGCGGTGCCTTGTGGAATACGTTCACCTGTCTGCGGATCACGATTGCCGTGAACGGAGTAGGGCGTCAGCTTGAATCCCAGCCGCTCCATCGCTGCAGACGCTGCCGCCATATCCGGCACCATCCACGCCACGTGATCGAAAAACACCTCGTCGCCCTTGGGGCTTTGGCGATCATGAAAGGGGTATAAATTTTCCATTGGGTGAGCTTATCTCCATCAATCGGGCAAGTCGATTTGCATCAACGGCACGTGCTGCTGCGCGCCGTAGACATCGGTATCGCCGGGCGAACCGGACCGCACACGCCTGGGCACGGTGATCTTGATGGCTTTTGCGACATCGAAGGGAATGATCGCGACCTCGTTGTCGGTCACACCATAAAGCGGTGCAATTAGGCGGGGCGACAACACGCCTGAATCGCGGACCTTTCGATACGTTTCCTCGTCCTCGAACATCACGTCGAGCGTCAGTTGCAGCGCACCCGCGTTCTTGCCGCGCACCACGCGCGCAATATCCATCAATTTCACCATGAGCGCACCTCCTCGGATTCGATCCATTCCATGCGGACGCATTCCATCGGGTCGTCGCATTCCATCACGTGCCAGATGTTGAACTCATAAACGGCGCCGACGTGCATGTCCGACGGCGAAAACGGGATCGCCAGGTTACCGGAGATACACATCCGGCCCGGAAAATCCGTATGCAGGAACGCGTATCTGGATTTCGCCAGGACGGCGCGGCTGATGTCTTCGGTCCGGCCGAGTACATCGAGTAACAGACCGAGTTCATGGACCGGCCCGTCGGCTTCCGGTTCCAGTTCACCCATCACCGCGTTCTTGCCATACAGATGAACGGAAAGCGTAAAGTCCGCAGGCTCGATCCCAAGCGCGCCGACATCGCGTTCGATACGCTGACGGCAGGATTTCACGAAATCATCGATACCCGCGATCAGGATCGGATCGCGGATGCCGGCGACAAACACTGTCCGGAAGCCGACCGGGCGGGCACCCTCAAGTTTCACGGTGTATTGGTCCGCGGGTTCGTAGCGGCTGCCCGATACTTTAACGACGCGCTCTTCGACCTGTTCGAAGCGGCATTGATCGGTGACCAGCGTACCGTCGGGCTCCTTCAATCGGTAAGGTTCCGGGTTCTCATAAAGCGTGTGCGCCGAAACACGGGTCACCGTGCAACGGCGGTCCGGGTGACCGGGCTCGACCGTGAAATGGTCGTCGTAAATCGTGCCGATGACGCAGTCCTGCCCCTCGCGCGGCTCGACCACCTGCGCGCCGCATTCGATGATCTTCGCAAGATGCCATGAAAGCCCGGGATCGGCGCCCTTCATCAGTGGCAGCGCCGCAAATAGTGCCGCGTCCGTGCCGCGCCCGGCGATCACCACGTCGGCACCATCTTGCAGTGCCTGCTGGTAGGCTTCCGGTCCCATCATCGCGACGATGCGCGATGCATCATCGATATCTTCATCCGTCAGATCGCCAATGGGGCCGAGCGGCTGGATCTTGCCGGCGGCGAGCTTGCCGTGCAGCAGGTCCTTCGATTGCTCGGTGCGGATCACCGCGACTTTGGGGGCGAGATCGTTCTCGGTGCAAATCTCGCGGAGGATATCGAGCGTCCAGTCGACCTGTGCGTCCGAGCCGCTGCCGCCGGCGGAGCCGATCATCACGGGAATAGCGTTAGCGACACCCGCCGTCACCATTAGGGCCAGATCGCGCTTCACCGCCGCGCGCGACACGAAAGCCGTGCCACTCCCTAAATAGTGTGGCCCCGGATCCGAAGACCCGGCATCGCAGGCGATCAGGTCGGGTTTCATGGCGACGCCCGCGTTGAATGCTTCCTCGGTAAAGCCGTAGCCGAGTATGCCCGTGGTCGCCATCAGTCTGATGGGTGGCATGGTTCTTCCCTTGATATTTTGTTTTCGGCTTGGTGCCGGTTACGTCAATCCTGTGGCGGATCGGCCGGAATGACAAGGCAACGCGGGAAACGTTCAGTTACCGCCGAAAAGCTCGCCAAGCGGTTTCACCTTCCAACGCAGGTGGTTCGGCACCAAGGCTTCCTCGTCCTTCGCGAGTTCCCGGCAGGTTGCACGCTTGACCGCGCCGGGCGCTTCGCTGCCATTGGGCAGACGCTGCATGAAGGGTTTCTCCGAGAACTTTTCGATGGCAAAGGTGCAGTAGCTTTCCTTGGAAAACCACATCCGGAATTCGACGTCGCCGCCTGTCAGCGGCATCACCAACACGATGGTCAGTAACCAGCCCATATCGGTCAGCCCGGTTGTTGTGTTTAAAACCGGCTAACACAATCGCGCAAAAAGTTGTCGTGAAAGTTTGGTGACGGGGCCGAGGTCAATCCGCAGCGGGACGTCCGGCCTCGCGGTCATAGGTGAACTCCGCCGCTTCCTCCATGTACGAGATATCGTGCACGAGGACGTTCTCGTCATCGATCAGGACGACGGCATAGGCCGGCATTTCACGGCTCGAGGTCAGCGGTGATTCGCCGTCAATGAGAGCCGCGACCTGATGCGCCGTCGCCTTGACGGTCGAGAACGGGATGCCGCGCCAACTGCCGTGAAACGCACGATGCATGTGGCCGAAGAAGATATGCCGAAGATTCCCCGGGTGTGCTGCAATTACGGCGTAAAGATCGTCGGGATTGAGAAGGGGAATCCGGTCCATCCCGGCAATCCCGGTCCGGGACGGGCCGTGATGGAGGAACAGGAAACTGTCTTCGGATTTTTCGAGTTCACCGTCCAGCCACTTGAGTTGACGGTTATCGACGGACCCCGCGTGCGTACCTTCGGTGAGTGTGTCGAGGGCGATGAACGCACCCGCCGAGGTATCGAGCCGGAAACACGCCCGTCCGGCCTCGTCTTTCGGCGCGTTGGGCAATCCAGCGAAATACGCCTCAGGGACGTCGTGATTGCCGATCAATGGATACCAGGGCATTGCGAGCCCGCCCAGGATGCGGTTCACGCGCTCATAAGCTAGCGGCTCACCCCAATGCGCGATGTCGCCGGTGACCATGACGAGTTCGGCATCACTGTGACGCCGGTTGATGGACTCTACCGCATCCGAGAGGCGCGCTTCGAGATCCAGGTCGAACAACTCGCCGGAAGCGGTCATATGCGGGTCGGTCAGATGAATGAATTTCATGGGCGGATGTTATCGGAAAATTCGCCGCCGTCACGCCCTGCCGCAAAAATTTCACACGTTCGGGACTGCTTTCTGGCCATCGCCGGGCGTGCTAAAACCGATCCATGAGTATGCTTCGCGCCATCGCCTTCGCCGCTATGCTGGCCCTCGTCGCACCGGACGGTCATGCCGATCCGGTCGAAATCGACGTGACGCGCGTCCCGCTGATCGACGCCACTCCCGACAAGACGGAAGCCGACAAACTGAAATTTCGGGGCGGGCTGCATCTGGTGAGCCGCGAGCCGCGCTTCGGTGGGTTCTCGGCGCTCGGCCTCAGCGCCGACGGCACGCGCATGGTGAGCATTTCGGACGCCGCGCAGTCGTTGTCGGCGACCCTGACCTATGACGAAAAAGGCGATCTTTCCGGTCTTTCAAACCCTGACCTGAGCCCGCTCGCCGACCTCGACGGGACACCGATCCGGGGCAAGCACTTCGCCGATGCGGAGGCCATGAGCCCGGGCGTCGAGGGCGAGATCATCGTCGCCTTCGAACGTGATCACCGGCTTTGGCGCTACGATCCCGGCACCACGGTGCCGCGCGTCCTCAAGCCGCCGGCGGAACTCATGGGAATGCCGGGGAACGATGGGATCGAAGCGCTGACGCTTTTGCATGACGGGCGGCTGCTGGCGATTTCGGAAGGTGATCCGGACGAGCCCGTGCACGTTGCGTGGGTTTCCAGCCGCGACGGGTGGGATGTGCTGACGTACGTCTCCGATAAAGGTTTCCGGCCGACGGGCGCGGCGACCCTTCCGGATGGCGACGTGATTGTGCTGGAACGTTATTACACACCGCGCCAGGGTGTACGCATCAAGATCAAGCGCATTGCCGCCGCCGACATCGCGCCCGGTGCGCAGATCGGCGGGATGCTGATCGCAAGCCTTGCACCGCCGATGAACATCGACAATTTCGAAGGGATCGAAGCCGTCCGCAGCCGGGATGGTAAGACGATGATCTACGTGATCTCGGACGACAACTTCAACAGGAATGAACAAAGGACGCTCTTGCTGATGTTCGAGTTGACCAAGGGGTGATGCTGAGCCTTACGCGAGCGCTTTGTCCATTGCTGCTCGGCGCATCGCTGATGCTGCCGTCGACCGCCGTATCCGCTACCGACGACGGGACGGTGCAGTTCATGCACAAGGGGATGCAGATCGCGGGCAAGCCGGCCCCTGAGGGAAAACGCTACGACATCGAGCTGGCTTCACCGGCAGAAGGCGCCGATACGGTCAGAAAAGCAGCCGATATCCTGATCGAAAATTCCACCTACAACGCCAAAGCCATCGAAAAGCTGAAGGCGGCCGGCAACGTCGTCATCGTCTATGACCCGGCGTTTCCAAAGCGCGAGCTCACCAAGATCACCATCGCCGCGTTCCTGCCGGATTTCTATCAGGCGGAAGGCCGTGCCAAGGATTTTCTGACGGTCGTCGGGCGTTTCGGCGGCAAATGGTCGCCCCGCGAACTGGCACCGGTACTGGCGCACGAACTGACGGGGCATGGGATGCAGCACCTGCGCGGGCGGCTCGAGCATGTCCGCGAGGTCGATCTGGAATGCGAAGCGTATCTCTATCAGGAAAAAGCCTATCAGGATCTCGGCTTCGACAAGGGCACGCGCGACATGGTGCAGTTCAGAAAGGTCCTCGAAGGGCACTGGTGCGCCGATTTCAAATCCTGGCAGCGCAAGAACAAGCGCGCCGCACTGAAATCGTGGGATCAACTGAACCCGGATATCCCGACGATCCTGGACGATTATCTCGTCTACATCGATGCGCTTCGTAGCAGCGGGGTTGCCGTCAGCGCCGTCGCCAAGGCAAAACAACAGCAGGCCAGGCAGACGCGCCAACGGCTCGCGCGACTTTCGGAAAGCACCGATCCCGAAGACCAATTCCAACTGGGATTGATCTACGCACGCGGCATCGGCACCGACATGAACCCGGGCACCGCACGCGGCTGGTTCGAGAAAGCCGCCGAGGCCGGACACGGCAAGGCGCAGTACGAGCTATCCCGTATCTACTGGCAAGGCGACGGTGTGCCCGCCGACAAGGCGTTATCGGCACAATGGGCGAAATCCGCCGCCAATAACGGGGTCGCCGAAGCGGCTTATCTGTATGGTGCCATGCTGATCAACGGTGACGGTGTCGCCCGCAATCCGCGCGAAGGCCGAAAATGGCTTGAGAAAGCAGCGGATGCCGGGCTCTCAAAGGCCCGTGACGCGCTCAAGAAACTGGGAGGGAACTAGATCGTGAACACACGTGTGTGGATCTTGCTGATCGCCGCCGCAGGGATCGCGGTCCTGATCTGGTTCTTGGCCGACATGTTCCCGGGTTCGCTCGACAGCGATGTCGATCAGGCGAACCTCGTGCGCGCGTTCGGCTTGATGATCCTGATCGGTGCGGGACTTGTGCTGTCCCCCAAGCTCAACCTCAAGGGCGCGTTCAAGGCGGGCTTCATCTGGGTAATTATCGGACTTGTACTCGTCGTCGGTTACACGCTCAAAGACGATTTCGCCGCCATCGGATCGCGGCTCATGGGCGCGCTCGTCCCCTCAATGGCGGTCGAAACCGGAGCAGGGGAAATCACCCTTAACCGTAGAAGCGACGGCCATTTTCATGTTTCTGCGACGGTCAATGGCGCGCGCGTACAGTTTCTGGTCGACACCGGCGCCAGCGTCGTGACACTGACCCGGGACGACGCCGAACGCGCAGGTTTGAATCCCGACACGCTTTCTTATTCGCAGCGCTTCGACACCGCTAATGGCACCGCCTTCGGCGCGCCTGTCCGGATCGACCGGCTCGACATCGGCGGCATCGCCGTCACGGATGTCCGCGCCGCAGTCATGGAGCGTGGCCTCGGCACATCATTACTGGGTATGAGTTTCCTCGACCGGTTGTCGGCGTTCTCGGTCGAGGGCGATACACTGACCCTTCGACGCTAAGTCACACAAACGTCCTCTTTTAATCGGGCCCGGCAATCGCTACTTTTCACTTATGTTCAGGCGTCGCGATCCCTTACCCATCCACCGTAAAGCCATTGCCAGCCTCTGGCCGGAAATGGGGTGGCGCCGTTCCACCCGATATCTGATGTTTCGGGTCGGACGGCTGCCGGGTACCGGCTACGCCATCGCGGGCGGGATCGCCTGGGGTGCTGCGATGTCGTTCACGCCGTTCATCGGTCTACACATTCTGCTTTCCGCATTGGGTGCATGGTTGTCCCGATGCAGTATCGTCGCCGCCGTCATCGGCACGGTCGTCGGAAACCCTTGGACATTCCCGTTTATCTGGATCTGGCTTTACAAGTCGGGTGTCGCCATGGGCTTCGGACAAACGGGGGTCGACGCCGAAGCCATGGACTTCACCGCGCTGTTCGGCGCCATCACCGAAGCCATGCTGCGCGGCGACTGGGCGTTCATCGCTGACACCGCCATGCCGGTGCTGATGCCCATGATGGCGGCCGCCATTCCGACCTCGGTTATTGTGTGGGTAACTTTTTTCCTTTTGCTGAAACCGGTTATCGAGCGCTACAAAATAGCTGCCTACAAGCGCCGGCAAGCGCGTGCCGCCGAATTGGTCGACGGCATCCCTGAGCAGACAGGAGAGGCGGCATGAGCAACACCCTGCGTCTCGGCGTCAACATCGATCACGTGGCAACCATCCGGAATGCGCGGGGCGGCGTACACCCCGATCCGGTCCATGCCGCCAAGCTGGCCGAGAAGGCCGGCGCGGACGGGATCACGGCGCATCTCCGCGAAGACCGCCGGCATATTTCCGACGGCGACATCGAACGTCTGATGGACTCCCTAGAATTGCCGCTCAACCTTGAGATGGCGGCGACCGACGAGATGCTGATGATCGCACTTCGTCACGGGCCGCACGCCGCCTGCATCGTGCCCGAAAAACGCGAAGAACGGACGACGGAAGGCGGCCTCGACGTCGCCGGTGGTTTCAAGGCGCTCGAGCCTGTCGTAAAGGCGCTCAAGGACAAGGGCATCCGCGTTTCGCTATTCGTTGAGCCCGATCCGAAACAGCTTGAGGCTTCGGCCAAGCTCGGCGCCGATATCGTCGAACTGCACACAGGGCGTTATTGTGAGTTGGAAGGCGATGACCGCGCCAATGAGCTGAAGCGCATCATCGACGCCGCCCAGTCGACCGACGACCTCGGCCTCGAATGCCATGCCGGTCACGGCCTGACTTTCGATACGGTGATGCCGGTGGCGGCAATTCCCAACGTGATGGAATTGAACATCGGCCACTTCCTGATCGGCGAGGCAATCTTCTCAGGCCTCGACAGCGCCATCCGCCGGATGCGTTCTCTGATGGACAAGGCGCGCACCGACGCCCGCGGCGAACGCTCGGCGTGATTATCGGTATCGGCACCGATCTCTGCGACATCCGGCGCATCGAAAAGACGCTGGAACGCTTCGGTGAGCGGTTTATCGAACGCCTCTACGACGATTACGAAATCAGAAAAGCCATGCGCCGGCAGAACCCGGCATCCAGCTTTGCGCAGAGCTTCGCTGCCAAGGAAGCGTGCTCCAAGGCGCTCGGCACCGGATTTCGGCAAGGCGTGTTCTGGCGCGATATGGTGGTACAGAACCTGCCGACCGGTCAGCCCATCATGCTGCTGAAGGGCGGGGCAAAAGAACGCCTCGACAAACTGACGCCGGCAGGGATGACGGCCAAGGTCGATGTCTCGCAGACCGACGAGTACCCGATGGCGCATGCCATGGTGATCATTTCCGCGGATCCCTCGTGATGACGGGCGGCGACGGTTTCGGTTCGTTCCCCAAACAGCACCGCGAATTCTTCAATGCGCTGGACGAAGACGGATGGGAAGCCGTCGACGGTTTCGAGGGGATCGAGACTAAAGTCCTCTCCGGCAGCTTCGATCACGCCAAATCCGAAGGCGCCGTCACGCGGATCACCCGCTGGGCGGCGGGAACGGTCTCGCCGGAACCTTCCATTCATGAATGGTGCGAGGAAGTCTTCATCGTGTCCGGCACGCTTTCGATCGGCACGCCTGAAAATGAACAGGACGTGCTGACGACCGGCACCTATGCCGTCAGGCCGCCAAACGTGCCGCACGGTCCGTTCTTCACGAAAGACGGCTGCGTGATGGTCGAATTCCTGTACTACCCGCCAAAGTAAGTTACTTCACTGGCACAATATCGACGACGAAGGCGCGCGCCGGCTTGTCGCCCGTATTTTCGATCCAGTGCGTCAGCCCGATCTGCTCCCTGACCGTGGTCCCGGCAGGCGTGACGACCGTTTTGCCCTCGCTGACACGATGCTCCGTCACTTCGCCTTCGAGGATATAAGCGACCCCTGGTCGGTCGACGTGCTGGTGGACGGGTATGCGGCCACCTGGCGCGATGGTGACTTCACGCGCGCGCATTTGCAGTCCGTCCGAGGTTTTGAAAACGCCCTCGAGCGGAATGGTGGCGGTGACGTTCCCACTAAGCCCCTTTGGTGTCGTCCGGCCGTCCGCGTCCACGACGTTCGGTGTGAACGCGAACAACGCCGCGGCGATGATGACGGTTGATTTGAACCTACTGCGCACAGGTGAGCCCTCCCGTTACTGCCCCAACGCCTGTTCCAGGTCGGCGATCAGATCGGCGGCGTTTTCCAGCCCAACCGAAAGCCGCAGCAAATCCTGCGGCGTCGGGCTGTCCGGTCCCTCGACCGGGCCGCGATGCTCGATCAGGCTCTCGGTGCCGCCAAGCGACGTCGCATTCCGGAAGAGCTTCGTCCTCAGCACGGCGCGCGCCGCCGCATCCGCGCCGCCCTTGAGCCGGATCGACATCATGCCGCCGAAACCCTTCATCTGCTTCGCCGCGATCTCGTGACCCGGATGATCCGACAGCCCGGGATAAAGCACGTGCGACACGGCGGGATTGGAGAGCATGGCCTCGGCAACCCGCATCGCGTTTTCGGAATGGCGCTGCATCCTGACGTCCAATGTCCGCATCCCGCGGAGCAAAAGCCAGCTTTCGAACGCACCAAGCGTGCCGCCGAACCCGGCCCGGGCATGGTTGACGCATTCCCAGAGATCGTTTTTTTCCTTTGTGATCAGCGCACCGGCAAGGACGTCCGAATGACCGTTCAGGAATTTCGTCGCCGAGTGCATGACGACGTCGGCCCCGAGTTCCAACGGCCGCGTGATTACCGGCGGTGACGTCGTTGAATCGATGAACAGCTTCGCCCTGGCGGCGTGCGCGATTTCCGCCGCCGCTGCGATATCGGTGATCGACCAATCCGGATTGGCAGGCGTCTCGACCCAAACTGCCTTGGTCTTGCCGGGTTCGATCGCGTTCCTGATGGAATCCAGATCGCCGTTTTTATAGAGCGTCACCGACAGCCCGAAGGCCGGTGCATCCTTGATCATCCAATTCCTGAGAAACCAGTACATGGTTTCCGGCGCGACCACGTGCGTATCGGATCCGAGCGAGACGAGCAGGGAGGTCGCCGCCGCCATACCGGACGCGAACACCATGGCAGCCTCGCCACCTTCGAGCCGTGCCAGCACGCGTTCCGTGTCTTCGAGACCAGGGGCGGTGCCACGGTAGTACGAATATCCCTTGCCGTATTCATAGGTGGTCGCGGGTTTGACGTGCGGCGCCACATCACCGGTCTCGGCATCGGATATTCCAATCATCGAGGCGGCAATTGTCGCCGGATCGGTGAAACTGTCGTCGGTCATGATGAAATCCTCCCAGCGCATGCTGTGCCGGGCGGGCGCAGGCTTCAACGCTAAAATTGTCATCGCCACACTCGCCCCGCTCATCCTGTCCTTCTGCCCGAGGGAGAAGAAACTCCGGGTAGATATCCCTCTCCTTGGGGAGAGGGTGGCGCGTAGCGCCGGGTGAGGGGACCGGCGCCATGAAAGCCGTGTTCATCGCAAGGTCTAGCGCATAAACTCCGGCCATGGACTGGCAGGACGACGGCATCATCCTCAGCGTTCGCAAGCACGGCGAGACGTCGGCGATCGTCAACGTGCTGACGCGCGCGCATGGCCGCCACGCCGGGCTGGTCCGCGGCGGCGGCGGCAAACGTATGAGCGGCATCCTTCAGCCCGGCAACAAGGTGCAGGCGCGCTGGCACGCCCGGTTACCGGAACACCTCGGCACCTTTACGGTCGAGCCGATCAAGGCTTTCGCGGCGGCGGCGCTGTCGGACGCACGACGCTTGGCGGCACTGACGTCGGCATGCGCGTTGATCGAGGCGGCACTCCCCGAACGCCAGGCGCACCCGGCAATTCTGGATGGCCTGGAGATATTGCTGACATCGCTGGACGACGACAGCGTCTGGCCGGTGATCTATGTGAAATGGGAAATCGGCCTTTTGGCGGAGCTCGGCTTCGGTCTCGACCTCGCGCATTGCGCGGCGACCGGAACGACCGAAGACCTGACCTACGTTTCGCCTAGGACGGGCAGGGCGGTCTCGACCGCGGCGGCCCAGCCCTACAAAGAGCGGTTGCTGCCGCTACCGGCATTCCTCCTCGATAGCGATACCGACGCGGATATCTCAAGCGGGCTGCAACTCACCGGCTATTTCCTCGAAAACCATGTTTTCCAGCATCGAGATACGGAAATCCCGGCGGCACGGCGCAGGCTGGCGGATCGCTTCCGTTCCTGAATAGCGGGCCGAGTCTTGATCATCGGAACCCGCATGGTAAGAACATTGCGCAAACAAAAAACACTTAGGGAGATCCCATAAATGCCCGGTCCGTTGGAAGGTATCCGCGTCTTCGACCTCACCCGTATTCTCGCGGGTCCAAGCTGCACGCAAATTCTCGGCGATCTCGGCGCCGACGTCATCAAGATCGAGCGCGCGGGCGCCGGCGACGACACGCGAAAGTTCGCGCCGCCCTACATCAAGGGCGACGACGGCGAAGACACGTCGGAAGCCGCGTATTTCTGCGCCGCCAACCGCAACAAGCGCTCGATCACGCTGGATATCGCCAAACCCGAAGGCCAGGCGCTGGCGAAGAAGCTGATCGGCACGTCGCATGTGCTGGTCGAGAACTTCAAGACCGGCGGCCTCGCGAAGTACGGCCTTGGCTACGACGATCTGAAAGACGAGTTTCCGGGCCTGATCTATTGCTCGATCACCGGGTTCGGGAATTCGGGCCCGTATGCGAAGCGCCCGGGCTACGACGTCCTGATCCAGGGGATGAGCGGCTTCATGAGCCTGACCGGCGAGCCCGACGGCGAACCGATGAAGGCCGCCGTCCCGGTCGCCGACCTGATGGCCGGCATGTATGCCGCCGTTTCGATCAACGCCGCACTGCGTCACCGGGAAGTGACGGGCGAAGGCCAGCATATCGACATCGGCATGCTTGACGTGATGGTCGCGTTCTCGACCATCATGGGGATGAACTATCTGGCGACCGGCAAGAATCCGCCGCGCCTGGGCAACCAGCATCCGAACATCGTTCCTTATCAGGCGTTCGAAACGTCTGACGGTGCGATCATCCTCGCCGTCGGTAACGATGGGCAGTTCCAGCGCTTCTGCAAGGTCGCGGGCTGTGAGGAACTCGCCGAAAATCCCGACTACGCGACGAACGGCATGCGCCTCAAGAACCGCGATGCACTGATCCCGCAACTGCGCGACATCATCAAACAGAAGCCGATGGATTTCTGGCTGAAAGAGCTTGAAGAGAATTCGGTCAGCTGCGGGCCGATCTGGAACCTGGATCAGGTCTTCAACAACGAACACGTGCTGGCCCGCAACATGCGGATCGAAATGGAGCAACCGGCGACCGGCGCCAAGGTGCCCCTGATCAACAGCCCGATCAAAATGTCCGGCACGCCGGTCAGCGCCCGCCTGGCGCCGCCGACCATCGGTGAGCATACCGACGGCGTGCTGAGCGAACTGCTCGGCATGAGCGCGGATGAAATCGCCAAACTGCGCGACGATGAGGTCATCTGACATGATCCCCCAACCGCCCCGCGCCGGCAGTTTCCTCTCGCTCGGACCGGGCGGGTTCCACAGGATCTCGTTCACGGACTGGGGCGAACAGAAGCGAAGAAAAGCCACCGTCTGCGTCCACGGTCTGACGCGCACGAGCCGAGATTTCGATGTGATCGCCGATGCGCTTTCGAAAGACGGTCGTGTGGTGTCGGTCGACGTCGCGGGACGCGGCGCGAGCGACTGGCTGAGCGATCCGGCGCACTATTCCTACCCGAACTACATGAACGACATGTCCGGGCTGATGGCGCACATCGGCGCCGAACGCGTCGACTGGATCGGCACCTCCATGGGCGGCATCATCGGCATGCTTCTGGCGGCGACGCCCGGCACACCGATCCGCAAGCTGGTCGTCAACGACATCGGCCCGCTGATCGCCAAGGAAGCGCTGGTCCGCATTTGTCATTACGTCGGGGCGGCGCCGTCGTTCCAGGATGTAGAGGCGGTCGAAGCGTATTTGCGCGAGGTCCACGCGCCGTTCGGCGATCTGAGCGACGAACAATGGCGTCATCTGGCCGTCACGTCATCGCTGCCGAACGGGGAAGGGGGCTACAAGCTTCATTACGATCCCGACATCGCCAGCGTGTTTTGCTCGGGCCCGATCGAGGACGTGGATCTGTGGGACGTCTGGGACCGGATCGAATGCCCGACCCTGGTGCTGCGCGGTGAGCACTCGGATCTGCTGAGCGTGGCGACGGCCGAAGAGATGTCCAAGCGCGGCCCCAAGGCCGACGTCGTCACCATTCCGAACTGCGGTCACGCCCCGGCGTTGATGGATCCGGATCAGATCAAGATCGTGCAGGACTGGCTGGCGCAATAAGTCGTCACGTGATTTTCGCGACGGTTTTCCTCGTCATCCCAAACTTGATTTGGGATCCATGCTTAATCCTGGCGGATGTGCCGGTAGCTCATGGGTCCTGAATCAAGTTCAGGACGACGGTTGAATTTCGCCATTAGTAATTGCCCGCTTCAATCACGCAGGGATCGGCAGCGCCTTCGGCTGTTCCTTCACCGGTAGGTGAATGAGCGCCGAGAACGCGCCTGCGCCGACGCCAACCCACCAGACCAGATCGTACGATCCATACAGGTCGTACATGACCCCGCCCAGCCAGACGCCCAGGAACGAGCCTAGCTGGTGCGACAGGAACACGATCCCGTAGAGCGTGCCCATAAAGCGGAGGCCATAAATCTGCGCGACGAGGCCCGACGTCAACGGCACCGTCGCCAGCCACAATCCACCCATGGTCAGCGAAAACAGCACGACCGTCGTCGGCGTCATCGGTATCATGATGAACGCGGCGGCGGCGACCGTCCGCCCGACATAGATCATCGACAACAGATACTTCTTGGAGAAATTTCTACCGAGTGCGCCGGCCGTGATCGTGCCGACGATGTTCATGAAGCCGATCAGCGCCAGCGAGAACGCCCCTAGCGCCGTCGTCGAATTGACACCGATGGCGCGGATCATGCTGTCGGGCGGAATGGTGGCGCAGACTTCCGTGATAAAGGCCGGGAAGTGCGCGGTCACGAACGCGAGCTGAAAGCCGCACGAAAAGAACCCGGAAAAGATCATGGCGAAGTTCGGATCTTTCAGCGCGCCGACCACAACGGAGCCCATGGACTGCTCAAGTTCCGCTTTCGACGCCACCGGCTCTTCGGCCTTCAGGAACGGCAGCGCGAACATGGCCAGCAGGATGACCGCGCCAAACACCACGAACACCGACTGCCACGGCATGGATTGCAGCAGTATGTTGGCGAACGGCGGGCCGACGATCTGACCGGCCGAACCCGCGGCCGTCACGATGCCGAGCGAGATCGAGCGGTGCTCCTCCGACGTCGCGCGCCCGACGACGCCCAGAATGATCCCAAAGCCGGTCCCCGCGATCCCGAAGCCGACCAGGATTTCCAGAAGCTGGTGTGCTTCCGGCGTGACGGCGGCGCTGGACAGCACCAGGCCCAGCGCATAGACGACGGCCCCAAGGGCGACGGCTTTTCTGTTTCCGAACTTTTCGGCGAGCGCCGCGAAGATCGGCTGGCCGATCCCCCAGGCGAGGTTCTGGATCGCGATGGCCATCGAGAATTCGGAGCGCAACCAGTTGAACTCTTCCGCGATCGGAATCTGGAACAGGCCGAAGCTCGCGCGCAGCGCGAAGCTGGTCATGACGATAATGCAGCCCGAAATCAGAATCGGGGTGAAAAGACGGGCGGATGCGGACACGCGGCGTTTCCTCGGCAATTATTATCGGTGCCAGATCGTCATGAAAGCGGGCAACAAGTCAATTTACCCGGTAAGCAGATATCATATGAATTCGCGGCACGAATGCCAAAAGCCCCTTCGTTTCTGCCAATTTTTCACTCATTCGAGAAAGTGGACACGTCACCCCAACTTGATTTGGGGTCCATACTTCCGCACTGAGGGGTGAGCGCCCTGAAGCGGGTTCAGCACGATAGTAGAATATCAACTGTTCAGAATTTTCGCCGCATCGATGGCGTGATAGGTCAGCACGCCGTCGGCGCCGGCGCGTTTGAAGCCCATCAGCATTTCCATCATCACGGTGTCGTAGTGCAGCCAGCCGGCATCACCGGCGCCGCGCAGCATCGCGTATTCGCCCGACACATTGTAGGCGAATGTCGGCATGCCGAAGGTTTGTTTGACCCGTTGCACCACGTCCAGATAGGGCAGGCCGGGCTTGACCATGACCATGTCCGCACCCTCGTCGATGTCCATCGCGACCTCGCGCAGCGCTTCGTCGGTATTCGCCGGGTCCATCTGGTAGGTCTTCTTGTCGCCCTTGAGCGCACCGCCAGACCCCACCGCATCGCGGAACGGGCCATAGAACCCGGACGCGTACTTCGCCGCATAAGACATCAGCGCCACGTCCTGGAGACTGTTTTCGTCGAGCGCCGAACGAAGCGCGGCAATCCGGCCGTCCATCATGTCGCTGGGCGCGATCACGTCGCAACCGGCCTCGGCCTGGCAGAGCGTCTGCTTGACCAGGCACTCGACGGTTTCGTCGTTGAGGATCACGTCGCCCTGGACGATCCCGTCGTGACCGTCGGAATTGAACGGATCGAGCGCCACATCGCACATCACGCCGATGTCGGGCACCGCGTCCTTGATCGCCTTGACCGCACGGCAGACCAAGTTATCCGGGTTCCAGGCTTCCTTGGCGTCCGGGGTCTTCAGGGCGGGATCGACGAACGGAAAGATCGCGATCATCGGAATGCCGAGACCGTGCGCGTCCTTGGCCGCCTTCGCCAACAGGTCGCACGAAAGCCGCTCGACCCCCGGCATGGAAATCACCTGTTCGCGTTCGCCGGCGCCTTCGATCACGAACACCGGCCAGATCAGGTCGGCAGACGTGAGGGTGTTTTCACGCACCAGCCCCCGAAGCCAGGGGGTACGGCGGTTGCGGCGCATACGGGTTGCGGGATAACGCGGGTTCGGCATCGTAAAATGGTCTCCAGGGCAATCTCGGCGGTAGTTTCCAGATGCAGGCCCATAAGGGCAAGGGTTTCATGCGCCTTCGACGCTCACTATGTTTAGTCAAAGGAGGTTCGCTATGGACCGGAAACTACTCTATTTCGCTGACCCCATGTGCTCGTGGTGCTGGGGATTTTCGCCGGTCATGGACCGGGTGAAGGAAAAAACCGCCGACAAGGCCGACCTGCAGATCTTCGTCGGTGGTTTGAGGCCGTTCACCGATCACGCCATGACCGACCGGGACAAGGACTACGTGCGAAACCATTGGACGCACGTCGCCGAAGCCTCGGGTCAGCCGTTCGACTTCAAGTTCTTCGAACGCAGCGATTTCACCTACGACACCGAGCCCGCGTGCCGGGCCGTCGTGGCGGTCAGGCGCGTCGCGCCGGAACTGGCGCCTGCGATGCTGGCCAGGCTGCACAAGGCGTTTTACGCCGAAAACAAGGACACGACCGACCCGAAGGTACTGGCCGAACTTGCCAACGAAGTGGGCGTCCCCCTGAGTGAGTTCGAAATCGCCTTTCAGGATCAGGATACGAAACAGGAAACGCTGGCCGATTTCTATTACGCCCAGCGCTCGCAGATCACCGGTTTCCCGACGCTCGTCGGCGTCGCGGAGGGAGAAGACCCGGTCGCGCTGACCATCGGCTTCCGACCGTGGGAGAATCTGGAGCCCGCGCTGGATCAGTGGCTGGCATCTGCGACCAATTAGGACCGAACGTCATCCTGAACTTGATTCAGGATTCATGAACATCGTCAAAATCCATAGCGACGCATTTTATGGGCCCTGAATCGCGTTCAGGGCGACGGAAACAAGCTCCTTATACGCCGCCAATCAAGCCCTCATCCCTTGACAGCCGGGGGTTCGGCTGGCCATATCGCGCCCCTGTACAGGTCCCGGCCGCCGAAAACCCATCCAGGCTGCCAACCCTTGGGGAGCGACAATGAAAGAGACCCTTCGCACGGTCATCTATGCGGTATTGATCGCGCTTTCGATCCGCGTGGCGGCGTTCGAACCGTTTTCCATTCCGTCGGGATCAATGGTGCCGACACTGCTGGTCGGCGACTACCTTTTCGTTTCCAAATACGCCTACGGGTACAGCCGTTATTCGCTGCCGTTCGGCCTGCCGCTTCTGCCCTCCGACCGCGTGTTCTTCACCGAGCCCGAACGCGGGGACGTCGCCGTCTTCAAGCTGCCGCGCGACAACTCGACGGATTTCATCAAGCGCGTGATCGGGCTGCCGGGCGACCGTATCCAGGTCAAAAACGGTATCCTGCACATCAACGGCCAGGCCGTTGAGCGCAAGAAGATCGATGATCACATCTTTGAGGCTGCACCAGGCCAGTTTTCGCGCATTACGCAGTACATCGAGACGCTGCCCAACGGGAAAGAGCATCTGATCGTCGAAAAAAGCGACGGCAATCCAGGCAGCGATAATACGCAGGTCTACACCGTGCCGGACGGCCATTACTTCATGATGGGCGACAACCGCGATAATTCGAACGACTCGCGGTTCTCCAGCGTCGGGTTCGTGCCACGCGAGAACTTCGTCGGCCGCGCCGAGTTTATCTTCTTTTCGATCGACGGTTCGGCGTGGAAGATCTGGACGTGGCTCGACGAACTGCGCCCGTCGCGCTTCTTCACGAGCATCGAATGAGCGGCGGCCTCGACACTTTACAAGCCGCCATCGGCTATACTTTCAAGGACATCGGTCTTTTACGGCACGCGCTGGTGCATTCCAGCTCAACGGCAGTGCGTCTGAAATCCAACGAGCGGATGGAATTTTTGGGTGACCGGGTGCTCGGCCTCGTGCTCGCAGAGATGCTGCTGGACGCCTATCCGGACGAGGAAGAGGGCGAAATCAGCTACCGCTTCACGGCGCTCGCGCAACGCGATGCGCTGGCCAGTGTCGCCGAAACCATCGGGGTCGCCGACCACCTGACCCTTTCGAACGGCGAGCATCTGACCGGCGGGCGCGAAAATCCAGGCGTCCTCGCCGACGCGACCGAGGCCGTGATCTGCGCGATATACCGCGACGGCGGACTGGAAGCCGCGCGTGCATTCATCCACGACAACTGGACCGCAATGATGCGGGAGAACCGCCGTCCGCCGAAGGACCCGAAAACCACGCTGCAGGAATGGGCGCAGGGCCGCGGCCTCGGGCTGCCGCAATATCGTGTCACCGGCCAATCCGGGCCTGATCACCAACCCATGTTCACGGTCGAAGTCAAAGTACCGGGACAATCGAACGCGACCGGTGAGGGCAGCAACAAACGCGCCGCCGAGCAGGCCGCCGCCGAAGCCATGCTCGCCAGTATCGAAAAGGACGGCAAATGAACGACGCATCGCAAACCAGCGCCGGTTTCGTCGCCGTACTCGGTGCGCCGAACGCGGGCAAATCGACGTTCGTCAACCGCGCGGTCGGCGCCAAGGTGTCCATCGTGTCGCCCAAGGTACAGACGACTCGGACCCGGGTGCTCGGCATCCTGATCAAGGATGCGGCGCAGATCCTGTTCGTCGACACACCCGGGATTTTTCAACCGCGCCGCCGGCTTGACCGCGCGATGGTCGCAAGCGCCTGGGGCTCGGCGGGGGACGCCGATGTGATCCTGCTGATGATCGACGCCGAGCGCGGTCTCGACAGCAACACAAAATCGATCCTCGACGGGCTCAAGAAGCGAAAACAGGAGAAGCCCAACGCACCCGCGCCGATCCTCGTCTTGAACAAGGTCGACGCGGCGGAGAAGGGGAAGCTTCTGGCGCTCGCGCAGGAACTGAACGATCTCGAGCTGTTCTCCGACACCTTCATGATCTCGGCCCTGACCGGTGACGGGGTCAGCGATCTGGTCGATTTTTGCGCGGAACGCATGGCGCCGGGGCCATGGCTGTTCCCGGAAGACCAGATTTCCGACATGCCGGCGCGGCTGTTGGCCGCCGAGGTCACGCGCGAAAAGCTCTACCTCCAACTCCAGAAAGAGCTGCCGTACGCCGCCACGGTCGAAACCGAAACCTGGACCAACCAGGACGACGGCTCGATCCGGATCGAGCAGGTGATCTTCGTCGAACGCGACAGTCAGAAGGCCATTGTGCTGGGCAAACGTGGGTCCCGCATCAAGGAAATCGGCGCCGCGTCACGGAGGGAACTCGAAGGGATGTTCGAGTGCCGTGTGCATCTTTTCCTGTTCGTCAAAGTGCGCGAAAAGTGGGGCGACGACCCCGAGCGCTACCGCGACTGGGGCCTCGACTTCAACGCATGACATACGTCGTCCTGACCTCGATTCAGGACCCATAAAAAAGCCCCGGTTTAACCGGGGCTTTCTTGTTTTATGGATCCCAAATCAAGTTTGGGATGACGCGCTTTGCAAGCGCTACACCTTATCCAGTGCCTGGCTCAGGTCGGCGATAATGTCGTCAATATGTTCAAGACCGATGGAAAGCCGCACGTAGCCCGGCGTCACGCCGGCCTTGGCCTGATCTTCGACCGAAAGCTGCGAGTGCGTCGTCGTCGCCGGATGAATGGCGAGGGAGCGCGCATCGCCGATGTTGGCGACATGATACAGAAGCTCGAGACTATCGATGAACTTACGCCCGGCGTCCGCGCCGCCCTTGAGTTCGAACCCGCAGAGCGCACCATGTCCACCCTTGAGGTACGCATCGCGACGCTTGGCGGGCTCCCCGGATTGCTGCGACGGATGGATCACGTTTTCGATCTTGTCGTGGCCCTTCAGGAATTCCGCCACCTTGACCGCATTTTCGCAGTGACGCGCCATCCGAAGCGGCAGGGTTTCGATCCCCTGGATGAACTGGAACGCGTTGAACGGGCTCATCGCCGAGCCCATGTCGCGCAGAAGAATGACCCGCGCACGAATGATGAAGGCGATGGGGCCCAGCGGTTTGACGGCTTCGGTCCAGACCGCGCCGTGGTAGCTCGGGTCCGGCTGGTTCAGGGTCGGGAAACGGTCGCCGCCGGCTTCCCAGTCGAAGTTGCCGCCGTCGATCAGCATACCGCCGATCGAGGTGCCGTGCCCGCCCATGTATTTCGTCGCCGAATAGATCACCACCGCAGCGCCGTGCTCCAAAGGCTTGCAGAGGACCGGCGCGGCCGTGTTGTCCATGATCAGCGGTACGCCTTCGGCGCGGCCGATGTCGGCGACCTCCTTGATCGGGAACACATGCAGCTTCGGGTTCGGCAGCGTTTCCGCGTAATAGCAGCGCGTCTTGTCGTCGGTCGCCTTGCGGAAATTCTCCGGATCGGCCGGATCGACGAAGCGGCATTCGATTCCGAGGTCCTTCAGCGTGTTCTGGAACAGGTTCCACGTACCGCCGTAGATATCGGTCGAGCAGACGAAGTTATCGCCGGCCTTGCACAAGTTCAGGATCGCGAACGTCGACGCGGCCTGACCAGAGGCCAGCGCGAGGGCGGCGACACCGCCTTCGAGCGCCGCGACGCGCTGTTCCATGACGTCGCAGGTCGGGTTCATGATGCGCGAATAGATGTTGCCCAGTTCCTTGAGCGCGAACAGGTTTTCCGCGTGCTCGGTGCTGTCGAACTGATAGGACGTGGTCATGTGGATCGGCACCGCCACTGCGTTGGTGTCGTCCTTGCGGTAACCGGCGTGCAGCGCCAGCGTCTCGGGGTGCATCTTGCTCTGGTCCATGGTGGGCTCCTCCGTCGGGGTCTGTGGTTGCGCGGATCATTCTGCCCCGGGCAGGGGATGTCAATGAACGACACGGCCTTTGACCGGCAACACCGGCCATGCTAACTTTACGTTAACGTAAAGGGAAAGTTTGGCAACCGCGGCATTTCTCGAACTGCGGTCCGCTTTCCGCTACAATCCGACGGCATATTCTTGGGAGAGATCATCATGCCAGACGACGGCAAGCAGACCGCCGAGCGGAAATCGCAGGCGACCAAGGCAGACAAGAGCTACACGCCGAAAAACCCGGTCCGCTTCGTGACCGCAGCGAGCCTGTTCGACGGTCATGACGCCTCGATCAACATCATGCGCCGTATCCTGCAGTCGGGCGGTGCGGAGGTGATCCACCTCGGCCACAACCGCTCCGTCGCCGAAGTCGTCGACGCCGCGATCCAGGAAGACGCACAAGGCATCGCGCTGTCGTCCTATCAGGGCGGGCACGTCGAATACTTCAAGTACATGGTCGATCTTTTGAAAGAAGCGGGCCGTCCCGATATCAAGATTTTCGGCGGCGGCGGCGGCGTCATCGTCGGGGCCGAGATCAAGGACCTGCACGATTACGGCGTGACGCGCATCTTCTCGCCCGAGGACGGCCACCAGATGGGCCTTCAGGGCATGATCCAGCACATGATCGAGGTCTCGGACTTCGATCCGACGGACGATCTGCCGAAATCGCTCGGCAAGCTGCCGGACGCCGATCACAAGGATCTGGCGCGCGTCATCTCCGCCATCGAAAAAGACAAGCTGCCGGAAGATGATCTCAAGAAACTTCGCGACTTGGCGGCCAAGCACGAGAAGACGCCCGTCCTTGGCATCACCGGCACGGGCGGTGCGGGCAAGTCGTCGCTGACCGACGAACTGATCCGCCGCTTCCGGCTTTATTCGGACGAGCCCAACATCGCGGTCATCGCCATCGACCCGACGCGCCGCAAGACCAAGGGCGCGCTGCTGGGCGACCGCATCCGCATGAACGCCATCGATGCGCCCAACGTCTATTTCCGTTCCGTCGCGACGCGCGGCTCCAAGACCGAGGTGCCGGAATACCTGCCCGATGTCATCGCCGCGACGAAATCGGCGGGCTTCGACATGGTGATCGTCGAAACGCCGGGGATCGGGCAGGGTGACGCCGCCATCGTCGATCTGGTCGACGTTTCGCTTTACGTCATGACGCCGGAATTCGGCGCGCAGAGCCAGCTCGAAAAGATCGACATGCTCGACTTCGCCGACGCCATCGCCATCAACAAGATGGACCGCAAGGGCGCGCTCGACGCCGTTCGCGATGTCCGGAAACAGGTACAGCGCAACCGCGAGGCCTTCGGCTCAAGCCCCGACAACATGCCGGTGTTCGGCTGCATGGCGTCGAAGTTCGCCGACCCGGGCGTCACCGCGCTTTATCAGGAATTGCTGAGCGTCTTCGCGGAAAAGGGCTTCAACGCGCCGCCGTGCATTATCGAGCCCGTAACGACCAAGGTGTCGGAGCCCGGCCAGACCATCGTGCCGCCGGAACGCGCGCGCTATCTGTCGGAAATCTCGGAAACCGTCCGCGACTATCACAAGACCATCGACGCGCAATCCAGGATCGCGCGCGAGCGTCAGCAGCTTCGCGAGACCAAGCGCATGCTGGCAGACGCCGGATCGAAATCGACGGACGATCTCGACAAGCTTCTGGCGGAGCGCGACGAGGCCATCGACCCGCGCGCCAAAAAGCTGATCGAAATCTGGCCGACCGTCGTCGAGAGCTATTCCGGCGACGAGTACGTGGTGAAAATCCGCGATAAGGAAGTGCGCTACAACCTGCAGCGCCAGACGCTCTCGGGCAATCGCATCTCGCGCGTGGCACTGCCGAAGTACGAAGACGAGGGCGAACTGCTGAAGTTCCTGCTCAAGGAAAACCTGCCGGGCAGCTTCCCCTACACGGCTGGCGTGTTTGCCTTCAAGCGCGAGGGCGAGGACCCGACCCGCATGTTCGCGGGCGAGGGCGATCCGTTCCGCACCAATGCCAGGTTCAAATTTCTGTCCAAGGACTCCGACGCCAAGCGTCTGTCGACCGCGTTCGACAGTGTCACCCTTTACGGCTTCGATCCCGCCGAACGTCCCGACATTTACGGGAAGGTCGGCAACTCGGGTGTGTCCATCGCGACCCTCGACGATATGAAGGCGCTCTATGACGGGTTTGACCTGTGCAGCCCATCGACGTCGGTCTCAATGACCATAAACGGCCCGGCGCCGACGATCCTGGCGATGTTCATGAACACCGCCATCGATCAGCAGGTCGCCAAGTTCGAAGAAGACAACGACCGCGCGCCGACCGACGAAGAGATCGAGAAGATCAAGGCCTGGACGCTGTCGACCGTGCGCGGCACCGTGCAGGCGGACATTCTGAAAGAAGATCAGGGGCAGAATACCTGCATCTTCTCGACCGAATTCGCGCTCAAGATGATGGCCGATATCCAGTCGTATTTCGTGCATCACAAGGTCAGGAACTTCTATTCCGTGTCGATCTCCGGCTATCACATCGCCGAAGCGGGCGCGAACCCGATCTCGCAGCTCGCCTTTACGCTCGCCAACGGTTTCACGTTCGTCGAGGCGTATCTCGCGCGCGGCATGGACATCGACGACTTCGCGCCGAACCTGTCGTTCTTCTTCTCCAACGGGATGGACCCGGAGTACTCGGTCATGGGCCGGGTCGCCCGCCGCATCTGGGCGACCGCGATGCGCTTCAAGTACGGCGCCAACGAACGCTCGCAGAAGCTCAAGTACCACATCCAGACCTCGGGCCGCTCGCTGCACGCGCAGGAAATGGACTTCAACGACATCAGGACCACGCTGCAGGCACTGATCGCGGTCTACGACAACTGCAACTCTTTGCACACGAATGCATACGACGAAGCGATCACAACGCCGACCGAGGAAAGCCTGCGTCGCGCCATCGCCATCCAGATGATCATCAACAAGGAATGGGGGCTGGCGAAGAACGAGAACCCGAACCAGGGCTCGTTCGTCATCGACGAGTTGACCGATCTGGTTGAGGAAGCGGTGCTGATGGAGTTCGACCGAATCACCGAACGCGGCGGCGTGCTGGGCGCGATGGAGACCGGCTATCAGCGCGGCAAGATCCAGGAAGAGAGCATTCACTACGAAACGCTCAAGCACACCGGCGAACTGCCGATCATCGGCGTGAACACGTACAGAAACCCGAACCCGCCGGAAGAAAAAGAGATCGAACTCCGCCGCTCGACCGAGGAAGAGAAGCAGAGCCAGATCACGCGGCTCCGCGCCTTCCAGGCCCGGAACGAGAAAGCGTGCGCCGACATGATCAAGCGGCTTCAGCGTGCGGCAACCAACGACGAGAACGTGTTCGCGGTGCTGATGGACGCGGTCCGCGTCTGCTCGCTCGGCCAGATCACCGACGCGCTGTTCGAAGCCGGCGGCAAATACCGACGGAATATGTGAGCCCCCTCATCCTGTCCTTCTCCCAAGGGAGAAGGAACTCACGGTTAAACATCCCTCTCCCTGGGGAGAGGGTGGCGAACGGCGTGAGCCGGGTGAGGGGATTGGGTTATTTTCATCCCCCGAAATCCCCATATACTTGGGCACATGAAGCCCGATGACGTCTATTTGCGCGAGGTGCTGTTCGAGTTCCATCAAGTGGGCAGCTACGTCCGCGTCAGTGCCATCGATCCCCGCACCAACACAGAGATCACCATGGTCGGCGACCCGAGCGTCGGAGAACGCGCGCTGAAACTTGCGGCCATGCGCAAGCTCAAGTACGTCATTGCCAAGAACCATAACAAGCGGGGCGACGGGTCCATCGTCGTCTGATCCCGCCACAATACAAACGAAGGGAAGAACATATGAAAATGCGCGGCGCCGTGCTCTATGAACAGGGTCTGCCCAGACCGTACACGCAATCCAACCCGCTTGTGATCGAAACCATCGATCTCGACGGCCCCAAGCAGAACGAAATCCTCGTCGAAATCAGGGCCGCCGGCCTCTGCCATTCCGACATGTCGACGATCGAAGGCATTCGCACACGCCCGATCCCGACGGTCCTGGGCCACGAAGCGGCGGGGATCGTGCGCGAGGTCGGCCCCGGCGTTAAGGACCTGAAAGAGGGCGATCACGTCGTCATGGTCTTCGTCATGAGCTGCGGCAAATGCTACGAATGCACCACGGGCCGTCCGCACCTTTGCGGCGCCAGCTTCGAAAGTAAAATGAAGGGCGAACTGGTCGGTGGCGGCAAACGCATGAGCGTGAACGGCAACCCGATCAGCCACGCGGCGGGGATTTCGTGCTTCGCGGAATACGCCGTCGTCGACCGTTCATCCGTCGTCAAGCTGCCCGAAGACATCACATTCGAAGACGCAGCGCTGTTCGGCTGCGCGGTCATTACGGGTGTCGGCGCGGTGACGCATACGGCAAAAGCCAAACCGGGCGAGCCGGTCGCGGTGTTCGGACTTGGGGGCGTGGGTCTGTCGGCCGTCATGGGCGCGGCGCTGTCGGGGGCGGAACCCATCGTCGCCGTCGACCTGAACGAAGAAAAAATGGCGCTCGCCAAGACGCTCGGCGCGCACTTCGCCGTCAATGCGTCTGAAGGCACCGAACGCACCGCCGAGAAAATCAAGGACCTGACCGGTGGCGGGGTCATTCATGCGATCGAGTTGTCCGGCACCGTGAAGGGGATGGAGGCGGCGTATGCGTCGCTGCGCTCAGGCGGTACGGTCACGGTCGCCGGTCTGACCCCGGCGGACGCGGTGTTCGAGCTCAAGCCCTATATGCTGACGGCCAAGGAGTTCAAAATCCAAGGTTGCTACATGGGCTCGTGCTCACCGCCCCGGGATATGCCGCGCTTCGTCGATTACTACCGCGACGGCAAGCTGCCGGTCGACAAGCTCAGGACCGGCGAACTCGGGCTCGACGGCATCAACGAGGGGTTCGAGAACCTCGCCGCCGGCACCGCAATCCGCCAAATCCTCAAACCACACGGGTAAGCGGCTTCGTTTCGATGTTTCCCGGCCGCTGCTGGTCAGCGCGCCGGGACCCATTTTTGATCAATCCGCGAAGCCGGTGAATAAATCCTGGATCCGGCCTTCAGCCCGCCCGGGAAACAGATTTCCGGAGATATTATAGCGTCACTCGCACGTCTGCGCTGGCAGCATCTCAAGCCGGGCGGGGGTCAGATCGAGCGAGAAGTCGCCGAAATCCTGGATCATCCGTTCGGCGATGCCGTTCTCGCGATAATCCACCTCGATCTCGAACTCCGGCAGCGTTTTCGGTGCGAACAGCGGGAAATACGCCATCCGGATGCGCCATGCGTCTTCGATGGGCCGGGTCGACGTCGCGCCGACGAATACGGGCTTGCGGGTATGAGCGTCACCTCGGGCCAGCAGCTTGCTGTCCCGCACCGGGCCGATGATGTAGGCATTAACCTTATACGGGTTATCAATGCTGGCACCGTCGAAGACCACCTGCTTGAACGTGCCGCCCGTCTGCTTGGCGTGAACCAGCATGTGTTTCAGGTGTTCGGCCGGGAACAGGGTGCCGGAGGGCAGATCGACCGTGGTTGTTTCGTCGTCGTTGAACGAGGCGGCGCCGCCGGAGCGATCCTTACCCGCTTCGCCGGCGAACGCCTCGACCAGGACACCGTCACGCTTGTGATCGACCGCGTACGTCAGTTGATCGCCGTTGTAGTTTTCGAAGCTGGAGAACGTCCAGGTGGTGTCCACCACCTCCGCCGCGCCGACGCGCCCGTAATGCAGCCGGAGCGCAACGCGGGACTCGACCTCCCAACCGTCGCACAGGGCTTCGAAACGATAGTACATCGTGCCGCTGGCGTCAGCGACGTTGGACCCGCTTTCCGAGGAACGAAGCACCATGTCGTAAAGCACGCGGTGCGATTTGAAGCTCGTGTCCGGCTGTCTGACGGTCGCCGCGTCCGACGCGGACACCGCCAACGCCACCGCAAGCGCCGCGATGGCACCGGACTTGAGCGGATGACGCCAGATATTGAAACCTTTAACGCCCATTCGTTTGGCCTCCCAGGCCGTGACACGGTCGTTGCCGTGCCGTTCGAAAAAGTCTAGCTCGCTTTTTCTCGGGCTGTCTAACAGGAGTAGGTCCGGTCACGGTCACATTCCCGGCACCGGTTACCGCACCCGGCAAGTTTTGCCGGGCAGAAAAGCGCACGAAAACCCGTTAACCTTTGGTAAACCATTGATTATCAAGGCCGCTTAAATTGGCACGTTGATTGCTCCTTTTTTGACGAAAAGGAGCTCAACATCCATGCGGATTGATCCACCGCCACCGCCCCTCGACCTGAATCGGCTCGATCTCGGGCCACCGTTGCGCGACGACGCCGGCACGGACGTCGATGTGCGCGGTCAAAGCCGGGCCCTTGTCGCCTATCGGGACAGGGCCAGCCGGGAGCTAGACGCACCGTCACGTGCGGAGACCTCGCACGACACGCTGTCGGCACGGAAGTTGGACCAACTGCCGCCGCCGGCAGGGGGTGCCGGCGTAACGGACGTGCGGCATATGACGCCCCGCGAGATGCAGGACTACAGCCAAAATCTCTACGCAGGGGGCGTGATCACGTTCGAGGATTACGAGGCACTCGCGTTTCAGCCCGACCTGCACCCGGACTTCGAACGTACCATCGGTGCTTTGACCGGCGAGAAGCCGCAACCCGACCGGCCACGCGATTACATCCGCCAATGGTCGGACAGGGTCGAGTATACGCAGAGATACTATCCTCAGAACTCGAACGAGGTGCGCCAGGCGCACCGCATTCTGGAAGCGCTCAAGGCATTTCCGCGCCGGACCGACATCTTCGTTTGAGGAACCGCCAAAAACACTATCCCGAAACGTAGCAGCCTGTTGGCACGCGCGCGCAAGATATGGTATGAACCGCTAACTTCTCTTGGACGTCCGGTGGGATGTTTCGGGGTGGGCGTTCATCTTTAAACCGGGAATAGCACGAAGATGGCTGGACAAACCGTAGCAATAGCCTGCGATCACGCCGGTTTGAACCTGAAATCGCAGCTCAAGGCCGACCTGGAAGAGGCGGGGTACGATGTCCTCGACCTCGGCACCGACGGCCCGGATAGCGTCGACTATCCGGATTTTGGCTATGCACTCGCCAACGCCATCGCCGATGGCAGGGCGGAGAGGGGCGTACTGGTTTGCGGTTCGGGGATTGGCATTTCCATCGCCGCCAACCGCAACCCGGCGGTGCGTGCCGCACCGGTCACCAATTCCTTGACAGCGAAACTCGCGCGCCAGCACAACGATGCGAACGTGGTCTGTTTCGGAGAACGATTGGTCGGTTCCGAAATCGCACGCGATGCCATGAAAGTCTTTCTTGAAACCGAATTCGAAGGCGGCCGTCACGCTCGACGCGTCGACAAGCTGGCCGCACCCCAAACCTGATTTTGTTAAGGAATTAAAGTAGTTATGACGAACAACGCTGCCGCTGCCTATCCCAACGACTACCATCAGGATTTCTTCAATCAGCCGCTGCAAGAGCGTGACCCCGAACTGTTCGGGTCGATCACGGACGAGCTTAAGCGCCAGCAGAACCAGATCGAGTTGATCGCGTCCGAAAATATCGTGTCGCGCGCCGTGATGGAGGCGCAGGGCGGCATCATGACCAACAAGTACGCCGAGGGCTATCCGGGCCGCCGTTACTACGGCGGGTGCGAGTTCGTCGACGTCGCCGAAAGCCTTGCCATCGAGCGCGCCAAGAAGCTGTTCGACTGCTCTTTCGTCAACGTGCAGCCGCACTCCGGCGCACAGGCCAACGGCGCCGTGTTCCTGGCGCTTCTCGAACCCGGCGACACCATCATGGGCATGTCGCTGGCGGCGGGCGGCCACCTGACGCACGGTGCGCCGCCGGCGCAGTCGGGCAAGTGGTTCAACGCGATCCAGTACGGCGTCCGGCCGGACGATCACCTCGTCGACTTCGAACAGGTCGAGAAACTGGCTAAGGAACACAAGCCGAAACTGATCGTCTGTGGCGGCTCGGCCTATCCGCGGACCCTCGATTTCAAGCGTTTCCGCGAGATTTGCGACAATGTCGGTGCGTATCTTATGGTCGACATGGCGCACTTCGCCGGTCTTGTCGCGACCGGTGTGCACCCGTCGCCGATGCCGTTCGCCGACATCGTCACCACGACCACCCACAAGACGCTCCGTGGGCCCCGCGGCGGCATGATCCTGTCCAACAACGACGACATCGGCAAAAAGATCAATTCTGCCGTGTTCCCGGGCCTGCAGGGTGGGCCGCTGATGCACGTGATCGCCGCCAAGGCCGTCGCTTTCGGCGAGGCGCTGACCCCGGAATTCGTGGAATACTCCAAAGCCGTCGCCGAAAACGCCAAGGTGCTCGCCGCAACCCTGAATGAGCGGGGCTTCGACATCGTGTCGGGCGGCACCGACACGCACCTGATGCTCGTCGATCTGCGTCCCAAGGACGTGAAGGGCAATCAGGCCGAGGTCAGCCTCGAACACGCCGGGATGACCTGCAACAAGAACGGCATCCCGTTCGACCCGGAAAAGCCGATGGTGACGTCGGGTATCCGTCTCGGCACGCCGGCAGCGACGACACGCGGCTTCGGGACCGAGGAATTCCGCAAGGTCGGCAACCTGATCAGCGACGTGCTTGAAGCGCTCGCGAAATCGAACGGTGACAATTCCGCCGCTGAGAAAGCGGCTCGTGAGGAAGTGGAGGCGCTCTGCCGCCGCTTCCCGATTTATCCGGACGCCTGAGGGGGCGGCTATAGAGGGGGATTTGGACGATGCGGTGCCCGTTTTGCGGAAATGAAGACTCTCAGGTCAAGGACTCGCGTCCGACCGACGATAACGCGGCGATCCGGCGCAGGCGGTTCTGCCCGGCCTGCGGTGCGCGCTGGACGACGTTCGAACGGGTGCAACTCCGCGAACTGGTGGTCGTCAAAAAGGACGGCGAAAAGTCGCCCTTCGACAGGGACAAACTGGCCCGTTCGCTTTCGATCGCACTTCGCAAGCGCCCGGTTCCGGAAGACCGCGTCGACCGCATCGTCAACTCGATCCAGCGCCGTCTCGAAACGTTGGGCGAGTCTGAAATCCCCACCAAGGTGATCGGCGAGATGGTCATGGAGAACCTTCGCGAACTCGATCAGGTCGCGTATGTCCGGTTTGCCTCCGTTTACAGAAACTTCCGCGAAGCCAAGGACTTCGAGGAATTTGTTGAACAGATAGGTGACGGAAACGCCGATTAAATTCACCGCCGCAGACCGGGCCCACATGCGCGCCGCGTTGGGGCTCGCCGGGCGCGGCCTGGGGCGTGTCGCACCGAACCCGGCCGTCGGCTGCATCCTGGTCAGACCGGATCTCGGATCATCCCCATTCGGGCGGATCGTCGGCGCCGGCTGGACACAGCCGGGCGGCCGCCCGCATGCGGAAACCGAGGCACTTGCGCAAGCCGGCGATCTGGCCAGGGGCGCGCATGCCTATGTGACGCTGGAACCCTGCAATCATCAGGGTGAAACCGGCCCCTGTACGGAAGCGCTGATCCAGGCCGGCGTCACGTCGGTCACCGCTGCGGTTGAGGACCCGGACCCGCGCGTCTCCGGTAGCGGTCTTGAGCGGCTGAAAGCCGCAGGAATCGCGGTCCGCAGCGGTCTCATGGCCGACGCGGCGAGCCTGCTCAACGGCGGTTTCTTTAACGTTGTCCGCCAGTGGCGGCCGTGGGTGACGATGAAAACCGCCACCACCATGGACGGCGCTATCGCGTCCAGAAACGGCAAGAGCCAATGGATCACGGGGCCGGAAGCGCGCGCGCGCGGCCATCTTCTCAGAGCCAAGAATGACGCCATCCTGACCGGCATCGGCACGGTCCGCGAAGATAACCCCGAACTGACGTGCCGGCTTCCCGGCATGTCGGACCGTTCGCCGGTACGGGTCGTCGTCGATCCCCGGCTGGAGATCGATATCGCCGCGAAACTGCTGGACACCCTCGACGTCGCACCGCTTTGGCTGTTGGCAGGTGACGCCGCCGACAAGGAGAAGTCCGCCCGGTTGAGCGATCTCGGCGCAAGCATGATCAACCTGCCGCCGGTCACGGGCGGGCGCATCTCGCCCGAGATGATCCTGACGGCGCTGGCCGAACGCGGTATTACACGCGTGTTGCTGGAAGCTGGCAGCGCACTGACGGCATCCTTCATCGACAGCGGCCTCGTCGACGAAATTTGCTGGTTCCGGGCCGCCTCGATCATGGGTGGCGACGGCCTGCCGGCGATCGCCCCGATGGCCGTCAACAGCCCGGAAAACGCCTTTAAATTCCACCGTGTCGAAACAATAGACCTTGATGGGGACGTGCTGGAGCGCTACCTCCGCCTTGGAAACGAGGATTAAGGTTTATGTTCACCGGGATCATTACCGATATCGGCGCCGTCAAAGCCGTGACGAAGGGTGCGGATACGCGCTTCGACATCCGGACGCGTTACGACATGTCGACGGTCGAGATCGGCGCGTCCATCGCGTGCTCGGGCGCATGCCTGACGGTGATCGAAAAGGGCGACGGCTGGTTCGCCGTCGAAGCGTCCGGCGAGACGTTGGACAAGACAACCGCCGGGGAATGGCGGGAAGGGACGCCGCTTAACCTTGAACGCGCGCTGAAGGTGGGTGACGAATTGGGCGGCCACATCGTGACCGGCCATGTCGACGGCGTCGGCACCGTCACCGCGGTCGCGCCGGTCGGCGGCTCGCTGAAACTGGATTTCGAAGCGCCCGATACGCTTGCCAAATTCATCGCCGTCAAGGGTTCCGTAACGGTCGACGGGGTCTCGCTGACCGTCAATGACGTGTCGAATAACGGGTTTTCCGTGAACATCATCCCGCACACCCAGAGCGAAACCACGCTCGGCGATCTAAAGACCGGGGATCGCGTAAATCTGGAAATAGACGTGCTTGCGCGCTATGTTGCCCGCTTGAACGATGTAAAGGCGTAACCCTGTGTCATCCAACAATAATCCATCGGTCGTCTCGAAGCAGCAGGTGGCCCGCGCGGCCGCCGATCCCGACAATTTCCTGTCACCGATCGAGGACATCATCGAAGACGCGCGCAACGGCCGCATGTTCATCATGGTGGACGACGAGGAGCGGGAGAACGAAGGCGATCTGGTGATCCCGGCGCAAATGGCGACGCCCGACGTGATCAACTTCATGGCCAAGTTCGGGCGCGGCCTGATCTGCCTCGCCTTGACGTCGAACCGGGTTAAAGAGCTTGAGCTGCCGGCCATGTCGCGCCGCAACGGATCGCGCCACCAGACGGCGTTCACCGTCTCGATCGAGGCACGCGAAGGCGTCACCACGGGCATTTCGGCCTCGGACCGGGCGCGCACCATTGCCGTCGCCATCGACCCGACCAAGGGCGCGCAGGACATCGCGTCGCCGGGGCATGTCTTTCCCCTCGAAGCGCGCGACGGCGGCTCGTTGATCCGCGCCGGGCATACCGAAGCGGCAGTGGATATCTCGCGCCTCGCCGGCCTCAACCCGTCCGGTGTCATCTGTGAAATCATGAACGAGGACGGCACTATGTCACGGCTGCCGGATCTCGTGACCTTCGCGCAATACCACGGCCTGAAGATCGGCACCATCGCCGACCTGATCGCATACCGCCTCAGAAATGACCGGGTCGTCGAGAAAACCGCTGAAATGGACTTCCAAAGCCGCTTCGGCGGGGAATGGAAGATGTGCGTCTACGTCAACAAGGTGGCCTATGCCGAGCATATCGCACTGATCAAAGGCGATCTTTCGGGCGATGCGCCGGTTCTGGTCCGCATGCACGCGCTGAACGTGCTGGACGACGTCCTCGGCGACTCCGACAGCGGCAAGAGCGGCGATCTGCAGCAGGCCATGAAAATGATAGATGACGAGGGCAGGGGGGCCGTCGTTCTGATCCGGGAGCCGTATCCGAGATCCCTATCCGACCGAGTCCGCGCACGCCTCGGCGAACCCGCGGAAGGACAAAAAGAGCTTCGCGACTATGGCGTCGGCGCGCAAATCCTGCTCGACCTCGGTCTGCACGATCTGATTTTGCTGTCGAACACCAAGCGCACTATCGTCGGGATCGACGGCTACGACCTTAACGTTGTCGAACAGAGAGCGATCCCGCCTGCCGGGGACTGAACCATGACCGCACAAAAAGCGAATGAGAAAACGATCCTCGTGGTCGAAGCCCGATACTACGAGAAAATCACCGACGACATGGTGCGTGGTGCCGAGCCGGTATTCGCCGACGCTGGCTACGCGATCGAACGGCTACCGGTGACCGGTGTCTTCGAGGTGCCGGCCGCCTGCGAAATGGCGATCCAGACCGGTCTCAAGGACCCGCACAAGAAATATGCCGGCATCATGGCGATGGGTTGCGTCATTCGCGGAGAGACCGATCACTACTATCACATCTGCCGTGAAGCCAGCCGTGCGCTGATGGATATCACCATGAACCACCTGTTTCCGCTCGGGTTCGCGATTTTGACCTGCGAGAACATGAAACAGGCCGAAGTACGTGCCGATCCGGATCAAAAGAACAAGGGCGCCGAAGCGGCGCACGCGGTGCTGAGAATGATCGATCTTCGCCGTCATTTCCGGGGGCGTGAGGATGCCTAGAGCCTACGATCCCAGACCCGCTGCGACCCGCCTTGCGGCGGTTCAGGCGGTTTACGAACTGATCATGATGGACAGTCCCGTCGATGACGTGCTGGCCTCTTTTGCCGCCGAACGTTGGAAGACCGCCGACGAGGACGTGAACGCAGAAATGGCCCGCCCGAAGCCGGAACTCCTCAAGGAACTGGTTGGCGGCACCGCATCCAGGAAGTCGGAGATCGACGAAGCCCTGAAACCGGCGATGCTGAAAAGCCGCGGGTTCGAGGATATGGAAAGCGTGATGCAGGCCATCCTGCGCACCGCGACCTACGAACTTCTGGCCCGGCGGAACGTTCCGGCGAAAACGGTAATCGGGGCCTATACCTCCGTCGCCGACGCCTTTTTCGACGAAGACAGTCAGCAATTGAAGCTGATCGCCGGGATCCTGAATGCGGTGGCCCGCAATCTTCGGGCCGACGAGTTCACGCACACGGGTGAAACGGCCTGACGTCAACCTGTTTCATGTCACCCCGGCGAAGGCCGGGGTCCAGCGATAAAAACTGAACTCTGGATTCCGGCCTGCGCCGGAATGACAATGGGTACGGTGCGGGTTTAGGAACGAACAAAGTAAATGGCCGACGAGTTCGACATCATCCACCGGTATTTCGCCCCGCTGACCCGCGGCGACAAAGCGGCGTTCGGTCTGACGGACGACGCGGCGTCAATCCCGACGCGTGCCGGGTTCGAGCACGTCGTCACCACGGACGCCATCGTCCAGGGGGTTCATTTCCTCGAAGACGAGAGGCCCGAAAACATCGCGCATCGGTTATGCGGCAGCAATCTCTCGGATCTTGCGGCGATGGGTGCGCGCCCGCTCGGCTTCACGCTGGCGGCCGCATGGCAAAAGGGGACCGGCGCCGCGTTCATCGAAGCATTCGCCACGGGCCTCGGCGAATGGGTGGACGATTTCGACTTCCCGCTGTTGGGCGGTGACACCGTGACGACACCGGGGCCGATGATGTTCTCGCTAACCGCCATCGGCGAGGTCGAAGCCGGAAAGGCGCTGACGCGGGGTGGCGCGAAACCCGGCGACACGGTTTACGTCAGCGGCACCATCGGCGACGGCGCGCTCGGCTTATTGGCGGCGCAAGGCAATCTCGACGGTCTTTCGGACAAAGACGCCGACTATTTGAAAGGGCGCTTTCGCCGTCCGTCGCCCCGGGTTTCGACGGGCGCGTCGCTGGTCGGCACGGCAAGCGCGTGCATCGACATCTCCGACGGTCTGGTGCAGGACCTGGGTCACATCGCCGCCGCGTCCGGGGTCTCGGTCCGGATAAAATCGGACCGGATTCCGCTGTCGAAGGCGGCACGCGCGGCGCTCGAGGCCGACCCGTCGCTGCTCGAAACCATTCTCACCGGCGGCGACGACTACGAACTTGCGTTTACGTCACTGGAAGAACCGGAGGTCGGGGACGCGCCCCTGATCGTCATCGGCGAGGTGACAGAGGGGGCAGGCGTCAGTGTTACCGGCCCCGATGGCGAGGCGATGCAACTGCGAAGCGGTGGTTTCAACCACTTTGCCGGGACTTGATGCCGGGCCGAAGCCCCTTATAAATTGAAGCGAATCCCCGACGGGGACAGCGGCCACGCGCTGGCCATCAAACGGGATGATACACCATGAAACGACTGGTCCTGATCTTCGCACTCGTGCTCCTCGTGGCGGGGGCCACCATCGGCGCGATGAAATGGTTCGGCCTCGGCCCCTTCCAAAAACCGGAAGATGAACTGGCCCAGGAAAAGCCGAAGGAGATCGAGGCACCCGATGCATTGTTCGTCGATGTGGAGCCGCTCCTGATCAATGTGGTGCAGGGGGGCGCGATCGCCACGACGATCCAGCTCGAGGTCAAGCTCGAGACCGCCGGCAACGAAAACATCATTCAAATCAAGAGGATGCTGCCCCAATACAAGGATGCGTTCCTGAAAGATTTGCACGCATTCATCCCCCGTATGCTGAGCGAACTGGGCCGCATAGACCTGCCCACGCTGAAGCAGCGCCTGCAGCTCGTGGCGGACCGCGTGGCCGGAGAAAAGGGCGTTGTGAAGGGCGTTTTGATCCAGTCGCTGCTGGACACGCCGCAGCAATAAAGCGACCGTTCGCGGCCGAACGCGACTCCCGGAAAAACGATATTTTCCAGACGTTTCCAGCCTGCAAAACCGCTTGTTGCTTTATCTGGGGCGTTCTGGCATTTTCCCCGCGCTTTTAGCACCGGCGACTTTTTGACGTAGCTTTTGCCGATTTTTCGGCGGGCGTCCGGCACGGGGTCGGTTCGTCCAGGACCGGTGCATATCAACGAGGGGGAGAGGATGCCTTCCATTTACGTTTTGGTTCTCGCTTGCGGCGTGTTGGCTCTGCTTTACGGCGCCTACGCGATCCGCTCGGTTCTTTCGGCACCCGCCGGGAATGAGCGCATGCAGGAAATTGCCGGCGCCATTCAGGAAGGGGCAGCCGCCTACCTGAACCGCCAGTACATGACCATCGCCGGTGTCGGTGTCGTGGTCGGCATCGTGCTCGGCGCATTTCTCGGCATTCCGGTGGCGATCGGGTTCTTCATCGGCGCCGTCCTGTCGGGTGTCGCCGGTTACATCGGCATGAACGTGTCGGTGCGCGCCAACGTCCGCACCACCGAAGCCGCCCGCACCAAAGGTCTCGAAGGCGGTCTCGACATCGCGTTCAAGTCGGGCGCCATCACCGGTATGCTGGTGGTCGGCCTGGCGCTGCTGGGCGTCGCCGGTTACTACGTGGCGCTGCGCGGCATGTACGATCCGAACGATCCGGTGCAGATGCGCCACATCCTCGAAGCGCTTATCGCGCTTGGTTTCGGCGCCTCGCTGATCTCGATCTTCGCCCGTCTCGGCGGCGGTATCTTCACCAAGGGTGCGGACGTCGGTTCCGACCTCGTCGGTAAGATCGAAGCCGGTATCCCGGAAGACGACCCCCGCAACGCGGGCGTGATCGCCGACAACGTCGGCGACAACGTCGGTGACTGCGCCGGTATGGCCGCCGACCTGTTCGAAACCTATGCCGTGACCGTCGTCGCCACCATGCTGCTGGGCGCGATCTTCTTCGTCGAAGCCGTTCAGGAGCAGATGATGCTGTTCCCGCTGGTTATCGGCGGCGTCTGCATCATCGGTTCCGTTGCCGCCACCTGGTTCGTCAAGCTAGGCGCCAACAAGTCGATCATGGGCGCGCTTTACAAGGGCTTCATCGCTTCTGCCGTGATTTCAGCGATCCTGATCGGCGGTACGGTTTCGTATCTGCTGGGCTGGTCGAACGAATTCACGATGAGCAACGGCGTCGTGATTACCGGTACGGATCTGTACATCTGCGCCATCGTCGGTCTGGTCGTCACCGGGCTGATCGTGTGGATCACCGAATACTACACCGGCACCGAATACCGCCCGGTGAAGTCGGTGGCCGCAGCCTCCGAAACCGGTCACGCCACGAACATCATTCAGGGCATCGCCGTTTCCATGGAAGCGACCGCACTACCGGTGATCGTGATCTCGGCGGGTATCATCGTCTCGTTTCTGTATGCGGGTCTGTTCGGCATCTCGATCGCCGCGACCACGATGCTGGCGCTGGCCGGCATGGTCGTTGCGCTCGACGCCTTCGGTCCGGTGACGGATAACGCCGGCGGGATTGCCGAGATGGCCGATCTGCCGGAAGACGTCCGCAACACCACCGACGCGCTCGACGCGGTCGGCAACACGACGAAAGCCGTCACCAAGGGTTACGCGATCGGTTCCGCCGGTCTGGCCGCCCTGGTGCTGTTCGCGGCCTTCACGTACGACCTGAAGTACTATTTCCCGGACGTCGAAGTGACGTTCCGCCTGCAGGATCCGTACGTCGTGATCGGCCTGTTCATCGGCGGCATGCTGCCGTACCTGTTCGGTGCGATGGGCATGATGGCCGTCGGCCGCGCCGGTGCCGCCGTCGTCGTCGAAGTCCGCCGCCAGTTCAAGGAGCTGCCGGGCATCATGGAAGGCACCACCAAGCCGGAATACGGCAAGTGCGTCGACCTGCTGACGAAAGCCGCGATCAAGGAAATGATCTTGCCGTCGCTGCTGCCGCTGCTGGCGCCGTTCGTGATGTACTTCGTGATCAACGCGGTTGCCGACCAGGCCTCGGCCTTCTCGGCGCTGGGCGCAATGCTGCTCGGCACCATCGTCACCGGGCTGTTCGTGGCACTGTCCATGACCGCCGGCGGTGGCGCATGGGACAACGCCAAGAAGTACATCGAAGACGGTAACCACGGTGGCAAGGGCTCCGACGCCCACCACGCCGCGGTGACCGGTGACACGGTCGGTGACCCGTACAAGGACACCGCCGGCCCGGCCGTCAACCCGATGATCAAGATCATCAACATCGTCGCGATCCTGCTGCTGGCGATCCTCGCCTAAGCCGGACGTGCTTCGAACGAAAAGGCCCCGGAGAGATCCGGGGCCTTTTTTTGTCTTTTCATCGCTGACCGGGCAGGGCGGCGCGCTGCTAAGAGTTTAGTTGCTGCTACCGATGTTCTTGAAGCGGTTGAAGTTGCCGACCAGTTGCTCGATCACGGTCATCTGCTTGCCGACGGTCGGTGTCTTTCGCTCGACGGGCTCGATATCGCGGGCAACGTCAAGGCCATGCGCCTCGACGTCGGTGACGACCCCGTCCTTGTCGAAGGTCACCAGAAGCACACTGCGCTCGCTCACGTCGCGTTCCAGAAACGCCACCGTTTCCGTGACCTCGCCGACGTAGAGCCAGGTTTCCTTGCCGTACATGTTGATGCTGGACGGCGAGCCAAGACTGCGCTCGACCTCGTCCTTGGTCGTCTTGTTGGGCTGGATGGCCGCGATCGCGTCGATATCGGGCATCACGCCGCGTTGTGCGACGCGGGGCGCGCACGATGCCAGGCCGACCGCGCCTGCAAGGACGGCGGCGGCAATAAAAGACCTTGTGATCAAGGGGTCTCGCATCCTACATCATGCTCCCATGACGGTGCGGGTATGCGCTGGGCGCGATCCGGCACCGGGTGAGGGCGACAGTGCCGCCCCGACCGAAAATTGTCAATGGACCCGAGGGGGGCCTCGTCATCGTGTTTTCGCTCAAATCCCTGTTCGGACGCAAGCCGGAACTCGAACGCGCGCATGCACTTTACACGGCAACCATCCACGCCGCCCGGCGGCCCGCCATTTACACCGAGATGGGCGTTCCCGACACCCCTGAAGGCAGGTTCGAAATCCTGGCGCTGATGGCGTTCCTGGTGTTGCGCCGTCTCAAGACCGAGGAACAGGCCCGCGACGTCTCACAGGCGTACTTCGACATCATGTTTGAGGATATCGATTCGAACCTCCGCGAACTCGGCGTCGGCGACATCAGCGTCGGCAAGAAGGTCAAAAAATTGGCGCAGAGTTTCTACGGCCGCATCAAGGCCTACGAGGAGGCCCTGGCTGGCGACGACGCTCAGCTCGAAGCGGCGTTGCGCAAACATCCGTACCGAAACATGGAACCGATGGATGCGCACGTGTCCAGGCTCGCCGGCCATGTACGCCGTGAAGACGCATATCTCGCCCAGCAGCCGGTCCAGACGTTGCTTGTGGGTGAAATCGCGTTTGCTCCTATCGACACCGTGGAGGAGGGCGCTCAATGACCGAATCACCTGAGTTTTCCCGCCCGTACAAGACGGACGAACTGCCGAACAAGGGCCGTATCGTCACGCTGGATCCGTCGACGGACGAACTGGAAGCCATTGCGCGAAGGCTAGGCCTGGTTTCCCTCAACCGTTTCGAAGGCACCTTGAAACTCCATCCGGAGATCGGCAGGCAAATATCGCTGCAGGGCCCGATTCGCGCAGAAATCGTTCAATCGTGCGTCATCACCGGCGAACCGCTGACGACGGAAGTCGCCTTCGATATGGATCTGATGTTCGCCGAAGACGCCGATCCGCTGGCGGGTTTGAACATGACCGAAGAGGACGTGTTGACCGACCCAGAGATCGACGAGCCGGACCCGATCGTCGACGGCAGGATCGACGTGGGCGAAGCCGCGGTGGAGGAACTCGCCCTCAATATCCCGCCCTATCCGCGCATACCCGGGGCGATTTTTCAGGGGATCGATGCGGATGAGGACGGCGGGAACGAGCGTGAAAATCCGTTCGCCGTGCTGTCATCCCTAAAAGATAAAATGAATTCAAAGGATTAAGCTAAAAAATACTATTTACGCAATGAGTCAGATAATTGCGTCTCACGTCTTGCAGCGACGCCGCAAATCCATTAAGAAGGCGCGCTCGTTCGGAAACGAGCAGATTAAAGAGGAATACAGATATGGCCGTTCCTAAGAAGAAGGTTTCGAAATCGAAGCGCAACATGCGTCGTGCGCATCATGCGCTTGATGCGTCCAACCTCGTCGAATGCGCCAACTGCGGCGAGCACATGCGTCCGCACCACGTTTGCCAGTCTTGCGGTTCGTACAACGGCCGCGAAGTTGCCGCCGTCGAAGAGCTGGCCTAACTCCCTTTTATGCAAGCCTTAAGCCCCCTATGATGCGGGGCTAGATAATTTGGGCTCCGCGACCGGGACGAGGCATTGACCACAAGCTTGACCCTTTCAATCGATGCCATGGGCGGCGACAACGCGCCCGACATGGTCATCGACGGCGTTGAAGCAGCCGCGCGGCAGAACCCAAAGTTGCGGTTTCTGCTGTACGGTGACGAGACGCGCCTGAACGACATCCTGCAAAGCAGGCCGGCGGCGATGGCTGCGTCCGAAGTGCGTCATGCGCCGGATGTCATCGGCAGTGGTGACAAGCCCGCGGTAGCGCTACGCGCCGGTCGCCAGTCGAGCATGCGCCTCGCGATCAACGCGGTCGGCGATGGCGAAGCGGACGCGGTGGTGTCCGCCGGGAACACCGGCGCATTGATGGCAATGGCGAAGTTCGTGCTTAAAACGCTGCCCGGTATCGACAGGCCGGCGATTGCGACCTACTTCCCGACCATGCGCCGTGAAACCGTGATGCTCGATCTCGGCGCCAACATCGAATGCGATGCCGACAACCTGTTGCAGTTCGCCGTGATGGGCGAAGTGTTCGCCCGCAACGTGCTGGGTTGCGAACATCCGAGAGTGGGTATTCTCAACGTCGGCGCGGAAGACATGAAGGGCAACCAGGCGGTCCGCGGTGCAGCCGAATTGTTGCAACAGACCAATTTGCCGATCCGTTTTCATGGTTTCGTCGAAGGTGACGACATCGCCAAGGGGACGGTCGACGTGATCGTCACCGACGGCTTCACCGGCAACGTCGCGCTCAAGACCGCCGAGGGCATGGCGTCGATGTTCGGTCATTTCCTGCGAAGCGCGCTGACCTCGTCCGTGTTCGGCAAGCTCGGCGCCCTGATTGCGCGCCCGGCATTATTGCAGTTCAAGAAAAAGTTCGATCCTCGCCTGTATAACGGCGCCATGTTCGTCGGGCTCAACGGTATTTGCGTCAAAAGCCACGGCGGCACCGACGGAATCGGTTTTGCCAATGCGATCGGCGTCGCGGTCAATCTGGTCCGCAATAATTTCAACGAAGGCATCAAGGAAGACTGTGCGCAGCTTCTGGAAGACCGCGACAACGCCCAGATCGGCGGCGACGCGGACGATGTCGAGAAGCCAGAGGCAGCTGCTAGCTAACATGACAATACGTTCGGAAATTCTCGGCTGCGGCTCTTACCTGCCGGAACGCTGTGTCACCAATGATGAACTCGCCAAAACCGTCGATACCTCCGACGAATGGATCCGCTCGCGCAGCGGCATCGGCCAGCGACACATTGCCGCGGAAGGGGAATACACGTCCGATCTGGCCCTGAACGCCGCCAAGCGCGCGTTAGAGCATGCCGGGATCGATGCTTCCGAAATCGACCTCGTGATCTGTGCGACGACCACGCCCGACAACACCTTTCCGTCGACGGCGACCAAGGTGCAGCATCGGCTCGGCATGACCAACGGCGCCGCGTTCGACGTGCAGGCGGTTTGCTCGGGCTTCGTTTACGGCCTTGCGGTCGCCGATAACTTCATCAAGTGCGGCCAGGCGAAGACGGCGTTGTTGATCGGCGCCGAGACGTTCTCGCGCATTCTCGACTGGAACGACCGCTCGACCTGCGTGCTGTTCGGCGACGGTGCCGGCGCGGTCGTGATGCGCGCCCGCGACGAAGAAGAATCCGGCGCCGGCGGGAACGGGAAGGGGCACAACTCGGGCCGTGGCGTTTTGTCCACGCACATCCATTCCGACGGCTCCAACTACGACATCCTCTATGTCGACGGCGGGCCGTCGACAACGCAGACGGTCGGCCACGTGCGCATGAACGGCCGCGAGGTTTTCCGCCATGCCGTCACCAACCTGGCGTCAATTGTCGACGAAGCGCTGGAAGCCAATGGCCTCGAGCGCAGCGATATCGACTGGCTTGTGCCGCACCAGGCCAACAAGCGCATCATCGATTCAACGGCCAGGAAGCTCGGCATGAGCGAAGACCGCGTCGTCCTGACGGTCGAGAAGCACGCCAACACCTCGGCGGCCTCGATCCCGCTCGCGCTCGACACCGCGGTCAAGGACGGTCGGATCCAGCGCGGCGATCTTGTCTTGCTCGAAGCGATGGGTGGCGGCCTGACCTGGGGCGCCGGACTGGTGCGCTGGTAAGACCTAAAAATCCGCACATTTTTCGCCACGCCATCCTGGGATATGGCATCCCACGCAATTTATTGTGTCTGGCAAGCGCCAAAAACACTAATCTCCGAAAATCGGCCATCCCTTTGATATTGACGGATTTCCCGGTCAAGGATACCCTTTCGACAATGACAACAAGGGGGAGGCTGCGTTGCCATGACGGGCAAGACCGTAACGCGAGCTGATCTGGGCGAAGCCGTCTATCAAGAGATCGGGTTATCCCGCAACGAATCCGCCGACCTTTTGGAGAGCGTACTCGAATACATGGCCGAAGCACTCGTCAACGGTGAGACCGTCAAGGTGTCGTCGTTCGGCAGTTTCTCGGTTCGTGAAAAGGGCCAGCGGATCGGGCGCAACCCGAAGACCGGTGAGGAAGTACCGATCCTGCCCCGCAAGGTGCTGGTGTTTCGGCCCTCACAGGTGCTGAAAAGCCGTATCAATGAAATTCGCAAGCCAAGTGAAGTGGCTGAAGCTTGAGATGATTTCCGATGAGCGATAGCTCACAAGACGACCGCACCACGGACAAATCGGAAAAATCGGCAAGCGCCTTTCGCACAATCAGCGAGGTGGCCGACGAGCTTGACCTGCCGCAGCACGTGCTTCGGTTCTGGGAAACCAAGTTCCCCCAGGTGAAACCTATGAAGCGCGGTGGCGGGCGCCGGTATTACCGTCCCGACGACCTGCAGTTGCTTCGTCGTATCCGCGATCTTCTGTATGTCGACGGCTATACCATCAAGGGCGTTCAGAAACTGCTGCGCCAGAGCGGCAGCGTCCGAAATTTCGTGGCGGAGAACGAAGCCAAGATCCCACTGGGCGAGGAAAGCGCCGTCATCACCGAAGACGTTGCGCCCGCGCCGCAAACCGCGAATGACGGAAACACGGCCCGGAACGAAACGACCGAGCGCGAAATCCGCGCCGTCATTGCTGAACTCAAGGGTTTGCACGAACAGCTTCTGCAAAGCGCATCCTGAATTATCCGCCTTCACCGCGTCACCCATAATCAAGTTCAAGACGACGCACGGAATTGCATTCGGGCGGTCGGTTTTCTGCCGCTTTTTATTTGTATGCCGCGAACACGGCGACTATAGTCCGCCGCGCGCCGCCCCCTGATGAGACATGCGGCGCACACCGGTCGGGAAGTAGCTCAGCCTGGTAGAGCACTGTGCTGGGGGCGCAGGGGTCGCAGGTTCGAATCCTGTCTTCCCGACCATTCTTCCCAACGCACCTTTGTTATTGGGCGGCCGTTTCAGCTCTGGCCCAGGACAGGTAGTACCGCTGCAGGAATTGGCGGACGTCGTCGATCGACAGGATGACGTTCACGTTGCCGTCACCGTCACGGAACGGCAGCCTGATCTTGTCGACCTGGCTTTCCGAGCCGTCGCTCAAACGGACCTGCGCGCTCGACCGCATCGGCTTGGCGATTTTCAGGACCTCGTTCAATTCGCTGCGCACGAGATCGGCGTAGATTTCGGGCGTCAATTCCGAAAGCGGCTTTGACGTGTAATCGAACTTCATCATATCGGTACGGCCACTGCCCCAGAACAGGAACCGGTAATCGTTGATCGCCGGCTCCCAGCGGGTGACGTTGGCGTACGGCACAAGAGGCGCCGGGAAGAGAAGCAGGTTGTCGATCTGCCAGACGGGCAGGGCGTCGCCGTTACAAAGGTCGCCCCATATCGCGACACAGCTTCTGAAGGCCGTCGATATCTGCATATCCGGCGTGATCACTTCGCAATTCTTACTGGCCGATAAAATCTGCATTTATCTGATCTGAATACTCTTTTCACTTACACACCAGAGCACACCCCAGCCGGGCGAATCTGCATGGTGATGAGTATCGGGCCAATGCCTTAAGAAAATACTTCACCCGACAACGGTTAATCGGTCGGAAAAGAGAATGGCCGGACCAAGAAGGCCCGGCCAAAGTTTGTGCTCTTGAGGGAAGGGAGGATTCTGTGAAGAAATCCATCCTTACGAGAGAAACTATGGCAGGCGCTTCCCGTAACGCCTGTGACACACGTCACACTCGGGCCAATTTTCGAAAAGTTTTGTACTAATTTTAGGAACCGAGCAGATGAAGCGGCGGTCCCGGATCCTCGTCGCGTGTCCCGCATATCGCTTCAAGTTCGTCCAGAAGGGCCGGGATATGGGCGTCCGTGGTGCCGAGATGAAAACGGCCGCCGGGCGCGAAGCGGACACTCGGCCCCTTGGTGCACTGGCCCAGGCATTTGATCCGCTCGACCTTAACGTCGATATTACGGTCCCGGACACCGGCTTCGAGCGCATCGGCAAGCGCTTCCGAACCGCGCGCGGCACACGACGGCTGATCGCCGTGAAAGCGCCGGTTAATGCAGATCAGCACCGATTTGATGGCCGGGGCGGCCGGTTCCTGTTCAACCATATCGATCGGAATTGCCGGCGCGTCAGTCGTCGTCCACGACGCTCGGCGCGTCGGCCGCGACCGTGCGCCCGCTCTCGGTCAGACGACACACAAGCCAGTCGGGTTTGATCGGGTTGTTGAACCAGGGCTCGGCCCAGCCTTGCCGGATACAGCTACGCACGGTCTGTTCGCTGACTTTCTGACCGACCCGGTCGAACAGCGGCAATTTCCCGCCCGGCTGTTCGAGACCACGCTGCAACCAGCGGAGCTGCGTCTCATTGGGTTGCGGCGCGCTCTTGCCATCGCCCGTCGGCGCGCTGGCTGCAGGCGCTACACCGCCGTCCGCGTTGCTCATTTCTCCACCTCCCGCCAAGTGCGGCGTATTTTCTCGCCGTCGTTACTTGGTCAGGCGAGTATCGTACGTTACTTTTCGCCTGCGTCAAAGGTGGAGATTCCACGAGGAGTTTGTCATGGCAGAACCCGTCATTCTTTACATCACGGTACCGAACCGCGAGGAGGGCGTTGCGCTCGGCCGCATGCTGGTCGACGAAAACCTCGCCGCCTGTGCCAATGTGATCGACGGCCTGACCTCGATCTTCCGCTGGGAAGGCGAAGTGCAGGAGGACGCTGAAGCACTCCTGGTCGCCAAGACCGAGCGCGCCCTCGTCGATACCGCCACCGATCTTATCAAGATGGAGCATTCCTACGACTGCCCATGCGTCGTCGCGATCCCGATCGTCGGCGGCAACCAACAGTTCATGGATTGGATCGCGGCGGAAACCACGGGCGCCGGCGACGGCTGATAAAAAGACGTCAGAAGATCAATCGTATTTGACGCCGATGCGCTGAACGATCTGCTTCGCCGCATCGACCGAGTTAATGCCGCCTGAAAAGCCCGCCTGAATCGCCTGCGACAGCGGCTTCAACAGCTTGACCTGGGTCTGGTCCGGCGTCTCTTCGGCCCGGTCGCAAAGACGCTGGGCGACGGCAACCATCGCCTTGCTAAGCTCAGAAACGTGATCGTACTTGGTACCGGCGAGACGTTTGATCAGGTCGTTGTTCATATCGATCAGCATATGCAAACCGCCGAGCGCGGTTTGTGACACCTTCGGCTTGTTGTCGATCATCGGCACGATGCGGCCGACCAGTGCGGCGATTTCCGGGCCGGTGTTCTCGAGCTTGCGGTTACGCACTTCCATCAAGGCGTTGTCGATGGCGCGCTCGATCTCGTGAAAGCGGACCTGGCCGCCCGTCGCCTTGGCATGCAGCGGGTTCGGCGGCTCGATGGCGCGCGACGTATCGTCCCCCTTGCGCGCCGGGCCGAGGTATTCTTCCTGAACGATGTAGGGTTTGCGCCGATGGATCTGGGTGTGGATACGGTCCAGCAGCGCCTTGGTCGAGACCGGCTTCATCACCACGTCGTCGGCGCCGGCAGTGATGATTTCCTGTACCAACGCGGGCGTCGGCTCGGACAATAGAACGATGATCGGCATGAACGGGTTGTTGCCGATCCGGTTCTGGCGGATATCCCGGATCATATCGGTGACCTTGCCGTCGGGGAACTCGGTGCCGCACAACAGAAGGTCCGGCATACGGGAATTGACCGCATCGCGCACCTTGGCAAGATCGGTGCCGAGCGTGACACCAGAAAAACCGTTGTTCGAGAGGATCGTGCGCACCCCTTGGCGCGCGTTGAGGTCGGTATCGACCAACAACACATCCACCTGGTCAAACGTATGTCTAATATCGTTCATACGACGCGCATTTCCCTGGGCGCCGTGGGCCGCCCGGACTCTCCCCACCCCGAAGCATAAAAATGTAACCGATCGTGCGGTTGGGTCAACGCAACAGAATGATCAATTTTGCGGTATCAGCAATACCGACGCCTGCGCCGCGATCCCTTCGCCACGGCCCGTGAAGCCGAGCTTCTCGGTCGTCGTCGCCTTGACGGACACACGTGAAGGTTCAGTCCCCGCGATCTCCGCGACCCGTGCGCGCATGGCGTCACGATGCGGTCCTATCTTCGGGCGTTCGCAAATCAAGGTAACATCGACGTTCGCGATCCCCAATCCCCGGTCCCGCATGCGTTCGCAGGCGTAGCTCAGGAACCGGTCCGAAGATGCGCCGCGCCACTGTTCATCGCTTGGCGGAAAGTGACTGCCGATATCGCCGTCGCCGAGCGCACCGAAGATCGCGTCACAGATCGCATGCAGGCCGACATCGGCGTCCGAATGCCCGACCAGTGCCCGATCGTGCGCAATCACCACGCCGCACAACGTCACATGATCGCCGGGCCCCAGCCGATGCACGTCGAACCCGTTGCCGATCCTGAAACCGGCGGCACTGCCATTCGCTGCATCGTCCGTCATGATCCGCTCCATCTTCGTTAAATCGGCCTGCGTCGTCACTTTCAGGTTGGCGTCGTCACCCTCGACCACCGCGACCACATGACCGGCGGCTTCCATGACCGCGGCATCGTCGGTCAGTTCCTGCCCGGCCGCCGCACGATGGGCCGCCAACAGCAAATCGTACCGAAAACCCTGCGGTGTCTGCGCACGCCACAGGCCGTCCCGCGATACCGTATCCATGATCATGCCTTCGGGATCGGCGCGCTTCAGGGTATCGACGACTTGCAGGGCAGGGATGGCCCCCGGTTGTGCCTCCAGCGCCGCAAGCACGCGCTCGATCAGGTCATCCGGCACCATAGGCCGCGCGGCATCGTGCACCAGCACCAGATCTGGCGCCATGTCGCTGAGTGCTTCGAGACCGTTGCGGACGGAATCCTGCCGCGCCCGGCCGCCCGGGACCGGCTGCAGATAGTCGAGACCTTCAAGCGCATCGGCCACGAGTTCGGCGTCGTCCGGGTGTATAACCGGGATAACGGCATCGATGCGTGGGTGGTCGGTGAAGGCGCGGACCGCATGCCGCAATACCGGCTCGCCACGGACGCGCAGAAACTGCTTCGGCAGCTCGGCACCGAACCTGTGGCCGCGACCGGCGGCGACGATGATGACTGCGGTCCCCGGCATCGGGTGCTGTTCCTGTATGCAACGTCGTTTCGGGGGAAGAGCATTACCCGCCGTCCGTCGGCTTGCCAAGGCCGCTGTTGGGCGTGACCGGGCGCGGACCCCCTTGCCAAAACAAGGGCGTAGCGCGATGGTGCAGCATGCAGACAGGGATCCTGTTCGGACTTACCGCGATTGTCTCGCTCGTGCCCGCCATCGCTTTGACGTGGCGGCGGCAGTTCGCATGCAACGCCGCCTTCTGGACGGTGTTCGCACTGGCGTGCATCGGCCCGGCAAGCGCTGTCGCGGTACGTTCACAAAATGCGTGGCAGGGGGATTTCTCGACGTCGATCTGGGTCACGATCGCCGCCACCATGGCGCTGTTCCTTGTGTTTTCGATCCTCGTCAAAAGCGTCTGGCGACTGGCGCCTCTATTAAGCGGCTACATGCTGATCCTGGCCATCCTCGGCTTCGCCTGGCAGCACGCGCCGCACCAAGCCGTGCCCGGAGCCGACAACGCGAGCCTGCTGATCCTGCATATCGCGTTCGCGGTAACGACTTATGGGCTGGCGACGCTGGCCGCCATCGCCGCCTGGGCCGCATTCCTCCAGGAGCGCGCGCTCAAGCGAAAGGACCGGGCGCCGCTTGGCGGCGTGCTGCCGTCGGTCACCGATTGCGACCGCCTCGTCCTCAGGTTTTTGTGGGTCGGCGAGGGGGTTCTCGGTCTCGGTCTTGTAACCGGGATCGTGTTGAATGCCGCCGCCGGAAACCCGCTTTTGACCGCCGACCACAAAACGGTCTTCACCATCGCTTCCTTCGTCGCCATCGGCTTGTTGCTTTTCGCCCAAGTGAAGCATGGTTTGAGGGGCCGGAAAGCTGCGCGAATCGTGCTTTTGGCTTATTTGCTGCTCACCCTCGGCTATCCCGGCGTTAAATTCGTCACGGATGTGCTTTTAGGCTGACATAAACTCTTAAAAATCATTGCATTTTCATCCGATTTGCCTAATTTGTGTGCAACTCTCGGAGGGGCGGTTTGTGTCAGATTTGAAATCCATCAGCATCGGTCCTGTGCAACTGGACGGGCAGGTTGTTTTGGCGCCCATGTCGGGTGTCACGGACATGCCGTTCCGGCGTCTTGTGAAGCGCTGGGGTGTGGGGCTCGTGGTGTCTGAGATGATCGCCTCGAAGGCGATGATCCACGCCGCCAAGAAAACCATGAAAATGGCCACCCACTGCGCGGAGGAGCATCCCATGTCCGTGCAGCTTGCCGGCTGCGAGCCACACGTGATGGCCGAGGCCGCGCGCCTCAACGAAGACCGCGGCGCCGCGCTGATCGACATCAACATGGGCTGCCCGGTGAAGAAAGTCACCAACGGGGACGCGGGCTCGGCGCTGATGCGCGATCTGGTGCATGCCGGCAAATTGCTGGAAGCCACCGTCAAGGCGGTCAGTATTCCGGTCACCCTGAAGATGCGGACCGGCTGGGACGACAATTCGCGCAATGCGCCGGAACTGGCCCGGATCGCGGAAGAGAGCGGTATTCAGTCGCTCGCCGTGCATGGCCGCACCCGCTGTCAGTTCTATAAAGGCCACGCCGACTGGCGTTTCATCCGCAACGTCAAGGAAGCGGTCAGTCTGCCGGTCTTCGCCAACGGCGATATCAACACCCTCGAAGACGCCAGGGAAGCACTGGCACAATCGGGTGCCGACGGCGTGCTGATCGGACGCGGCACGTATGGGCGTCCCTGGTTCCCGGCGCAGGTTCAGCATTATCTCAGCGAGGGCGGCATGTTGCCGGATCCGCCGCTGGAAGCGCAGATGGAAACCGTCCTTACCCACTATGAGGATATTCTGGAGCACTACGGCACCAACGCCGGGGTGCGCATCGCGCGCAAGCATATCGGGTGGTATTCCAAGGGGTTACGGGACTCGGCTGATTTCCGCTCACAGGTCAATCAGATGTCCGATCCGGACGAGGTCAAAGGTTTGATCCGGGACTTCTACCGAGCCAACCTCGATCAGCTCGCCGCTTAACGACATGGCCGAAAACAACGCCGCACGCGCCGACAAGAAAGCTGAACGCACCAGTGTCGATGCCGAAGCGGTCCTCAATTCGCTGGCCAGCACCGTCGTCGTTGTCGATGCGGACAACGTCATCCGCCGCATCAACCAGGCTGCAGAGCAGCTTTTCCGCGGCAGCGCCACATATCTGCAGGGCCAGTCGCTCGACGCGCTGATGCCGGCCGACAGCCCGATCCTGGCCCTGGTCAACCAGGCGCGCCGCTTCAGGAGCGTGGTCGCCGAATATGACGTCACGCTGGAAAGCCCGCGCATCGGCTCGCATGCGGTCGACGTGCAGGTCTCCGTCATTCCCGAAGAACCGGGCGCGGTCTCGATCGTGATCCAACTCCGCTCGATCGCCGAAAAGATCAATCACCAGCTCAATCACATGGGCGCGGCGCGCTCCGTCACCGCCATGGCGGCAATGCTGGCGCACGAGGTCAAGAACCCGCTTTCGGGCATTCGTGGCGCTGCGCAACTGTTGGAGCAAGGCGCGAACGAGGAAGACAAGAAGCTGACCAACCTGATCTGTGACGAGGCCGACCGCATCGTCGGACTCGTCGACCGGATGGAGGTCTTTTCCGACCGGGTGCCGTTGCAGCGCGAAGCGGTCAACATCCACAAGGTACTGGATCGCGTGCAGCGGCTGGCGGAAACAGGTTTCGGCTCTCATGTGCGCTTCCACAACCAGTTCGACCCGTCGCTCCCGCCGGTCTGGGGAAACCATGATCAGCTCGTGCAGGTGTTCCTGAACCTCGTCAAGAACGCCGCGGAAGCGGTCGGCAGCGTCGGTGGCGAGATCACCCTCGGATCCGCCTACAGCCAGGGGGTAAGGTTCGCGCTGCCGGGCCTTGAGAACCGCGTGCACCTGCCGCTGACCGTGTGGGTCAGGGACAACGGCCCCGGCATTCCGGACGACATGAAACGTTACCTGTTCGACGCCTTCGTCACCTCGAAGCCGAAGGGCAGCGGGCTTGGGCTCGCACTGGTCGCCAAGATCATCGGCGACCACGGCGGCGTCATCGAGTTCGACAGTATTCCCGGGCGCACCGTATTCCGCGTCATGCTCCCGATGTTCAAACCAGGGGATGAAGATGGCTGAGAACGCAACGATTCTCGTCGCCGACGACGACGACGGCATCCGCACCGTGGTGACGCAAGCGCTATCGCGCGCCGGCTATGAGGTGCGGTCAACCGGTAACGCGTCGACGCTGTGGCAGTGGGTGGAGAACGGCGACGGCGATCTTGTCATCACCGACGTCGTGATGCCGGACGAGAATGGCCTCGACCTCGTACCGAAGATCCGCCGCATTCGTCCGAACCTGCGCATCGTCGTGATGAGCGCGCAGAACACGCTGCTGACCGCGGTCAAGGCGACCGAGCGGGGCGCCTTCGAGTATCTGCCGAAACCGTTCGACCTGGCGGAACTGGTCTCGGTGGTCAAACGCGGTCTAGAGGCCCGCACCAAGGACCCGGCGCTCAGCGGCGCCCCGACCGCCGACGACGGCATGGAGGAAAACCTGCCGCTGATCGGCCGTTCGCCGGCGATGCAGGAAATCTATCGCACCCTGGCCCGCCTGATGCCGACCGACCTTACCGTGATGATCACCGGCGAGTCCGGGACCGGGAAAGAGCTGGTCGCCCGCGCGCTGCACGATTATGGGAAACGCAAAAACAAACCCTTCGTCGCCGTCAACGTCGCCGCGATCCCACGCGACCTGATCGAAAGCGAACTGTTCGGCCACGAAAAGGGGTCCTTCACCGGTGCGGTCAACCGTTCCACCGGCCGCTTCGAGCAGGCCAACGGCGGGACGTTGTTCCTCGACGAAATCGGCGACATGCCGATGGAGGCGCAAACCCGGCTTCTGCGCGTACTGCAGGAAGGCGAGTACACCACCGTCGGCGGACGCAATGCGATCCGCGCCAACGTAAGGGTGATTGCCGCCACACACCACGATCTGAAGCGTCTGATCCGGCGCGGGCTGTTCCGCGAAGACCTGTATTTCCGGCTCAACGTAGTTCCCATCCGGCTGCCGCCGCTCCGCGAACGGACCGAGGACATCCCGGAACTCGTGCGCCACTTCCTGGGACGCGCCGCCAACGAGGGACTGCCGTGGAAGATCATCGAGCCCGATGCGCTCGACCTGCTTCAACAACACGACTGGCCCGGTAACGTTCGCGAACTCGAGAACATGATGCAGCGGCTGGCCGCGCTTTATTCCGAAGAAGTCATCGACGCCGAAATCATCTCGACCGAGCTCAACGACGGCCGTGGACAGGGTGATCAGACCGTCACCCAGACGAGCGGCCTCGCCGATGCCGTCGACGCGCACATGAAGAACTACTTCAGCGCCCATGACGGCGCGCTGCCCGCCGCCGGGCTGTACGGCCGCGTGCTCAGGGAAGTCGAGCGTCCATTGATCATGCAAACGCTACAGGTGACGCGCGGCAATCAGGTCAAGGCTTCCGAGGTCCTGGGGCTCAACCGGAATACGCTTCGCAAGAAAATTCGCGAGCTGGGTATCCCGGTCATCAAGGGTTCCGAATGACCGGCGCGCCGGTATCCACTTTACGCCACTGGCTCTCCAACAGCAGCCTGCAACGCCGCTTCGCCTTCATGCTGGCGATCGCGGCCATCGCCTCGGGGATCGCGACCGTCTCATTGATGACCGATACCGCGGCGCTCCGCGAGCGCGTCCAGGAGTTGCGCTGGCTGTTGGCCATCGACGGCATTCTGCTTTTGGCGCTGTTTATCGTCGTTGCCAGGCGCGTGTTCTCTCTCTGGCTGGCCCGCACCCACGGCCGCGTCGGCGCGGGCCTGCAGGGCCGTCTGGTCATGCTGTTTGCGATGATCGCGATTACGCCTGCGCTTCTGGTTGCGGTGTTTTCATATCTTTCGCTCAATTTCGGGCTTGAGGCCTGGTTCAACGACCGGGTGTCGGGTGCACTGCGCGAATCGGTCGGCGTGACCGATGCGTATTTGAAGGAGCACCGCGAGAACATCGCCAATCAGGCGTACAGCGTCGCTTACGTCCTGAATCAGAACGCGCCGACGCTGGTCCGCAATCCGTGGGAATTCAATCGTGTACTGACGCAAAACGCGACGCTCCGGGAACTGCCGGAGGCGGTGGTAATCGACAGTCTGGGCAATACCTTGGCACGCTCGGAATTCGCGCTCTCGACGGTGATCGAGGAAATTCCGGGTTCCGCGTTCGAAAAGGCGGACAAGGGCGAGGTGACGCTGCTCGGCTCGGAGAACGAGGACAAAATCCGCGCGCTCGTGAAACTGAACCGCTTCGTCGACGCGTATCTGCTGGTCGAGCGCTTCGTCGATCCGCGCGTGCTCCAGCACATTGTCGGTATCCGCAAGGCTTTCGAAGAGTATAACCAGCTCGAAGCGACCCGGAGCGGCGTACAGATCAGCTTCGTGCTGATCTATGCGATTGCCGTCCTGATTCTGATTCTGTCGGCGATCTGGATCGGCATGACCGTGTCCGCACAGCTCGCCGAACCCGTCACCAACCTGATCGCCGCCGCCGACAAGGTATCGAAAGGCGATCTTTCGACACGCGTCGACGCCAACGACGCCAAGGACGAGATCGCGGTCTTGTCCTACGCCTTCAACAACATGACGGAACGGATTTATTCCCAGCAACAGGGACTACTGGCCGCCAACGTGGAATTGGAAGAACGTCGGCACTTCACCGAAGCCGTGCTGGCCGGGGTTTCGGCGGGGGTGGTGGGTCTTGACGCGGACGGCCGGATCAACCTGCCGAACCGTTCGGCGTCCAACCTGCTCGGCAGGAATCTCGAAGATCACATCGGCGAAAGGCTGGCCGACGTGGTGCCCGAACTGGATGAGCTCGTATCCCTGTCCCGGTCGCGCCCCGACCGGTTGCAGCAGTCCGAAATCACCATCCATCAGCAGGACGGCCAGAAGACGTTCCTCGTGCGAGTCGCTGCCGAACAATTGGAAGACAGTATTGCCGGCTTCGTCGTCACGTTCGACGACGTGACAGAGCTCTTGTCGGCACAGCGAAAGGCCGCTTGGGCCGACGTCGCGCGCCGCATCGCACATGAGATCAAGAATCCGCTGACGCCGATCCAGTTGTCGGCGGAACGGCTGAACCGCAAATACCTGAAAGAGATTTCCACCGACAAGGAAACCTTCGGCAAGCTGACCGAGACCATCATCCGACAGGTCGGCGATATCGGCCGCATGGTCGACGAGTTCTCGTCGTTCGCGCGCATGCCGCAGCCCAGCATTCACATGGAGAACCTGTCCGAACTTTGCCGTCAGGCCGTGTTCCTGGAACGCAACCGCGAGAGCCAGGTCGAATACGTCCTGGAGGTGCCGGACGAGGACGTCATTGTGCCGTGCGATGCGCGCCAGGTCGCGCGGGTGCTGACCAATGTCCTGAAGAACGGCGCCGAATCCATCGAGGGCGCGCGCGAGGACGGGGCAGACGACGTCGAAGGGGTGGTCACCCTGAGCGTCATCCCCAAAGAATCCGAAGGCAGCGTCGCGATCGTAATAAGCGATGATGGCCGGGGCCTTCCGGCGGAACACCTTGACCGTTTGACCGAGCCCTATGTCACCACGCGGGAGAAGGGGACTGGACTTGGTCTCGCCATCGTGAAAAAGATCATGGAAGAACACGGCGGTTCGTTAAATCTCTCGAACCGCTCGCCTCGCGGGGCAAGCGTCACGCTCCGCTTTCCGACGGGGCAAGCTGGGGCCAAACCCGACACCGAAACCGAAAACGCCGCGCATTCCGCGACGGCAAGCTGACAAAAACAATAAACGGCACAGACCGATGTCCCATGGCTAAAGATATTCTGATTGTCGATGACGAGAGAGATATCCGCTCTCTGACTTCCGAAATCCTTCAGGACGAGGGGTTCGAGACTCGTGAAGCGCGCGATTCCACAACCGCGCTCGAAGCTGTCGAACGACGCGAGCCGAGCCTCGTGCTTCTCGACATATGGCTGCAGGGCAGCCAGCTTGACGGCATCGGCATCCTCAAGGAAATCAAACAGCATCACCCGGACGTCCCGGTGCTGATGATGAGCGGCCACGGCACCGTCGAGACCGCCGTGCAGGCGATCAAGTTCGGCGCCTACGACTTCATCGAGAAACCGTTCACAGCCGACCGCCTTCTTCTGTTGATCGAACGCGCGACCGAGGCGGCACAGCTTCGCCGCGAGAATGCGGAACTCAGGATACGTGCCGGCACCTCCCTTGATCTGCTTGGGACATCGGCCGCGATCAAGGACGTCCGCCAGGCCATCGACCGCGCCGCACCGACCAATTCACGCATCATCATTTCCGGACCGCCGGGGGCGGGAAAGGAAGTCATCGCAAGATTGGTGCACGCCCGGTCGCGCCGAAGCTCGGGACCGTTTTGCGTCGTCAACTGCGCGGCGATGCACCCGGACCGGATGGAAACGGAACTGTTCGGCGTCGAAGGAACGAACAGCGCCGCACGCAAGGTCGGTATGTTCGAGCGCGCCCATCAGGGCACGCTGTTGCTGGACGAGATCGGGGACATGCCGCTCGAAACCCAGGGTAAGATCGTCCGCGTCTTACAAGAACAAATCTTCGAACGCGTCGGCGGCAGCGCACAGGTGCAGGTCGACGTCCGCGTGATCGCGTCCACGACCAAGGACCTGACGGCGGAAATCAACGCCGGCAACCTGCGCGAAGACCTTTATTACCGTCTCAATGTGGTGCCGATCCATATCCCGGCCTTGATCGATCGCCGCGACGATATCCCGGTGCTGGCCCGGCATTTCATGAGCAACGCCGCGACCGCATCCGGGCAGCCGACACGGGAATTTTCCGATGACGCCCTAGCGGCGCTGCAGACTTACGGATGGCCGGGGAACGTGCGCGAACTCAGAAACGTCGTCGAACGGCTTTTGATCATGGCGCCGGGCAACCCGTCGCAGCCGATCTTGGGCAGCATGCTGCCGCCCGAGATCATGGGGAACGCACCATCCGTCGACGTCGAGCGCAACGCCGAGATCATGTCGCTGCCGCTGCGCGACGCCCGCGAAATGTTCGAGCGCGAGTATCTGCTTGCCCAGGTGGAGCGTTTCGGGGGTAACATCTCGCAGACTGCGCAGTTCGTCGGCATGGAACGTTCGGCGCTGCACCGGAAGCTCAAGTCGCTCGGCGTTCGCGGCCAGGACAAGCAGTAAGCTACAGACACGGGGTCGATATGAAGATCATCGTATGCGGCGCAGGGAAAGTCGGCTCCAACATCGCCCGACATCTTGCGCTCGAAAACCACGACGTCACCATCGTCGACCAGTCGGAAAACCTGGTGCGCCAGATTTCCGACGCGCACGACGTCAACGGGATCGTCGGACACGGCTCTCACCCGGACGTTCTCGAACGTGCGGGCATTGCGGACGCGGACCTGATCATCGCCGTCACGCTCGCCGACGAAACCAACATGGTCGCCTGCCAGGTCGCGCATTCGCTGTTCGGCGTGCCCACCAAGATCGCGCGCATCCGCCACCAGAGCTATCTGCAGCCGATGTGGGCCAACATGTTCTCGCGCGATCACATGCCCATCGACGTCATTATCTCACCCGAGATCGAAGTCGCGCGCGCCGTGACGCGGCGCCTGGAAGTGCCGGGTGCCTTCGAGATGATCCCGCTGGTCGACAACAAGGTGAAACTGCTGGGTGTCCGCTGCAAAGAGGACTGCCCGCTGGTCAACACGCCGCTCAGACAGCTTTCGCAGCTTTTTCCCGACCTCAACATCGTCATCGTCGGCCTGATCCGCGAAGGCAAACCGATCGTGCCGAAGGGCGAGGATCAGATGCTGGCCGGCGACGAGGTCTATTTCGTCGTCGACAGCGATCAGATCGACCGCGCCATGGTCGCGTTCGGCCACGAGGAGCGCGAAGCCCGCAACCTTTTGATCTTCGGCGGCGGTAACATCGGCATGTTCCTGGCCAAGGAACTGGAACAGAACCACGACTGGGTGCGCGCCAAGATCATCGAACACAACAAAGAACGCGCCGAAGCCATCGCCGGCGAGCTAGAGAAAACCATCGTCATCCACGGCAGCGTCATCGACCAGGATATTCTCGAAGAAGCCAACGTTTCCGGGACCGAGACGGTCGTCGCCGTCACCAACGACGACGAAACCAACATTCTCGCCAGCCTGTTGGCCAAGAAATACGGCTGTTCGCGCGTCGTCACCCTGGTCAACAACGCCAGCTACGAAGACCTGGTCGGGTCGATCGGCATCGACGTGACGGTGAGCCCGCGCAACATCACGGTCTCAAAAATCCTTCAGCACGTCCGGCGCGGCCGAATTCATTCCGTGCATACGCTGCGCGAGGACTTCGGCGAATTGATCGAGGCGGAAGCCTTGCAGACCTCGGAACTTGTCGGCACGCCGCTTCGCGAAGCCAAGCTGCCGCAAGGCGTGCTGATCGGCGCAATCGTCCGCGACGGCGCGACCATCTATCCCAGTGGCGGCACCGTCATCGAGGCGGGCGACCGCGTCGTGCTGTTCGCCGCCGCCGACGTCATCCGCAAGGTCGAAAAGATGTTCTCGGTGCAGCTCGAATACTTCTGATTGGTATTGCCTGGACTTTAGTGCAAATTCTGCCCGTCATCCCCGCGCAGGCGGGGATCCAGAAAGAGCACGGGGCGGGATGACTGGATTCCCGCTTTCACGGGATTGACGAGATAGAGTTTGAAGACACAATGACGACAAGACCCCGCGCCCTGATCTTCGACTGGGACAACACACTGGTCGACAGCTGGCCGGTGATCCACGACGCGCTGAACACCACGTATCGGGCATTCGGGCACCGCGAGTGGACGCTCGACGAGACCCGCGCCAACGTCCGCGAATCCGTGCGCGACCGCTTTCCAAAGATCTTCGGCGACGAATGGCAAGCAGCGGCGGACGTGTTCTACAAGCGCTACTCGGTCATCCACGCCGATGCCATCCGGCCGACCGCAGGGGCGGCGGAATTGCTGGAAAATCTGGCAAGGGAGGGGTTTTACCTCAGTATCGTCTCCAACAAGCGCGGCGATTATCTGCGCAAGGAGGCCAAGGCGCTGGGTTGGCACCGCCATTTCTCGGCCATGGTCGGCGCGCTCGACGCCGAAAGGGACAAACCGGATCCCGCGCCGGTGCTGATGGCGTTGGAGCCCGGAGACCACAAACCGGGTGCGCACGTGTGGTTCGTCGGCGATGCCGATATCGACCTGACGTGCGCCGTGAATAGCGGGTGCATCCCGGTGCTGGTGCGGCCCGAAGCGCCTGCTGACGGCGAGTTTCCCGAGCATCCACCGCACCACTACTTCGGGGACTGTCAATCGCTTTGCAAATTCCTGCAGACCATGTAATCTCCATCGCTTGAATGAGGAAATCCGCGCCCGATGGGCCGGAAAAACGGATAACCCGGCGCAAAAGCGACCGCAATAAACAGGGGGAATTAAGAATGTCCGCGGATAAACCCCAGAACGTGCAGGACGTCTTTTTAAATTATATTCGAAAGAATAAGACGCCGGTGACGGTATTTCTCGTCAACGGCGTTAAGCTTCAGGGCATCGTAACCTGGTTCGACAATTTCTCGGTGCTGCTGAGAAGGGACGGGCACACCCAGCTTGTCTACAAGCATGCGATCTCGACGATTATGCCGTCGGCGCCCGTTCAGCTGTTCGAACCCGAGAAGGACGACGCTTCCGAGGATGCGTGAGTAAGGCGCGCGCCGGTGGAGGTATCGATCGGCGTCCGCAACGCGAACGCTGCGTTGTGGTGCATCCTGAAATCGGCGCGGAAGCGGGGGACGGCCGCGAACGCGAAGCCCGGCTCGAAGAAGCCGTCGGCCTTGCCATGGCAATCGATCTCGACGTCGCGCACGCCGAAGCCTTCACCATCAAGCAACCGAAGCCGGCGACGCTTATCGGCGGCGGCGTGGTCGAACACATCGCCGACGTTCTGGAGCAACTCCGTCTTTCCGACGAGGACGCGCCCAAACCCGTCATCATCGTCGACGCCCAGCTGACCCCCGTCCAACAGCGCAACCTTGAGCGCGAATGGAGCGCCAAGGTGCTCGACCGGACCGGGCTCATCCTGGAAATCTTCGGCGCGCGAGCCCGCACGCGGGAAGGGCGATTGCAGGTCGATCTCGCCCAACTCACCTATCAGCTCGGCCGGTTGGTGCGGTCGTGGACCCACCTCGAACGTCAGCGCGGCGGTGTGGGGTTCATGGGCGGTCCCGGTGAAACCCAGATCGAAACCGACCGGCGGTTGATCAGACAGCGGATCGACAAGCTGAAGAAAGATCTCGCCGACGTGACGCGTACCCGCGATCTGCACCGCGCCGCCCGACGCCGGGTGCCGCATCCCGTGATCGCGTTGGTCGGCTACACCAATGCCGGAAAGTCCACGCTTTTCAACAGACTGACCGAGGCCGGCGTGGTCGCGCAGGACCAGCTTTTCGCGACCCTCGACCCGACCATGCGGGGACTCAGGCTTCCCAGCGGGCGGGATGCGATCCTCTCCGACACGGTGGGCTTCGTCTCCAACCTGCCGCACGAACTGGTTCAGGCGTTCCATGCAACGCTGGAAGAGGTCATCGAGGCCGATGTCATCGTCCACGTCCGCGATGTCGCCCATCCGGACACCGAACAGCAGAAAGCCGATGTTTTGACGGTCATGGCGGAACTTAACGTCGTGCCCGCCGACGGTGCGGCGAACGACGATGACGTCAGCACGAAACCGGTCGTCGAGGCGTTGAACAAGATCGACTTGCTGGATGACGAAACCCGCGAGTTCGTCGCCAACCGGGCGCGCTTCGGCAATCAGGCCGCGGTGCCGATCTCTGCGATGACCGGGACGGGGTGCGCCGAATTGCTGGACGTGGTCGACGATATCCTGACGAGCCATTACCTCAACCGCACCATCGACCTGCCCTTCGAGAACGGCGCCGCGCTGGCGTGGCTTTACGAACGCGCCGAGGTCTTATCGCGCGAAGACGGCGAAGAGGGCGTGCACCTCGACCTCAGGATCGCGCCCGACGTCGCCGCACGCTTCGAACAGAAGTTCGAAACCCCGTTGCAGCCGCGGTAAGGCTCAAACAATCGCACAGCCATCGTTGTTTCCCGGAAGCGTCTTTCCGCCAAATCTCCGATTTGGTTCGGAAAGACAGGTATCCGGGACCTATTCCCCGGCAGAACGCATAGCGCAGACATGGGTCCCGGGTCGTCCACCGCGCGGCCGAAAGCTGCCGCTTTCGGGCTCGGCCGACGCCCGGAAAACAATATTTGAGGATTGCCCCGCCTCGAAATCCGCGCTACGCCTCTATGCAAGTTATCTACTAGTAGAGGAGGGGCCGATGGCGACCCGCGAAGCCCAGCACAAGTGGCGGCTGACCAACCGCTACGTGAAGCGCCAGCTCAACGTGATGGCGCGCGAGCACACCCACAGAAAGCTCGACGAATTCGCCGCCGCATTCGATCTGCGCGGCAAGGGCGAGGCGGTGACCTTTTCGGCGTTCGTCACACAGGCATTGATGCAGCGCGCCGAATTTTCCGACGAGGCCCGAAAAATCCTCGACGACGCGGCGGCGGCGTATCACCGCGACCGGGACCTTTACATCAACTGATGCGGGACATCCTGAACAATCCGGGCCGCGTGCTCGACATCATGCGCGACGTCGCAGACGCAGAGATCATGCCGCGTTACCGCGCGCTCGCGGCGCATGAAATCACCGAAAAAAAGCCGGGCGACCTGGTCACCATCGCCGACAAGGAATCCGAAGCCGCGCTGACCCGCCATTTGACGGCGCTGCTACCGGGCAGCCGCGTCCTTGGGGAGGAAGGCTACGAAGCCGATCCCGGTACGCTCAAGATACTGGGCGGCGACGCCCCGGTCTGGATCGTCGATCCGGTCGACGGCACCCACAACTTCGCGCACGGGAAATCGCCGTTCACGGTGATCGTCGCGCTGGCGGACCAAAGCGGGGTGCGCGCCGGCTGGATCATCGATCCGGTGAAATCGGACGCCGCCTGGGCGATTCGGGGATCGGGCGTCTGCTACCAGGATGCCGCGGGCGCGGTGGCCGTACCGGACCGCCCGGATAAAAAGTTCGAGGATGGGGTCATGACCGCCGGTCCGAAACTGCAAGACCGGATCGCCCGCGCCGCGTTGGAACTGTCGATACCGAAACCGAAATTGAAATCGCGTTACCGCTGCGTCGGCCGGGAATACATGGACATCGCCATCGGCGATCTGGATTTCGCGCGTTATGGCGGGCTGTTGAAGCCTTGGGATCACGCTGCGGGGGTATTGATCGTCGAAGAGGCGGGCGGCCGGGTCCGCCGCCTCGGCGATGGTTCACCCTACATGGTGGCGCCCTCGCTGGATTCCCAGTTCATCGGCGTCGCCGGGGCCAAGGCTCACTGGACGGCGTTCGAGAAATTGGCCAGGCGGGCCGACGAACTCTCGGGCTAAGAACACTGGCCTGCCGGACGGACGGCACGCTATTCTGAGACAAGGACGGCCGGGTCAACGAAACATCCCGGCCTGTATTGGAAAGCACGATGTCGGTATTCTACGAAACCTACGGCGCGTCGAAGAGCTACACGACGCCCCAGCTGACGAAAAAGCACATCCAGCGCTTCGACAGCGAAGTATGGGAACCGTCAGGCCTGACAACCGGCATGCGCTGCCTCGAGATCGGCTGCGGCACCGGGCACTTCCTCCATTATCTGCATGCGAAAGGGGTTGCCGGCCTCAAGGCCATCGATCTGGACAGCTCCCTTGCGCCGGTCATCCCGGAACCGGTCCGCGACAGGTTCGAAGCGACCGACGTATGGACGTTCATCGAAAAGGATTCAGATCAAACGAGTTACGACCGCATATTCATGTTCGATGTGTTCGAGCATTTCGTTCCCGAAGACGGGCTAAAACTCCTGAACGGGCTCAAGATGCGTCTCAATACGGGTGGGGCGATCATTCTGAAAATGCCGAATGCGTCGTCACCGTGGGGACTGCAATTCCAGCACGGCGATCTGACCCACTTGGCGCAGTATACGCCCGGCAGCATCCGACAGATGGCCGTGGCCGCGGGACTGACCTGCAGTTCATGCTGGCCGCACTTGCTCGGCAGCCGCAGCCGCCAGCGGCTCGACAAGCTGTTGCAGGCAATCCTCAACCGGGTCGTGGCGACGCCGCCGGAAATCTGGGAAGGGAATTTCTACGCCCGCCTCGACAGACCGGCCTGAGCCAAGCCACGCAAGGGGTTGGCAGGGTGCGGGGACAGTTCCTATATTCCCTCTATACAATCATTTAATCCGTTTTCACCAACTTCCCCGGGGGGATATTTCAACATGGCAAAAGCAGCATTCATCGGTCTCGGCGTCATGGGTTACCCGATGGCTGGTCACCTGCAGAAGAATGGCCACGACGTCACCGTCTTTAACCGCACCAGCGCCAAGGCCAAGAAATGGGCCAAGGAATACGGCGGCAAGTCCGCGGCGACCCCCGCCAAGGCCGCCGAGGGCGCGGATTTCGTATTCTCGTGCGTGGGTAACGACGACGACCTGCGGTCCGTCGTTTACGGCGACAAGGGCATTCTGGCGGGCATGAAAAAGGGCGCGATCTACTGCGACCACACCACCGCATCCGCCATCGTCGCCCGTGAAATCGACAAGGAATGCAAGAAGTTGGGGATCGAGTTCCTCGACGGTCCGGTCTCCGGCGGTCAGGCCGGCGCCGAAAACGGCAAGCTGACGATCATGGTCGGCGGCAAGAAGAAGGCCTACAACACCCTGAAACCGGTCATCGACTGCTATGCCGTTGCGTCGACGCTGATGGGCAAGGCCGGCGCCGGGCAACAGACCAAGATGGTCAACCAGATCTGCATCGCGGGTCTGGTGCAGGGCCTGTCCGAAGGCCTGGCTTTCGCCCAAAAATCCGGTCTCGACCCGAAACTGGTCGTCGACTGTATCTCCAAGGGTGCCGCCGGATCCTGGCAGATGGAAAACCGCGGCTACACCATGGCCGACGACGAGTTCGACTTCGGTTTCGCGGTCGAGTGGATGCGCAAGGATCTGGGCATCGCGCTCGAGGAATCCAAGAACAACGGCGCGCTTCTGCCGGTCACGGCGCTGGTCGATCAGTTCTATGCCGAGGTCGTCGCCATGGGCGGCAAGCGCTGGGACACGTCGAGCCTGCTCCGCCGCCTGACGAGGGACTAAACGACGTACCGATATTCTTGAGGAACGGCGTCTCCGGACGGAGGGGCCGTTTCTTTTTGAGCTACGACTGCGGCGCGTGGATCTGCAGCTTGAGGACCGGCGTCGGTGCCAGAAGGTTGGGCAGTTTCCAGGTATAGAGTTTGTAGTTCGGGCCTTTTGACTCGAACGGTTTCACCGTCGTCGCGTTGTGGCTGACGACGCGGCCGTCGGTAAAGACGCGCAATTCGCCGGAGGAATCGAGCCCGGCGGCGCGCAGCCGGTCCTTGATATCGCGCTTCAATGACTTGCCGAGCATGGTGATCTGGCCGGTGTTCTTGTTGTAGGCGAGGCCCAGCATGTACTCGTTGCGGCGGAAGAACGTCATCGTCTTGGTCTTCAAGAGATCGCCCGACCGCTTATAGTTGATGTGAAAGTGGCCCTTTTCGTAATACTTGAACTCGGACGCCGCCGGGTCGCGCAAGAAGTCCTCCTTGATCAGCTGAACCTGTTCGGCTTCTTCTTCGCGGCCGATCTTGTTTTCCTTCAGGTCCTGATAAAGCTGCACCTTGGCGAGATAACCGTCGAAGTAGAAGTCGTAGTAACCGGTACGGCTGAGGTCTATCTCGGCGTCGTAGCGGACCGGCAGGTAACAACTCGACAGCACGAATACCGCGACCAGCGTGGCCAGCGCCTTCAACGGGCGGGCAGGGAATTTCTTGATCATGCGCGGATGATAGTCGGACTAAAGCGCCGGGCCAAGCTTCCCCTCACCGTGTCCCTCTCCTAAGGGAGAGGGAACTCCCGGCCCGACATCCCTCTCCCGGGGGAGAGGGTGGCACATGTCACGGACTTGATCCGGGACATGCGCCGGGTGAGGGGCCTTCGCATTACCGCGCGTTGAAACTGACCGCGCTTGTTGCGGGGTTCGGCGCTACACAACCTCGATCCACGTCCCCATGCCGGCCATGTGGTGTTCCAGCATGTGGCAGTGGAACAGCCATTTACCCGGATTATCCGCGACGAAAGCGATCCGGACCTTTTCACCAAGGTCGAGCAGTTCGGTATCGCGCCAGGGGGCGCCGGCGACCGATTGGCCGTTCCGTTCTATGACCTTGAAGTGATGGCCGTGCAGATGCATGGCATGCGGCCAGCGGGTGTCGTTGATGATGTTGACGGTGAGCGTCCGGCCCTTGGGTACGCGGGCGAGGGGGGTATCGGCGCGGCCCGCCACCCCGTTCAGCGACCACGCCTGGCCCTTTTTCAACACAAGCGTGCGCATGTCGAACATCTGGCCTTTATAGGTCGCGCCCCGCATCCCGCCCATCATGCCGCCTTCCATCAGCAGGTCCTGGTGCATCGCGCCGGCAAGGTCGAGCGCGTGGGTGGAGAGCGGGTTCGGCGGCAGCACCAGCGGGGCCGCAAGCGGCGTGTCACGCACAGGTTCGCCCTCGATGATGATTGTGGCGGCCCCGATCGCGGGCTCCAGCGAGACTTCCATGACGTCGATCTTTTTGCCGGGCGCAACCGGGATATCGATGATCAGATCGGCGCGCTGCGCCGGGGCCAGCAAAAGGGCGTCGCCCAACGGCTTGGGTGTCTCCAGCGGTTGGCCGTCGACGGCGGCGACCATGGGGGACAGTTCCGGAAAGGCGAACGCCATGATCCGCGCGTTGGCGGCGGAGATGCAGCGGAGCCGCACGCGCGCGCCGGGACGAACCCGGTACGTCGGCTTGGTGTCGCCGTTGACGGTCAGCCAGTTGCCCATACGCCCGCCGTGCGCAGCGTCGTGGATTTCGCCGAAACCGCCGGCGAGTTTGCCGTCGTCGCCCAGCCGCCAGTCGTCCGCGATGAACAGCAGATCATGATCGACGGAGACGGGCTTGTCCTCGTCCACGATCAGCGCTCCGTAGAGCCCCCGGCCGACCTGCTCCCAGGACCGATGATGCGAGTGATACCAGTACGTCCCGGCATCGGGCGCGGTGAAACGGTAATCGAAGCTCTCCCCGGGTGCGATAGGGGCCTGCGTGAAGCCGCTGACGCCATCCATGGCGTTCTCGATACGGATTCCGTGCCAGTGCACGGACGTCGCCTCGGGCAGCTTGTTCTCGACGCGAACGTGTACCTGTTTGTTCCGCGGAATCCTGAGGACCGGGCCGGGGCTTTGGCCACCGTAGACCCAGGCGGCGGTTTTCGGCTTGTCGGCGCCCATCAGCGCCACGTCCGCTTCGCCAGCCATAATCAGGCGATCGGGCCCGGCATCGGCGCGGAGCGGTACCGGCAAAAGGGGCATCAGCACGGCAGCACCGGTAAGGCCCAGAAATTCGCGTCGTTGCATGGCGTCGTCCATCAAATTGGCAATCGATCTTTAGATAGACGTTCCGGTAACGGGAAGGTCAAGACGTTCGCGTCCGAGATGTTCACCCCCTCACCCAACCTCTCCCCCAGATATGTGGGGGAGAGGACAGTTGAGGGGGCATACGTCCGCGTTGCACGCGTCAATCAGCGCCGGATATGCACATGCCAACCGCGTCCGCCCTTGCTCATCAGGGCCGCGCGGCTCAAAATCGGCTCCAAGTTTCGATAAGCAAGCGGCCACAACGCCTGCATCCACTTAGGGAGAACATCCGCCTTCATGACGACCGAACACGACAAATCTACCCAGAAACCCTTAAGCGGCGTCCGCGTGCTGGACATCGCGAGCTTCATCGCAGCCCCTTTCGCCGCCACGATCATGAGCGAATTCGGCGCCGAGGTGATCAAGATCGAACAGCCGAAGGGCGGCGACCCGTGGCGGCGTTACGGCACCAAAACGCCCCTCGATGACTGCTCGCTCGCCTGGCTGACGGAGGCCCGCAACAAACGCTCCATCACGCTCAACCTCCGCGAAGCCCGGGGCGGGGAGCTTTTCAAGGAGTTGGTCAAAAGCGCCGACGTGGTCACCGAGAACTTCCGTCCCGGCACGCTGGAAAAGTGGGGTCTCGGCTACGATGTCCTGAAAGAAATCAACCCCGGTTTGATTCTTTTGCGCGTGTCAGGTTACGGCCAGACCGGCCCCTACAAGGACCGCCCCGGCTTCGCACGGATCGCGCATGCTTATGGGGGCCTCACGTATCTTTCCGGTAATCCGGGTGAAATCCCGGTGACGCCGGGCTCGACGTCGCTGGGCGACTACATGACCGGGATGTATGGCTGTATCGGCATCATGATGGCGCTCCGGCACCGCGATGCGACGGGGCAGGGCCAGGTCATCGACTGTGCGTTGTACGAAAGCATCTTTCGCGTGCTGGACGAGATCGCACCGCGCTATGCGCAGGACGGATTCGTCCGCGAACCGGAAGGGACGGGCACCGTGAATGCCTGCCCGCACGGCCATTTCCCGGCCGGTGACGGCAAGTTCCTGTCGATTGCATGCACCACCGACAAGATGTTCGAACGGCTGACCGTCGCCATGGAGCGCCCGGATCTGTGGGAAAAATACGGCGATCAGGCGAAACGGCTGAAGAACCGGAAGATCGTCCTCAAGGAAGTCGAGGCGTGGACGACGTCCATGCCCCGCGATCAGGTGATCGACGTCTGCACATCCAAGGACGTCCCCTGTGGGGCCATCAACTCCATCGCCGACATCTTCGCCGACCCGCATTTCAAGGCGCGCGGCACCATGGAAACGGTCGATGTGCCGGGTGTCGGCCCGGTCGTCGTGCCGACTGCTCTGCCCAGATTGTCCGAGACCCCCGGCGAAGTCGCCGCCCTCGGCCCCACGCTGGGCGAGGCCAACGAGATGGTCTACGGCGAATGGCTGGGCCTCAGCGACGCCGAGATCGACCAACTGACAAAGGACGGCGTCATCTGACGCGGGAGAAGAAGCATGAGAGAACACGCCCACCGCACGTATCTGTTTACCCCCGGCAACCACCCCCGGCGCGTCGAAAAGGCGTTCACGCTGGCGACCGACGTGGTGATCCTCGACCTCGAAGACGCCGTCGCCGTCGCCGAGAAAGTGAAAACCCGCGACATCGTCCGCGAAACCCTTGCGAAGCCGCGCGAAACGGCGGCTTTCGTCCGGGTCAACGCGTATGACACACCATTCTGCTACGGCGACATCTGCGCCGTCGTCTGTCCGGAACTGGACGGTATCATGCTGCCGAAACTGGAAAGCGTCGCCGACCTGAAATCCGTCGAATGGCTGATCGCCAACCTGGAACGCGAGCAGGGGATGGAAGTCGGCACCATCGATCTGCTGCCGATCATCGAAACCGCCAAGGGCGCGGCCAACCTGCGCGATATGGTTTTAGCGGGTTCACGCGTGAAGCGTTTCGCCTTCGGCGCCGGGGACTATACCCGCGATCTGGGGATGGACTGGACGATGGAGGAGGCGGAACTGCTGCCGATCAGATCGGAAATGGTGCTGGCGTCACGGCTCGGCGGATTGGAGCCCCCCATCGATACCGTCTACATCCACATCAAGGAACACGATCTTTTCAAGCAATCCTGCGACACCGTCCGTGCGCTGGGATTTCAGGGGAAGTTGTGCATCCACCCCGACCAGATCGGCCCCGCGAACACGGCCTTCTCACCGACAGCCGACTCAATCGCATGGTCCGAAAAGATCGTCGCCGCGTTCGACGAAGCCGAAAAACAGGGCGTCGCCTCGATCCAGGTCGACGGGTACTTCGTCGACTATCCGATCGTCGAAAAGGCGCAACGCACCGTCGATCTGGCCAACGTCCTTAGGAAGCTCGGAAAAATATAAATATCAATACGTTACGGGAGAGACTTCGATGATTGCCTCACTTGCCGAGTATCGTGAAAGCCTGCGTCAGTTCAGCCCCCGTGTCTTCATCGACGGTGAGCGGATCGAGAGCGTCCCCGACGAGGCGCGTCTGCAGCCCGGCATCAACGCCATCGGGGTCACCTACGACATGGCGTCCGATCCGGAACTGGCGCCCTTGATGAAGGCCGTCGAACAGGAAACCGGCAAGACCGTGGACCGGATGACGCAAATCGACCGGACGCCGGACGATCTGCTGAAAAAGCTCGAAGCCGTCCGCATCATGTGCCGGGAAAGCGGCTGCTCGCAGCGTTACCTGGTACACGACGCCTTCAACGGGCTCTATCAGGCGACCAAAAAGTGCGACGCGGAAGAGGGAACCGCGTATTTCCAGCGCTTCCGCGACTTCATGATCGAAAGCCAGGAAAACGGCTTCAACTACGCCATCGCCATGACGGACGCGAAGGGCGACCGCTCGAAAAAACCGCACCAGCAGTCGAATATCGACACCTACGTCCACGTGGTCGAGGAACGCGCCGACGGGATCGTAATCTCGGGCACCAAGGCCATCGTGACGTCCGCGCCCTACGTGCACGGCTTTCTGGTCATGCCGTGCCGCGCCATGGGTCCGGAAGACAGGAAATTCGCGGTCTGCGGCGTCGTGCCGGTCGATGCGGAAGGCGTCACCATCGTCTGCCGGCCGTCGGGGCGTCCGGGCGAGGATGCGGCGGTATTCTCCAAACGCTACGGCCAGACCACGGGCGTCGTCATCTTCGACAACGTCTTCATCCCGCACGAGCGGGTATTTCTGAACGGTGAGACGGCGCATTCCGAAGACATCACCAAGAACTACGCCACCCACCATCGTCAATCGTGCATCGCGGCCCGGGCCGGGTTCGGTGACCTGCTGATCGGGGCGGGAGCCTTGATGATCGAAGCGAACGGCCTCGATTGCGACCGCCACGCGCACCTGCGCGACGACATGGTCGAACTGATCAAGATCGTCGAAGGGTTCTTCGCGACCGGTGTCGCCGCATCGATTTACGGTCAGAAGGACGGCTCCGGGAATATCATGCCGGAACCGGTGTTTTCCAACATCGGCAAGCTTCTGATGGCGACGCAGATCTATGACATGCACCGCCTGGCGCACACGGTTTCGGGCGGCCTGATCGTCGCCTTACCGGGCCCGGACGAAGACCATAACCCGGAAACTGCCGGCACGCTGTCCGAAGTCCTCAAGGGCAGGGACGATATCCCGGCCAGCCAGCGCCTGCAGACTGCACGCCTGATCGAGGATCTGACTGCATCCAACCAGGGCGGCTGGTATTCGGTGATCTCGCTGCACGGCGGCGGCTCGCCCGAAGCGATGAAGCGCGAAATCTGGCGCAATTATCCGATCGGCGAGAAGAAAGAGATCGCCCAGCAGTTGATGGACCGCGACCTGGCCGAACGCGCGGATGGCAAGCCTGCCGACCGCCAGCCCGGCCGCTGCTGCACCGTCGGCTGCCGTGTGCCGGACTTCCTCATGGACGGCGAGATCGGCAAGAAATCGGCGGCGGAGTAGCCCCCTCATCCTGTCCTTCTCCCAAGGGAGAAGGAACGCACGCCGCGAAATCCCTCTCCCTGGGGAGAGGGTGGTGCGCTTGCGCGCCGGGTGAGGGGATTCCCCTCGACTTATCTACTAGAAGAGCTTACTCCGCCGCTTGAGCGCTGACCGTCTGCACGTTGAGCAGTTCCTGGCCATCCTTGAGGCGTTGCAGGTTCTCACCGACGAGCCGGGTGAACGTCGTCTGGATCGGCCCGCCGTTGCCGCCGATATGCGGTGAAATCAGCACGTTCGGCATGTCCCAGAAGGTGTCTTCCGGGGCCAACGGCTCGTCTTCGAACACATCCAGGCATGCACCACCCAGATGATCCGACAAGAGCGCGTTCTTGAGCGCATCGTGATCGACGGTGCCGCCGCGCCCGACGTTGACGAAGATGGCGCCCGGTTTCATCGCCCGGAACTGCTTTTCGCCCATCAAATGCCGGGTATCGGCGGAGAGGGGCAGGGTGCTGATCACCGCATCGGCCTCGCCGAGCACATCCGTGAGCTTTGCGATGGGATGGATCTCGTCGGCGTGGGGAGACGGATTGCCGGACCGGTTGATACCGATGACCCGCGCATCGAACGCCTGCGCCTTGCGGCCGACTTCCTGTCCGATGGAGCCGTGACCCAGCACGAGCACCGTCTTGCCCTCGAGCGTCGCGGTGTCGTGGCGCAGGTCTTCGCGGCCCCAGCGGCGTTCCGCCTTCAGCTTTGCCATCTGCGGCACCATGTGCATGTAAGCGAGCAACAGCGTCATCGCGTGCTCGCCGACCGTGCCGCCCTTGAGCCCGGCGGCGTTGGTGAAAACGGCCCCCGCCGGCACGCCACCTTTTTCGAACTCGTCGATGCCGATGGAGATCGACTGGATCCACCTGAGCCTGGGCGCCGCGTTATTGGCGGCCACGGCCAGTTTCCCCTTATAAAACGGGCCACCGACCACAAGGACGTCGGCGTCGACAAGTTCGCGAATGGCTTCGTCCTGCGTCGTCGCCCGGACGAATTCCACGTCCGGATGCTGTTCCCTGAGGACGCCGAAGGCGTCTTCCTTCCATTGCAGCAGGTAGACCAGTTTCATGCGCAACTCCGTTCACGTGTCTTTTGGCGTGAGCAGCCAGACGGTCTCGTTGGCCGCGACCTCGCCCTTGAGGCCCTGGGGAATGACTTTACGGCGTACCAGGTCGATATCGTAACCGGACGCGTAATGATCAATGACTTCGTCTTCGTGGACGTTGAAGGGCGGGCCATCCATATCCGACTGGTCGTATTCGAAGGTGATCAGCATCTGCCGGGCGCGGTTGGTGATTTCTGCGAGATGCGCCGTATAGCGCTTGCGCATTTCGGCCGGGAACGCGACCAAAGCGGCCCGGTCGTACACCGCGTCGACGGGGCCCAGAATGTCGGCGGTCAGCGCGAAGACATCGCCGACGAAGATCTCGATGTCCTCGGCGCTGTATCGCTTGAAGGGGTCGACGTCGGTCATTTCCGGCGCCACGCCCAATTCGTCGAACAACTGGCGGATCGCCTCCTCGACCAGTTCAACGCCGACGACCCGGTATCCCTTGATCAGCAACTTCGCGATGTCGCCGGTCTTGCCGCAAAGCGGCACGAAATAGCGCGATCCCTCGGGCAGCTCGATGGCGTCGAAGTGCCTGAGCAAAAGCTTGTTGCCGTCCTTCTCGTGAAAGCCGATCTGGTTGGCGGCCCAACGCTGGCGCCAGAAATCGTGTTCCATGACGTTGTCTTGCTCTCTGCGTGTGGAAAATCAATCCAGCGGTTTGGGGGTGAATTCGGGGGCCGACTGATCGCCGATGGGCAGGTAATCGTAGGCGCCGGGGCCCTGGATGTTCAGAAACCGGATGGTCTCGCCGGTCGGATTATGCACCAGATGCGCGCGCCGGGCAGGGACCGTGTGCGCCTCGCCGACCGTGATCCGGGTAACGGTCTCCGGCATCTTCTCATGGATATCGATGGCGCCCTTTACCGGATAGAAGATATCCGCGTTTTCCGGATGCGCGTGCCACGGCACGCATTCGCCCGGCCTAAGCGTGAGTTCGATGACCCGCAGCTCGGCGGTTTCGGCGATCACGTCGACGTTTTCGACCTCGAACTGGTTGTCCCAGGGGCGGATGTCGGGGTGTTTGGTGGTGTCGGTCATGCGGTGTCCTGCTATTCAAGGTACGAGAGACTATAGCCTGAAACGAGGCCCGCCCGTCATCGCAAACTTACGGGCCCTGAATCAAGTTCAGGGCAATGGGCGTATTTATCGACTACGTTATTATTTCCCGGACGGCGCACGCCGATCCGGGACCTATGCCAGATCACGACCGATTGTGCCGGGAAAAAAGTTTCCCTATAAACAACGCCAAGACTCATATCTACTAGTAGATAATAAAAGGCATAAAACGGAAGAAGGGGCCGGATGCGCGTGCGGGGCTAATCCGTCGCCTTGGCCTTGACCCACATGGCTTC
>JAGLED010000020.1 GCA_023145215.1 Rhodospirillales bacterium | reverse complement strand
TCGCCTCCATCCCCATGTTCGAGAGCTGATCGGCGACGTCATAATTCGTACGTCCGATCGGCTGGACCTTCTCGATACCGACGATCTTGGGATCGGCGCTGGAGAGGTGGAATTCCTTGTGGATCACCGCTTCGCGCGCGCCGGTGACGCAGGCAACGGCGGAGAACGTGACTTCGGAATAGCCGCGCCCGAAGACGCCCATGAGGCCGTCGCCGGCCTGGGTGTAGCCCGTCACGATCGGCAGCGTCTTTGAGACATCGATATCGGCGAAACCTTCGCTGATCCGTTCTTCGAGGCTCATGCTCTCGCTTTCGCGCCAGCCCGACAGATCGACGAACTCGGCTTCGACACCACGGCGGCGCAGCAGCAGCATGGTGTTGTGCGCACTGTGCGCCTCGCCGATGCCGCTGATCATCTCGCGCACGGTCATCAGGTGTTCTTCGAGCTTGAAGTGCCCGTAGCCGCAGATGCGTTGCAGGTCGATCAGGCAATTACGCACGCCCTCGACCCGCTCCTGCACGAAGCGGTCGGCGAGCTTGCGGTCGGATTCGTCATCGAACGCGTCGGCGTTGATTTCGAGCATATGGCTCTGCAGCTTGGAAAGCGCATCGCCCCAGGCCCAGTCGTTGTCGGACCCGGCATAAAGCGCATAGACGCCCGGCTCGCCGGTCTTCTTGTTTTCCAGCAGCATGTCGGTGACGCCACCGTAGGCGGAAACGACGAAGATCCGGTTGTAAATATCTTCACCACTCCGCCCGGCGATCAGGATGTTGTCGAACACCGTCTTGATGTCCGACATCGATGTGCCGCCGATCTTGTGCACGGTGTGCGTGCCTGTCGGCTTATCCTCCCCGGAAACCTGGGGCACGGCCTGATTACTGTCGGTCATGGGATTGTTTCCTTCTGACGGCGTCGTCACGCGTCGACGAGCGCTTCTTCGTTGAGTTTGTATGCGCCGTCCTCGTCATGGACTTCACGACCGTTGAGCGGCGGATTGAAGGCGCAGGCCAGGTGCATGTCCTCGGTCCCGCCCCGCAGGATGTGCTGGTCGTTCTTGTCGAGGATGTAAACGGTGCCCGGTTCGATCTTATAGACCTTGCCGTCGGCGACGGTTTCGACCTCGCCGTTGCCCGACATGCAGTAGACGGTCTCCAGATGGTTTTTGTACCAGATCGGCGTCTCGGTGCCGGCGTAGATCGTGGTGATGTGGAACGAAAACCCCATCCCGTCATCGGCCAGCGACAGGCGGACGCTCTGCCAATTGTCGGTTTTGACGGTGCGTTTGGTGCCTTCGCATTCTTTCAGTGTGCGGACGATCATATCGATTACCTCCAGGGTATCTTGTGTCAGGCTCGGTTACTCGGCGGCCGCGGGCGCCTTGGCGCCTGCGATCGCGGCGTCGAACGCCTGACCGAGAATGTCGAGGCCGCGTTTCAGTTCGTCCTCGGTGATGGTCAGGGACGCGAGGCACTTCACGACCTCGCCGTGTGCGCCGGACGTCTCGATCACGAGACCGCGTTTGAACGATTCGGCGACGATTTCGTCGGCCAACTCGCCCGAGCTGACGACGATGCCACGCATCATGCCACGCCCACGCAGTTCGACGACGTGCGAACCGTATTTCGACTGGATCGCCTCGAAACCCTCTCTCAGCAACTCGCCCTTCTTGCGGACGGATTCGGCGAACTTATCGTCCTTCCAGAATTTCTCGAGCGCGGCGGTTGCCGTAATGAAGGCGTGGTTGTTGCCGCGGAACGTGCCGTTGTGCTCACCCGGCTTCCAGGTGTCGAGCTTGCGGTCGATCAACGTCACCGCGAACGGCAGACCGAAACCGGAAAGCGATTTCGACAACGTTACGATGTCAGGTTTGATACCGGCCGGCTCGAAGCTGAAGAACGTGCCGGTGCGGCCACAGCCCGCCTGGATGTCATCGACGATCAGCAGGACGTCATACTTACGGCAAACTTTCTCGACGTTCTGCAACCATTCCATGCTGGCGGCGGTGAGCCCGCCTTCGCCCTGCACGCACTCGACGATGACGGCGGCCGGGTGATCGACGCCGCTCGACGGATCGCCGAGGGCTTTGTCAAGGTATACCGTGCTGTCGACATTGTGGCCGAGATAGCCGTCATAGGGCATCGGCGTGGTGCCGACCATGTCGACGCCTGCCGCACCCCGGTGGTGCTGGTTGCCGGTCGCGGCCAACGCGCCCATCGAAACGCCATGGAAGCCGTTGGTGAACGAGATGATGTTGCTGCGGCCGGTCACTTTACGTGCCAGTTTCATCGCGGCTTCGACGGCGTTGGTGCCGGTCGGCCCGGTAAACTGAAGCACATAGTCCATGTCGCGCGGCTTGAGGATAATGTCCTCGAACGCGGTCAGGAACTTTTCCTTCGCACGCGTATGCATATCGAGCCCATGCGTAATGCCGCCGGAATGAATGTACTCGACCAGCGCATCGCGCATGTCGGGGTCGTTGTGGCCATAGTTCAGGCTGCCCGCGCCGGCAAGAAAGTCGATGTACTCTTTCCCGTCCTCGCCGGTCAGGATCGCGCCCTGCGCTTTGTCGAACGTGACAGGGAACGAGCGCGCGTAGCTCTGAACCTGGGATTCGCGTCGTTCGAAAATAGACATAATATAAAGACCTCGCTTTTTTGCTATCGTCTGTGAAAGTCAGTTGGCTTTAGCTGTGCGTCGCCGGGCCTCGCCCAGGGACGCCTTCTAAAAGCAGAATTTGCGGAAAATTTGGCGTCGATCAGGCGATCAGGCGGCACTCATCAGTGCTGGCATCAGGTCGGCCCGCTTGAACGGTCCGATGTTCCAGAGCACCTCGGTCTTTTGCTGACCGTCGAAGTGTTCTTTCGCATCGAACAGGACATCGCGCTCGATTTCAGCGCCGAGTTCCCGCGCAACGGACTTGAACACGCCGTGCGATGCCTTGTTGTCGGGCGTGATCGTCGTCTTGATGTTGCGCACGTCGCGCGACGCCGGGCGGCGCAGGATATCGATGATCATGCGCTTGGCCAGCTTGAGGCCGCGCGCTTTCGGCGACACCGCCACCTGCCACACGAACAGGCTGTTGTCTTCCTCGGGCACGATGTAGCCCGATACAAAACCGACCGGCTCGCCGTCGAGTTCTGCGATCGAGCAGGTCTCGGAAAAGTGCGAGCATTGCAGCAGGTTGCAGTAGACCGAGTTCTCGTCAAGCGGCTTGCACTGCTCCACGAGATCGTTCACGGCCACCCCGTCCTCGGGGGTCGGGCGTCGAAGGATCAGGTCGTGGTCGTCGCGGTCAACTCGTCCGGAAATCGTCATGGTTCTTGCTGTTCCTCGTTATTTATATCAACAACCGATATAATTTTGTTGCGAGAGACATAGCGCCTCACCCGATAGGCGTCAACCGGGTGCGGTTAAATTCGTTGAATAATTTAAAAAATTCATGTTTCCGCAACATCATGACAAAAATGGATCAAGATACGACATTATAAATCTATTGATTATCGATGGATTTGCGTCTATCTCGAAAGACCATGGAAGGTGGCATGTCATATCTGGGATATGTATCGTTATCCGGACGTGAGGATGACGACCCAGGAGCCGCGGATATGGACAAACTCAACGAGGCTTTGATCTCGATCCGCCGGATCCTCCGCGCGACCGAACTTCACGGCAAGGCGCTTCGAATCGCGACCGGTCTCAAGACATCCCAGCTTCTGGTGCTACAGGCACTGGAAGAGGAACCCGAGCTCACCGTCGGTGAGATCACCGACCGCGTGCACATGGCGCAGGCGTCGGTGACGACCCTGGTCGCCAGACTCGAAGAACTGGGCCTTGTGACCCGGACGCGCGGCACTTCTGACAAACGCAAGGTTTTCGTGAAACTGACCGATGCCGGCCACGTTATGCTGGAGCAGGCACCGGAAGCGCTGCACCAGCGCTTCGCCGAGAAGTTCGAACCGCTGGACACTTGGGAACAGACGATGCTGGTGGCATCGCTGCAGCGAGTGGCGGCGATGCTGGATGCGTCCGACATCGACGCCGCGCCGATTCTTCAGTTCGGCCCCGCCGGTCACACCGACGAATAAGTCATCACGCCGGCAGCTTGCCGGTATAACCGTTGCGCATGAGATGGGCGATCATCGTCGGCGACAGGATGCCGCGCCCGTGCGCCAATTGATGCAGGTTCAAATCCCCGCCCCAATTGATCTCGATCGCGACCGGGCCGCGGTTCGTCAGCGCGATATCCCATGACTGGGTCCGAAGCCCCGGCAACGCCATCGCCGCGCGGCGGCACAGTGCGCTCGCGACATGCCACTCCGGCAACTTGAGACCGATCAATTCGGCTTCCGTCACCGGGTGGTGCGTAAGTTCGCGGAGCGCCGGGCCGGTGCCCGTCACGACACGGGTGATCTCGCCGGTCTCCTTATCCAGCGCCCCCAGCATGTTGCCGGTGCGCCAATAATTGTCGGCGATGTTGCCATCCGTCGGAATCTTCATGACCGCGCTTTCGATCACCGGACCGTCCTCGCCCAACAGCACCAGGAAGCGCACCGTGCCGACCGTGCCGCCCATGGCGGTCTGCAGATCCGGGTGCGGGTTGAGGGTACGCTGTAAAAGATAGCCCTCCCCGCTCATGCGCTGCATATAGGCCGCGACTTCGCTCACGGGCACCTGACCGGCACCGCGCACATGGGCCCAGCCGTTCCCGCCGTCCGTCATCGCCAACGCGCCAATGCTGTACATACCGTCGATGGGCTTGGCGAAGATGGGATAACTGCCCGGCATCTCAAGCAGCGCTTCCAAGGCTTCGATGCGGGAAATCAGTTGCGGGTGGTCGCGCGTGCTTTTCGGATCGAAAACCGCCACCGTGTGCGGCACGGGAACACCGGCGCCATGCATGACGGTCAGAAAGTGCAGCTTGTCGAGCGCGGCCGCGAACCATTTCGGATCGCAGCACTGGCGATGCATCTTTGCCTGCGCCGCCTTGCCGACATAGCGCTGGGTCGCGTTCGCGTTCCGCTCCCCGGCATAAAGGCGGTAATAGAAGTACTCGCTCGCCGACAGTTTTCCGGGTCCGTTCAGGCACCCCCAGAAATCCTTCAGCCATGACGTGCCGGATCCGGTTTCACGGGTCGCGTGCCTGATCGCTTCGGTGAGCGGTAGTTCGGGGGGCCGGTCGAGTTCGGCGCGGCGGGCGAGATCGTCATCGGCGACGAACGAGAATGGCTGGACGTCTTCTTCGGACGCGTTTTGATCAAGCATGCGGGTCTCCATCGCCACTTTGCACTATTTGACGAAAGTGTAAGCGCAACGAAGACCCGGGCCTGTGTCGTAGGTCACATTGCTGGACCTAAATTTAATAAACGCAATGAGCGACTTAGCCAGAGATGCCGCTATTTATGCGGGTTATTTGAAGGCCTCGTTCAGGGCATCGCCGACGTGCACGGGGGTCGACAGCACATTCACGCCCGCCGCTTCCAGTGCGGTTTTCTTGGAGGCGTAGGTGCCCTTATCGCCCATCACGATGGCGCCGGCGTGGCCCATTTTCTTGCCCGGCGGGGCGGCGCCCCCGGCGATGAAGGCGATCACCGGCTTGTTCATGGTTTTCGCATATTCGGCCGCGTCCTCTTCCATGGCGCCGCCGATCTCGCCCACCATGACGACGGCTTCGGTGCCCGGGAAGTTATCGAGCGCTTCGAGGGCGTCGCGCGTCGTCGTGCCGATCACCGGGTCGCCGCCGATGCCGACAAACGCCGTCTGGCCGTAACCGGCAGTCACGATGTTCTGGCACATCAGCGTACCCAACGAGCCGGAGCGCGACAGCACACCCACCGTCCCCTTCTTGAAGATGCGTTCGTTGAACGCCGGCATAAAGCCCATGAAGGTTTCGTCCACCGTCACACCGCCTGCGGTATTCGGGCCAACGACGCGGGTGCCCGCCTCTTTCGCGGCCGCCATAACATACATGACGTCGTGGACGGGCACGTGTTCAGTGAGACAAAGGATCATCTTGGCGCCGCCTTCGATGGCGTCGAGGGCCGCCGCCTTCACGCCAAGCGGCGGAATGAAAAGAAGCGAGGCATCGAAACCGGTGTCTTTCTGCGCATCGACGGCGGAGGCATGCACCGGCACGCCGCAATGTTCGGTCCCGGCTTTCTTGGGATTCACACCGCCGACGACAGTGGCGCCGTATTCCTGCATGCGTTCGGTCCAGAACGTGCCCTGTTTGCCGGTAATGCCCTGGACGAGAATGCGCGTTTCCTTGCGAGGGATAATCATCATGCACCCCCTTTCGCGGCGTCCACCGCAGCCTTGCAGGCGGCGCTCATGTCCGGAAGCGGGTCCATGTTCAGTTTCTCTTTCAGCATGCGGATCGCTTCCTCGTCACCGGTCCCCGCGATGGAAAAGAAGACGGGAATGTCGGGTTTCAGTTCTTCCCAAGCGCCCAGAAGCCCTTCCATCATCACGTCGCAGCGCGCGAACGCGCCGCAGAAGTTGACCACCAGGCTTTTGATCCCGGGCTTGGCGAGTACCATTTCGAGCGCGAACCTGGCCTTGGTATAGGCCTCGCCGCCGATCTCGCAGAAGTTGGCGGGCGCACCGCCGTGATGGCGGACGACATCCATCGTCGTCATCGTCAGACCGGCACCGTTGGCCAGCACGCAGACGTCGCCGTCCAGTTCGATGTACTTGATCCCGGCGCTCTCACCGCGCGCTTCCAGCTCGGTCAGCTTTTCCGGCGCGCCGTTCTTGGCCAGCTCTTCCTGGCGCTTGATAGCGCTGTCGTCGAGGGTGAACTTGCAGTCCAGCGCCACGACGGAACCGTCGCCGGTGACGATCAGTGGATTGATCTCGAGCAGTTCCGCGTCGTTGACCATATAGGCGTCGTAGAGCTTCACCAGCGTATCGGCGACACCCGCTTCGGCGCCTTCCAGATCGACGCCCTTGAGCATGGCGTTCGCATCTTCGAGGCTGAAGCCGTTGCGGATATCCACCGCATGTTTCTTCAGCTTCTCGGGCGTCTCGGCGGCGATCTCCTCGATGTCCATGCCGCCCTCGGTCGAGAACATGACCATCGGCCCCTTCGAGACCGGATCGTTGAGGACGGCCGCGTAGTATTCGCGGCGGATGTCGGATTTCTCCTCGATCAGCACCTTTTCGACGGTGTGAATGCCGATGGTCATGCCGAGGATCGCCCTGGCGTGTGCTTTCGCCTCGTCGGGGCTGTCGGCGAGCTTGATGCCCCCCGCCTTGCCACGCTTGCCGGTCGGGACCTGCGCCTTGACGACGCAGCCGCCGAGTTTTTCTGCCGCTTCCGCCGCCGCGTCGGCGTGATAGACCAAAACGCTCTGAGGCACCTTGATCCCGCTCGCAGCCAGCAGCGGCTTCGCCGCGTATTCTTCGAAGTTCATTCGGATGTTTCCCTTGGTCTTCCTGCGTGTTTATTCGTCATTCCGGCGAACGCCGGAATCCAGGGATGCAAGAAGGCTGTCTCTAAACTACTTCATGCCGCTCTGGACCCCGGCCTGCGCCGGGGTAACGCTAAAGCGTCACTTCCCGAACTTTTCCCAGTAGCTGCCGAACAGCTCTTCTTCGGAGGGTTTGTCTTCCGGTATCGTCTTCACCAGGTGCGTGATGTTGATGAAGTGGGTGTAGTTGAGGTTATCGGAAATCGAGTTCCCGGCCCACGTCCCGCCGCCCATCGACAGCGTGAAATTGAGGCCGTTGTTGTAGCCCCCACCGTTACCGAAGGTGTGGGCCTGATTGACCAGCACGCGGACCACATCGATCTCTTCCGCGAGACGCGTCGCGTGCGCCGCTTCCTTGGTGTGGATACCGACCGAGTGCCCCTTGCCGCAGACGTCGAGGATCGTGTTCAGCTGTCGCACCACATCGTCCATGTCCTTGGCTCGGTAGACGGTCAGCACCAGCGAGAGCTTCTCGTCGATGAACGGGCTCTCGGGATTGGTATCGCCCTCTTCGACCATGAAAAACTTGTTGCCCTTCGCCTGCTCGCCCAAACCGAAGACGTCGGCCAGCACGTCGGCGTCCTTGGCGATGACATGGCGGTTGAGGTGCCCGTCGACCCAGAGGTTGTCTTCTACCTTCTGCTTTTCTTCCGCCGTGCAGAGATAGCCACCGGCGCGCTTCAGCGCTTCCATCGCCTCGTCGTAAACGCTGTCGAGGATGATCACCGAGTTTTCGGACGAGCATGACGTCGCGTTATCGAAGATCTTCGACATGGTGATCTTTTCCGCCGCGTCGTCGAAATCCGCGCTCTCGTCGATGACGACGGGCACGTTCCCCGCGCCGACGCCGATCGCCGGGGTGCCCGACGAATAGGCGCGCTTCACGTTGTTCTGCGAGCCGGTCACGACAACCAGATCGCACTGGTTCATCAGTTCCTGGGTCAGCTGCTTGTTCACGGGAGCCGGCAGCACCTGCACCAGATCCGCCGGGAGCCCGATCTTTTCGAGTTCGGCGCGCATGTAATCGACGGTTTTCGTCGTCGTGCCGAGGCCCGCCGGCGACGGCGCGATGATGACGGCATTGCGGCCCTTGATCGCGAACATCGCCTTGTTGACCGGCGTCGCGGCCGGGTTGGTGCTGGGCGTCACGGCGCCGACGACACCGACCGGTTTGGCATACTTCACAAGACCCTTTTCAGGAATTTCCTCGATGATACCGACCGATTTGACGCGGCTGAGATCGCGCAGGCAACCGAACGTCTTGCGGGTGTTCTTGATGATCTTGCTTTCGACGTTGCCGAGACCGGTATCTTCCACCGCAAGCTCCGCCAGTTCGCGGGCGCGGCCCGGCTCGTAGATCGCCCACGCCAGGGCCGTCACGGCCTCATCCACGCGGGCCTGATCGGCATTGGCAAACTGGGCCATGGCGGCGCGCGCCTTGGCGATCAGTCCACGGATGATTTCCTTTTCGGGGCCTTGGTCAGGCGCTTTGGCGGCAGCTTGGGTGCTCATGACGTTTCCTCGCGTTTGCTCTGGGCATGATTTTTCTGGAACAGAACTGAGTATAGATCATACCCGGCTGAATGGGAAAATCAACAGATAATGAGATTTAATGTCCCAAAAAATGGGATAGTGACATCTCTAAGCGCCGATAATGGGGTGGGCCGGCCTGAATGCCGCGGCAAGCAGGCTGACGCCGACGAACAGGATCAGCAGGCCACCCGCCAGTGCCGCCAAATCGGCCGCAAGCCCGGCACGTGAACCTTCCATCCACGAAAGCCTGGACACTAGATTCCGCGCCGTCACCGCAAACGCCGCCAGCATCGACACCGCAAGCGCCGTCCCCGCCGACATCGCGGCGACGGCGGCGATCCCCGCCCACGGCAGGCCGGCGACCCTGGCGAAGACAAGCACGATGACCGCCCCGCTGCAGGGGCGGATGCCGACCGACGCGATCACACCCAGCGCCGATTTCAGATCGTGTACACGGGCCGCATCCTTCGCGGTCGGCATATGCGCATGCCCGCAGTTATCACCATGATGTTGGTGGCCGTCATGATGCTGATGATGGCCGTCCCCGCCGAGCATACGGTTTTTGAGGCTGCGGGCGGCCCGCCAAAGCAGATACCCGCCCAACAGCGCGACCAGCGCGAAGCTCGCCCGCTCGCTCCATAAAACGGCGCCCTGCGCATCGCGGGGCAACCAGCCCGCCACCGCGACCAATCCATAGACGATGACGACCGCCACCACCCCCTGCATGAATGCGGCGCCGGCCGCGAGCCACATGCCGATGCGGATGGTCTGCTTGTGCGACAACAGATAGCTGCTGACCACCGCCTTGCCGTGCCCCGGCCCGGCGGCATGAAACAATCCATACAGAAAACTCGCCGTGATCAACGGCCATACCAACTGCCATGCGCCGCCCGCTGCCGCCAGATCGCGCAGATAGCCGGTGAGTTCACGGTGAAAGGCGCGCTGCTCGTTCATGACCCAGACGGTGAACCGGTCGATCGGCCCGACATCGCCCGCCGCCGCCCACGCGGCCAGCGGCACCCCGATTGCTGTAACCGCGACGAGAACCGCAATCAGCCGCATGTCACGTAGACGGTCTCGGCAAAGAACATCCCGAGCGTGTCGCCGGCGGTCTGCGTTTGGTCCAGCGACGCCGCCAACGCGACCTGTTCGGGGTTCGGGTTGGGTTGCCTGATCTTGGACTTGCAGGTTTTCGGCGCCGCATCGAGGGTCACGGCATCCTCGGCCTCGGCATGCACCATTTCGATGTAATAGGTCGGATCGAAGATCGCGTAGCGGAACGGTAGGTCATTGGCCGCCACCGGTTCGGCGAGCGGCAGCACGAACGACATTTCGAGCCGGTTGCCCCTGACCCCGGTCGACAGTTCACCGGGCGCACCGGTCTGGACACGGACGTCCCCCGACCAGGTGCGGGAGAAATAATCGTACTCCTTCAGGTTCTTCATGTTCTCGGCCAGCACCTCGTCGAGCGCCGCCTGATCCGGCTTGCCGTCCCCGTTCATATCGGCGCCGGATAACACGAACGCCGAATAATAATCGTCGAACAACCAATATTGATGGAGCGCACGAACCTGTCCCTTGTCGTCGAACAATACCCGGACCTTCACGTCGGCCCAGACATGCGGGTGCGCCGACAAGTGGTTCGGGCTAAAAGCCGACATGGCCACCAGACATGCGAGCGCCGTCCGTTTGATCATTTCGCGCGCTCGCCCTGACGCCCCTGGCAGGGAGCGCAATGCCCCCGAAGCTCGACCACCGTGCGCTCCGTCACGAAACCGCTCTCGCCGGTGATCGCGCCGATGGTCTTAGCCGCCCTCGGAACCGGAATTTCCGAAACGTCGCCGCAGTCGTCGCAGATGGCGAAGGCGACGGCTTCCGAATGTCCGTGGTCCTGATCGCCTTCGTGCCCGTGCGCGCAGGCGATGAAGGCATTCATGCTTTCGATCCTGTGAACGTGCCCGCCTTCCATCAACCGCTCCAACGCACGATAGACCTGCACTGGTGCGCGGATCCCTTTATCGCGGACGTCGTCGAGGATGTCGTATGCAGTCATCGCGCGGCCGGATTTCTCCAGCGTTTTCAGCACCGCGAGCTGATTTGCCGTCAGTTCGGAACGATCGGTCATCGCATGTTTCCCTCATGTGCCGGACCGCGCTTGAGCCCGGTCGGGATGAGACTCATCAAGAAAATAAGCGCCGCGGCGCAAACGATACTGGGCCCCGACGGGGTATCGAACGCGAGCGATCCACTGAGCCCGGCCATGACCGAGACCACGCCCGCCGTCGCCGCCAGTACCGCCATCATTTCGGGGCCGCGCGCGAAACGTCTTGCCGTCGCCGCGGGGATGATCAGCAGCGAGGTGATCAGAAGGATGCCGACCACCTTCATGGCGATAGCGATCACCGCAGCCATCAACAGCATGAAGATGATGCGCGCGCGTTCGGGGTGCAGTCCTTCCGCCGCCGCGAGTTCCCCACTGACGGTGCCCGCCAGCAGCGGCCGCCAGATCATGGCCAGAATACCCAGAACCACCGCGCCGCCGCCGTAGATCAGGATGATGTCCGCCCATGACACCGCCAGAATATCGCCGAACAGGAACGCCATGAGATCGATCCGAAGCCACGTCATCATCGCGACGATGACGATCCCCAGTGCCAGCGTCGAGTGGGACAGAATCCCCAGCAGCGCATCGGATGAAAGCGGCGCGCGCCGCTGCAAGGCGATCAGCGCCAACGCCCCCAGCGCCGCGACCACGAATACCGCCCCGGTGATCGAGACATCCATCAGTACCGCCAGCGCAACGCCCAATAATGCCGAATGCGCCATGGTGTCGCCGAAGTACGCCATCCTGCGCCAGACGATGAAACATCCCAGCGGGCCGGCGATGATCGCCACGCCAACACCCGCCAACAACGCGCGGATCAGGAATTCATCCATGATCATGGTGATGCTCCGGGTGCGTGCAAGCGACGTGGTCGTCGGCGTCGCCGCTTTTGACGACGGTGCCGTCCGGCAGGTGCGCGTGATCGTGATGGTGGTGATAGATCGCCAGCGCCTCGGCGGCGCGGGATCCGAACAGGGTGCGGTATTCCGGGCTCTCGGCAACCGCCTTCGGCGAGCCGGAACAGCACACATGGCCGTTCAGGCAGATCACCGTATCCGTCGCCGCCATGACGATGTGAAGATCGTGCGAGATCAGAAGCACGCCGCATCCCAGACGATGCCTGAGCCCGGCGATCAGTTCGTAGAGCGCGATCTCGCCGGTCGCGTCGACGCCCTGGACGGGCTCGTCCAGCACCAACAGGTCCGGTTGACCGATGATGGCGCGGGCCAGCAACAGACGCTGGAACTCTCCGCCGGACAGGACCTGCACGTCGCGGTCTGAAAAAGCCGTCAGACCGACCTCGTCAAGCGCCGCGTCGATGGCCGCTACCGGGTGCCGGCCGGTCAGCGTCATGAAACGCCGGGCCGTGAGCGGCATGGTCCAGTCGATAGACAGTTTCTGCGGCACGTAACCGACAGTGAGTCCCGGCGCGCGCTCGATCGTACCGACATCGTGCCGGATCAGACCCAGGATCGTCCGCACGGTCGTGCTCTTGCCAGACCCGTTCGGACCGATCAGGGTCACGATCTCGCCCGGGTGTACGGTCAGGTCGACATTCCGGATCAGCCAGCGCTGGGCGCGCTTGACTCCAACCCCACGGGCAGCGATCAAAGGCTGCCCTGACGGGACGGTCGATTGAACGGTAGAATCCATGATGTTATATAATTACAAATTCACCGGCACGACACAATATCGATTACAAGGCTGTGATATTGCATAAATTCCCTGCGGCCATTCTCTGCGCGATCGTTCTCGCCCTCGGTTTACCGGCTTCACCCGCTTGGGCCGAAGCGCCCCGCGTCGTCGCCACGGTCAAGCCGCTGCATTCCCTTGTCGCGATGGTGCTGGACGGAGTCTCCGATCCCTACCTCGTGGTCAGGGGCGCCAGTTCGCCGCATGGCCACGCGCTGCGTCCGTCGGACGCCAAGGCGCTTGCCGATGCGGACGTGGTGTTCTGGATCGGGCCAGAGCTCGAAACATTCATGGTCAAGCCGCTGGAAACCCTTTCCCCGTCGGCCCGCGTCGTCGGCCTGATGAACGTCGGAGAACAACACAACGAAACCAAAGTGGACGCCGACACCCGGACGCATGGCGAAGGACAGGCGCACGGTCAGGGACACGAGCACGGCGGCAGCGACCCGCATATCTGGCTTTCGCCCGAACACGCTGTCGGCATGATTGAGCGGATCGCCGATGTCATGGCGACGATCGTTCCCGCTCAGGCGGCACGGATAAACAAGAACCGCGACCGGGCCATCGATGAGCTGATCGATGTCGATGCGGAGGTCCGCCGCCTGGTGTCACCGATGCACGACGAATACCTGGTGGTCCTGCACGAGGCCTATCGCCACTTCACGGAGCACTACGGCCTCAGGGATTTCATCGCGCTCTCGGTCACGCCGGAACACAAACCGTCTCCCGGGCGCGTCAGCGAGGTGCGCCGCATGATCGCCGAATACCGCGTGCCGTGCGTGTTCGCCGAACCGCAGTTTGCGGACACGTTCACCCGTTTGCTGACGGAGGGTACGAAGGCCAAGCCGGACACCATCGATCCGCTGGGCGCGCGGCTCAGCCCCGGCCCCGAACTCTATCCCCAGCTGATGCGGCTGATGGGGTTTGCGATCAGAACTTGCTACGAAGATATGTCATAGACGCTCACCACCTTCTTCGTATGCCGGCAGACCATCGTTGAATTCGTAATAGTCGCCGGCACTTCCCTTGAAAATGTGGAACGCCAGCTTGAGGCCGGTCGGGGCGTCCAGCGTGCCGGCCATGATGGATGTCGTATCCCCGTCGACGTGACGCCAGAACAGGTTGCTGCCGCATCTGCTGCAGAACCCCCGCTCCGCCGCGCCGGACGATCTGAACCAGGTCAGCGTGTCGTCGCGGATCATTGTCAGGTCGCGGTTTCGCGCCTTGGTCGCCGCGACGAAGTGACCCGACGTCTTTCGGCATTGATTGCAGTGGCACCCGACGACGGGCCGGATGAATTCGGCGACGCTGTATTCGACGCCGCCGCACAGGCAGCTTCCCGTAACATGGCGGTCCGTCATGGCGACCCCTTTCGCGTCAGGTGGAAACGCGGGCGAAGGTCCGCACCTCTATCGAGCGGCGCGGCGGCGCACCCTCCGGCGTCTCGGGATGGACGAACGCCGAATGCGGCGTAAACCGCGCACGGCCGTCCTTGAGACTATCGTAGCCCTTGATCAGGATCGCCTCGCGGGTGGTCATTTCCGGGAAGTAGAACCAGCGCTGGCCGTCACGGTGCGCGACACTGTAAATCTGGCCGACGCGGCCGTTCTGGCGTTCGTTGGTGATCGTCGTCTCGATCAGATCGCTGGGTTCGGTACTCGACGCATCCAGAATCGCCAGCGGCATCTGCAGAACGGGCTCGGCGATCGGCCTCCAGACATTGATCTGCACGATCCGGTCCTTGGACCAAGCGTCGGCGCGTTCATCGCCGATCATGTCGCGAAGGCGTTTCGGGCCGGACGTCTCTGTATAGTCGTTGTGGGCATGGCTCGCCGGACGGCGATACCCGGTGTTCGGGTCGGTGACGCGGATGGTATGGTCGAAGATCTCGACCTCGGCGGCTCCCGTGGCGTCGGCTACGATTTTCTTGATCTCGGGATAGTAGACCCGCTCGACCTCGGCTTCGTCCTCGAAGTTCTCAACGGTGCTGGCACCAGTCAGGAATGAGAAGCCCTCTTTGTCGACATCGAACGTATCTGCGATATCGCGGCCGCTGGCGATCAGCACTTCACGGTGATCGAGCCCACCTCGGCGGACGGTGCCCTCATCGCTTTTGGGGATGAGAACCGAAGGCGCCTCGCCCGACGGGTCCGCAAACAGCAACTCGGCCCGGACATGGCGTTGGTCATCGACTTTTCTGATTGTCTCGTTCATGGCGTGTCTCCCAATAGGGGTGTCGTTGCCATGCAATGTGGACGAATTCAGCCTACCAGGCAACAGTCAATATCAATATTCCTAGTGTTGTTCCATAGCGGCATAAATAAACTACCATCTGTAAATGTGGTAATTTTGTTTTTACGAATCAATATATCACCAGCCACGAATATGACTGGTCAAAGCAGCAGAAAAATATTATCGTGCATTGCAACAATTGATTCGTACGCACTGGCCCGTCGGGCCCGGCAAGGAAACGAATACATGGTCGATCAAGCGATGCTCGCAGGCGCCACCGAGGCGGCCGATTTCCTCAAAGCCCTCGGCAACGAAAACAGGCTGCTGATTTTGTGTCACCTGAGCGAGGGCGAGATGTCGGTTTCCGAACTGGAATCGGCGCTGGGTCTGCGCCAGCCGACCCTGTCGCAACAATTGGCGCGGCTTCGTGCCGACGAACTGGTCGATACGCGGCGCGACGGCAAGACGATCTATTACTCCCTCGCCTCCGAGGAAGTCCGCAAGATTCTCGACGTCATGTACAACCTGTTCTGCTCTGCCGAAGCCAAGGCGGCGCGCGAAAAAATGGCTGCGGCACGTAACAGCGCCGCAGCCTGACACCGAGTTTACTTAGGGAAATCTAAAGGCTATTTGGCCGCCTCTTTCATGTAGGCGATCAGATCGCGCACGTCCTCTTCCTTGCGGATACCGCCGAACGCCATACGGGTGCTGGCTTTTTCCTTGCCGATGACGCCCCCCAGATAGCCCTTCGGATCGGCGATGAACTTAGCCAGGGATTCGTCATCCCACACCAGGCCGTTATCGCCCGCTTTCTGGAAATCCTTGGAATATTTGAACCCGTCGAAGCTCGCCGCGGCGCGGCCGAAGACGCCGTGCAGGCTCGGTCCGACCCGGTTCTTCGGGCTGTCGATCACGTGGCAGGCCTTGCACTTGTTGAATACCGAACGTCCGGCGTCCGCGTCACCTTCAGGGGCCGCCGCGACTTCTTCCTTCTTCGGTTCGGGCTCGGCGGCCGATTGTTCCGCAGGGGCAGAGCCGCCCTCACCCATGCCGCCGCTCCCGGTCTCCGGCGTCACGTCGAGCGCCGTGGCCCGGCCGACGACCTTGATCTCGGTCTTGCAGTCCTTCATGCACGCCTTGCCGCCTTCCGGCTGCGCATCGGGGCGCGGATCCATGAAGAAATTGGCTTCGTTCGGCATCTCGATCTTGCCGATGTTGTCCTGGGTGACGGCGAAGTCTTCATTGATGACGTCGTTCATGAACAGGAGATACGCCGTCAGGGCGTAAGTCTCGTCATCGGTCAGGCTCTGCGCGTCGCCAAACGGCATCGCGCGCTTGACATAATCGAACACGGTCGACGCATAGGGCCAGTAACTGCCGATGGTCTTTTCCGGCCGCATGCTCTTGAGCGTGCCGTGCCCGCCGATCAGGACGGGATAACGACCGCCGCCTTCGCCGAACTCACCGTGGCACGACGCGCACTTGACCAGATAGACGCGTTCGCCCTCACCGGCCGTGCCGTGGCCTTCGGGGGCGCCCATGCCGTCCGGACGGACGTCGATGTCCCAGCTTTTGATTTCTTCCGGCGTCGGCGTGCGGCCGATGCCATCGTATTTACGTTCCTGGGCCACAAGCGGACCGGACGCGACGACACTCAACGCCAGCGCGGCGCAAACAGTCTTAAGCGAGACGGACATTTTCCACCTCGCCGGTCTTGTTCACGAACCACGTCTGGATGGCGTTATTGTGATAGATGGAATTGATGCCGCGGACCTTTTGAAGCGCGGTCATCTGCGGCTGCACGTAGCCGGTATCGTCGATGGCGCGGCTCTGCATATAGACCTCGCTGCCGTCCCATTCCCAGCCGTCGAGATAGAACCGGGTCAGGCACTTCGGCATGACCGGCCCCTCGATCCGGGCTTCGACCCAGTTCTTGCCGCCGTCGAGCGACACGTCGACGCGCTTGACGTTGCCCCGTCCCGACCATGCCAGACCGGAAATCACGTTCGGGCCCTTGTGGGTCAGCGGATTTTCCGGGCACGGGCTGGTGATCACGGACTTGCAGTCCATTTCCCACGTGAAACGCCGCGCGCGCCCGTCGGGCATCAGGTCGGTGTACTTCGATGTTTCCTCACGCGCCTGCCAGCTTTCGTCGCCGACTTCGATACGGCGCAGCCACTTCACCCACATGTTGCCTTCGAACCCGGGTACGACGAGACGCAGCGGATAGCCTTGCTCGGCACGCAGTTTCTCGCCGTTCATGGCGAACGCCACCATGCAGTCGTCGAGCGCCTTGTCGATCGGCACGGAACGGTTCATGCCGGCACTGTCGCCGCCTTCGACCATCAGCCACTTGGCCTTTGTGCTGACGCCCGCTTCCTCGAGCAGAAGCTTCAGCGAGACACCGGTGTACTGCACGCAGTGAATCATCCCGTGCGTGAACTGCACGCCGTTGAGTTGCGCGTTGCGCCATTCCATACCGCCGTTGGCGGCGCATTCGAGGAAGAAGAACCTGGAGACCCGCGGCAGGCGGAGCAGATCCTCCATCGTGAACAGCAGCGGCCGGTCGACCATGCCGTGGATCATCAGCCGATGTTCCACCGGGTCGACATCGGCGGCGCCGCCATGATGACGTTCGAAGCAGATGCCGTTGGGGGTGACGAAACCTTCCAATGCATAAAGCGGCGTGAAGTTGACCGACGATTCGCGGGTCGCGGTCAGCCATTCGACGCTGCGGCGGATCACCGAGGATTCATGATGCGACGGCTTCCCGTAAGGCGCGTCGTCGACGCTGGCGCCGAGTTGGCGGCTCCAGTCCGGGATGTCGAGTCCTGCCGCCGCCGCGCTCTTCGCCCCGCCCAGCGCACCCGTGGCGGCCAATGCAGAGCCCGCGAGCCCGGCCTGCAGGAACCGTCGGCGCGGCATCGCCGCCCCACTGTCCTTTAGTTGATTGGTTTTCTTTTCGCCCATGGCAATGCCCCTCCCGGTCGCGTGCGCAACCGCTTATAAAACATATTCATTAATTTCATTATATAAAATGTGAATATGTTGTCCAGAGAAGGATCGCCGGTTTCGGCAATTTTCTTGGGCGGGGCCGGCGGGCCCGATCAGCCGGACTTCTGGGCCCGGACGTATTCGTGGAACTTTTGCTTCTCGTAGGCTTTTTCCTCGACGTACTTGAACATCGCCAGGAAATGCTGCGGCTTGAAGTACCCCGGAATGCGCGCGACTTCGTTCTCCTTGCCGGTGCGCCCTTCGGCCGCCGCCACATCGTCGGTGAAGAACTGGATCGTCGGCGTGAACTTGACCTGCCACTTGCGCGCCATGTCGCGCTCCGACAGTTCCTCGCCGTCGAAATCGGTGACGATACGCGAGCCGATGATATTGAGCTGCAGGATCGTGAAGTTGGATTTGATGTAGTCGAGGATTTCGGGCTTCGCCAGATTGACGCGATGCGTCTCCTTGCAGTACGGGCAGCCCTTAAGTTCCCAGAACACCGCGAACCGCTTTCCGTGCTTCGTCGCTTCCGCCAGATCCTCGTTCATGATCAGGAACGATTCCAGGAACCACGGTTGAACGATAAGGCCGTCGTCATTGTATTTCAGTTCGGTCTCGGCCAAGACCGGCATCGGCAGCATCGCCGACGCGGCGGCAGCCAAACCCAACTGTTGAAAACGGCGGCGCGAAATCGGATTGTCTTGCACGGAAGGCCTCTAACGTATTCCAATAACCGAATGTGTAGTTTACGCTGACTTGCGACGCCAGCCAAGACGGCAAATTCGAAATCCTACGGAAAGAACCTCACGATGCGACGTCTCATAACGGTCTTAACACTGCTATTGGCAATCGGCACGGGTTTTGCGCATGCCGCCGATCAGGACGCCTTCAACAAGGCGGTAAGCGAGGCGTATGCCGGCTACCGCGCGGCGACGAGCTATCTTCGGACCGGCAACGCAGGGCTGGCGTCCCTCGAACTGGCGAGCGCGCTGGAAAGCTGGGGCAGCGTCGTCCTGACCAACTCGGACTCGCCACCGGTCGCTTATATGAACGACCCGAAGTTCGTGCCGACACTCACCGCCATCAACGCGACGCTCGAAAAGGCCCTGAAACAGGCTGAGGACGGTGACGCGGAAACGGCGCTCAAGACCCTGAAACCGGTCCGCGACCAGATTTACGACCTTCGCAAACGGAACGGTGTCAGGCTTTATGCCGACTGTATCACCGAGCTTAACCGGGCCATCGAGCCCCTTTACGAGCGACGGCACAATCCGCCCGACCTGGGCAGCGCCTACATCCGCCAGCAAGTGACGGACGAGAGCAAGACATACGAAAAGCTGCTGAAGGACTGCCGCGCCATGGCGCCCGAAAAGTATGAGGACGATCCGGAATTCAAGCGGCTGTTCGACGGCACCCTGGAATCGATCCAGTCCATGTACCCCGCCATCGAAAGCGAGGATCCGGGACGCGTCGTTAACGTGCTGCGTGAGCTTCGGTCTTTCGACCGGATCATCTACTTCCGCTTCGGGGGCTGAGGCCCGGTTTCATCCTGACGAGCGGCGCAGCCGTGCTTCGACGGACGAGGCGAGCGTTCAGCCGACCTTGCCCAGCGCCGGGAACGCTTCCAGAAGCCAGTACGCGATATCGGCGATGGAACCGGTCAGGAACAGGACACCCGTGACGATCAGGAAAACGCCGATCACCTTTTCGATGGTGCCCATGTGTTTGCGAATGCCGGGCATGACCCGCAGGAACGGGTTGATGGCGAGCGCCGCGATCAGAAACGGAATGCCGATCCCGGCGGCGTAACTCCCCAGCAACGCCGTGCCGCGGACAATCGATTCCTCGCTACCCGCCATCATGAGGATCGCCGCCAGCACCGGGCCGACGCATGGCGTCCACCCGAACGCGAACGCGAGACCCATCAAAAACGCGCCGAACAAGCCAACCGGCTTGGCCGGCCCATGGAAACGCGCCTCGCGGTAAAGCAGCGGAATTTTGACGATGCCCAGGAAGTGCACGCCCATCACGATGATCAGCACCCCGGCGACGCGGCTGATCCACAGCATGTTTTCCGCCAGCAACTGGCCCAGGAACGACGCCGTCGCCCCGAACAGGATGAACACCAGCGAAAACCCGATGACGAACGTCAGCGCCGCCAAGAACACGCGCCGGTTGGCGCCGGGCGGCGGTCCTTTTTCATCGGTCATCTCGGACAGGCTGACGCCGCCGATGAAACACAGGTACGGCGGCACCAGAGGCAGGATGCACGGTGACAGGAAACTCAGCAGACCGGCCAGAAAGGCACCGGCAAATCCGACATCAAACCCTGGCATGTGGCGTTCCTAAGGTTGCTTCGCGCGCGCGGTTAAGCACCCCGAACCTTGACGTTCTGGTTCTCGGGCACGGTGATGGTCTTTTTCTTGGAGATGTACCCGGCAACGAGGTCGTAAGCCGGCGGCCCCTCGGTTCCTTCGTTGACCGATGCCCAACCGGCGACGACATAGTTGCGATCGGGATCGATGGGCTTGCCGTCCTTGAGGGTCGTCATGTCCGAGATCCGCGATCCGATTTCCTTGTCGACGTCGATGGTGTAGCTCATCCCACCGACGCGAACCATGTCCCCGCCCTGCTGATAGTAGGGGTCCTTGTTGAACAGGTTGTCGGCGACGTCTTCGAGTATCTCCTTGATGAAGGAGCCCTTCATCTCGGTCCGGTAGACGTTCGGGTACGTGATCGAGGTGTGGTGATGGACGTGCTCCATCGTGATTTCCTGACCCGGCAGCAACGAGGAGCCCCAGCGGAAGCCCGGCGACAGCGCGATTTCGGCGTCGCGCTCTTCCAGCAACGCCTGACAGATCAGGTCGTCGAAGGTGCCGTTGAAGTTGCCGCGGCGGTAAAGCGTGGTATCGGTGACGCCGAGCACTTTATCCAGCTCGTCCTTGAATGGCGCACGGATGTTGTCGATCAGGGCCGTCATTTCGGCGTCCGGTTCGATGACGTCCGAGAACACCGGCATCAGCTTGAAGCGATAGGCCGCGACTTTCTTGTCCTTCACATCGAGATCGAGACGCGACAGGAATTTCCCGTGGCTGCCCGACGCAACGAGAATGGTGTTGTTGACGATTTCGACCTTCGGCAACGCGTCGTGGGTGTGGCCGGTCAGAATGACGTCGATGCCGTCGATCTGGCTGGCCAGCTTGCGGTCCACGTCGAAGCCGTTGTGCGACAGCAGGACGACAAGTTCGGCCCCTTCGGCGCGGGCTTTTTCGACGTGCTGACGGACCATCTTCTCGTTGATGCCGAACGACCAGTTCGGGATCATGTAGCGCGGGTTGGCGACCGGGGTGTACGGGAACGCCTGGCCGACGACGGCAATCTTCACGCCGCCGCGCTCGAACCATGCGGTGGATTCGAAGACCGGCTCCTGCCATTCGGTATCGGTGACGTTACCGGCAAGGAACGGAAACTCGAGCATGTCCTTGAGTTCCTGCACACGATCCTGGCCGTAGGTGAATTCCCAGTGCGCGGTCATCGCGTCGAGGCCCATGGCATTCTGGATCTTGACCATGTCCTCGCCCTGGGTTTCGAGCGACGTCAGAGAGCCCTGCCAGGTGTCGCCACCGTCCAGGAACAACGTATTGTTCGGGCGTTCGGCGCGCACCGCCTTGACCAGGGTCATCATCCGGTCGACACCGCCGACGCGGCCGTATTCCTTGGCGAGCGAAGTGAAATCGTGGCTCGACAGCGCATAGGCCTCGGGCGTACCCGGCTTGATGCCGTAGTGGCCAAGGAAATCCTTGCCCGTGATATGCGGCGGCAGGCCCTCGACCTCGCCGACTCCGATGTTAACCGAGGGTTCGCGGAAATAGATCGGCGTCAGCTGCGCGTGCATGTCGGTGAAATGCAGCAGCGTCACCTGGCCCATCGCTTCGAAGTCGAGAATGCTGGCCTGGTCGATCTTCTGCTGCGCCATAACGCGGCTGAAGGGCATGGCGGAACCGGCAACGGCGGCCGTGGCGGCGGCAAGATGGAAGAATTCGCGACGGGATATCACGGCGCAGACCCTCTAACTAGAAAATGACGAAAAGAAAGAACGACCGGAGGGACGCAGACGCCCCTCCGATCAGGTTGAGGCTTAAATCAGTTGCGCACTGCGGGCGTTTCCACCGGCAACCCGCGTCCACGCCATTTGACGTAGAGTTCGAGCGCCAGGTACTCGTCCGAGCCGTTACCGAACGGGGCCGAACGGACCTGCTTGTTGCACCCCCGGAAACGGCGGTGCAACGAGCCGACTTTCTGCCATTTCAGACGGTAGGTCGGGAATCCGTTGGCCTGGCCCTGCGACAGGGTGTTGGCGCGGATGATACCGCCCGCGTTGTCTTCGTGGCAGTGTTTGCACGCCATGTCGAGCTGACCGCGGCGCTCGTAATAGAACGCCTTGCCCTTCTCGTACCATTCGGCGGCGGCGCCGTCGATTTTCACATCGACCGGCATGCCAAGCGACTGGTTATTGATGAACGTGGTCATCGAGAGCATTTCCTTCGATTCCCACTTGTAAGGCTCGGCCTGCATGTTCTTTTCGAGACACGTATTGATCCGCGTCTCGACGTTCTGCAGCTTCTTGGCTTTCTCGTCATAGACGGGATAGCGCGCCGCGACGCCCTTCATGCTCTCAGTCGCATCACCGTGGCAGCTGGCGCAGGATTTCCCCGCCTTGCCGTTGGTTTCGTTCCACAGATCGGCGCCCTGCTCGACCCAGATCATGCCCGGGTTCTGGAAGCTGTCGACCTGCATGGCCCGGCTTTCGTCGGTCATGTAGGTGTAGCCGCTACGACGGTCGTCGACCTGATAGGGTCCCCAGTCCGTGGCATTGGCCGAAGTGGCGAACACGCCGACGCACACGGCGCAGGCCGCGGCGATCAGCGTGATTCGGTTCCAGTTCGTTTTCATGAGTGTTGCCTCCCGTTTTTTCTGGTTTTCCGATCAGCCGACGGTGATCTTCGCGGTTTTCTCGTAGATCGATCCGTCGTCGTCAGTCCATTTGAAGGCAAACTCACCGCTTTCCTCGACCTTGGCGAAGAAAGACATATACGGGTTCGCCGAGATGGCAGGATGCCAGTCGGCGGTGAACACCGGCTTGCCGTTGAACGTCACTTCCATCTTGTTGATGATGCTTCTGGGGATCAGCTTGCCGTCCTTACCTTTACGGCGGCCCGATTCCATGTTGTGCGAGATCAGGGTTTTGATCTCGATGATTTCGCCTTTCGCGGCCTTACCGGGAACGCGAACGCGGGGTTTCACACCTTTAGCCATGATACTCTCCTATATCTCGCGTCAGCCGCCGCAGCCGCCGATGGTGACTTTGACTTCCTGTTGCGCCCGGAACACGCTGCCGTCGCTCATTTCGGCGACCGCGACGATGTTCTGCGTGCCGGCGAGACGGATACGCGTCGACGCCGAGGCCTTGCCGCTCATCGGCGTGAAGTGCAGCGACGCCACTTCCGGCGCCGGGTTGCCGTCGGCGAACAGGTGAACGACCTTGACGTAGTTGTCGGCGGTCATCGGGCTGTCGACTGTGACGCCGACCGGCACCGTGTTGCCGTTTTCGGCGATCTGCGGCAACTCAAGGGTGATCTTGCCCTCCGCCGGCTTCTTGTCGCCGATCAGTTTCATAACCGCTTCGTCGACCATCTTCTGGTCGGCGTGCGCCGTGCCGCTTTTCAGAACGACACCACCGGCGGCAACGATCGTCGCCCCGGCCGCCAGCAGAAGCGCCTCGCGGCGCGACAATGCTGAAAGTGCTTGTTTCGTGGACATGTTTGTTCCTCTTGCTTCGTGCTTATTTGAGGGTCTTCAGGTACGCCACCACATCCTCGACCTGTTCGGCAGTCAGGACCGGCTTACCTTTGAAATTCTTCAACACCCGGTGCAGGCCCTCGGTGCGGTAGAACGCCGGCATGATGGTATCCGGGTTGATCTCCTTGGCGTTGACCACCTGAAGGCGCAGTTGCGGCTCTTCGTAGCGTTCCGCAACGCCGTCGAGGGACGGGCCGATTTCACCGTGGAACGGATGGGCCGACAGCTTCGTCACCTGGTGACAGGCCAGGCAATTGCCGAGCTTGCGGTTGACGAAGGTCTTTTCACCCGCAGCGGCGTCGCCTGCCTTACCGGTCAGGGAGCTGGGGATTCCGTAGTCGACGACTTTGTACGAAACAAGATCGCCGGCAGTGGCCGTGCCCGCCAGCAAAACGCTAGCGGCAATGGCCGGTATCAATGTTTTCAAACTTGGCATAGGGCAATCGCCTCCCGATTAAAGTGCCTCATTCAGGAGCGATCATTCCCCTTGCGTATGGAACCGCCCTGCACTGCCCGTGCAATAACGATCGTCGCTCCCCTGTGATCATCATATTCAAAAAATACTATATATCAACATTGAATATGAGTATGTCTCACCCACCTTTAGTTTGGACAGGGTTCGGGGAGTTTGACAAGTTCCCGTGCCAGAAGCGGCCAGAAAAAATCCTCGCCCGGATATCCCACCAGCCTGGATATTTCCTTGCCGTTCTCGACGACAACGAAAGTCGGAGTAAAAACGATGGGGGAAATATCGGTCAGATCCGCGGGCAGCGGCTCGTCGATATCGACACGGCGCAGCGGCGCGCACGCCGCTTCCGGCGTGTTCGGATACACCGGACCGATCTCCGCGTGCCAACGCAGGCACCACGGGCAGGTCCGGGTCTCGAACATCACCAGTTCGGCGCTTTCAGCCGTCAGGACCCAGCAACCGAGCATCAGCGCGATTGCGAAACCCGGCCATCGGGATAGGATCGATTTCATGCCCATGGTGCGGATATATCAGTTCATTACGCGGCCGCCGCAAGTGCCTGGACGGACCGGATTGGAAACGACATGACCGGAATGCCCCTCAGTCGACGCGACATGATGCTCACGGGCGCCGCATTCGTCGCGGCCGCCGGTCCGGCAATGGCGGGCGGCGGCCCGGCGCTGGCGTCGGATAAATTGCGAATCGCGGTCATCGGCGGCGGCTTCGGCGGTGCCGCGGCGGCCCGCGCGGCGAAAGCGGCTTTCCCGAACGCCCAAATAACACTGCTCACCGATCAGGCGAAATTCTGGATGTGCCCCGGCAGCAACTCGGTGATCGCCGGTCACACCGAACTGGCGTCGATCGAAGTCGGCTATGACGCGATCAAGGCGCACGGGATTGGGGTCGCCCACGACCCCGCGATCGGGATCGACGCGGACAAGCACATCGTAACGACCAGGAGCGGCCGCCGGATCGGCTACGACAAACTGATCCTGTCGCCGGGTGTGGCGCTCGACTACGCCGCCATCGAGGGCATTTCCCACGACACCGCCGATCGGGTGCCGCACGCCTGGAAGGCGGGGCCGCAGACGGATCTTTTGAGGCGTCAGTTGCAGGCGATGCCCGATGGTGGCCTGTTCGTGATGACGATGCCGCCGGCGCCCTATCGCTGCCCACCGGCGCCGGCCGAGCGCGCATGCCTGGTCGCGGGTTATCTCAAGAAACACAAACCGGGCGCGCGGCTCCTGATCCTCGACGCCAAGGACGAGTTCCCGTTTCAGGATCTGTTCACCGAAGCGTGGGAGGCGCTTTATCCCGATATCGTCGAATACCGCTCCATCGCCGAAGACGGGGTCGTGCGCGAGGTCGATCCGGAAACGCTGACCGCGTTCACCGACTTCGAAGAGATCAAGGCCGACGTGCTCAACGTCATCCCGCCGCAGACGGCGGGCAAGATCGCCATCGATGCGGGCGCCGCGGACGAAACCGGTTGGTGTCCGGTCGACATTCGCACCTTCGCATCGACGCTGCTGCCGGACGTCTACGTCATCGGCGACGCCGCGTTCGCCGATCCGCTTCCCAAAGCGGGCTCGACCGCCGCCAGCCAGGCGCGCGTGGCGATTGCCGCCATCGCCGCCGAACTGGCGGGCGATGCCGCGCCGGTGCCGTCGTGGATCGCCAACTGCTATTCGCTGGCGGCGCCGGATTACGGGGTCCGCCTCGGCGCCACCTATGTCTTCGAGGACGGCCATGTGGTGCGCGACAGCACCAACTTTTCGGAACTCGGTGCATCGATAGACGAACGCCAGGCCGACGCCGATTTCACGGAAGCCTGGCTCAAGCAAATCAAGCACGAAATCTGGGGCTGATTTCACTCGAACTCCATCTGCACAAAAACCCGCCCGGCGTTGCGCGTCGCCAGCTCGTCGAACGTATCCAGATGCTTATAAGGCGACTGGTCGACGTAATAGGCGTCGTCGAGCCCACCGCCCTTCTCCAGATGCTCGGCGATCTTGCCGCGCAGATAGACCAGATAGTCGTGGGTGTAGCGCCGGACCTGCGCCATGTTGGTCGGGTGGCCGTGGCCGGGTATGACATAGGTTGCGTTCAGTGCCTCGAACGGTCCCTCCCAGGTTTCGACCCAGGCCTTGGTGCCGGTCTCGTCGAAGATCGGCAGAAGCCGCTCGTGGAAGGCCATGTCGCCGGCGATCACGAGGGACTGTTCCGGCAGCCAGACCTGAATATCGCCCGGGCTATGCGCGGGCCCGAGATGTAACACCTCGATCCGGAAGTCGCCCATCTCGATCACTTTTTTATCTTCAAACGTTTCGGTCGGGCCCTGAATGCGCGTCCCTTCCGCACGCTCCTTGAGGCTCGCCTTGGCGCCGTCGAGGATCTGCCGCGCGCGGTCGTCGAATTCGTGCTTGGCATCGACGTGGGCGAGGATCGGGACGTCCTGCTCGATCCAATAGCTGTTCCCCAGCATGGCATGGCCCTGCCCGTTCTCGTTGATCACCAGTTTTACGGGCTGGTCGGTGATCTTCTTGATCTCGTCGTGTAGCGCTTTGGCCAGCAGGTAGGCGCCCCCACCGTTGACGACGACAACCCCGTCGCCGGTGACGATAAAACTGAGGTTGTTGTTGTGGCCGGCGTTCTCGTACGTCGGCGGCGACGTCGCACCGATCGCCGACCAGACATGCGGAATGACTTCGACCGGCTTCGAATAAAGCATCGAGCCCGGGTATTGGTCCGGGATGTCCTGGCTCGCGACGGCGGCGTGGCCCAGTAAAACGGCAAACAGAATGGCTATGAGCGTGCGCATGTTGTCCTCCCCTGAACAGGGAGTATGACGCAACACTTAAGAAAAATCGAATATGAAATCGAGCTTGGGCTTATTCGGCCGGCTGGACCTTGGCCGCACGGGGCGAGAATTCACGGCGCACAAGAATGTCGCCGACGACGGCACCGATGACGATGGAAACGACTGCGAGGATCGAACCCACGGACAGCGTGCTGAGGCCCGACAGCCCCTCGCCCACGGTGCAGCCCAGCGCCAGAATGCCGCCGAAGCCCATTAGCGCGCCACCCAGCGTGTAGCGCAGCAACTGGTGCGGGGTTTCGAACCCCTGCAGTTCCCACTCGCCGCGGCTGATGGCGATGGCGAAAGAGCCCAGGATAACGCCGCCGACGGCGACGATCCCAAAGTCGGCGGTGGCACCGGTATAGGTCATCAGGTATTGGATGGCGTTCCCGACCGGCGCGGTAAAAGTCAACGATTCCGTCCGCACAGGTTCGAACTCGTCGAAACCGAGGACGCCGGTGACGTACCAGCCCGCCGCGATCAACGCACCGACACCCAAACCGGTCAGCGCCGGCCAGATACGATTATCGATGCCGTTGCGGACCACCATCATCCCCGCCACGGCGATGAACAGGCCGGCAACGGCAAGTGGCAGGATGTCCGACCCGCCCGAGAGCGCGGCAAGAGACTGGGAATCGTAACCGAGCGCCGAAAGATCGATCGTCCCCACCCCTTCAAGCGAGGTGCGCGGGATCGCCAGGATCCCCCGGAGCGTCATGTAGGCGACGATACCCAACACCGACAGCACGACCGCCGAACGCAGGTTGCCGCTCGCCAGAAGGACCATGTGCCGCGCGCCGCAGCCGCGCGCCAGGATCATCCCGATCCCGAACAGCACACCGCCGACAATCAGCGTCAGCCACATCAGGCTCGACGACAGATAGACGCTTCCCGAAAGGTCGACGATGTCGAACCAGACCATGATCTGCGTCGCGGCAACCGCCGTCGCGATGGCCACCGCCCACGCGCGCACCTGGAAACCGACACGGCGCGCCAGCAGTTCAAGCACCGCCGAGCGGAAGCAAAACGCGCTCAAACGGGCAATCGCACCAAAGCCGACGCCGACAACAAGGGCGCCGATCAAAAGGGCTGTGCGGGGGTCCAGTTCGCTCATGATCTCTCTTTCAAACGTTCGAGGCATTTTCTACAAAATATATTCATAAAATGCAATATAAAACCTTTTCCAAATGTGAAATACATTTTTTAACATTTTTTTTATGTTGTTTATTCTTGATCCTGCGCCGCGCAGCGCCATGTGTAATAGTCGTGCGTTGAAATTCAGAAAGCCTGCCATATGACCGAAACCCTTCCCGAAGTCCCCGTCCGCGACGCCTCTCCCGAAATCGCGGCCATCTACGACCGGATCATGGAGACGACCGGGGTCGGATCGCCGGCACTGATCTACCGGCACTTCGCGGTCTACCCGGGATTACTGGAATGGGTGTGGGACACGGTCGGCCCGGAGCTGGAGAGCGGCCGTGTTCTGGCGCACGCACTGGAGGCTGTCCGCGCCACCGACGTGGTGCTCCTGCCCACGGTCGCGGCGGACGAGATGCGCGCGACCGGCGTCGATGAAGCGGGACAGGAAATGATCGGCGCCATGCTGACGACCTACAACCGGATGAACCCTGTCAATCTGAGCCTGATCACCGCGATCCGCGATTTGATCGACCCGGCGGCAAGGACGGCCGGAGATCCGCCTTCTCTGCCAAAGATTCCAAATGCCTCCGCCGTCACGCCCGTCAAGTTACCCGCCCCCATCGAACTGGACGCGATGCCGGTACATGTCCGCCAAACGGTGCTGGCGCTGTCGGCCGCGATCCCGAGCCCGAGCGCGCAGGTGATCCCGACGCTCTACCGCCACCTCGCGATCTGGCCGGACTTCTTGATGCATCTGGCGCCCGGTCTTCTGTCGGCGATGCGAAAGGGTGAGGTCGAGGCGCGGATGAACGGTCTGAACGCGAACATGCGTCCGCTGATCGACGATGTCGCAAGCCGCGCCCGGCACGCGCAACCACCAAAGCTGGACGACCCGGCCGGGATGGTCCGCACGCTCAATTCGTTTCTTTATACGATCCCCCAACTCGTCGTGGTCGGCACGGCGCTCAGGGCGTCACTGCCGATCTACGACGCGTGACCGGTGACGTTGTCGATCCTGGCCTGAGAGACATTGTCGACGCGGCGGAACGTTTCCGCCGATGCACGCTGCCAATGGATGGCATATTCCGCCGGACAATCGTCCCTGAGCAACTGCCCCGATTCCAGTGACAGCATCGACGCGCCGCTCAGGTGCGGTTCGCGGAAGTTGATCATGTTGAGCGTGATTTCTTTTGGCGACGTCAGCCCCATCGCGCCCAGCATCTCGGCAAACCCCAAAAGCGTATTGCCGTGGAAGTTGGCGACGCGCCTTGCCTTGTCGCCGACGTGCAGACCCGACTGGCGCATCTGATCCTGGGTCGCGACCCCTGTCGGGCAACGGTTGGTGTGGCACGCCCTCGCCTGGATACAGCCGATCGAGAACATGAAACCGCGCGCCGAATTGCACCAGTCCGCCCCCAGCGCAAACGCGCGCGCCATATCGGCGCCGGACACGATCTTGCCGCTGGCGCCGATCTTGATCCGGTCACGAATACCCGCCCCGATCAACGTCATGTTGACGAAGTGAAGGCCGTCGCGAAGCGGCAGCCCCAGACTGTTCGAGAACTCGACCGGCGCGGCACCGGTACCGCCTTCTTTCCCGTCCACGACGATGAAGTCCGGATAGCAGTCCCGTTCCAGCATCGCCTTGACGATGGCCATGAACTCGCGGCGGTGACCGACGCAAAGCTTGAAGCCGACCGGCTTGCCGTCCGACAGGTCGCGAAGCTGCTGAATGAAGTCGACAAGCCCCAGCGGCGTCGAAAACGCCGAATGGGCGGCAGGTGAAATACAATCGACGCCGACCGGCACGCCACGCGCCTCGGCAATCTCTGCCGACACTTTCGCGCCCGGCAGCATGCCGCCGTGGCCGGGCTTGGCACCCTGCGACAGCTTGATTTCGATCATCTTGATCTGTCCGTCGGCGGCTTTCTCCTTAAAGGTGTCGGCACAGAAGTGACCGTCTTTCGTGCGGCACCCGAAGTAGCCGGAGCCGATCTCCCAGATGATGTCGCCGTTGTTTTCGCGGTGATACTTGGAAATGCCGCCCTCGCCCGTGTCGTGCGCGAAACCGCCCATCGCCGCGCCACGGTTCAACGCCGCGATGGCGTTGGCGCTCAGTGCGCCGAAGCTCATCGCCGAGACATTGAAGAGCGAACAACTGTAGGGTTTCTTGCACGCCTCCCCGCCGATGGTGATGCGGAGCGATTTCGGATCGACGTGTTCGGGCAACATCGAATGACTGAAGAACGTATAGCCGGTGCTGTAGACGTCCTGTTGCGTCCCGAACGGAATGGTCTGCAGTTCGTTCTTGGCGCGTTGATAGACGAGCGAGCGCTGCTCGCGGTTGAACGGAAAGGCGTCGGCGTCGCTTTCGATCAGATACTGCCGTATTTCCGGGCGGATGCCCTCGAACAGCCACCGCATGTGTGAGATGATCGGATAGTTGCGCCAGAGCGTATGACGCTCTTGCAGAAGATCGTAAATCCCGAGCAGCGTCAGCGGCCCGGTGACGGCCAACACCCACCAGCCAAAGCCGACACCGAAAACCAATAGCAGGATGCCGATGCCGACGCCGATACCGACGCCGTAAAACGCGAAAAACCTCCCCATGGGCGTTGCTCCCCTCTGCCCGAGCCATGACCGCGCGGCGTCCGGTATGAAGCCGGACATCCCGCGCACTCTATTTCATATGGGAAGAGCGGTGAAGAATTCCTAAAAACCGGCGGCGCGGCCGTCGGATCGCGGATCGGTCGCCCCTTCGAACAGACCGCTCTCATGGCGGCAGACCGCGCCCGCATGCCCCATGATCGACGTGAAGGGTTCCATCACGTCGACGTTGTGGCCGGCCGCTTTCAACTGATCGATCAGGCCCGGGTCGAAACGGCTTTCCAGTTTGAGCGTCGTGCTCTCTTCGCCCCAGGTGCGCCCCAACAGCCAGCGCGGCTGGGTGATCGCGTGCTGCAACGGCTGACCGAACATGACGTAACGGCTGAAAACGGCGGCCTGGGTTTGCGGCTGGCCCTCGCCACCCATGGTGCCGTAGCTCAGGACGCGGCCGTCATTCAGCTTCGCCATTGCCGGGTTGAGGGTGTGGAACGGCCGTTTACGCGGCGCCAGCACATTCGGATGCGACCGATCCAGCGTGAAACCGTTGCCCCGGTTCTGGAACAGGACGCCGGTCTCGGGATTGGTCACGCCGGAGCCGAACTCCCAATAGACGCTCTGGATAAACGACACCGCCTGACCGTTCCTGTCGATACATCCCATCCAGATGGTGTCGCCCGGTTTCGTCGGCTGTGGCCATTCCAGCGCCGCCGTCGGATCGATGTTCGCCGCCAGTTTGTCCAGAAACGCGCCCTGCAGCCAGTCGTTCGGATCGTCTTGCATGAACTTCGGATCGGTGACGTGCGCATTGCGTAAAATAAACGCCTGCTTCGACGCCTCGACCAGACCGTGAATATGATCGAACCCTTCGGCTTCCGTCACGCCCAGCCTGTCGAACAGCGCCAGGATCATTAACGCGCTCACACCCTGCGTCGGCGGCGGCATGTTGTAGAGCGTCCCCGACGACAGCTGGACCGAAAGCGCCTTCACCCGCCTGGCCTCGAATTTCGAGAAATCCTCGAATCGTAGTGGGCTGCCGACGCTTTCCAGATACGCCGCGTTGCTCCGGGCCGTCTCGCCCCGGTAAAAATCGTCGAGGCCTTTTTCCGCAAGCCTGCTCAGCATCGCCGCCAAGGCCGGGAACTTGATGACATCATTGACCGAAGGCACCTCGCCGCCCGGCAGGTACGTCTCGGCGAAGCCCGGCGCATCCTTCAACTCGTCGAATTTTTCCCGGCTCAGGTCTTCCTGGCCCTGCGTCACGGGGACGCCGTTGGTTGCGTGCGTCACGGCATCTTCCAGAAGCCGGCCAAGCGGCAGGTTGCCGCCCGCGACCTCAAGCGCCGTTTTCCACCCGGCGATGGTCCCCGCGACGTTCAACGCCGCCAAGGGTCCCCGTGCCGGAATCGCATCCAGCCCTTGCTCCGCATAGAAATCCGGCGTCGCCATCGCCGCCGACCAACCCGCCGCGTCGATCCCGACCGGGGCTTCACCCGGCTCGGCGATCAGCCAGAAGCCGTCGCCACCGACGGCGTTCATGTGCGGATAGACGACGGCAATCGCCGCGGCTGCCGCGACCATCGCTTCGGTGGCGTTGCCGCCGTCACGCAGGACCCGAAGCCCGGCTTCGGTGGCGAGGTGGTGTGGAGCGGTCATCATGCCGCCGAGCGCGGTTGCGGTATGGAGCATCTTGCCTCCCGGAATTCATGCAGCGTCATCTTTAGCAGCGAACACCCCGTTATCAAGATGTGATCCGCCTTACATCTCCATTCGCGATGTCTCGATATCTTGCTTTACGATAGGGCCGGGATTGGTTGATCCTATAGCCGGTCCGGAAAAATCAGGGGGCAGTACATGACGTTCTCCATCGTCGCCAGGTGCCGCAATAGCGGCATGTTCGGGGTTGCCGTCACATCGTCTTCACCGGCGGTCGCCGCGCGCTGTGCGTTCGCGGAAGCCGGTGTCGGCGCCGTCGCATCGCAGAACATCACCGACCCTTCTCTGGGCAAGCGAGGACTCGGCCTGTTGCGTGCCGAAGCGGACGCGCTGGAAACCATCGAAACGCTCCTCAGCAGCACCGAGCATATGGACTATCGCCAAGTCATGGTGATCGACCGCGCGGGCGATGCGGCGATACATTCGGGCAAGCACACACTCGGCACGTGGGGCGAAGCCGTCACCAAGAACGCCGCTGCGGCGGGAAACCTTCTGGCCGATAAATCGGTGCCCCGATCCATGATTCATGCGTTCGAAGAAAGCGAAAGCTCGGGCATGCATCTGGCCGACCGGTTGATGGACGTGTTGCGCGCCGGTCTCGACGCCGGGGGGGAAGCGGGGCCGGTCCATTCCGCCGGGATCAAGGTGGTGGACCGGGTATCGTGGCCGATCGTCGATCTGCGCGTCGACTGGACCGATGACTGCCCCATCGCGGCGCTGCAGAAGATCTGGGAACTGTACAAACCGCAAATGGACGATTACGTGACCCGGGCCCTCGATCCCTCGACCGCGCCGAGTTACGGCGTGCCGGGGGATGAGTAAACAGATAGTTCTCGTCACTCTGAACTCGATTCAGGGTCCATGCATACATTCCAAAACCGTGCCGGGACGGTATGGATCCTGAATCGAGTTCAGGATGACGGCGTCATTTGCGTGGAAGTTAATCCCTTAAAATCACCGGCTCCGGCGGTTCCTTCCCGCGGATCATGTCGGATGCTTTCTCGGCGATCATGATGGTCGGCGCGTTGAGATTGGCGGACGGCATCATCGGCATGATCGACGCATCGACAACCCTGAGCCCCTCGATCCCGTAAACCTTGAGTTCGTCGTCGACAACCGCGGTCGGATCGGTGCGGGGCCCCATCCGGCACGTCCCCATCGGGTGGAACGTGGTGGTGCCGCGCTCTTTCGCGACCTGAAGATACTCATCGTCGGTTTGAATATCGCCTGCCGGATATATCCAATGATCGAAATACGGCTTCATCGGGTCCGTCAGGATCATCTGGCGCGCCAGCTTCATCGCGGCAATCAGCGTCTGACGGTCGGTTTCGTGTTCAAGGTAACGCGGATTGATGACAGGTTTGTCGAACGGGTCCGCGGACACCGCGCGGACATAGCCGCTCGCTTCCGGGCGTTGCTGCCAGGACGCAATGGTCATGCCGGGAAAATCGTCCAGTTCCGACTGCACGCCTTCCTTGTAGCTCGCCGGCGTGAAGGTGAACTGCACGTCGTTGTTCACGATCCCCGGGTTGGAACGCCAGAAGCAATAGATCACGGTCGGGCTCAGCGACAGAATGCCCTTGCGCGTCAGCCCCCAGCGCGCGATCTCGCCCAGAAGATTGAGCCCTTTTGTCCGTTCATTGAGAGTTTTGATGTTCTTGACCCGAGCCGTGAAGCGCGGCGCGTAGTGATCGCGCAGGTTCTCGCCGACGCCCGGTAATGCGTGCTTTACCTCGATCCCAAGCGATTTCAGGAAATCCGGTGCGCCGATCCCGGAAAGCTGCAGCAACTGCGGCGAGTTGATCGTGCCACCGGACAGGATCACCTCGCGCCGGGCCATGACCTGATCCGGCTTGCCGCCACGCCCACCCTTATTGAAAGCAACGCCCATGGCGCGCTTGTTCTCGAGGATGATCCGCGTCGCATGCGCGTTGGTGATCACTTTCACGTTGCCGCGCTTCTGCGCCGGACGCAGGAACGCGCGCGCCGTCGACATCCGCCGGCCATTGGCGATGGTCCGTTGAGAATACGAAACCCCCTCCTGCTTGGCGCCGTTGTAATCCTCGGCTTTCGGAATCCCGATGGTCTGGCACCCTTCGATGAAGGCTTCGGTCAGCGGATGCGACCAGTCGATGTCGGTCACTTTCAACGGCCCTTCCCTGCCGCGGAAGGTGTCGTCGCCTTCGCCGATCCGGCACTCCGACCTTTTGAAATACGGCAACACGTCGGCGTAGCCCCAGCCCCGGTTGCCGCGCTGCGCCCAGTTGTCGTAATCGAGCCGGTTGCCGCGCGTATATATATGTCCGTTAATGGAACTGGAGCCGCCTAGCGTCTTGCCACGCGGGACCGGCACCGATCTGCCGGCGGTCCAGTCCGTCGGCTCTGTCCCGTACAGCCAGTTCACTTTCGGGTCCTTGATGGTGTAGATGAACCCGGCCGGGATATGGATGAACGGGCTCAGGTCCGGCGGGCCGGCCTCAAGCACACAGATACTGACATTGGGGTCTTCGCCCAACCGGTTGGCGAGCACGCTGCCTGCCGATCCCGCGCCGACGATGACGTAATCGAACGTTTCCATCCCTGATCCAATTCAATGGCCGGTTGGCCCGGCGTTTCGAAAATACTAGGGATCGGGCGGCGGCTTGAAAAGGTCGTTCGGCGGCAAAGTCGTGCGGGCTATAGCGTCTTCGGGAAGTCGCGCGGATCGAACATCGGATAACCGAACGCCTCGAAGTCGTGGCCATAAAGATCGTTCACCAGCGCCACCGTATCGTGGGTGTAGTGGTCAAGGTACTTGGGCGTTTCCGGATTGTCCGCGTCGGGCGGAACGTTCACGTTGAGGTATTCGACCTCGCCCAAGGTGATGCCGAGGTTCCCCGCCAGCACCTGAAGATCCCGGTCCAGCGTTTCCGTCCGGCCGATCCAGTCGAGCGCCGGCTTTCCGTCGAGGTGCGTGAATTCAACCATCGGGCAGAAGCAAATCCAGTCCCAGGCGTTCCGGATATCCGCGTGCGCGACGTATTCGAGCAGATAGCGGGTGAAGTCGTCGCCGATGATGTCGAAGATCGGCTTCTTGGCCGCAATCCACTGCTTCCAACGGGTCGATGCGCGCATGTCCTGGCGGTACCCGGAATAGAGCCGGTCATAGGGGTTGCGGATGAAGGTGAACTTGAAGTGTCCGGGAAAGCGCCCGGCCTCGTCGTACTTCATCAGGAACCTTCGGATCGTCACGTGTTCTTCGAAATTGCTGACCGGATAACCGATATCGGTGAAGGGTGCGAGGGCGTGCCTGACTGTCGCCGAGCCGCATTTCGGGATCACGAAATACAGATACTTATAGCGGTCCGAAATCACCATCGATCAGCCCGCCTTTCCGGCCGCCGGGTGATCGGCGAAGGATTCGAGCTTGCGAAGGCCGTCCGGCACTGCCGGATTGTCGGGATGACTGCAAAACAGGCTCAGCGAATGGATGTTACCAAAGACGTTTTCGGCGACGCCGGCCAGGTTGCCGGGGCGATAGAGCGGCACCGGATGCCACCAGACGTCATAGCCGAAGCCGCGCACGGTCTCATAGAGTTCCCGGGATAGCGCCTGACGGTCGTCCTCCAGATAGAGGATCGGCTTATCGCGCGCGATCACGCCTGACGCTCCCCTCAGCACCGTCGCCTCCATCCCTTCCGCATCGCATTTCAGGAGATCGATAACGAAGTCGCCGAGCATATCGTCGAGGCGCACCACGGGCGTCCAACCGAGCGCCGGATCGGGGATGGGCGCGAACGTGTCCTGGCGGATGCCGATGCCGCCGAAGTTAAAATCCTGATCCGGGTGCAGATCCGGCACTTGCGCGCGGCCCGCCCTGTCACCGACCGCCATGTTGTAGGCGCCGACGTTGACGCAGCCGTTGTTGATCAAGTTGGCGCAGAGCATCTGGAAACACAGCCGTTGCGGCTCGAACGTGATGACCCGACCGCTCGCCAAATGCCGGGCCAGCGGCACCGTATGCGCGCCGATGTTGCCGCCGACTTCGACCACCGTCGCCGTCGTGGCGACGAACGGTAAAAGAATGTCGATCTCGCCCATCGACCATTCGCCGTAGGTCAGCAGCGATTTACCGATGTATTGGTCTTTCGGGTTGGCGGTCCATTTATATCCGCCGATGTTGGCATGTGCGAATTTCATGGCATCCCTGCCCTGGCCGCCGGATACGCTTATGCCGCGCAGGAAAGACGTGTTACGTGGCGTTCCAGGCGCGCCACCATTTCCTGCATGCTCATGCTCTTGCGAAGGTAGTCTTTGGCGCCGCCGATCATCGCATCCTGGACCGACCCTTCATCTTCGAGGAACGTCATCATCACGACATAAGCTTCGCTGTCTTCTTCCGACAGCGCCTCCAACAGCTCGATACCGTTCATGTTCGGCATGCGGATATCGAGCATCACCAGATCGGGGTTCGCGTCGCGGTAGAGTTCGATCCCTTCTTCGCCGTCGCCGGCTTCGCCGACGACCTCGCAATCGAGCGACAATAACGCCGCAACCACCACGCGACGCATCAGCTCGTCATCGTCGATGATAATCACGCGGACTTTTTCCCCGCCGGCTTGCTCGTTCATCGGACCTACTCACCCGTCGAATTCGAATTGCCGGGAGAATACCCCAGCACCTGTTCCAAAAGCAAAGCCCCGAAGCCGTGATGGCTTCGGGGCTGAACGGATAGGTCGCCAAGCGGTTTAGATTAGTCGGCACCCGCCTGCGGCTGCATGTCCTTGGGATCGATGCCGGCAACCTGGTTCGGCGCCTTCATGGCGTCGCGGCGGAACGGTTCGCCCAATTCCTGGTTGATCAGCGCTTCGATGAATACCGTCTCGCCCTTCTTCTGGGCCTCGATGGCTTTCGATAGCTCTTCGGTCAGCTGTTCCATCGTCGCAACCTGCACGCCCTTGACGCCGCAGGCTTCGGCGATCTTGGCGTACTGCACGTCGAGGTCCAGTTCGGTGCCGACGAAGTTGTCGTCATACCACAGCGTCGTGTTGCGCTTTTCCGCGCCCCACTGGTAGTTGCGGAAGATGACCATCGTGATCGCAGGCCATTCGTCGCGCCCGACGGCGGTCATTTCGTTCATCGAGATACCGAACGCACCGTCACCGGCGAAACCGATGACCGGCATATCCGGGCACGCGATCTTGGCGCCGACGATCGACGGGAAACCGTATCCGCACGGACCGAACAGGCCCGGCGCCAGATAGCGTCGGCCCTTTTCAAAGGTCGGGTACGCGTTACCGATGGCGCAGTTGTTACCGATGTCGGACGACATGATGAAATCCTTCGGCAGCGCCGCCTGGATCGCACGCCATGCCATGCGCGGCGACATCCAGTCGGGTTTCGCCTTGCGGGCGCGCTCGTTCCATGTGGTGCCCGGATCGTCGTCTTCGTGGTCCATCGACGACAACTGCTGCAGCCAGGCCGAACGCGTCTGGTGGATGGTTTCTTCGCGCTCCTTGCGGCCCGCGTCACCGGCATCCGCCGGCAATTGGGCCAGGATCTGTTCGGCGACCAGTTTGGCGTCGCCCTGGATCGCGACGGAGACTTTCTTGGTGAGACCGATCCGATCCGCGTTCATGTCGACCTGGATCACTTTCGCGTCCTTCGGCCAGTAGTCGATACCGTAACCCGGCAGCGTCGAGAACGGATTAAGGCGTGTGCCCAGGCACAGCACCACGTCAGCCTTGGAAATCAGTTCCATGCCCGCCTTGGAGCCATTGTAGCCGAGCGGCCCGGCGAACAGCGGGTGCGAACCCGGGAACGCGTCGTTGTGCTGATAGCCACAGCAGACCGGCGCGGAGAGTTTCTCCGCCAGCGCCGCCGAGGCCGGAATGCCACCCGACAGCACCACGCCGGCGCCGTTCAGGATCACCGGGAACTTGGCCGACGCCAGCAATTTGGCCGCTTCCGAAACCGCCTTCGCACCACCCGCCGGGCGTTCGAGGCGCACGATCTCGGGAATGTCGATATCGACGACCTGGGTCCAGTAATCGCGCGGCACGTTGATCTGCGCCGGGGCGGAACCGCGCCAGGCCTGCTCGATCACGCGGTTGAGCACTTCGGCGATCCGCGTCGGGTCGCGCACTTCTTCCTGATAGCAGACCATGTCTTCGAACAGCGCCATCTGGGGAATTTCCTGGAAGCCGCCCTGACCGATGGTCTTGTTGGCCGCCTGAGGCGTGACAAGAAGCAGCGGCGTGTGGTTCCAGTACGCCGTCTTAACCGGCGTCACGAAGTTGGTGATGCCCGGGCCGTTCTGCGCGATCATCATGCTCATCTTACCGCTGGAGCGGGTGAAACCGTCGGCCATCATGCCGGCGTTGCACTCATGCGCGCAGTCCCAGAACGTGATCCCGGCGGTCGGGAACAGATCCGACACCGGCATCATGGCCGAGCCGATAATCCCGAACGCGTGTTCGATCCCGTGCTTCTGCAGAACTTTTACGAATGCTTCCTCAGTCGTCATTTTCATTGGCTTGGTTCCTTGTTTGCCAGCGCGCCGGCCCCTCCCCGGGCCAGACAATTACAGATATTCAAAAACAAATATATTCAGTAATGAGACAATATATCCTAATTTTTCATATTTCAGCAGTCACGTCAAACCTAATCCGCAGCCCCGGTCCGCGCTGGACCGCCCGCTCCCACATGGCGTAGAGGGCATTGCCCTTCCGGGTAAGGGCCAGCATCGCAAGGATCATGGTGCCAGCCCCCGCCCGCCGATAAAGCAAAGGCGGCGCCTGCCGGGACTGCACCCGCAAACGCCGCCTTGCGGACGGAAAAGTCCGTCAGGGATTACTTGGCCGCGTCGCGGTTGATCTGCAGGCGCTTGTTCACGAGATTGACCGTGTCCTCGACCATCTTGGACTGCATGCCGATCCCGTCCGACAGCGTCTTCACCAGAAGATCCAGCCGCTCAATGTTCGGCGCCCCGGCGAACAACGCCCGGGCCGCCGAGGATGGCTTGGCCAGTCCCTGCGCCGCGTTCGCGTATTTTTCGAACGGCACCATGTCGCTGGCGTCGGCACCGAGCCTCTGACACAGGTCGTGCACCCAGTCATAAACCTCTTTCGACGCATCCAGATTGGAATGCACCGCTTCCTTGATCGAGCGCGCGGCGTCTTCCTGGACGCAGCGGTAGTTCCCAGTCATCAGCATCGCCCATTTGGCGAGCGGCACGAAAACGGAATCGTAAACCCTTAGCTTAACCGGCAATTCGATAAGATTGCCGTCGCCCGGATCGAAGCGGATATCCACGATGTCCTGTTCGATCTTGCGTAGCATGGCGGTGTGCTCGTCGGACACGAACCGGGCCACCTTGAAATTCGTCGGCAGGCTGACCTGCAACACGTTGACGGGTTCTTCCGGCGGCCGGAACGCCTGCGGGTCGGGGCTCGCCAGCGTCACCAGGTCGCTGTCGAAGCCGTCCCAGACGGTCGGATCGGTGTAGCACTGCTTGATCGCGTCGGCTTCGATCCCGGGCAGCCGCAGCATATAGGGCAATGGCGGCATGTTCATGATCGACATGCACGGCTTGCCCGATGCCGCGACCTTGGCCAACAACTGCCGCACACCGTCGGAACGGTATTGCGGCTCCTGCATGGCGAGCGCGATCAGATCGAAGTCCTTCGGATCGACGTCGCCGGGACCGGCGGCTTTCACCTTGCCGGGTGCGTCCTTTGAATCGATCTGCACCAGATCGTCACGGCCGCGGACCGGCATTCGGACGTGAATGCCGTCCTTGTTGATCAGTTCGACTTCTTCGGGAAGGCAGATCAGCGTCGCGTTGTGACCCGCCAGGATGAGCTTGGTCGCCAACAGCGACCCGTATGACGCCCCGAGAATCAGGACGTTGTATTTTTCGTCAGACATGTTTCCTCCCAAGTAATTGCGACGGCATGGGCGCTTCCTTTAGAGGCTGAAGCGCCTCGCCCGCCATGTCTTATTGATTGATATGTTTACAATGCTTCCGGTGAAGTCCCCCTTCCAACCGTAAGAATACGCCGTTTCGGCATATTTGGGTATCCCACGTGCCGCTGCCAACTGGAAATTGTCCGGCTTACGCGATTTTGCAGCGGATTCCGGCTTTTATGTGCGGAACAGCTGAAATAACTTGTTCTCCGACCGGCAGCCCGCCGGTGACACCGGCCACCTGCCTCCGGGACCTCCGTATGACGATATCCAAACCACCCCATGACTTCTGAACGCACAGAACGTTTCGACGTCATCGTCATCGGTGCCGGGGCGGCGGGCATGATGTGCGCGATGACCGCCGGCGCCAGGGGCCGCCGGGTCTTGTTGCTGGATCATGCCAACGAGGCGGGTAAGAAGATTCTGATCTCCGGCGGCGGACGCTGCAACTTCACCAACATCCATTGCCGCGCCGAAAACTTCATTTCGCAGAACAGGCATTTCTGTAAATCGGCACTGGCACGCTACACGTCCGACGATTTTCTGCAGCTGCTGACCAAGCACCGTATCACCTGGCACGAAAAGACGCTGGGTCAGTTGTTCTGCGACAACTCGGCCAAAGATGTGGTCGCCATGCTGCTGGCCGAATGCCGCGCGGCAAATGTCGACGTCCGCCTTGCACACAACGTTACCGATATCAGCCGCGCCGACACATATCGTGTCGCGTCGGACAAAGGCGATTTCGCCGCACCGTCGCTGGTGCTGGCGACGGGCGGTCTGTCCATCCCCAAGATGGGCGCCACGGACTTCACCCATCGCATCGCCCGCAAATTCGGACTCACGTTGTCTGATGTCCGGCCCGGCCTGGTGCCCCTTAAAGTGGGATCGGACGACCTTGAGTTGATGCAGCCGCTGAGCGGCGTCGCCACTGAATGTATCGCGCGCCACGGCAAGACGTCGTTCCGCGAAGCGATGCTGCTGACCCATCGTGGCCTTTCCGGTCCCGCGATCCTGCAGATCTCTTCCTATTGGCGCGAGGGGGAGACGATCAGCCTCGATCTCCTGCCGGACACCGACGCAGCGGCGTTCCTGATGGAGGCGAAAAAAGCGGGACAGAAAGCGAAACCCGGCAATGTCCTCGGCCGTGTACTGCCGGCGCGGCTCGCCACCGCGCTCGCGGCGCGTGAACTCCCCGACCGTCCCATCGGCGAAATCGCGGACCGCGACCTGATGCGCCTCGGCAATCAATTGAATGGCTGGCAGGTCAAGCCGTCGGGTTCCGAGGGTTATGCCAAGGCCGAGGTCACCCTGGGTGGCGTCGACACCAAACACCTGTCCTCGCAAACCATGGAAGCAAAAGACCTCTCCGGTCTTTTCCTCATCGGCGAGGCGGTCGATGTCACAGGCTGGCTCGGGGGATACAATTTTCAGTGGGCCTGGGCGAGCGGTCACGCGGCAGGGATGGCCGCGTGACCGGTTTTCGAACGACCACCACCGTATTACGCTGCCGTAAAGGGGATGAATGCATGACCGACAATTGGAAGTTCGTACACAGCAAAGCCACCGGCGCCGAATGGACACCCGGCCTGCGGGAGATTTTCGAATATCGCGACCTCGACCTGAAGGAAGCGACCGGCGGCGATTACGTCGCGCATCTGATCCGCGCCAATGGCCGTGAGGACCCGGACGCGGTTCAGCAATGGCACATTCATCACTGTACGTTTCAGGTGGTCCTGGTATTGAACGGCTGGGCGGAGTTCGAATATGAAGGCCAGGGCGTGCATCGGATCGAAAAAGGCGACTTCGTCAACCAGCCGCCGGGTATCAAACATCGTGAGATTGCCTGCTCCGAGGATTTCGAAGTCCTGGAGATCGTGGCACCTGCCGACTTCAAGACCGAGGTTGTCGACGCGCCGTCTTGATCCTGTCACGAACTTGTTATGAAGCCGGGGTGCACTTCGCCGCCGGGCCGCGCTATGCTGTGTCGGGAAAGCGGGAGAATACTACTGATGCGAAAGACCCAGGCCCATCGCCTGATGACACCCGACCCGATCGAGATCGCCGCACGTTTCAATGACGTCCGCGCCCAGTCGGTACATTTGGCCGCACCGCTGAGTGCCGAGGACCAGTGCGTCCAGTCGATGCCCGACGCGAGCCCGACCAAGTGGCACCTCGCGCACACGACATGGTTTTTCGAGACCTTCATCCTGAAATCGTTCGCGGACGGTTATCGAGAATTCGACCCTGCCTATAACTACCTTTTCAATTCCTATTATGAGCAGATCGGTGAACGTCACGCGCGTCCCGAACGGGGCATGCTGACGCGCCCACCGCTGGGCGACATTCATGCGTTCCGCGAACACGTCGACGCGGCGATGCAGACCTACCTCGAGACCTCACCGGATGCGGATGTCCTGGCGCTGATCGAACTCGGGCTTCATCACGAACAACAGCATCAGGAACTGTTGCTCACCGACATAAAGCACGCACTTTCCCGAAACGCCCTTCATCCCGCCTATCACCCGCCCCGGCCGAGCGATGCGACGCGCAACCGGGAATACGAATGGGTCAGCCACCCGGGCGGCCTGGTCGAGATCGGGCACGACGGAAACGGCTTCGCCTTCGACTGCGAAGGGCCGCGCCACAAGGTCTGGCTGGAGCCGTTCCGGCTCGCCACGCATCCCGTTTCGAACGGCCAGTTTATCGAATTCATCGATGACGGCGGCTACGAAACGCCGGAACTCTGGCTCTCCGACGGCTGGGCCATGTGTCAGGAACAGGGTTGGGCGGCGCCACTTTATTGGCAGCAGCACGACGGAGCGTGGCGCATCTTCACCCTTTCCGGTCTGCGCCCGGTCGACCCCGATGCCCCCGTCTGCCATGTCAGTTACTACGAAGCAGACGCCTTTGCGCGCTGGGCCGGCGCCAGACTGCCGCGCGAAGCGGAGTGGGAAGCGATCGCAGAACCGCTCGATACCCAAGGCCACTTCGCCAACGCCGATGTGTTCCACCCGATGCCGGGGCGCATGACGGGATTGTCGCAGATGTTCGGTGACGTCTGGGAATGGACGCAAAGCGCATACGCCGCCTATCCCGGCTTCGCGCCCGCCGAGGGTGCGGTCGGGGAATATAACGGCAAGTTCATGTCCGGACAGATGGTGCTGCGCGGCGGTTCCTGCGTGACACCGACCGGTCACATCCGCGCCAGTTACCGTAATTTCTTCCATCCCTGGGCACGCTGGCAGTTCTCGGGGATCCGGCTCGCCAAGGACGGGACACCGTCCATCATCGGTAGAAAATCAACCGACGATGATAGCGGCGGCGATTTCCTGCACGATGTACTGCAAGGCCTTGCAGGTGTGCCGAAGCGGCTGTCGCCGAAGTATTTCTATGACGCCGAAGGTGCGCGCCTGTTCACCGAGATCTGCGAACTGGACGAGTATTATCCGACCCGGACCGAGACCGGCATATTAAGGGACAACGCCGACGACATCGCTAAGACACTCGGCGCCGATGCGATGGTGATCGAATACGGTTCCGGATCGCTCGACAAGGTCCGCATCCTGCTGGATGCGCTCGACACCCCCGTATCGCTATGCGCCATCGATATTTCAGCCGAACAGTTGCAAGCGGCGAGCGACGAAGTGCGGAAAGCCTATCCCGATCTCGAAGTATTGTCCGTCGAAGCGGACTTCACCCGGGCCGTGGATTTGCCGCTGCCAAAGCGCGTGCCAAAAAATCGCGTGGTATTTTTCCCGGGCTCGACCATCGGCAATTTCGAGCCTGCGGATGCGGAGGCGTTCCTGTCCGGCGTCCGCGAAACCCTTGGACCGGGTGGCCTGTTGCTGATCGGCGTCGATCTCAAAAAAGATACCGGCCGCCTGATCGACGCCTACGACGACGCATCAGGCGTCACGGAAGCGTTCAACAAGAACCTGCTGGTACGCATCAACCGGGAACTCGGCGCGGATTTCGATCTATCGCTGTTCCGCCATATCGCGCGCTATAACGCGCATCTGGGCCGGGTCGAGATGCATCTGGAAAGCTGTACGGATCAGATCGTGCATATTGACGGGCATGCGTTCCACTTCGCCGTCGGTGAGACCATCCATACCGAAAATTCCTACAAGTACGCGCCTGCAGAATTCGAAGAGTTGGCGCATGGCGCCGGCTTCGAAAAGAGAGCGGCGTGGCTGGACAAGGATCGCCTTTTCGCGGTGATGCTGTTCAGGGCGGAGGCGTAGCAAACCCGCCTCAGCATGAGGATGTCCATTATCTCCGCACCTCGTCCTGGGGAGGCCGAAAGGCCGTCTCGAAGGATGATAGGTCAAATCTTGCCGGTGTTATTCAGGGCGCCGTGATAGAGAACCTCGCGGACCGCCCGTGAGGCAGAATTTCTTGCCGCTGCACGTTGTAACGGGCAGTCAGTTGCGCCCAAACAGACAAAAATCCAGATTTATGTTGCAATGCAGCATTAATGCTTTATCACGGCCCCAACAATAGCCGCCGACACTACTGGACATACTGAACGTGATTAAGCTTTCCCTGGCGACCCTCGCGGGTCGTTTTTCTTTTGCGCAAATGCCCTCAAACGCGGTTTCCGTGTTTTCCCCCGCCGTGGTGAAGACCGAAGTCCTTGCCGGGCTGACCGTCTCGCTTGCCATGGTGCCCGAAGCCGTTGCGTTTTCGTTCGTTGCCGGCGTGCATCCGATCGTCGGTCTGTATGCCGCGTTTATCGTCGGGCTGGTGACGGCGCTGATCGGCGGCCGTCCCGGCATGATCTCCGGCGCGACCGGCGCTCTTGCCGTGGTGATGGTTGCGCTCGTGGCGGCGCACGGTGTCGAATACCTGTTCGCGACCGTGGTTCTGATGGGGGTCATACAAGTCCTGGCCGGGATATTTCACCTGGGCAAGTTCATTCGGCTTGTCCCTCACCCGGTGATGCTGGGTTTCGTGAACGGGCTCGCGATCATCATTTTCCTGGCGCAGATGTCGCAATTCCAGGTTCCCGACGCCGACGGGACCATGCGCTGGATGGAGGGCATGGCACTGATCGAGATGCTGGCCCTCGTCGCGTTGACGATGGCGATCATCTGGCTGTTGCCGAAAGTGACGAAAGCCGTCCCGGCGCCGCTCGCGGCGATCGCGATCGTGGCATTTGTTGTGATCGCGTTCGGCATCGACGTCCCGCGCGTCGGCGACCTCGCGTCGATCAAGGGTGCGTTTCCGACCCTGCACATCCCGATGGTACCGCTTAACCTCGAAACGCTGCGGATTATCCTCCCTTACGCGCTGATCTTGTCCGCCATCGGCCTGATCGAAAGCCTCCTCACGCTCAATCTGGTGGGGGAAATCGTCAACAAACGAGGCGGCGCGTCGCAGGAATGCATCGCGCAGGGTGTCGCCAACACGATTACCGGCTTTTTCGGCGGCATGGGCGGATGCGCCATGATCGGGCAATCCATCATCAACGTGAAATCCGGTGGCCGGCACCGTCTTTCGGGTATCGCAGCCGCCCTGTTCCTGCTGGCATTCATTCTCGTCGCTTCCGACATGATCGAACAGATCCCGCTCGCGGCACTGGTGGGCGTCATGTTCATGGTCGTCATCGGCACGTTCGCCTGGCAGAGCATCACCATCCTCAGGAAAATCCCCCTTACCGACGCATTTGTCATGATCCTCGTCACCGTGGTGACTGTTATCAGCGATCTTGCGGTCGCGGTTGTCGTGGGCGTGCTGCTCTCGGCGCTGGCGTATGCATGGAACAACTCCAAGCGTATCCGAGCACGAACCCACGAGACGCCCGAAGGGGCGCGGGTCTATCAGATCGAAGGCCCGTTATTCTTCGGATCCGTCGACGGATTTTCGCAATTGTTCACGCCGGCGACGGACCCGGGGCTGGTCATTGTCGATTTCATGGACAGCCGGGTTGTCGATCAGTCGGCGCTGCAGGCCATCGAGACGTTGGCCATGAAATATGAGGCACACGGCAAAACCCTGCAACTCAGGCACTTGTCCCACGATTGCCACCGGTTGCTCAATCGTGCCGGGCAACTGATGGTGGATTCCGACGACGATCCCAGTTACGGCGTCGCCGTCGATTATAACGTCCGAACCGGCAGTCTCGGGGGCGGACACTGACGGGACCGGCTTGTTAGGCCGTCTTCTTTCTCGGGCTCGACACGAACATGATCAGCGGGATCGCCGCCGCCGATGCGAGGGTATAAAGCCCGAACGCGTTCAGATAACTGATCAGCGACGCCTGATGCACGATTTCCTGCGACATGCGGGCCAGCCCCTCGATGGTGTCGAGATTGCGCTCTCCCATCACCCAGGGCATCTGCAGCATCGGATTGAAGGGATTGATGTACTCGGTCATGTGCTCATAGTTCATCGCCGCCGATCGCACCAGTTCCGTGACGCTCATGGATATGAAGAAACTCGAGCCGATGTTGCGCAGCAGGTGATACATCGAACTCGTTTCATCCAGATACTTGGGATCGAGGGTCGAAAACGTCACCACCGTCAGCGGCACCCAGATGGTGCCGACCGCGAAGCCCTGCACGATCCCGTTCAGCACGAATTCAAGCGGCGTCGTGTTGAGGTTGACCGTCATCAGCCATAACCCCGCAATGACCTGGAAGCCGAAACCGGCGGCAATCGATTTGCGGGGAAACTTGCTGCCGATGAAGCTGGCGATGAAGAACGCGCACATGGCGCCGATACCCCGCGCCCCCACGACATAACCGACAAGCGAGTCCGGCAGGCCCACGTGCTCGCGCAACAATCCGGGCAGAATCACCATCGGCGTGAAGTTCAGCATCCCGTAGATGGTAACCAGGATCAGCCCGATCGAATAATTCCTGTTGAGGAGTAATCTCAGATTCAGGAACGGCTTGTCGTGCGTCAGGCTGTGCACGACGAACAGATAGAGCGTCAGCACGCCGATGAAGACTTCGATGATGATCTCGGTGCTTTCGAACCAGTCGAGGCGCTGACCGCGCGACAGCGCCAGCTGGATGCAGGCGATGGATGTCGTGATCAGCAGGAAACCGGTCCATTCCAGTTTCACTGCGACCGCCTGGCGCGTGCGCGGCAACGCCAGCATCACGCCGACCGAGGACACGACGGCCACCGGCACCATCAGATAGAACGCATAACGCCACGAATACCATTCCGCCATCACGCCGCCCACCATCGGCCCGATGAAGGCGCCCATCACGACGCCCACCCCGTAAAGCCCGACCACCATGCCGTGCTGATGCTTGGGAAAGATGTTGAGCGTCACGGATTGCCCGACCGGCGGTAGCGGAGCCCCCGCGGCCCCCTGCACGACGCGCCAGAAGATCAGTGATTCGAGCGACGTCGCGGCACCGCAGAAATACGTCGCAACGGCGAACAGCAAGACGCTACCGGCCAGCAGGTTACGTCTGCCGAAACGCGCCGTCAGCCAGCCCGTCATCGGCGTAAACATCGCCGTCGCCAGGATGTTGAACGTCATGGTCCACGAGATTTCGTCCGGTGTCGCCTGCATCGCACCCTGAAGCTGCGGCAGCACGGCGGCGACGATCAGGATCGAGGTGCTGTAGAGCGTCACACTGAACACCACCATCGCCAGAATGACGTATCGCCGCACGGGCGAGATATCCGGCGGCGTCGGGACGGATGCGGCAGTGGCGGCTTCGGCCATGAAAACGTAACCTTATTGACAGTAAGCTCTGCAATAGTAACAATGCTTACTATTCTTGGCGAGGCAATATTACGATGACGAAGCCCGATATGATGCCGGTGTCAGAAGGACGCTATCTGGCGTTCCTGATACTGGAAGCCGCACGGCTGCAACGGACGGTATTCGACCGCCGTGTGCGCAAGATCGGCTTTACCCGGACACAATGGCTGGCCCTTCGCCGCGTCGGCGATCAGCCGGGGGTCAATCAGTCGGAACTGGCGGAACTGCTGGAGGTCGAGAAGGCCTCCGCCGGACGCCTGATCGACAAGCTGGAGGCGTTCGGTTGGCTCGAGCGACGCCAGGACGAGACAGACCGCCGCGTCAAACGCGTGTTTCTGACCGAACTTGGCCGGCGCATTCACCGCGACGTCACCCCGATTGCCGAAGCCATGGTGGAAGAGGAATTGAGCGGCCTTAGCCGCAAGGAACGGGACCAGCTCACGGATTTGCTGCTCACCGTCAAACAGCGCCTGCAGGACATGGCCGCTGAAAACGATCTGATCGATCTGAAAGAACTCAAAAAAGAAAATGCCTGACGACGTCTCCATGACCGGCACCGAGTTGCCGGAAAAGCGGAAAGTGCGCCTGCCTTCGCGGCGCGCCATGTTGCGGCTTGTGCTGCTGATCGCCGTGCCCGCCGTCGCCATTGCTATCGCCGTCGGTTACTGGCTGCACAGTGCACGCTATGTCTCGACCGAAAACGCTTATGTCAAAACCAACATCGCCAAGCTGGCGTCCGAGATTTCCGGCCGCGCCGTCGAGGTCAACGCCCGCGCGCACTTGAAGGTCAAGAAAGGCGACGTGCTGGTGAAGATCGACCCGCGCCCGTTCGAACTGGCCGTAAAACACGCCGAGGCCGAACTGGACGCCTCTCGCCGCGAGATCGAAACCCTCGTCGCCGAACTGAAGGAAGCCGGGGTGGAACTTGAGGAGGCGCGCGGCCGTGCCGCCTATTTCCGCAAACGGTATGAACGCCAGATTCAGCTCGCGCAGCAAGGCATCACCGCCAAGACCCGCCGTGATGAATTGGAAAACGACGCCAACGCCGCCGACGACCGGGTATCTTTGGTGCGCAAGAAGATCCAACGCATCATGGCCACACTGGGCGGCGGGCCGGATCGGCCGATCGACGAACACCCTCTGGTCCGCGCCAAGATCGCGGCCTTGGATCAAGCCAAGCTCGATCTCGAACATACCGTGATCCGCGCCCCGGCCGACGGGACCGTTGTGACCGTCCCCCTCGTCGCCGGTGAGCAGATCACCGCTGCCGAGCCCCTGTTCGCCATCGTCACCGACGACGCACCGTGGGTCGACGCGAATTTCAAAGAAACCGAACTGACCCATGTCTCGGTCGGCCAGAAGGCCAAGGTCGTGCTCGACATCTACCCCGAATACACGTGGGAAGCCGAAGTGCAGAGCATTTCGCCGGCGACCGGCGCCGAGTTCGCGATCCTGCCACCGCAGAATGCATCAGGAAACTGGGTCAAGGTTGTGCAGCGCCTGCCGGTCCGTATACGGCTCACCACGCCCGACGACGCACCGCCGCTGAGAGCGGGCATGACCGCGACGGCGACCATCGACACCGAGCGCACACGTTCGATCTCGGACCTGTTCGACGGCTTCACCGCCATAGCAATGCCGTGGGAGAAGGAAAAGTAGACCCCGCGTCAGGCACCCGGTTGGCCGTTGATCGACGCATCATCCTGTGTTGCCGTCCGGCACGACTGGCCTGAAGACCGGCTCCCGTCCGCAGTCAGGCCGACGCCGCGCGTTGCCAGGCCTCGCGGATGGTCTCGTTCCGATGTTCTATTTCATCGACGATATTGCAGGCGCTCTGGAGCACTTGCAAAGCGCCGCAACTCTCCGGGCAAGGCACGTCCGCCCTGCCCGGTTCCAAGCGCCTGGAGCATCGATAGCAGATTGTCGCAGCGTCGCCGAACAGCTTCTCTGCAATGTCCCTCATATCGTCGAGACCCATGACCATCTTGGTGCTCCAGGCTTTCATGTTCGCCCTTAAACCACGCTGCGCGCGGCGGTAATGAACTCGTCGACCACGGTCCGCAGTTTTTCGGACTGTTGCGAAAGTTCCTGAGCGGCGGCGTTGACTTCGGCGGCGTTGTTGCCGGTCTCGTCCGCCGAAGACGACACTTCGACGATATTGGACGTGACCTCGCGCGTTCCTTCCGATGCCTGTTCGATGCTCCGCGTGATTTCGTTGGTCGCGGCGCTCTGCTCTTCGACGGCTGCGGCCACCGTTGCGTTCGCTTCCTCGATTTCCTTTACCTTGGTCGCGATGTTGCTGATGCCGCTGACGGTGGTGTCCGTCGCGCTCTGGATATTCTTCACGAAGCCATCGATCTGATCGGTGGCCTTCGCGGTCTGCTGCGCCAACGCCTTGACCTCGGATGCGACGACGGCAAAACCCTTACCGGCTTCACCGGCACGTGCCGCCTCGATCGTCGCGTTGAGCGCCAACAAGTTGGTCTGGGACGCGATGTCGTTGATCAGGCTGACCGTCTTGGTGATTTCCTTCGTCGCTTCCTCAAGCAGGTTCACCTTGGTCGACACATCGTCCGAAACATGCGACGCCTCGCTCGCGACTTTCGACGCAAGCGTCACCTGGCTGCTGATTTCGGAAATCGACGCCGTCAGCTCTTCCGCCGATGCCGCCACCGTCTGCAGGTTGACGGACGCTTCTTCGGCGGCCGCCGCGACGGTGTTCGACATCTCGCTCGTGCCGCGGGCGAGATTGCTCATCGTTTCCGACGACACCGACAGTTCGGTGGCCGCGCTGGACACCGTGCCGACGACACCGCCGACGGTTTCCTCGAAGTTCTTCGTCAGGGTGTTGAAGTTGTTCACCTTGGTCTGGATCGCATCCAACGCACCGTTCACCGTTTTCGTGGCGTTCAGGAAGGCACCTTGCATGCTGGTTTCGATGATCTTGCGGAAGTACTTGTTCTGACTGACATGATCCATGCACGCTGCGGATTCACGCATGTACGCGTCGCAACGGTCGATCAGATCATTGATCGAATACAGCAGTTCCCCAAGATCGCCATCTTCGGTGATGTTGGTGATACGTGCCTCGAAATCGCCGGCCGCCGCGCGTTGCACGATCGCGAGGGCATCGGCGACGCTAGTTTCCTGGGTTTGTGAATCAAACATTGTTCTAAACTCCGAGAGAGAACATGAATTCGTTGAAGCCCGTCTTTTTCTCAGCAAGCAGGTCATCGATGACCTTGGTCGACGCCGCCAAGCCTTCTTTGGGGCTCGTGTGCTGCTGTTCGATCGTGCTCAACTGCTTGTAGAGCGGGATGATGTGACTGTTCAGCACCTCGCGGTTCGGCACCCGACGGTTCGAGTGATAACCGACGACATTGCCGCTGCTGTCCCGGCTCGGCGTCACGTGCGCGAACACCCAGTAGTGATCGCCGTTGGCCGAACGGTTCATGACGTAGGCAAAGATCTCGCTGCCGCCCTTAATCGTCCGCCACAACAGATCGAACACCGCCCGGGGCATATCCGGATGACGCACGATGTTGTGCTGGACGTTCATGCAGTCTTTTTCGGCCAGATCGGCAAGCCGATAGAAGCACCGGTTGCCGTAGATGATCTTGCCGTCCAGGTCCGTCTTCGAAACGATGATTTCATCCGGATCGAACGTCCGTTCGCGACCGGTGACCGTTACATTCTCTGATTTTGGCATGTTTCAGTTCCACCATATTTGCTTGAGCCCAAATTGACCGACGTCATTTAGTTAATGCTCAAAAAAATCGTCTTCTTGTTCAGCTGACCGCCAAATTCGCGGCCTTCATCGCTTCAGGCATGCCGTACGCGCCGCGCATACCCGGGATCGGCAGCAACAGCGTATCGAGACCGAGGATCGTCTCCGCCGCGCCGAGGAACAGCACCCCGTCCGGCGCCAACACCTTCGCAAGCCGGTTGAGGACCTTGGTCTTGGTGTCCTTGTCGAAATAGATCAGCACGTTGCGGCAGAAGATGATGTCGAAAGTGCCGAACTTCTTGGGATCGTCGAGCAGGTTGAACTCGGCGAAGCTCACCATGTCCCGGATATCCTTGTTGACCTGCCATTTGGCGTCGACCTTGCCGAAGTATTTGAGCAGCATTTGGATGCTCATGCCGCGCTGGACCTCGAACTGCGTGTAGATCCCTTCCTTGGCGCGGGCCAGCGCTTCACGCGACAGATCGGTTCCCAGTATCTCGAAGTTCCAACCGGCGAACTTTTCCTTCTCCTCGCCGAAAAGCATGGCGATCGAGTAAGGCTCCTGCCCCGTCGATGCGGCGGCGCTCCAGATCCGCAGTTTGCGATTGCCGGCGCGCGCCTTCTTGAAGTAGGGCAACGAGATATCGCGCAACTGTTCGAAGGGCTTATTATCCCTAAAGAACAATGACTCGTTCGTCGTCATCACTTCGATGATCTCGTCGCCCAGCCCCGGGACCGTGCCGGTCCGCAGCTTGCTGACGAGCGTCTCGACGCTGTCCAGTTCGTAGCGGCGCACGATCGGCATCAGCCGATTTTCGAGGAGGTACGCCTTCTCTTCGCCGAGCACGAGCCCCGACTTCGTATAAAGAAAGTCACATACGTATTTGAAATTATCGGGCCCCATGGCTCGCCACCTTTAATGCTTTGTTGATAAACGGTGCGACTTCCTTAATCGGCAGCACCGCGTCGCATATGCCGGTCGCGTAGGTCGCGCCCGGCATGCCCCAGACGACGCTGGTTTCCTCGTCCTGGGCGACCACGACCGCGCCCGCTTCGGCGGCGACCTTCGCGCCCGCGGCGCCATCCCGCCCCATGCCCGTCAGCACCACGCAGAGCGCATTCTTGCCATAGACATCCGCGATAGAACGGAACATCGGGTCGACCGCCGGTCGGCAGTAGTTTTCCGCCGGATCCTGATTGAGCGCGATCCGAACCTTCGCCCCATCCGTTTTTACGGTCATGTGATAGTCGCCCGGCGCGATATAGACCCGGCCCGGCTCGATAATCTCCCCATCCACAGCTTCCCGGGACGGCATTTTCGCCACGTCGCCGATATGCTTGGCGAGGGTTTGCGTAAAATGCGGCGGCATGTGCTGCGTTACCAGCACCGGACAAGCCAAGGGCGCGTCGAGGTTACGAAATACTTGCATAAGCGCCTGTGGACCGCCGGTCGAGGAACCGAGCGCCAGGATCTTCGGCGCCGTCCGGACGCCCGTGTAGATGGTCGAGGGATCCTTCCCGACCGCCTTCACCTGAGCGACCGGGGCCGCCGGCGTTCGGCCCTTTCGCTTGGCAACCGTGTCGCCGAGCGCGAGAATTTTTTCGACGATATCGCGCCGGTAATCGTCGATGGCATTGCGGCCGTCCACGCTGGCGATGTTCGTCGGCTTGGGAATGAAGTCGGCAGCGCCCAGTTGCAAGGCACGCATGCTGACTTCCGCGCCATGCTGCGTCAGGGTCGAGGACATCAGAATTTTTACGTTCTTGTCCCGTTCCAGCAAAAGCGGAATGGCCGTCAGGCCATCCATGACCGGCATTTCGATATCGAGCACGATGACGTCGATTCCGCCCTGCTCCATACGTTTCACGGCCATCTGGCCGTTGCTGACGGAGGCGACGATTTCGACGCTCGGCATCTTGTCGAGAATCCGCGCGTTCATGCCGCGGATGATCGGAGAATCATCCACCAGCATGACACGGATTTTTGTGTCGGCGGCTGGCAACGGTGCAACGTTTGCAGTCATTAAAGCAGTCCCACACTCTCGAACTTGCAACGCATGATTTCGTTGTCGAACGGTTTCATGATGAACTCGTTGGCTCCGGCCGATACGGCCTGCGTGATGTGTTCGATGTCGTTTTCGGTCGTGCAGAAAACGACGACCGGCTGATCGCCACCGGGCATCCGGCGCAATTCGAGCAGACATTCCAGGCCGTTCATCACCGGCATATGCCAATCCATCAGGATGGCGTCCGGCATAGCCTGACGGCAGATTTCCAGCGCCTCGGCGCCGTTTTCCGCCTCCAGGGGCTCGAAGGAGAGATCGCTAACGATACCGGATGCGATCGACCGGACCGTTCTCGAATCATCAACGATCAGACAAGATTTTGTGTTCACTTTCAGGGCCTCACCAAACTGATTCTGAGTTGTTTGCGTTTTCGTCGAGTGACTGTGTCACCAGCTTCCAATTGACGGCCGGCAGGAAGCGGAGCGCGAGGAAGCGATACGTCTCCATGGTGACTTCCTCGATGCGCCGGCGATTTTTCCGATCCAGCGTGCGCCACTTTTTCTCCAGGTCTTGCCAGGCAAGCAGGCGGCGTGCCAATTCGTCGCGCACTTTGCGGATAAAAAGGATCTGTGACTTGGCGTTCTTGAGGACCGCAATGATCTCGCCCGTCTGCGCATCGATCTGCAGGAATTCCTGGGCATACGACTGCACGGCTTTCTGCAACAGGCGGTAGACGCTCTGGGCGCTGTCGCGCGACGTTTCATCGAATTTTGAAGCGTCGATCAGGTCCTTGACCGTCGTCTTGATGGCGCGGACCTCGTTGAAAACCTCGCGAAGTGCTTCGATATAAGCCAGCTCGTCGGCAAACGTCTCGACCAACGAGACCACCTCTTCTTTTTGATCGGCCCGATATCCGAGCGCTTCGGCCACCGACGCGAAAGCATCGTCGACCTTCTGCTTGATTTCCGGGTTGTTCATCGCGGCGGTCAGTTCAGCCGGGTCGGTGACCAGCTCTTCGCTGCCGCTCAGCCACGAGACGAGTTGCATCGTCAGCCGCTGGCGTGCCGTCACGCGATGCTTGTCGAGAATACGCCAAGACGCCTGGCCATTGACGATCTCGCTGGGGATCGGATCACCCATCCGAAGCGCGCAAACGTAATCCAGCGACTTCGCGACCGTGTCCAGCATGATGAAGTCGTGATCTTCGCGTTTCAGCCGAAGTTCGCGGATAACCCCCGGGAAATGCATCGAGATCGACTGCTCGGACATCGGGACGACCATGACAGGATCCTCATCACCGTCGCGGCGCTCGAAGGTGACGCCGTCAGTGAAAGTAAAAAAGGGATTCTTGAACGTCACGGTGTCCGGCACCGCTATAGGCTGTTCGCCAGACGCCGCATCGTCCAAGTTCAAATGAACATCAAAACCCGTGTCCATAGCGCTCATCATCTCTTCTCAAGTCAGTGGGAGGTGCCATTAAGGTTTGCCAACGCCGGGGTCTCGTCGAAGATCGTATCGAGCTGATCGATACCGCGGCGCATATCAGAACGGAGAAACTCGATCCGGCGCGTCGGACTGCCGATCGCACGGTCCGGGAAGCTTTCCGCCCATGCATCCAGTTTGACGCTGAGCAGGCAAAGCATCCCGCCCAGCGACACGTGATAGCTGCTGATCAACTTTCGCACCTTCTCGAAGTTCTCGGCGGTCATGTTCTCCCAAAGGTTTTCGGTACTCTGGGCAAAGCTCTCCAGTCGACCGGTGACGAAGATAAACACACGGTTCACACGGTCGACGGTGTCCTCGCAGGCTTGCGCCACGTTGTAGTCCTGGGTGAACTGATAGCTCTCGCGGAGGCTCACAAGCGACTCATTCAGCAACGCCAGTTTCGGCTCCAACAGTTCGATCGAGTCCCGGTAATACGATAACGACAGGAACACATCGCTGAAGTCTTCGAGAAACTTCGGGATATCCATGATTTCGATCTTGAGCTGCGCGGCGAGCTTTCCAAGATTACGGCGCACTTTCTCCGCATCCGGATCCTTAAAGACACGAACTATATCCTCGAATTTCTCGATATCGGTCTCTTCGCCACCGAACACCTGCTGGATCAACGGCCGGGTGAAGCTATGCATGAAACGTTCCAGCTCACGCTGCTTTTCGTCAGATAGCTTCACCTGCGCCAGATCGCCATTCAGCAGGTCGAGATCGCGAAGCGTGATCCTGAGGCTGAACGGGTCGTAGCTGTTTAAGCGGCTGAGATTATTCAAGAGCTTGATGTCGCTGTCGCCAAGCATGCCGCCGCCGAATTGCTTGGTCAGATCCTTGACGGCGATCTGGCCGCTCCCGGTGACCTGATCGCGAAAAATTTCGATCATCGATTCAAGGTTCTGGCTCTTGATCATCCGCGCCTGGCGGAGTGTCGGCGTCTCGAGCGGAAGGCCATTCAGCGGCAGCACATGGAACAGGTCCAGATCGTTCTGCGCACCCGCGGCGATGGCTGAATGACTGGCCTCGCCTGTTTTCGAGAGTTCTTGAATGACGGACATGGCACACCCTGGATCACTTCAAATGAATTCGTCAGGGAGCACCGTACGCCCGGCGTGTAAGCACGCGATTATTCCTAATCTTCGAATTGTAAAGAAATGTAAGCTGCGACATGTGGATTTCCGAATCTTTACGGGCGTCCCGAAGTTCATTAAAAATCAAAACAGTGGGGAAACCGTTACAAGGACGATCCATGTCCGAGAAATACTCGCACGTCCTGGTGGTCGAAGACGACCCAGATATGCAGGAAACGATCAATAATATCCTGAAAAGGGATCAATTTTTGCCGCGCTTTGCCAATAATGGCAAAGAAATGCATGAACAAATACGGCAAGAACGGCCTTTCATCGTTCTTCTTGACTTGATTCTGCCCGACGAAAACGGGTTAGACCTGGCGCGCCAGTTACGTACGGATTATCAACTTCCTTTCGTCATCATTTCCGGCAAGGACGACGTGATCGACAAGGTCGTCGGACTGGAAATCGGCGCTGACGATTACATCACCAAACCTTTTCATGCCCGTGAGCTGATCGCCCGGTTGCATACCGTTATCCGCCGCCTGAAGAACGATACGCCGCCGCCGGCCCAAGAAACCGCCGCGGTCGGTGACGGGATCAGGATCGGCGACTGGACGCTCGACCAGACGCGGCAAGTGCTGCAAAAGGATGACGGGAACCCGGTCAATCTGACCACGCATGAGTTCAAGGTCCTTGATGCGCTGGTCGGCAGTGCCGGCAAGATCCTGAGCCGGGACCGGATCATCGACATCGTTTCCGGTCGGGACTGGATGCCTTATGACCGCAGCGTCGATGTGGTTATCGGCAAGCTCAGGAAGAAACTCGACGATGATCCGACATGCCCGGTTTACATCAAAACCGTCCGCAATGCCGGATACTCGTTCGTCGCGAAAATCAAGAAAACCTGAGATCGCGGATCAGAGCTTCCCCAACAAGTAGTCCAGATCGGCTTTCCCGATCTTTTCGACGATCTCGGTGCCTTCCGTGAGCAGACGCTCAATCAGCTTGCGGCGGAACACAGCCTGCTCGAAGTCCTCGCCACTTTCAGTTAACTCGCGACACATTTTGAACGCGAAACGGAACAGTTCCCGATAGGACGGGTCGAGGCCGGCTTTGCGGTAAATCGCATTAAAGCCCTCGCCGCCCGCGTCGTATATCAGGCTCCGGGCGTTCTTCAACGGCACCGATGCAAGCGTGCCCATCGACAGTTCGAAGAAAAGGATGTCGCCCTGGCAAAGCGCGCGCAACAGGATCGGCGCGGTCAAAAGGTCACGGACATAGAGGCTGCTGACAAGCTCACCGACGCGCGATTCCGTGGTTCGATCCGACAACTCCATCGCAAGCTTGTCATGGGTCTGGACCACGATATCCGCAATAATTGAGGGCGAGACCAGCTTGCTGCCGGACAGAACCTCCAGAAAGCTGTCGGTAAGCGCCGACAGGATCTTGCTTCTGACCGATACCGGAATCCGGTCGCGGGCGACGACTGCGTCGTCGAAGCGCTCGCTGCCGGTAAACCGTGTGTAGGCATGTTCGAACGACTCGGTACCAATATCAGCACCTTCGTTGCTCATCAATTTAACCACGACCGCTTCATCGCCCCGGTTGACCAGTTCCCCCGACACCGCTTGCGATACCGTGGGACGGCCGGCAATCGCTTGCATACGTGCGGGCGCCACGGTCTGCACGATCTCCACCAAATCGTCGTCGGAGAGAATTTGCGAGCATTCCAGAACAGGCAGCGCCACCTTATCGTCGATGTCATTGGCAAGCTTGAGCGCGACATCGTGCGGCAGCCTGTCGCTGGCCTTCAAGTGTTCGGCGATGCTTTCGCGAACGGCGTCAGATTGGTCGCGAACCAAAAGCCGGAACACCTCTTCAGCGATCGCGCGCTGCTGCTCGCCAAGGGTCTCCGAATTATACACCTGGCAAACCTTTTGCGCCGTGTCGATGCGCACCTCGTCGCCCGGCTTTTCAAGCAGCCTGCTGACGTCTTCTTTTGTAAGTCGTTGTTCGGACATCGGTTTCTTGGTTACTCCTGGATCCCTCGATCGTCTGGCGACAACCCGTCAGGCGAACATCGCGTCGATGTCGTCCTGGGAAATTCCCTCACCATCCGCCTGCGGTCCATTCAGCAGGTCTTTGTCAGGGCGTGTGTCGTCGTCCCTCGTCGCCTTTAACTCCGACGAACCGGTGCCGCTTTCGACGTTCCAGACCTCGAGTAGCTTATTGATCCGCTCTTCGACGAAGATCAATGTGTTGACGACCTTGTTGATACGCTGACCGGTCAGATCCTGGAAACCGCACGCAAGCATGATCTGCATACTTGCGTTCTCCAGTCCGGACAATTCATCGGCCATCGAGTCAATCTGCGCAGCCGCGCATTTTTCTGCCAGAGACGCCTGAATTCCGGAGATCGCCTCAGCTTCGTTCAGGATATCGTTGGTCGCATTGGCCGTCGCGTCGACGATCTCTTGCAATTCCATCTTCGCTGTATTGAATTGCGATTTACCGTCGGATTCCGACTTCAGCGCCGCGATCTCGCTACGCGAGGTGGCGATGTATTTCTGCAACTCGGAAAGGGCGAAGAGAATTTCCTCTGCCGATTCAGGGTTTTCACCGGCGTCATCCGATGCTCCAGGGGCTTTCGTCGTCTCAGGGGCTGCCGGTGGCTGCCAGTTGCTTAATTCGTCGCGAACGACACGCGCGACAGCGGCCATCATGTCCTCGAGGGTCACATCCGGTTCCTTTGCGTCTTCCGCACCGACGGATTGCCCGTCCGGCTGCGCGGATTGGGCTGGTGTCTGGTCCTTCATGCTCGCCTCGATGGTGAAACGCTTCGTTTGTGCCATTGCGTCTTGCCTTTACTTCACCTGACTGGCGGTCTTCAGAATTCTCCGAGGACCGACGAAATTTTCTGTTTCAGAGTTTCCGCGTTGAACGGTTTGACGATGTAGTTGCTGACGCCGGCCTTGCGCGCCGCGACAACGTTCTCGGTTTTGCTTTCGGCAGTGACCATGATGAACGGGACCGCGCGGGTCTCGTCCTTCGAACGCACTTCCTTGAGCAGTTGCAAACCGGTCATCGGCTCCATGTTCCAGTCGGAAATAATCAGGCCGTAGTGGTTATTGTTGATCATATCCAGCGCTTCATCGCCGCTGGATGCAGTATCGATATTCCGGAATCCCAACTGCTGCAGCAGGTTCGAGATGATTCGAAGCATGGTCTGATAGTCATCGACCGCCAGAACACGCATTGCCTTATCAACTGCCATTTTCGTAGTCTCCAACTCGTTAATTTCAATTATTGGCCAGGGCCGCGATCAGAACGGACACGTCCACGATCAGGACCAGATCCTTCTCCTCGCGAAGAACATTCTTCGAAATCGTGCGCCACTGCTCCGGGAGGTTTGGCGGCACACCCTCGACGGCGGCGCGATCGACGGCAATAACGTCGCCGACCGAGTCCACCAGAAAGCTGTAAAGCTCGTTATCGTGCTCGACGACAATGTGCATTTGCTGCTGCACCTCTGCCGGGTCGAACCCAAGCCAGTGACGAAGGTCAATGACCGTGACGATCCGGCCACGCAGGTTAATCAGGCCGGCGATGTCGGCGGGCGCTTTCGGCACATGCGCGACGTTGCGCGGCTGTAGAATGTCCTGGATCGACAAAACCTGAATGCCGAACACCTGGTCGCCAACCGTGGTCGTCAGGATCTGTTGGACATCGGCATCCTCGGCCAAGTGCTGCACCACGGCGGTACTCGTTGCTTGCATGGTCTTATTCCCTACTTTCTGGCTCAGGCGGCTTGGTTGCTCATGATCGAGCGGATCGAGTGCAACAGACCTTCACGGTCGTTCTTGGCGACGTAGTCGGTGAACCCGACCGTATGAGCGCGCTCGATATTCTGAGAGCCGTTTTGTGCCGAGAGCGCGATCAACGGCGTCCCCTTCCAGCGTTCGTCGTTTCGGACACTGGAGGCGAAGTCAAAGCCGTCGAGTTCCGGCATGTCGAGATCGCTGATGATCAGTTCGTACTGCTCGCCCGCATCGCGCAGCGCCAGCGCATCCTTGACCGACGAAACCGACGTCACGTCCCATCCCTCGACGGAGAGCAACGGCGAGATCAGGCTGCGGAAGAAGCTGCTGTCATCGACCAGAAGGGTTTTCGGACGGCCGGTGATATTCGCATTCAGCGCCTTGGAACCATTCACGTGCGCGTCGCCGAGCGCCTTGTGAATGTAGTACTCCGAGTCCAGTACGTTCGTCGCATGGCCGTTGATGACGGCACTGCCCAGCGTGCCGTCGCGGCTGCTCGGCATCTCGATATCGATCTTGTCCTCGACGATATCGACGACTTCGTTGACCACCAAGCCGAATTGGCGACCCCGGTCGGAGAACACCAGAACCGGATGCGACTCCCGGTCCTGAGGCAGGCCGTTGCCGCTCATGGTGACCAGCGGCATCAACGTACCGCGGTACTGCACCAGATCGAAGCCGCCGGAATGTTCCACATCCTTGTTGGCGATGTCCTCCAGGCGCGCAACCAGTACCAACGGTACAGCCATCGGCTCGTTGCTATCACCTTTGAACAGCAGAAGCGGCACCTTCTTGTCATCGACGTTGGTGCCCCTGGAACCGTCGGCCTTGGAATTCAGTTTGGCCTGGATCTCGCCAACTTCGGCGGCGATGCCGTTCGGATCGAGGATCATGATTACGCTGCCGTCACCGAGGATGGTGTTGCCGGAGAACTGGCGAATACCGCGCAGCACCGGCGAGGTCGGCTTGACGACGATTTCCTCGGTATCGAACACCTGGTCGACGACGATCCCGAAGGTCGAGTTCCCGGTCTTGGTGACGACCACGAAGGCGTCTTCCGAGCGGGTCTCGTCGCCGGTTTCGGCGATGCCCAACAAATTGTCGAGGCGGATCAAGGGCAACAGCTGGTTCCTGAGGTGCAGAACCGCGTTCTTATTGATGTATTCAATCTGATGTTCGGAGTTCGGCGCCGTGCGCACGAGCTCAATCACGCTGAACTGCGGGATTGCAAAACGCTCGGACGCGGATTTGACCAAGAGCGCCGAGATGATCGCCAGCGTCAACGGAATCTTGATGGTGACCGTCGTCCCCTCTCCTTTAACCGAGCGGAGATCGATCGAGCCGTTGATCTGCTCGATATTGGTCCGGACAACATCCATCCCGACCCCGCGCCCGGAGACATTGGTGATCTTTTCCGCAGTCGAGAAGCCGGGGTGGAAGATGTACTGCTGAACCTGTTGGTCGCTGAGTGCTGCTGCGGCGGCCTCCGAAAGGATTTCCTTCTCGACGATCTTGGCGCGGATACGGTCCGTATTCAGCCCCCGTCCATCGTCGGAAATCTCGATGATAATGTGGCCGCCTTCGTGGAAGGCATTGAGACGAATCTTGCCGGTTTCGGGCTTACCCGCGGCGAGACGCTGTCCGGGATCTTCGAGACCGTGATCGGCGGAGTTCCGGACCATGTGCGTCAGCGGGTCCTTGATCAGGTCGAGAATCTGACGGTCGAGTTCGGTCTCGGCACCATCCATCACCAGGTCGATCTTCTTGCCGGAGGCAACCGAGAGGTCGCGGACGATGCGGGGGAGTTTCGACCATGCATTGCCGATCGGCTGCATGCGGGTCTGCATCACACCTTCCTGGAGGTCGGTGGTGATATGGCTGAGCAACTGCAGCGGCACGGCGAACTCATGGTCGTCGTAACCGCGCACCATTTGCAGCAACTGATTTCGCGCCAGCACCAGTTCGGACACAAGCGTCATCAGATTTTCGAGCACGTCGACATTGATGCGGAGGCTCGAGGCAGCAACCGCGGATTCGCGCTTCTGTGCGGCCGGCTCAATCGCCTTCTGCCCGCTCCCCTTGTCCTCTCCGGAAGCGTTGCCGTCAGCGGGGGGGAAGCCGGCATCATCGACCGAAGAGGACTCGGGCAGGGAGGAGGGAGAAGGTTCGTCGCTAACGTCCGGTTCCGCGCGATCGGGTTCGGCGTCATTGGCATGTTCTGGTTCGTCAGATTCATCGGCATCGAGATCGACACCCGCGGCCTCAAGCTCGGCCAGCATTTCGGCTGCGATCGGCGCGCCGAATTCATTTACGGCCATGCCGTTGTTCGTGGGTGCTTCCTTGTTCTCGGCCTTCGGTGCTTCGGCAGCCTTGGCGGGCGCCGGTGCGGCCGGTTCGATCAGTTGGTCGAGGCTGGTGATCAGTGCGCTGTCGTCACCCGCCGGCTCATTGCCGCTTTCCTCGAGCGCCCCAAGAATTTCTCGGATCCGATCAATGCATTCGAGGATCACGGTGACGGCGTCCGGCGTGACTTCCAGTTCGCCGTCGCGGAACTTTCCAAGCACGTTCTCTCCCGAATGCGCTACCTTTTCCAGACGGGAGAGACCCAGGAACCCGCAAGTCCCTTTCACCGTATGAACCAGCCTAAAAATATTACCGAGGATCTCCGTGTCGTTGGGGTGCTGCTCCAGACGGACCAGCTCCTGGTCGATCACGGCAAGGTTCTCGGTCGCTTCGGCGATAAATTCTTGGAGAAGATCATCCATTTTTTGTACTCTTCTTTAAGGCTCGTTTTCCCATCGGGCCGCCCTGCCTGTCGGCAGTTCCCCTTTTCGATCAGTCGATTTTTTCCATAAACGCATCGACTTCGTTCTGCAGACGGTCTGCCTGTCCCGACAGTTCCGTCGCTGAGGTCAGAAGCTGCGATGCCGTTTCACCGGCCTCGGAAGACGCCGTCGTAACCCCGGAAATGTTCGCGGCGACTTCACGGGTTGCCGCGCTCTGTTCCTCGACCGCAGACGATATGGTCGTCGCAATCTGGCTCACTTCGTCAATGGTGCCGCAGATCCCCTCGATCGCGCTGACCGAGTCCTTGGTTGCGCTCTGGATCGAACCGATCTGGCCGGCGATTTCATCCGTAGCCTTAGCCGTCTGATTGGCCAGGTTCTTGACCTCGGACGCGACCACTGCAAAGCCCTTGCCGGCATCCCCGGCTCGGGCCGCCTCAATGGTAGCGTTCAGCGCCAGAAGATTGGTCTGGCTCGCGATGTCATTAATCAAGGTCACCACCTGACCGATCCGCTCGGCTGCTTCGGCAAGCCCCTGGACCATCTCATTCGAGCGGCGGGCTTCGCCGACAGCGTTGCGCGAGATATCCGCGGAACGTGTGACTTGCGAGGAGATTTCGTTGATGGCTGCGGTCAGTTGTTCCGACGCGGCGGCGACGGCGCCCGCTTTCTCCGATGTTTCTCCCGATGACCGCGCCATTCCCTCGGCGCTGGTCTGCATCTCGCGGGACGCGGAAAGGACAGTCTCGACCACGGACTTGATGTTCGCGTCGAAGTTCTTGGCAAGTTCGACTTTGTCGGTCACCAGCGACCACGTGAGCATCGCGCCCATGTAGGTGCCATCGCTGTCGTGAATGGCGCTAACCAGCAGGTCCAGGCTTTCCGGACCAAGCGTGATGCGCGTCTTCCACGGCAGTTTGGTTGGATCGCCGACGATCTTGCGCTGATGCTCGGGCTTGGCATGGAAGATATCCATGCATTTGCCCTTGAGTTGATCCGGTGGCGCCGGCAGCAGATCGGCAAGCGGGCTCAGCGTCTGGATGCTGGTCTGGTTGACGTACGTGATGATGAAGTTCTTCGGCTCCACGAGCATCACATTGATGGGCATTTGATCCAGCATCTGCTCAAGCATGTGCAGCCTGGCGATATCAGCCGTTCCGTTCGCGCCGTTGATGCCTTGTTGTTGGTCCAGCATTGTCTTACGCCTTTTCCCTACACATCCGTTCGATTTGTCGATCTATCGACGGTGGCAAAATGACACGCCAGTGTAAGCGGCGGATTTTTCCTAGAATCGATAATGTAAAGATTTGTAAACCCGGCTGCGATCGACCAAGCATTTGAAAATTCACATATTTCTCTGTGCCGTGGGGTCATGCCGTTTCCTGACTTTTCGCGGTATCCAGCACCTCGGTTACGAGCGCGCACAATTCTTTCGGGCGGAAAGGTTTCGGCAGAACGGCATCCGCGCCGACGATTGCGGCGGCGCGCAACGCATCGGCGCTGTTCATACGCCGGAAACCGCCGGAAACCGCGATCACCCGGCAAGCACCGTTCAGGCGCTTGATACGGCTGATACCCTCTATCCCGCCCATACCGGGCACGAAGATGTCGGCAATTGCGACGACGACGTTACTGTCGCCAGTCAACGGTAACGCGTCCTCGAAGCGCGATGCGACAACGCACTGAAGCCCCATGGTGGCAATGCTCTTGACTATCAATTCGGCGATATCGGGCTCATCGTCGACGACAAGTACGATCGGCTTTTTCATGAGGCGCCCTCTTGTTGACTGGCGCTCTTATATCAGCCGCATATCAGCGAAATATTTTTCGCACGTATGAAGATGTAGACGAATGTAACTAGATGCTGGTCGACGTCACACGGTCGACGACCTCAAGCAATTGGCGGCCGCGAAACGGTTTGCGGATGAGGTCGTAGCAATTTCCGGGCAACGGCGCGTTGCCGTCGAGCTTCTCCGCGTACCCGGTCGTGAGGATGATCTTGATACGCCCGTTCACCTTGGCGACTTCGCCGCAGAGGTCGATCCCGTCGAATTCTCCCGGCATCACCACATCGGTGATCATTGTCGTGATCTGCGGGTTCTCGCGCAACACCTCCAACGCATCGGCGCCGTTGGCGGCGAGATGGACCACATAACCCGAACGCTCCAGCGTGGATTGGCAGAAACTGGCTAGTTCCGGCTCGTCATCGACGACGAGAAGCTCGCCTTCGCCGTGCTTGCCGCGCCCCTGTACCGACGGCACCGACTCTTCAAGATTGGTACTTGCCGAGGCGCGCGGCACCAGCAAGGTGATCGCGGTGCCCTCACCCGGCTTAGACCGGACATCGATCACACCGTTGGCGCGGTGTACGAAGCCGAACACCGTACTCAGTCCAAGTCCCGTCCCCTTCCCCTTTTCCTTGGTCGTGTAGAAAGGTTCGAACATTTTCCCAAGTGTATTTTCGTCCATGCCCTCGCCCGTGTCGGCCACTTCGATGGCGACGTACTGTCCGGGCGGGCAAATCCCGACGGCGACAGGCATGGGTGCAAGATTGTCGACGTTCCGCGTCGAAACCGTGACCGTCCCGCCCGCAGGCATGGCATCGCGCGCATTCAGCGCCAAATTCATCAGTGCAGACAGAAACTCGCTTCTGCTGAGGTTGACGTGCCACAGATCGCTTTCGAGCGATTTTTCCACCGTAATCCGGGCGGTTAGCGCCGGCAGCATCAGCTGCTCCAATTCGCCGACAACGTCGTTCACGTTCAGATTCTCGGTGTTAACGGTCGAACTTCTGGAAAAATCGAGCAGGCTGCGGGTCAGTTCAGCCCCCCTGAGAGCGGCGCGTTGAGCAGTCGTGACGAAGCTGTGCAGGTCCGGGTGATCCTCGCTCTCCTCTTGAGCCAGGTCGAGATTGCCGATGACAATTCCAAGCAGGTTATTGAAATCGTGCGCCAGTCCCCCGGTCAGTTGGCCGAGCGCTTCCATCTTGTGCGCATTCTCGATGGCGTTTTGAGCGTTCCGTTGCTCGCTGATGTCCTGAACCGTACAAATGTACGAACGCCGCCGCCTGGTGCGGCGATCCGTGTATGCCCACTCCGGCTCCGGCATTTCCGCGACCGTCAGAATGACGGGAATCTGCCGCCCGTTTCGGGTTACCGCGACCGTCTCGCGCCCTGATCGAAGATGCCGCCCCTTCACGGCACTTGCATGATCCTCGATATTGACCCCGGGAACGATGCTGCCGACATGTACCCCCTGCAATGCCTGATCGTCGTATCCGAACAGCTGCATCGCGGCGGGGTTCGTATTCTGAATTCGACCGTTTTCCGACACGATCAGGATGGCGTTTCCCAACGATTCAAAGATGACGCTGACTTTGCTTTCCGTCGCCTTCTGGAGCGCCGCTGCATACTTTTCATCGGTCATATCGCGGTACATGCCGACGAAGTAATTGACGTTGCCGTGCGTGTCCTTCATCGGCGTCACGACGCCACGAATCCAATAACGCCGATCTGCCGTTTGAAACTCCTCGAAATCACCTTCCCACGTTCGCGTCGTGCGCAACTGCTGCAGCACGTCGCGGGCTGCATCATCGCCTACAACCGCACCATCGAAAAACGGTGAAATACGACCATACAGGTCTTCGGCACGCTGCCCCGTGACGCTGCAGAAAGTCGGGTTTGCATACTCGATCCTGCCGTCCAGATCCGTAATCTGAATGGCGACCGGGTTCTGTTCGATGGCAAGCGTCAACTTGTCGATCTCGGCCTGGCTTTTGAGTTCCTCCGTCAGGTCACGAACCGTGACGACCGAGGCGAGCGGCTGATCGGTATTAAAGATCGGTGTGTTCTCGAACCGGAGAATCACACTGGCCCCGTCCGCATCACGTGCGAACGTCTTTTCGAATTGGAATAGCTCGCCCGCTGCTTGCCTGGCGCAGATCGGGCATACGTCCGGGGTCGTTTCCTCTTCATCGCCGATGACATGGAACAGCTCGTGCGCCGTCCGGCCGAAAAAGGCCGCGTCGTTCAAGCCGAACATCTGCGTCAACGCCGGATTGGTGGACTTGATCATGCCGTCAGAATCGACGAGGCATACACCGTCGCCGATGTTATCGAGAATGAGCTTCATCAGGTTGCGCTCATCGCGCAACAGTTCCAACACCTTGTTTAGCCACGACAGGTCGCGAACCACTGTCTGGATTGCTTCGCGGTTACGCCAGAGTGTAAGGCAACTCACCAACTCGGCATCGAACTTGTGTCCCGAAAGCGCCTGCACCACTTCATTCGACGTGCAGTCCTTGCGCCCGCCCCGGGTCAGGGAATCGTGCCGGGCGCGCGCGTGATGTGCATCGACGAAAATGCTGTCGGCCTCGCAGCCAATTAAAGACGATCCGCTTTCAAGCTCCAACATCCGCTCGGCGGCCGGGTTAGCGAAAACGATGGTGTTGTCCTGTTCGATCAGAAACGCGTCCGGCATCGAGTCCAGAAGCCTCCGGTACTGATACTCGCGCTCCGGCGCCAGCCCACGTGTGCCGTGGGCATCGTTGACATTGCAAAGAATCCCTTTGGTCACGAACGCCGTACTGTTCAGCTCCACCAGCCCGGACAACTCGCGCACCCAAACGTAGCTGTCGTCCTTGCAGCGTAGCCGATATTCGACGTCCAGCACCTTGCCGTTAGTGTGCGCTGCCATGCGCTTTGAGACGACATGGCTTCGGTCTTCCGGGTGGATGTGTCCGGGCCAAAGCTGCAAGGATCCCCACTCATCGCGGGTGTAACCGAGGAACATCTCTCCTTCGAAGTCCACACTCAGGAACTTCGACGATTTCATATCGTAAGACCATGCGAAAGCACCCATGACACCAAGCACGCTTTTCAGCGCCGCGGACAGCGCGGCGGGAGAAGCGCTATCAGCGATGTCGTCTTTCTGGTCGTGCTGTTTCATGACCTGCTACCGAATGCTCCTGACACGAGTGGCCAGAGCCCAAAGAGCTCCAGCCAATGTAAACATGAAGGGAATTGCCGGTCACGTTTTTAGCTGACCGGCAACCCCGGGGGTACGACACGGTTCATCGTGACGTACCGAATATTCGCGGTCCAACTTAGGACAGCGACTGGCAAATGTCGCCTGCGCGCGCCGTCGCATCGTCGACCTTCTGCATTGCGGCCGAGATTTCCGCCGTGCCGCTTGCGATCTGGTCCACACCGGCCGACGCCGTCTGCATGTTCTGGGAAATCTCTTCGGTAACCGTCGTTTGCTCTTCGACAGCCGCCGAAATCGACGTGGAGATTTCGCTGATTTCACCAATCGTCTCGGTCACCGACTTCATCGCATCAACCGACGCGGTTGCCGAGCTCTGGATACCGGCGATCTGCGCCCCGATATCCGCCGTCGCTTTGGCGGTTTGCGTCGCCAGGTTCTTGACCTCGGATGCGACAACCGCAAACCCCTTGCCGGCATCGCCGGCGCGGGCAGCTTCGATGGTGGCGTTTAGCGCGAGCAGGTTGGTCTGCGAGGCAATGTCACTGATCAACTGCACGACATCACCGATCCGCTGCGCCGATTCAGAGAGAGCTTCCATCGCCGAGTTGCTGCTTTGCGCCTGAGTTACCGCATGCTGTGCGACGCCGTTCGAGCGGACGACCTGCTGACTGATTTCACGGACCGACGCCGTCATTTCCTCGGTCGCGGCGGCCATCGCCTGCACATTCGCCGCCGTCAGTTCCGAGGCATTCGCCGTTTCCGAAACCAGGTTGCTCACGGTCTTCACTTCGCCGCCGATAACGATGAGTTCGTTATGGATGGTTTTGACCGCTTCGATGCGCTGGTCGCGCGCGAATGTTACGTCTGTCGCATACTTGACGACCTTGTAAGGTTTGCCGTTGAGATCGAAGATAGGATTGTAGGAGGCGAGAATATAGACCTCCTTGCCGCCCTTCCCGACCCGCTTGAACTCGCCGGATTTGAACTCGCCTGCGGCCAGCGACTTCCAGAACCCCTGGTACTCGACACCGCTGGATTCTTCCTTGTCCAGGAACATGCTATGATGCTTTCCTTTGATCTCATCCAGCGAGTAACCCAACGTCTTCAGGAACAAATCGTTCGCTTTGCGGACCGTACCGTCCAGTTCGAATTCGATCGTCGCCTGCGACCGGTTGACGGCGTCGATCTGCCCCTGAAAATCGGCATTTCGGAGTTTTTGTTCCGTCACGTCCGTCGCGAACTTGACGACCTTGTAGGGGCGGCCATCGGTCCCGATGATGGGATTGTAGCTCGCCTGGATATAGATTTCCCTGCCGCCTTTTCCGATACGCTTGTACTGGGCCGACTGGAACTTGCCGGCCTGCAGGCTTAGCCAGAAATCCCTATACTCATTGCTGGCTGCGTACTCGGGTTCCACGAACATGCTGTGATGCTTGCCCTTGATCTCATTTAGGCTATAGCCCATCGCACCAAGAAACAGGTCGTTCGCATGGAGGATTTTACCGTCCATGTCGAATTCGATGGTCGCCTGGGACTTGTTCAGCGCGTCGACGATTGCTGCGAGTTCGCTTTTCTCTCGGGAATCTTTTGACGCGCCCGACTGGCCGTCATTCATCGACGTCGAGGTCTGGTTAGTAGTCACGGCTTGTTGCGCGCCGTTGTCTTCGATGGGTTGAATTTGGCCATCCATGGGGGAACCTCCAAATGTCTATCGTCTGTTATGGATTTTCGAATAACAGATCAAATTGAAACTGCTTGTGGCTCGGTCTCGACCCACGACGCCACATTCGCATACCCCTGTAATCATAGTTTCTTCCGGATAAGTGAATTTGTAATTCTTTGTAAGCGCGAGAATCGTCGAAACATTCATCGATGTCTGCGCAACCCTACACTGGCTGGATCCATGACATTCCGATCACCGGCCGGCGGCATTACATATCTTTACAAATCGCTCGGCTCAAAATATCAGCCACTTACATGCGTCCCCTACGATGCCTGAATACGAGTGCACGTTCTGGCGTGCAGGTCTGAACGCAGATTGACGGGTCAGAGCAATACAAACACGGGGACGTCATGACAAAAACCGGCGACCGGGCTGCAGAAAATTATCAGGTGCTATACCAACTGCTGGGCGAAGCGGCTAAGCCGAGCGCACTCGCCGATATACTCGAAAACTGTCTGGATATCCTTCTGACGCTGAGCTGGCTTTCCGTCCCGCGGAAGGGGGGCATCTTTCTGACCGACGCGCTCGTCGACCACGACGTTTACGAACTTGCCGCAGCACGCAACCTGGAGATCCCGGAGGGATCGACGACGATCAACGGGTTACCTGATGGCGATTACAATATTCCGATAAACGCTCGTGGCAAAACGCTCGGCGCCATTGTTCTGTTCATTTCCGAAACCGCACGAACAACCGACGAGGATAAGACATTTTTGGAGTGTGTCGCGGACACCTTGGCGATGGTTATCATGCTGAATCGTCAGGCGAGCGAACTGTCCGAGAAAATGACGGAACTTCATCATCAGAAACTCGCGCTCGATAAACACGCCATCGTCAGCGTGACGGACACCAAAGGCAACATCACTTACGCCAACGACAAGTTCTGCTCCATCTCCGGCTACTCGCGCGAAGAATTGATCGGCTCGAACCACCGGCTCCTCAAATCGGATGAGCACTCGCCCGAGTTCTACCGCGAACTTTGGCGTACCATCGCCAATGGCCGGGTCTGGCACGGTGAAATCAAAAACCGCAAGAAACTCGGTGGATCTTACTGGGTCACGTCGACGATCGTGCCATTTCTGAATGCGCAAGGTAAACCGTTCCAGTACGTCGCGATCCGCACCGACATTACGGCGGAAAAAAAGAAAGAACTCGAACTCGCAAAAGCGCACGAGGCCGCCGAGGCCGCGAACAACGCGAAATCCGCGTTCCTGGCGACGATGAGCCATGAAATCCGAACGCCGATGACCGGCGTCATCGGGTTTGCCGACTTGCTGTTGCAGGAAGACATGGACAACAAGAGCCTAGATCTGGTTCGAAAGATCAAGGGCTCGGCCCGCTCCCTGCTTCGTATCATTAACGATATACTCGACATCTCGAAACTCGATGCCGGCAAGGTGGAACTCGAATACATAGATTTCCACCTGCCATCGCTGATCGCCGACGTCGTCGAGTTCTTCTCCGACGACAGCGTGGAAAGTCCAAGCTCGGTGCGCATCGACACCGATCTGCCGGATAACCTTCCGGTCGGCGTGAACCTCGACCCCACCCGGCTCCGGCAGATCCTGATCAATCTTGTAGGCAACGCCCGGAAGTTCACCGAAGCGGGTTCAATCACCATTAAATGCCGGCTGGTCGGCGCGGATACGATACGGCCGAAGCTTTACTTCTCGGTCAAGGATACCGGCATCGGTATCCAGCCGGATGTGCTGAGCACGCTGTTCACCGAGTTCAGTCAGGGCGACGCGTCGATCACCCGCAAGTTCGAGGGCACCGGATTAGGTCTCGCCATCTGCAAGAAACTCGCGACCCTCATGCAAGGTGAAATCGGCGCCGCCAGCATCTATGGCGAAGGCAGCACCTTCTGGTTTTCATTACCCTATATACCGGCGACGACGAACGTCTCGGCCCGCACGGACCAGGAGGTGCCATCCGCCTACTTCGTGGCGCGCCGGCCATTACATGTGCTCGTGGTAGACGACAACCGCATGAACCAGCAGATTGTGACGGCAATTCTGAAGAGCTTCGGACACACCTTCGAACTCGCCGATAACGGGCGTGCCGCAGTCGAGAAACACGAGGCCGGCAGGTTTGACCTGATCCTGATGGATGTCCGCATGCCGATCATGTCCGGCACGGACGCGACCCGTATGATCCGCAAGATGGATTCGGACAAGAAATCGGTTCCAATCGTCGCGCTCACGGCGGACGCGATGGCAGAGCACCGCAAAGGCTTCTATGAAGCCGGCATGGACGCCGTGGTCATCAAGCCGATCGACATCGCGCTCCTCGCATCGACGATGAACATGGCCGTCAGTGAACGTATCCACATTCCCGTTGCCAAGCTGAAGCCGAAAAAATGCGCAGCTACCGAAACAGAGATTGAAGCGACCGAAGAAACCACCGCTGCGGTTGACGCTTTTCTGAAACAAATCGGCGTCTCACCGGAAACGGAAACGGAAACGGATTCTAAGGTGCCGTCATCGACCGTCAACTAGCGTACCTATACGCCACGCAGCACCCGTGCTAATCCTGTCGATCGTCAAGTTACGTTGTCTGCGGGATTCCCGACGATGAAGGCACTGAACGAAGAACAACTAACCGCCTGGCGGCGCGACGGGTATCTGTTCCCGTTTCCGCTTTTGAGCGAAACAGAACGTCAGGCCTGTCTCGATGGGTTGGCGCGCTTCGAAGAATGGCTAGGGGCGCCGGTCAACGCATCGAAAGAACTTAAATGGCGGACCATGCCGCATCTCATTCTGCCGTGGGTTACGCGGCTGGCGCAGGATCCACGTATTCTCAACGCCGTAGAAGACATTCTGGGTCCGGATATCCTCGTCTTCACCAGCACCTTTTTCATCAAGGAAGCGCATACCCCGACCATCGCCGACTGGCATCAGGATTCCACTTATTACGGGCTTGAACCGAAAGAAGAGATCACGGTCTGGGTGGCACTCAGCGACGCCCCGGTCGAAGCCGGCTGCATGGATGTGCTGCCGGGGCATCTCGAGCAGTATCCGCACGCCGCCCACGTGGTCGAAAACAGCGTCAACCGGGCGGGCCAGCGGATCACCGCGCCGCTTGACGAAAGTCTTGCCGTGGCGATGCCTTTGAAAGCGGGACAATTTTCGATGCACCACGGGATGTGTCCGCACCGTTCCGGCCCGAACACGGCGGACTTCCGGCGGATCGGCTTGGGGCTCAATTTCGTGCCGGCCAGCGCGAAACCGGCCGGGAAGTTCCGGACCGCCGGGATGCTGGTCCGGGGCGAAGACCGGCACGGCCATTTCGAACCCGTCGCGCCCCCGAAATCGGAACTCGATCCTGACGCCATCGCAACGCACGAAAAGGCCGTATCCCTATACCGCGAAACGTATTACGAGCAGGAAGCGCTGCATCAAGCGGTAAGCGCCTGAAATCACTTCGCCGCGCCGCCCGAGTGACAGGGCGCAAGGTGCGGTCTATAACCAACTCATGAAGGCAGGCAACAAAACCACCGGCGCACGGCTGCGCATCGTCCTCGAGACCGACGTCGCTATCGGCCCGGGTAAGGCCGATATCCTTGCGGGCATCCGCGAGACGGGCTCTATCGCCGCTGCCGGCCGGCGCATGGGGATGAGTTATAAGCGCGCCTGGTCTCTGGTCGAAGAGATGAACGCCTTCTTTACCGAACCGATGGTGGAAACCAGCCGTGGCGGCAACGCCCGGGGCGGCGCAACGCTGACGCCGATGGGTGAAAAGGTGCTCGACAGTTACCGTCACATGGAGGACCTGACCGATCAGGCCATTGCCGGAGAGATGAAAAGCCTCAAACGTTCGCTGGCCGATATGGCCAAACGGAAATGACGGTTGCGGAATTGCCTGCATCTCTATAATTTTCCGATATGTTCGATTGAACATTTCGGAGTTTCAAATGTTTATGGCGAGTAGACTTCGTTACTGCGGTCTTGCGGTCGCCCTTTTATCTTTTATCGCGACCCCGGCCACGGCCGGCGAAACCCGAATTGCCGTCGCCGCTAACTTCACGGCCGCGGCCAAGGAAATCGGCGCGTTGTTCAGCAAGAAAACACCGCATCAGGCCGTCTTCAGCTTCGCCTCGACCGGTACCCTTTACACACAGATTATCAACGGCGCCCCGTTCGACGTCTTTCTTGCCGCCGATCAGGCAAGGCCGCAGCTGGCCCTCGACGCCGGCGTTGCCGTCCCGGGAAGCGGTTTCACTTATGCACTCGGCCGGATCGTCCTTTATTCCAAAAACCCGACGCTCGTCGCCGGACGTGAAACGCTCACGCTGGCGCGGTTCGAAAAGATCGCCCTCGCCAACCCTGTCACCGCGCCTTACGGCGCCGCGGCCATTCAAGCTTTGGACGCAATGGGACTACGCGATACCCTCACTCCCCGCTTCGTGCAGGGCAAGAACATCGCGCAAACATATCAGTTCGTCGAAACCGGCAACGCCGAGGTGGGCTTCGTCGCGCTCTCGCAAGTGGCGGCGCACGATCATGGCTCGCGCTGGATAATCCCATTTGATCTTTATGAGCCGATCCGTCAGGACGCCGTGCTTCTGACGAACGGGGCATCCAACGAGGCGGCGAAGGCTTTTCTAGCGTTTCTGCGTAGTCCCGATGCCGTCGCCGTGAAGAACGCGTTCGGCTACGGCAGCGGCGACTAAGAGAAAACGACGATGCTTGAATTTTCCGAACTCTGGTCGCCGATCCGTCTGACCATTGAATTGGCGGCCATCACCACGGTGGCGTTGCTGGTGATCGGCACACCTATCGCCTGGTGGCTGGCGCGTTCAAGGTCGCGGTTCAAGGAAATCGTCGCCACCGTCGTGGCTCTGCCCCTTGTTCTGCCGCCGACCGTGCTCGGATTTTATTTGCTGGTCGCTCTCGGCCCCGAGGGCCCCGGCGGCGCCATTGCCGGTCTTTACGGCGCACGCTCGCTGGCGTTCACATTTGAAGGTCTGGTGATCGGTTCCGTGTTCTATTCGATGCCGTTCGTCGTGCAGCCGATCCGCAATGCCTTCGAGGCCTTCGGCGAGCGCCCGCTCGAGGTCGCGGCGACACTCCGCGCCTCCCCCTGGGATACGTTCTGGAGTGTCGCCGTCCCGCTCGCGCGGCCCGGCTTCATGACCGGCGCAGTGCTCGGCTTCGCGCACACGGTCGGCGAGTTCGGCGTGGTCCTGATGATTGGCGGCAACATTCCGGGTGAAACACGCGTATTGTCGGTTGCGATCTACGATTACGTGGAAACCCTGCAGTGGACGCAGGCACACATCCTGGCGGGCGGCATGCTGGTGTTCTCGTTCACCGTGATCCTGGCCATGACGTTGCTCCAGAAGCGTTTCTCGAGGCCCGGCGAATGAATACCATCGACGCCGCATTCGACGGCAAGCTGGGTACGTTCCATCTGGATGTCGCCTTCACCGCACCGACGCGCGGGATCACCGCCGTGTTCGGACAATCGGGTTGTGGCAAGACCAGCGTGCTTCGCTGCATTGCCGGACTGACGCGGCTGCCGGGCCGGCTCAATGTCGGTGGAGACGTCTGGCAGGACGATGAAACGGGCGTGTTCCGCAAACCCTACCGGCGGCCGATCGGTTACGTGTTCCAGGAAGCGAGCCTGTTTCCGCATCTTTCCGTCGCCGGCAACCTGACCTATGGCGCAAAGCGCGCATCCCGGTCAGACGGCAGCAATGGCGTCGCGTTCGACGATGTGGTCGATCTGCTCGGGATTGCGCCCCTCATGGGCCGCGCGCCGATGGCGCTTTCCGGCGGCGAACGGCAACGCGTGGCCATCGGCCGGGCGTTGTTGTCACGTCCGCGCCTCTTGCTGATGGACGAGCCCCTGGCCGCGCTCGACCGCTTCGCCAAAGACGAAATCCTGCCCTACCTCGAAGCGATTCAGGATAGCCTCGAGATGCCGATCCTTTATGTCAGCCACGACATGTCCGAAGTCGCTAGGCTGGCGGAGCACATGATCGTCCTCAACAAGGGACGCAAAGTCGCCGAGGGCGAGGTCGGACAGGTGCTCGAGCGGCTCGATCTGCACCCGGCCACCGGACGCTTCGAGGCCGGTGTCATCGTCACAGCCCGGGTCGTCGATCACGACCACGCCATCAAGATCACCCATGCCGACTTATACGGTCAGAAGATCGACATCCCCCTGGTAGATGCAGAACCGGGTCACGAAATCCGGTTGCGCGTGCGCGCCCGCGACGTCTCTCTCGCGACCGAAAGACCCAAAGGCATCAGCATCCGCAACGTGATCGCCGGAAAGATAACCGAGATCAACGAGGAGTCGGAGACCGCTTATGCGGAAACCCTGGTCGATATCGGCGGTGCCAGGTTGCGCGCGCGGATCACCCGTGCATCGGTGGCCGATCTCGACCTCCAGGCCGGCAAACCCGTCTATGCGCTCGTCAAGTCGATCACGTTCGACCGCCGCGCCTTCGCCGGCGAAACGCGCTGACAAAGAACCCGGCACGTGGCCGGGTTTAAAGTTGGTTGCGAAGTCGCAACACCTGGGAAAACAATTCGTATTGCCAGTCAGACGGCCTTAGATCGCGAGGTATTGCTGACGCAGCTCATCGTCATCCAGAACGTCCTGCGCCGTGCCGTCAAACACCACCGTGCCCATATCGAGAATGATGGCCCGGTCGGCGAGGTGAAGCGCCGCGATGGCGTTCTGCTCGACGATGATGGTGGTCATGCCGAGATCCTTGATCCGCTCGAGCGTCTTCTCGATTTCCTGCACGATCACCGGCGCCAGGCCCTCGTAAGGCTCGTCCAGCAGCAACAGCTTGACGTCGCGCGCCAGGGTTCGGCTGATCGCCAGCATCTGCTGCTCACCGCCGGAAAGCGTCGTCCCCTCCTGATTGCGACGCTCACCGAGGCGCGGGAACAGTTCGTAAATCTGTTCCAGCGACCAACCGACCGGCGGCGCGATCTGCGCCAGTTTCAGGTTCTCCTCCACCGTCAGCCCCTGAATGATGCGCCGGTCTTCCGGCACAAGCCCGATCCCGTTGCGCGCCGCTTCGAACGACTTCATGTTGTGTAGCGGCTTGCCGTCGAGCCAGATCTGACCCTGGGTCAGACGCGGATCGTCGACCCGCGCAAGCGAGCGCAGCGTCGACGTCTTCCCGGCACCGTTGCGCCCCAACAGTGCGACGATGTCCCCCTCGCGCACGTCGAAGCTCACTCCCTGAACGATATAGCTTTCCCCGTAATAGGCATGAACATCCTGACACGAGAAATACGCCGCCTCGCCGTCTACTGTCGTCGCTGGCTGGACGCTATCCGTATCGCTTGGCTTATTTTCAGTCATTGGCAACACACTCATAGATGGGCCCCTCCGAGATAGGCTTCCTGCACCCGGGGGTCCCCCTTGATTTTCTCGGGTAAATCCTCGGCGATGACAGTACCTTGTGCAAGCACACTGATCTTGTGCGCCAGCGAGAACACGACATGCATGTCGTGTTCGATCACCACCATGGTGACACCGCGCTTGGCGATGGTTTGCATCAATTCGATGGTCTTGTTGGTGTCGGCGCGCGACATACCGGCCGTCGGCTCGTCGAGCAGCAAGAGTTTCGGATCCTGGACGACGCACATCGCGAGTTCGAGCCTGCGCTTGTCCCCGCGCGAGAGCTGTCCGGCGACCTGATCCGCTTTGCCGTCGAGACCCACGTCCTTGAGCATCGCCATCGCCTTTTCGGCAATTGGCCCCTTGCGGCGGACCGGGTTCCAGGCATTGATCCGAAACGCCCCGTCACGACGGGCAAAGCCTGGAATCATCACGTTGTCGAGCACCGTCAGATCGCCGAAGATTTCCGGCGTCTGAAACACCCGGCTGACGCCGAGTTGGTTAATCTCGTGCGGCTTGATCCCGAGTAGAGACTTACCGTCGAACGTGACGGATCCGGTATCCGGTTCGAGCCGGCCGACGAAGCAGTTGAGCAATGTCGATTTCCCGGCGCCGTTGGGGCCGATAATCGCGTGTACGGATGCCTTGTCGATGCTCAGGTTGACGTTGCTCAGTGCGCGGAGGCCGCCGAAGCTTTTGTTCAGGTCAACGATGTTAAGAATGCTCATTGTCCTGCCCTCACGCTGGGTTCTGCACAGGTGTGTCGGCATTGCCGTCAGACCCCGCGCCGCCGGATGGCTTGGACACAAAGAGATTGCGGATACGCCGCATCCCCTCCATCAATCCGCCCGGCAGGAAGATCACGATCAGCATGAACAACGCACCCAACGTCAGGTGCCAGCCTTCACCGACGAACAGCGACGACACTTGCACCATGATGTGCTGCATTGTCTCGGGCAGGAATGAATATGCCTGTTCGAGGATCGTGTCGTTGAACGCCGAGAAGATGTTCTCGAAGTACTTGATCACGCCGGCGCCGATCACAGGTCCGAGCAGCGTGCCGGAACCGCCGAGGATGGTCATCAGCACGACCTCGCCCGATGCCGTCCACTGCATTCGCTCGGCGCCCGCCAACGGGTCCGTCACTGCCAGGAGACCGCCGGCCAGGCCGGCATACATCCCGGAAATGACAAACGCCGTCAGCGCATAAGGTTGGGTATTGAGGCCGGTGTAGTTCATCCGGTTCTGGTTGGACTTCACCGCGCGCAGCATCATGCCGAACGGCGAACGGAAAATCCGAAGCGAGATGAAGAAACAGATGATCAGCATCACGCCGCAGAAATAGAACCCGGGATAGCCTGTCATATCGATGCCGAACAGATCCGACGACGGCAGCACCGCGCCGTAATCGCGGCCGAACGCGACATCGAGCGCGCGCGGATCGTCCTGCGTTAATTGCAGTCCGGTTTCACCGTTGGTAATCGGTGTCAGCACCGAGTATGCGAGATTGTAGCTCATCTGCGCAAAGGCTAGCGTCAGGATCGAGAAGTAGATACCGGTCCTTCTCAGCGAGATGAAACCGATCGCTGCCGAGAACAATCCACCGACGATGGTCGCGAAGATGATCGCGGGGATCGGGTTCATGCTGAGGAGCTTGAACGTCCAGACCGCGGTATATGACCCGACGCCGAGGAACGCGGCGTGACCGAACGAGAGATAACCGGTCAGCCCGAACAGGATGTTGAAGCCGAGCGCGAAGATACCGTAGATCGCGAACTTCTGCAGCAGGTCCGGATACCCCGCACCGAGCGGCGAGAAGATGATCGGCCCCAGCAGCGTCACCACGGAAAAACCGATGAACAGGAACCAGTCTCGCTTGTTCATACCCATGAATCTCATGTCATCCCTCCATCACGCCTTTACGGCCCATCAGGCCGCGCGGCCGGACCAGAAGAATGACCACCGCAATCAGGTAAATAATGATCTGGTCGATTCCCGGGAAGATTTCCTTCACCTCATTCATCGACGCGAAACTCTGCAGAATGCCGAGCATGAAACCGGCAAGCACCGCACCACCAAGCGAGCCCATGCCCCCGACGACGACGACGACGAAGCTAAGCACCAGGAAGTCCATTCCCATGTGATAGTCCGGGCTCAGGATCGGTGTGTACATGACACCGGCCAGCCCCGCGACGACAGCGGCGATCCCGAAGACAATTGTAAAGCGCCGGTCGATATCGATGCCCAGCAGACCGACTGTTTCGCGGTCCGCCATCCCGGCGCGCACGACCATGCCGAACGTCGTGAATTGCAGGAAGGCGAAAACCAATCCGATCACACCGAGCGAGAACAGGAAGTACGTCAGCCGCCAGATCGGATAGACGACGTTACCTGCTTCATGTCCGAGAAACGCACCGAAGTCGATCATGCCCTGCATGCTGTCCGGCGCGGGCTGCGGGATCGGGTTGGCGCCGAAGATGCTTTTTACGATCTCCTGCAGCACGATCGCGAGCCCGAAGGTCACGAGAATCTGCTCGGCGTGCGGGCGTTTATAGAAATAACGAATAAGGCCACGTTCCATGATGATGCCGATCAGCAGCATCACGGGAATGGCAATCAGGATGGACACGGGCACCGAATATTCGAGAAGCGTCGCGCCCCAATCGCCGAACCATACCTCGACATAGGGCTGTCGGACCTCGAGCGGCGTGCCCCAAGCGGTGGTTTGCGTGGGGTCGAGGGTCACCTTATCGAGGCCCAGCAAGGCCTTGATGGAAACCGCACAGAACGCCCCCAGCATGAACAGCGCGCCGTGCGCGAAGTTCACGACCCCGAGGGTGCCGAAAATAATCGTCAGGCCCAGCGCGATCAGGGCGTAAGCGCCGCCCTTGTCCAGACCGTTCAATACCTGAAGTAAGATTGCGTCCATTTTTAGTCCTCACGACGGATGGCCGCCCCGGCAACAATCCGGGGCGACCAGCTTCGTCATCGAATGATGATCATCCGCCGTTGTTGTACGGGCCGAGTTCACCACCGAGCATGCTCGCCGGGTATTCAACCTGGCTGCGCGGGGTCACTTCGACCACCTCGAGCACGTCGAACTTGGAGGTCGGGTTTTCCTTACCCTTCACAACCAGAACGTCCTTGAAGCACTGGTGGTCTTCGGCGCGGTACTCGGTCGGACCATTGCCGAGGCCGTCGAACTTGAAGCCCTCGAGGGCTTTGCCGACAGCGGACGGCATGAACGTACCGGCACGCTGGCAGGCATCCGCATACAGCAGCGCCTGGCAGTAGCAGGTGTGCGCGGCCTGCGACGGCGGGAAGCCGTACTTCTGACCGAACGATTTGACGAACGCCTTGGAGCCTTCGTCCTGCAAGGACCAGTGCCAGTTCGTCGAACCGAAGATACCCTTCACGTTCTCGCCCGCGCCCTGCGCCATGAGACGCGAGTAGAGCGGCACGACAATGGCGAAGTCCTTACCGTTGACCTGCTTGTCGCGGAGACCGAACTGAACCGCGGCGGTCAACGAGTTGACCATGTCACGGCCATAGTGATTGAGCACCAGCACGTCGGCACCGGAATTCAGAACCGGCGTGATGTACTGCGAGAAGTCACCGGCACCGAGCGGCGTGCGAACGGCGGCAGCCGTCTTCCAGCCGAGCTGTTCGGTGTACTTCTTGATCGAACCTTCCTGCGACCAGCCCCACGTGTAGTCGGCGGTCAGGTGATAAGCAGTACGGTCGGTGCCGAACGCGTTCTTGAGCACCGGCGCGAGCGCAGCGCCGGACATTTCCGTGTTGAAGAAGTGACGGAAACCATTGGCGCGCTTGTCCTTACCGGTGGTGTCGTTGGAGTGCGTCAGACCGGCCATGAAGATGACACCAGCGTCCTGACACAGGCCCTGCACCGCGATCGCGACACCGGAGGACGAACCGCCGGTGATCATCACCGCACCGTCCTTTTCGATCATCCGCTTGGCGCTGGCGCGCGCGGCGTCGGATTTCGTCTGCGTATCACCGGTGACGAACACGACTTTCTTGCCGTTGACGCCATCCCCTTTGAGCGCCTTCGACGAGAACGTGTTCAGCATGCCGCCGTCGCCGCCGCCGTTGATGTGTTCGACGGCAAGCTCGTAAGCGCGCAGTTCGTCCGCACCTTCGTCGGCGTATGCGCCGGTCTGCGGCACGTTGAAGCCAAAGGTGACCGTGCCGCCCTTCGGTTCGTTGGTATAGCCCGCCGCCCAGGACTTGCTAGAGAAGATCGTCGGCGTGGCGAGACCAGCACCAACGGCCGCCGTGCCTTTGAGCAGACTCCGGCGGTTGATCATAAACTTACTCATAATGGATCTCCCAAAACGATTCGTTACATATCCCTGAAGGCCGCCATACCTGAAATTGGCAGCCCGAGACTTGAGGATGATGTCATCCTGTGCCACACAATGAAGCATTGATGTAAAGAGTCTAGTATCTAATTGACTTTTATGGATTATTTTGTAAATTATTCGACAATAAGAGATGTTAAGTTGTTAAACATTCACAGAATCCGTTGTGCGGCGCAACAATCGGGAGGGGTCCGTGCTTAGCTCTATTCTGGGGACTCGCATCCGCCAGCGGCGCCGCGAACTCGGCACGACGCAGGCGGAACTGGCGAAGAAAGTCGGCATCTCGCCGTCGTATCTGAACCTGATCGAGTGGAACAAACGCCGCATCGCCGGCCCGCTCCTGGGCAAGATCGCGGGGGCGCTCGATATTTCGCTGAGCGAACTTGACGACGTCGCAGAACGGCGGCTGTCCATCACGCTGGGCGAGATCGCCCACCTTCCCGCCCTTTCCGGTCTGGGGGCCGAAGAAGAACGCATCAACGAACTGATTGGACGGTTTCCCGGCTGGGCACGCGGCATTGCAGCATTGGCACGTTCCGAACGCGAAGCGACCGAGCGCGCTTATATATTGTCCGACCGGCTGTCGAACGACCCGTTCCTGAGCGAGAACGTGCACCGGATGTTGAGCCGGATCGCCGCCATTCGCTCGGTCAGCGAGATCATCAACGACTATGCCGATATTCCCGACGACCGGCGAGACCAGTTCGACCGTATCATCTTCGAAGAGAGCCGGGCATTGTCCGATGTCGCCGAAGCCCTCGCCGTCTATCTCGATAAGGCGGAGGAAGGCGAAAAGGTCTTCACCCCCGTCGACGAAGTGGAGTCGTTGTTTCAGTCCCGGTCCAACCACTTCGAGGAAATCGAACGCGAGAGTGCGGCGCTGGGCGCGAAGCTCGGCGGCCAAGGGCTCGGCATG
>JAGLED010000002.1 GCA_023145215.1 Rhodospirillales bacterium | reverse complement strand
GAAATGCTCACATAGAAAGGGCCCCACGTGGAGGCCGTCGTGAATCCGAGCATCAGACCGAGCGAAAGGCGTTTGCGGAGCCTGGCGTCTTTCTGATCGGCGACCATGCTCGATAACAGGCTCAACGCGGCGAGGTTCAACACCGACCCCAGAAAATGCCCGCTGAGCCATAGGATGGGATACCGCCGGCCGGCCGGCTGGACGACCACCGCGTCACGCAAGGATTTCAGGGACGGGCTCGTCACCGCTGGCTCGCGGAGCCACATGACGGCGAAGAACATGACGAGGAAGATCTGCGAGCGCTCGAGACCATCGATCAGGGCGCCCGAGAGGTCGCCTCCGATCCAGGCCGCAACGGCGCCGAGCCCGAACAGCAGCATCCCGACATTGCGTTGCAGCCGCGGGGCGCGGGAAAACTCCAATACCAGGAAGGCGACCGTCAACCCGACGCCGATTTCACGGCCGTACGGAAACGGCCAGATCTTCGATGTAATCGCGACGGCCACCAGAACCAGGTAGATAATCGCTGAGGCCGTGCTGCGCGTCACGTCTTGGTCCGCCGGTTAAAAGATGTCCAGGGCGCCCCCGTGGGCGCGGATGAACGATCTATTATTCGACGCGGCACGCTTCTGCAAACGCAAGGCGCGGGCTTCTCGGGAACAGGTCTTGTTCGGTGCCGTAGCCAATGTTGCAGAGAAAGTTCGCTTTGATCGACGTATCGGCAAAGAATGCGGCGTTGACCTTTTCCTTATCGAACCCGGACATGGGACCGCAATCAAGACCGAGGGCGCGCGCCGCCAGCATCAGATATGCCCCCTGCAGTGTGCCGTTGCGAAACGCCGTTTCCTGAATCAGGTCGTCTTTGCCGGCAAACCAGGATCTGGCGTCCGTATGCGGAAACAGCTTCGGCAGTTTTTCGTAGAACGCCATGTCGTGGCCGATGATCGCCGTTGCCGGCGCCTCCATGGTCTTGTCCACGTTGCCTTCCATCAGACAAGGACGGAGCTTTTCCTTGGCATCGTCCGAGGTCACAAAAACGATGCGGCACGGACTGCAGTTGGCGCTGGTCGGGCCCATACGGGCGATGTTCCAGATATCCTCCAACAGTGACACCGGCACAGACTTGTCGGACCAGTGGTTATAGGTACGCGCCTCCATGAACAGCGTGTCGAGCGCATCGGAATCAATGGGTGTCGCTTGACGATCCGTCATCGGATACCTCCTTGGTCGTGAATGGGTTTGTCGATCGTGCGTTGCATCACAGACCGATTTGGGGCGTTCTTTCATACTTGAGTATCTTGAGACGAAACCGCAACAATTCTTGCTAAGATTGCGTAAAGTCCTCATGTTTCAGTCTGATCCGGCGCTCGAAGGGGGAGCGTGAATGAAAACTTTTCGTATTTTTTCGCTAATCGCAGCGGCGTTTTTTGCCGCGTCTATCACCGGTGGCTGGCCAACGTTGGCAACCGAAGCTCGGGCCGACGAACCGGCCACGAAGGCGGTTGTGATTATGTATCACCGCTTTGGCGAGACGGATTTTCCGTCGACCAACGTGACGATGGAGCAATTCCGCGCCCACGTCGAAGAATTGCGGACCGGCGGCTACAATGTCGTCTCTCTGCCGAAGATCGTCGCGGCCCTCAGGTCGGGTGAGGCTCTGCCGCCCAAAACCGTGGGCCTAAGTGTCGATGACGCCTACGAATCCGTTTACACACGCGCCTGGCCGATCCTCAGGGAAGCCGGCTTCCCGTTAACGGTCTTCGTTGCCACGGACCCGGTCGAGCGCGGTCTTTCACGCTACATGGACTGGAACCAGATCAAGGAGATCGCCGATCAGGGGGTGGTTATCGGCAGCCAGACGAAGTCTCACCCGCACATGGCTGATCTGTCGCCGGATGCGATCAAGGCCGAACTTCGGGCCTCGAACGCGCTGTTCGAGAAAAAGCTCGGGCACGCGCCCGATCTGTTCGCCTATCCATATGGCGAAACAAACAACGAAGTCATGGCGCTGGTCAAAAGCGAGGGGTTCGTTGCCGCGTTCGGTCAGCACTCAGGGGCGATCGGCACCGGGGGCGAGCTTTATTACCTGCCCCGGTTCGCGATGAACGAGGCCTTCGGTTCGATCGATCGTTTCAAACTCGCCGCCAATGCGCTGCCTATTCGTGCCGCCGATGTCACGCCCGACGACCCGACGGTCACCAAACCCAATCCGCCGCTGATCGGTTTCACCCTGACCTGGCCGACAAGCGGCCTGGACCGGCTCAACTGTTATGCGTCTCACGTCGAAACGCTGGACCTGCAGCGGTTGGGCAAACGGATCGAGGTCAGGACCGACAAGGCGATGCCGCCGGGACGCACACGCCTGAACTGCACCATGCCGGCCGGCGACGGCCGTTGGTACTGGTTCGGCAGACAGTTCTACGTTCCGAAAAAAGTTCAGACCGACTGATCGTCGTCAGCGCTGTCGGCGATCAGGCGCGCATCATCCAGTGCGCGAAGACCGTTCGCATCGATGATGGTACGCACGCTGTCGACGTATTCTTGACCGCGCTCTGAATACTTTGTCAGCGTGCCGGCGAGTGCCTTGCCGTCCAGTGCATCGCCCCGCTGGCGCAGCTTGGCCCGCTCGCGGCGCAGCGACGCATAAGCGCGATGCGTGTTCAGATTGCGCATATAGGCCGCAACCGACTGCTGCAGGTTGTCGAATGCCCGCACCTTATGGTCCATACCTTCGGGACGGTCCTCGGGGATCAACCCCTCGCCGTCAGCGGTGGTCCATTGACCGAAAATCGCATTGCCGTGCTGCGCGAATCGCGAGGTTCCCCACCCGCTCTCTTCTGCCGCCTGTGCCATTGCCAGCGAGGGCGGGATGACGTCGACGCGGCTGAGCAGCTTATCCAGCTTCTCGTCTTTGACCTTGTAGCGGTCGGCTAGAACGGCAAGCCAGAGACGGTCGCGCGCCGCAAGCGGATTGCCGAGCGCCTGTTCGGCCTTCAGGCGGATCAAACGATGGCGGTCCGCCAGGATACGTTCGTTTTCCTGCAGAATCAGCGGCAGCATGGTCTGGAAAAAGACCGTCTTCTTCAGTGCGACTTCCGGGACCGCGTGCAGGTCGCGCGGCATCTCTGCAAGAAAGACGCGCGGCACCGGGGCGCCGTTTTCACGGATGTGCTCCAGGCGATAGCCCATGGTCTCGAAACGTTCCGCCAACGCCTGCGCCTCGCGCAGCGAAGATGCCGAGATACCGGCGGCGACTTCGATTTCCTCGGGCGCGACTTCCTCCACACCCTGGTTCAGATGCCCGGACTCCGCGTGCGCCTGATCGAAAGAAACGCGCGGGTTCGCGGTCACGCCCGACTGCGGATTCACGAGCATTGCCAAACCGGTGGCGATTACGGCCCCACCCACAATGCTGAGAACCAAATGGTCGAATTTACGAGTCGTCATTGCTGCTTCCGGCGGCATGTTTGCGGCATGCACGCCGTCCCTCAATCTCGTTTCGTTCGCCCTGGGATTTTTCGGCTCTGTTCTTATATCCCCGACGGCATTTTTACCTGTCGGATCACTGGCCGGCATTTAGTGGCGTCATGGTTAACACAGTTAGGTAGACCATGCTACCGAATTTCGACGTCAATTTTCGTAAATTTTAAAGCCGCCTTTTTGGAGAAAACGCGCGGCTTATTCTACCGCCCGAACTTCCTGAACTTCCGGCACATAGTACCGTAACATGTTCTCGATTCCGTGCTTCAGCGTTGCCGTCGAACTCGGGCAACCGGCGCACGCGCCCTGCATGTGCAACGAGACGATGCCGCTTTCGAAGCCCTTGAACACGATGTCGCCGCCGTCCTGTGCCACTGCCGGACGCACACGCGTATCGATTAACTCTTTGATTTGCTTAACGATCGGATCGTCGTCGCCATCGCTTCCGAGCTCGCTGCCAGCCTCTTCTTCGATCATCGGGCGGCCCGACTGGTAATGCTCCATGATGCCGCCCAGCACCTGCGGGCGCAGCACGTCCCAATCCTTGTCATCGGTTTTCGTGACGGTCACGAAGTCGGAACCCAGAAATACGCCGGCAACACCCTCGATCGCGAACAGGCGCGTCGCCATCGGCGAGCGCTGCGCTTCGGACGCCTCGGCGAAATTCGCGGTCCCGTTCTGCATCACGGCCTTGCCCGGCAGGAATTTCAACGTCGCCGGATTCGGGGTGCTTTCGGTCTGGATAAACATGTCACTCTCCATTGCCGCCGTTGTGCGCGGCGCTGATCGTTCTTGCGACTATAGCCCATTAGGTGGGTCCGGGAACAGCCACATGCAACCGCCCAGAGGGGTCAGCCGCGCTTTCTCTTGGGGCGCAGGAAACCGATCACGTCGTGAACCTCGCGCAAGACGGGTTCGGAAAGCGCGCATGCCCGCTCGGCGCCGTCGGCCAGCACGTCGTCGATGGTCGCCTTGTCATCCAAAAGGCGGCGATACTCGTCCTGAATCGGCGACAGGTTGGCAACCGCGACCTCAGACAAGCGTTCCTTGAGCGCCGAGAACTGCTGGCCGGCGAATTCCTCGACGGCGGCGTCCACCGTGGTATCGGCGAGCGCCGCGTAAATGCCGATCAGATTTCGGGCCTCGGGCCGCGCGTCGAGACCGGCCCGGTTGTCCGGCAGCAGATCCGGATCGGTTTTCGCCTTCCTGATCTTGCGCGCGATGGTGTCGGCGTCGTCGGTCATATTGATACGCGACAGATCGGACGGGTCGGACTTCGACATCTTTGCGGTACCGTCCTTAAGGGACATGACGCGCGTCGCGGTTCCCAGGATCAACGGTTCCGGGATTGGGAACGTCTCGGTCTTGAAGTCATTGTTGAACTTGTGGGCGATGTCGCGCGCCAGTTCCAGGTGCTGTTTCTGGTCTTCGCCGACCGGCACGTGTGTTCCTTTGTATAAAAGGATGTCCGCCGCCATCAGGTTCGGATAGGCGAACAGCCCGACCGACGCATTCTCGCGGTCCTTGCCGGCTTTCTCCTTGAACTGGGTCATGCGGCCGAGCCAGCCCATACGCGCGACGCAGTTGAAGATCCACGCCAGCTCGGCATGACCGGGGACCTGCGACTGATTGAAGATAATGTGTTTCTTCGGGTCGATGCCGGCGGCGATCATCGCGGCCGCGACTTCACGCGTCGACGAACGCAATTTGGCCGGGTCCTGCCACACCGTGATCGCGTGCAGATCGACGACGCAGAACAGGCATTCGAAGTCGTTCTGCAGCGCCACCCAGTTCCGGATCGCCCCCAGATAGTTCCCAAGATGCAGGTTGCCGGTCGGCTGGACGCCGGAGAAAATTCGCTCAGTCATGATCGGTTCGGTTCCGGTTGCGTATTCCGAAGGCGGGTTATCGCGCGCCCGATAGAGGCGGTCAAGCGGTCAGCGCGCGCGGCGAAGCGTACCCTTGATCTCGGCAATCGAGTAAACCCGGAACAACCGGGCCGCAATCAGATAAAGGGCAAGCCCGCCAATGACGAGGACGGTCAACGCCACGACCTGCTCGACAATCGGTCCCGCCAACCACGGCACCGCCCAGGCGGCGGCGAACCAGAGCGCGCCCGCCATGACGGCGCTCGCGCCGGCAATACCGAGCAGGCGCGACATCAGCCGTGCGTCGGGTGCGTAGTGCCCGCGCTTCGCCAGCACGGCAACCAGGAGAAGGATGTTGAGCCATGCCGAGACGCTCGATGCCAGCGCAATGCCGACATGCCCCAGCGATTGCATCAGCACGAGATTGAGGACCACGTTGACGACCATCGCCAACGCCGCGATCCGAACCGGTGTCGCGGTATCTTCGCGGGCAAAATAGCCGGGCGTGAATACACGAATCCCGACGTAAGCGGGAAGACCTATAGCGTACGCCATCAAAGCCAACGCCGTTGCTTCGCTGGCGTCCGCACCGAACGCACCCCGCTCAAAAAGGACCTGGATGATCGGCTCGGGGATGACGATGAGCGCGAGCGCCGCCGGCACGGTTAAAAGAAGGGCGATTTCGATCCCGCGGTTCTGCGAGGTATTCGCTTTACCGTCGTCGCCCGCCTCCAACTGCCGCGAGATCATCGGCAGCAACGCCGTGCCGACAGCAATTCCCACCACCCCAAGCGGCAACTGCGTCACGCGATCGGCATAATACAAATAAGACACCGCGCCGTCGGATATCGTCGTCGCGAGGATGGTGCCGATCAGCAGGTTGATCTGATAAAGGCTCGCGCCGAAGACGACGGGAAGAATGCGCCGGCCGAGCGTGCGGACCTTGTCGGTCAGTTTCGGCATCCCGAGGCGCAACCGAACGCCCTGCCGCCGGCAATGCCACGCCAGCCAGATGAACTGCACGATCCCTGCGGCGAACACGCCCCAGACCAGGGCACGGCCGGATTCTTCGTCGGAGCCGCCGAACGCGAGCAACGCCACGATCAAGGTGATATTCAACAGAACCGGCGCGGCCGCGGCGGCCGAGAACTTGCCGAATGCGTTCAGGACGCCCGACTGTAAGGCGACCAACGAAATAAACAGCAGATAGGGAAAAGCGATCCGCGAGAACTCGGTCGCCATCTCCATCTTGCCCGGCACGTTATCGAAGCCGGGCGCGAGGTAGGGCATCAGCCACGGCATCGCGATTTCGACGGCGGCAACGAACACGAACAGGATCACGGCGAGCAAGCTGAATGCGTGTTCGGCGAACGTCTTGGCAGCGTCGGCGCCCTCGCCTTCGAGGCTGCGCGAGAACATCGGTACGAAGGCAGCGGCGAACGCCCCTTCTGCGAATAATCGTCTGAACAGGTTCGGGAACCGGAACGCGACGACGAACGCGTCGGCGACGGTCCCCGCACCCAGAAAGTTTGCGATCAGAATGTCGCGCGCGAAGCCGAAGACACGGCTTAGCATCGTCATCGAGCCGATGGCGGAAATCGCGCGGACCAGGTTCATGGCCGGACGCTCGGATCAGATTGCGGCAAGGTTATGGCGCCGGCACCGCCGATAGCGCTCACTCGGCGGCCTCCGGTTTACCGCTGCCGCTGTCGCCGGAAATCGCAGCCAGCAGCTTCGAACGGACATCCTCGATCTTGTTCGACTGTTCCATCTTGAGGCCGAAAATGTCCTTCACATAAAAGACGTCGACGACCCGCTCGCCATAGGTCGAGACATGTGCCGACGCGATCTGCAACCCGGCGTTGGTCAACGCGTTCGTCACGTCGTGCAGGAACCCGAGCCGGTCCCGGCCATTGACTTCGATCACCGTGTGGGTCCGGCTTGCCTTGTTATCGATGAGGACACGGGGCGGCACCTGGAAGACGCTGGTGCGGGACGGCATGGCGTTTTCGCGTGCCTCTTTTAATTCCCACGCCGGCGATTCGAGGCCCGAAAGCGCGCGCTCGATGCGGCGGCGGATACGCTCCATGCGCGCTTCGCCGGACACCGCTTCGGCCTGGCCGTCCTGCACCCAGAAGGTGTCGAGCGCCATGCCGTTGTTGAGCGTCACGATCTTGGCGTCGACGATGTTGATGCTGCCGAGCGAAAGCGCACCCGCGACCTTGGCGAACAGCCCGGGATGATCCACGGTGAACACCACCACCTCGGTCGCATCGTGATCTTCATCGGCGGTCAACTCGATCCTCAAATTCTGTTTGTTGATCGCGGCTTGGCGGATGAGTTCGGCATGGCGGAGCAGGGCGTCGGTATCGAACGTCAGCCAGTAGGTATCGCGGGCAAGATCGAGATGCGCCTCAATCCGTTCCGGCGTCCAGTCTTTCGACGTCTCTTCGAGCGCGGCGGCGAGTTTGCGCTTCGCGGTGTCGGCACGTTTCGAGAGGCGCTCCTCGGGGCTTTCGCCGGACATGAATTCGCGGGCATGCCAGTAAAGTTCCCGCAACAAGCCCGCTTTCCAGGCATTCCAAACGTTGGGGCCGACCGCGCGAATGTCGGCGACGGTCAGCACCAGAAGCAGTCTGAGGCGTTCCGGCGATTGAACCACCTCGACGAAATCCGAGACGGTTTTCGGATCGTCGATGTCGCGCTTGAAGGCAGTATGGCTCATCAACAGGTGATGGCGGACGAGCCACGAGACGGTCTCCGTCTCCCATTCGGAAAGACCGAGGCGCGGACCCAGCTTGAGCGCGATATCGGCGCCGATCTCGGAATGATCGCCCCCCCGTCCCTTAGCGATATCGTGCAGCAGCACGGCGACGTAAAGCGCACGCATGGACTGCACCTCGCCGACGATGGAGCAGGCCACCGGGTGGTCGTCGACCAGTCTGCCGGTTTCGATCCCGTGCAACACGCCGATGGCCCGGATGGTGTGCTCGTCAACGGTGTAGACATGGTACATGTCGTATTGCATCTGCGCGACGACACGGCCGAAGTCCGGGACGAACTTGCCGAACACCCCCGCCTCGTTCATTCGCATCAATGTCTTGTCCGGATCCGGACCGGTCAAAATGTTGACGAAGATCTCGTTTGCCGTGGGGTCGTTCTGAACTTTCCGCGTGATCCGTTTCAGGTTTTTGGTAACGATCCTGAGGGTACTTGGGTGAACATCGAAACCGTGCTTCTGCGCCTGCCAGAACAGGTCCAGCAGCTTTTTCGGATCTTTCTCGAAGATATCGTCGCTGGCGGCGACAAGCCGGTCACCGTCGACGTCGAAGCCGTCGATCTCCGGCCCGCCCTTCCCGAACCGGGGCAGGCGGAAACGACGCCGCTTCTTCTTGTGCTGTTCCTCGAGCGCGGCACAGATGATTCGGGTCAGGTCGCCGACATCCTTGGCGATCAGAAAGTAATGCTTCATGAACCGTTCGACGCCGCTCAGACCCGCATGATCCGTGTAACCCATGCGCGCGCCGATGTCGGTCTGGACGTTGAAGGTTAGACGTTCTTCCGGCCGGTCGGCGAGATAATGCAGATGGCAGCGCACGGTCCACAGGAATTCCTGCGCTTTGTCGAAACGCCGCGCATCGTCGGCGGTCAGAATTCCCGTCTGCTTCAGGTCGGCAATCGTCTCCACGCCATACAGATATTTACTGATCCACATCAGGGTTTGCAGGTCGCGAAGCCCGCCCTTGCCGTCCTTGATGTTCGGCTCGAGCACGTAACGCGTATCGCCCATGCGCGCGTGACGGTCGTCGCGCTCGCCGAGCTTCGCCTCGACGAACGCCATGCCGCTGTCGCTGACGACGTCTTCCTGGAACAGGTTCTTGAACTTCAGATACTGCTCTTCGTTGCCGGTGATCAGGCGGGATTCCAGCAGGCTAGTCCGGATCGTGATATCGTCTTTCGACAATCTGACGGCTTCTTCGGCGGAACGCGTGGCGTGCCCGACTTTCAGGCCGAGATCCCATAGAGTGTAAAGCACATACTCGACGACCTGTTCGGTCTGGGGTGTCAGTTTGTATGGCAGCAGGAACATCAGATCGATGTCCGAGTGCGGCGCCAGTTCCCCGCGCCCGTAACCGCCCGTCGCGATCACCGACATGGTATCGGACGAAATACCAACCCCTTGCGGGTAAACGTGTTCGGTCGCGACCTCGTAAACGATCCGCACCAGTTGATCGATGAGATAGGCGCCGGCATGCACTGTTTCGCTGCCGCTTTGCTCGCCCGCCTCGAAGCGGCGGCGGACCTCGGCGCGGCCCTCTTCCAGCGCATCGCGATAAATCGCGAACACCTCGTTTCGGCTGTCCGGCGTATATCCGGACCAGCTCAGCAGCTCGTCCAGACGAGTCAGCACGCCCTTACGGTCGATGATCTTGCGCGGTTTGACGACCTTGGTCAGAGCATTCATCGCGTCGTCCCCGTGGGCCACCGTGTGACTCCCGTCGCTCTTTCCACAAATAGAATCAATACATTAATCATCGTTATCCAAGGCTAATGATTTGAGCTTATATAGCTCTTCCAGCGCCTGCAGAGGCGTTAAGGAATCTGGATTGATCTTGTCTACGGCCACCGTCAGCTTGTTTTCGCGTTTAGGCGCAGTTTTTTGCGCTTGTACTGCAGAAAACAACGGCAAGTCGTCCCCAAGCGACCCTGATCCCTTGGATTTCTTGCTCTCTAACTGTTCCAGGATCGTTTCCGCGCGCGCCACCAGACTTGACGGCAAACCCGCCAATTGCCCCACATGGATACCGTAAGAGCGATCTGCAACCCCTGCGGCAACTTCATGCAGAAAGACGACGTCGCCTTTCCACTCCTTCACCCGCATCGTGTAACACTTGAGATTGTCGAGCCGGGTCGCAAGTTCGGTAAGCTCGTGATAATGGGTCGCGAACAACCCGCGACAGCGGTTCACTTCGTGCAGGTGCTCGACGACCGCCCACGCAATTGACAAACCGTCGAACGTGGCCGTGCCGCGGCCGATCTCATCCAGAATGACAAGCGCGCGCGGCCCCGCCTGATGCAGGATCGCCGCGGTTTCGACCATCTCCACCATGAATGTGGAGCGGCCCCGCGCCAGATCGTCCGCCGCGCCGACCCGCGAGAACAACCGGTCGACGACGCCGATATGCGCACGTTTCGCCGGCACGTAGAGCCCGGCCTGCGCAAGGACGGCGATCAATGCATTCTGACGCAGAAATGTGCTCTTCCCCGCCATGTTGGGGCCGGTCAGCAGCCAAAGCTTGGCGCCCGACGTGTCGTCGTCGCCCGGTTCGAGCTTACAATCGTTGGCGACGAAGGCGACGTCCCCGGATTTCGCGAGCGCCATTTCGACCACCGGATGGCGACCGGCTTCGATGGTGAAGGCCTCGCTTTCGTCCACCTGAGGCCGCGTGAACGCCGATGCGAGGGCCAGCTCTGCCGTCGCCGCGGCCACGTCGAGCGCCGCCAGCGACGACGCCGTCGCATCGATAGCGTCCGCATTCTCACGGATTCGGGCAGCGAGGCTTTCGAAGATTTCAAGCTCGAGCGCCAGCGACGACTCCCCGGCGCGCGCGATTTCGGCCTCCAGGTCGTTCAGTTCGACCGTCGTGTAGCGCACGGCATTGGCCATGGTCTGGCGATGAATAAAGGGGCTGTCGGTCCCGTTCGGAATCTGGTCGGCCTGCTTGGCCGTCACCTCGATAAAATAGCCGAGCACATTGTTATGGCGCACCTTGAGCGCCTGTATCCCCGTCTCGTCCGCGTATCGCTTCTGCAAGGCCGCGATCAGGCGCCGGCTTTCGTCGCGCATTTCGACCAGTTCGTCGAGGCGCGGATGATACCCCTTGCGGACGAACCCGCCGTCCGCCGTCCCCATCGGCGGCTCGTCGACCAGGGCCTGTGCCAGCTCTTCGACAAGCTCGTCGTGCCCGCCCAAGGCGTCGACCAGACCCGGCAGGTCGGCGGCGGCCTGTAATGCATTCATATCATTGAACAAACGCCGGATTTCCGCGGCCGCCTTGAGGCCGGCCCGGATCGACGCGACATCGCGCGGCCCGCCGCGCCCGATGGTCAGGCGGCTCATGGCGCGGGCGATTTCCGGGACCGCTTTCAGCTTTTCCCGCAAGCCCTCGCGGGCACGGCTGTCGGCGTGAAACACCTCCACCAGATCGAGCCTAGCGTTCACATCGGCGGGCGACGTCAACGGCGCCGCGATCCGCGCTGCCAATAAGCGGGCGCCACCGCCGGTCACCGTGCGGTCGACGGCATCCAACAGACTGCCCTTGCGTTCGCCCGACATGGTCTGCGTGAGTTCGAGATTGCGCCGCGTCGCGGCATCGATCTCCATGACCGCGCCCTGCTCGACACGAACCGGCGGGTGCAGGCGCGGCAGCTTCCCCTTCTGCGTCAACTCGACGTAGTCGACGATGGCGCCGGCAGCCGCGACTTCGGCACGCGTGAACGCCCCGAACGCATCCAGCGTTTTGACCCCATACACATCCATCAGCCGGCGCTTACCGTTCTCGCTGTCGAACCGGGCGGCCGGTTGCAGCGTCAAACGATCAATCACATCGAACCAGGTCTGTTCGGGCAGCGCATCGCCCAACAGATTGTCGGCGACGACCACTTCGCCCGGATCGAGACGCGCCAGGATCGCCGCGATGTCACCGGCCGCAGCCGTCTGGGTCCTGAAGTCTCCGGTCGAAATATCGAGCCACGCCAAGGCGAAATCCGACTGGGCACGGGCGACACAGGCCAGATAGTTGTGGCGGCGGGATTCCAGCAGGATATCTTCGGTGATCGTGCCGGGCGTCACGACCCGCACCACATCGCGTTTCACGACCGATTTGGAACCGCGCTTCTTGGCTTCCGCCGGGTCTTCAGTCTGCTCGCAGATCGCGACGCGAAAACCTTTTCGGATCAATCGATTGAGATAGGTTTCATGGCTATGGACGGGGACGCCGCACATCGGGATGTCTTCGCCCAGATGCTTGCCGCGCTTGGTCAAGGCGATGTCCAGCGCGCCCGCCGCCTGCACGGCGTCATTGAAGAAAAGCTCGTAGAAGTCGCCCATCCGGTAGAACAGCAGATCGTCGGGGTGATCGCGTTTGATCTGAAGGAACTGCGCCATCATCGGGGTCACGGCGCCGCCCGCGGCGCCTTCCGACACCTTTTGGTCCGGTTCCGTCCTGTCTCGTTCGGCGTGGCTGTGGTCGTTCATCTATATCCCGGAATCACGCGGCGATGTCGAATCCGACGGACCATACCACACGTAGCGGCCACGGCACGAGCGCCGTTGCACTTTTTGTACGTGGTGGCAATATGGCGGCTCGGGCGCAGGCCAACGCCTTCGGCGTGCCCGGCAATGATAAAGACAAGACGCAAGACTCCTGGGAGAGACATCATGGACGAGCGCGCCACCAAACTGCTCTACAACGAAGCGATGCGCATGCACGCGTCGGGCAAGCCCGGCAAGATCGAAATTCACCCGACCAAGCCGCTGACCACCCAACGGGATCTGACGCTCGCCTATTCGCCCGGCGTCGCGGGACCGTGCCTTGCGATCCATGAGGATGAAAGCCGGGTCTACGAGCTGACCGCGCGCGGCAACATGGTCGCTGTCATTTCCAACGGCACGGCGGTTTTGGGGCTCGGCAACATTGGCCCGCTGGCCTCGAAACCGGTGATGGAAGGCAAGTGCGTGCTCTTCAAACGCTTCGCCGATGTGGATGCCTTCAACGTCGAGGTGTTCTCGGAAGACGTCGACGAAGTGGTCGAGAGCGTGCGTCTGTTCGGGAACGCCTTCGGGGGGATCAATCTCGAAGATATCAAGGCGCCCGAATGCTTCATGATCGAAGAGCGCCTGAGAGAGCTTCTCGACATCCCCGTCTTCCACGACGACCAGCACGGCACCGCGATCATCACGGCCGCCGGCCTGATCAACGCCGTCAACCTGACGGGCCGGACACTGGCGGACAGCAAGATCGTCATCAACGGCGCCGGTGCGGCGTCAATCGCGTGTGCGGACCTGATGAAGGCGATGGGCGTCAACGGCGACAATATCATCATGTGCGATTCCAAGGGCGTGATCTATCGCGGCCGGGAAGACGGCATGAACCAGTGGAAGTCCGCCCAGGCCGTCGACACGGACGCGCGCACGCTGGCCGATGCGATGAAGGGTGCGGACGTGTTCATCGGGCTCTCGGTCAAGGACGCGGTCAGCCAGGAGATGGTCAAGTCGATGGCGGATCAACCGATCATCTTCGCCATGGCCAACCCGGATCCGGAAATCACCCCCGAAGACGTGAAGGCCGTCCGCGACGACGCGATCATCGCGACGGGACGGTCCGACTATCCAAACCAGATCAACAACGTCCTCGGATTCCCTTATATTTTCCGGGGCGCGCTCGATGTCCGTGCGCGGCGCATCAACGAAGAAATGAAGATCGCTGCCGCCAACGCACTCGCCGAACTGGCGCGGGAAGACGTCCCCGACGAAGTCGACGCGGCCTACGCCGGCATTCACCTTCAATACGGACCCGACTACCTGATCCCGACACCGTTCGATCCGCGCCTGATCGTCGCCGTCCCGAAAGCGGTGGCGCAAGCGGCCATGGATTCCGGCGTCGCGCAAAAACCGATCGAGGATATGGAAGCCTACGAGAGCGAGCTGTCGGCGCGCCTGAACCCGATCATCGGCAACCTGCAGGCGACGCTCGATCAGGTCCGCGCCAAGCCGCGCCGTGTCGTGTTTGCGGAAGGCGAAGAAGAGAAATCCATCCGCGCCGCGCACGCGTTCTGGAATGCGGGGTACGGCACGCCGATCCTCGTCGGGCGCGAGGAACGGGTCCGGGATACCATGAAGACCCTTGGCCTCGGCAACATCGATGGGCTTGAAATCCATAACGCCCGGCTGTCCGACCGCAACGCCGATTACGCCGAATATCTCTATTCCCGCCTTCAACGGAAGGGCAGCCTGAAGAGGGATTGTCAGCGTCTGGTCAATCAGGACCGCAATTTCTTTGCGGCTTGCATGGTCGCGACCGGCGACGCGGACGCCATGGTCACCGGTCTGACCCGGAACTTCCACGCGGCGATGCACAATATTGCATCCGTCATCGAACCGGCGCCGGGCGCGCGGGTCATGGGGCTGTCGATGATCATCGATCGCGGCCGCACCCTGTTCGTCGCCGATACCGTCGTCGCCGAATCGCCCGATCCGCGCGCGCTCGCCGACATCGCACGGCAATCCGCCGCCGAGGCGCGGCGTTTCGGACACGAGCCCCGCGTGGCGCTGATCTCGTTCGCCAACTTCGGGCATCCGGCCCTGCCGCGCGCAGAACTGGTGCGCGAAGCGGTACAGATTCTGGATAAAGAGGGTGCCGACTTCGAATACGACGGCGAAATGGCCGTCGATGTCGCGCTCAACAAGGATCTGCTTGCGAATTACCCGTTCTGCCGTTTGTCGGATACAGCCAACGTCCTGGTGATGCCCGGCCTGCACAGCGCGCAGATCAGCATGAAGCTGTTGGCGAGCGTCTCGGGCGCGACGGTCCTCGGACCCCTGATCAAGGGCCTCTCGAAACCGATCCAGGTGGTGCCGATGGGATCGACGGTCGCGGATATGGTGACGCTCGCGGCGCTAACCGCGCACCAAGCCTGTGACTAGGCCTCGCCGCTTTCGGCGTCCTCGGCACGCTTGATCGCTTCGCGGATCAGTTCGAGCGCCTCTTCGGCCTCGCCCCAGCGCTTGACCTTGACCCACTTGTTGGGCTCGAGGTCCTTATAGTGCTCGAAGAAGTGCTGGATCTGGCTGATCTGCACCGGACGGATATCGCGGTAAGAGCTGATGTCACCGTAGAACGGGTGCAGGTCGTCGACGGGCACGCACAAGAGCTTCTCGTCGATGCCGCTTTCATCTTCCATGATCAGCGCGCCGATCGGACGGCACTTGATGATGCAGCCCGGAATCACCGGCATCTGGCCCAGCACGGCGGCGTCGATGGGATCGCCGTCATCCGACAGGGTGTGCGGAATGAAGCCGTAGTTGATCGGGTAGTACATCGCGGTGTGCAGGAAACGGTCGACGAAGATCGCACCGGATTTCTTATCGACCTCGTATTTGACCGGATTGCCGCCGAGCGGAATCTCAATCAGGACATTGACTTCATAAGGGGGGTTATCGCCGATGGGCACCAGATCCATATTCATCACAGGTTCCTCAGTAAATCCGTAACCATGCCCTCCCAAGCGGGCGCACCATAAACGTAACGACGCTTCGGCTCCACATATTTCCGCCGGGCTGCTAGCCTAGCCGAATCTGACAGGGGATTCACCATTTTGCGGCTTTGTTTCATCCATGCGCTGGCCGGGCGCCTGCCCTTCTATTACGGCTGGATCGTGCTTGCCGCCGTTTGCGCCGCATCGTTCTCGCGGCAAGGTCCGGCGGTCGCCACGCTCTCGATCTTTATCGACCCGATGACCACCGAGTTCGGCTGGTCGCGGACGGAAATCTCTGGCGCCGTGTCGCTCGGCGGTATTCTCGGTGCCGTCGCCGCGCCCCTGATCGGGCCGTTTCTGGATAAGAACGGGGCGCGCACGATCCTCTGTTTCGCGGTGCTGACGACGGGCGTCCCGCTATTGTTCATTTCGACCGTGAACGCCCTGCCACTGTTTTACGTGTTCTATTGCATCGCGCGGATGAACTTTACCGGTCCCTACGACCTTGGAATCTACGGTTCGATCGTGAACTGGTTTTACAAGAAGCGGTCGTTCGCGACGTCAGTGACGACGCTCGCCCTGATGAGCGGGCTGGTCGCGATGCCGTTGATTGCGCACGCAGCGATGCAGGCCGGTGGCTGGCGGACGGCGTGGATCGCCGTCGGCGCGACGGTGCTGATCGTCGGCTTCGTCCCGGCGTGGCTGTTGCTGGTCCGCCGCCCGGAAGACCTGGGGATGGAGATCGACGGTGCGCCGATAGCCGACCCCACCGACGAAGCGGCAACGCAATCACAACCCACCGCCCAGCCGGAGCCCGCGTTCACCCGCGCCGAAGCGATCCGCACCCCGGCATTCTGGCTTTTGAGCTTATTCACGGCGCTCGCCTGGCCGATCCAGGCTGGCGTCAGCTTGCACCAGGCACCGTTCCTGATCGAGCGCGGTCTCGATCCGACCGTGGCCGCGACCGCCGTCAGCACGTTCTCGCTTACCTCGGGGATTGTCGGGTTCGCCTACGGCTTCTGGCCCAAGCGCGTCCCGCTCCGGTTCGCGTTGGTTTTGGTGGGGCTGTTGTTGGGTGCCGCCGCACTCGCCATGCATGAAGTGCACAGCGTGCCGATGGCCTATGGCGCCGCGATCCTGTTCGGGTGCGGGATCGGCGGATTGCTGACGATCCTGCCGATCGCCTGGGCCGAATTCTTCGGCAGGCGTAGCTATGGCGCGATCCGCGGCGTCGCACTGACCGTCCAGGTCGCAAGCCAGGCGGCAGGACCGTTGATCGCGGGTGCGCTCCGCGACATCACGGGAGCGTACGATGTGCCGCTCCTGACGTTTGCCTGTTTCGGTTTTGCGGGCGCCGCCGTCGCGTTGTTGGCCAAACCGCCGAATGCTCCCGCGTCATGACCCTTTCACTCTACTTATTCGGCGGAACGTGCTACCCGGGTGCCAGGAGACGGCGCACATGAAGCAAGCGAACGAAGACATCGGGAGCGTTCTGGTTCACGTCGGTCTCGACCGGTTGGGCGACGGGCTGTTGAAGCTTCCCTTCGTGCGTGGCCTGAGAACCGCTTTTCCCAATGCCAGGATCACATGGTTCGCGGGCAAGGAGACCACCGTTTATGGCCGAAGCCTCAAGCCGCTCGCCGACCATCTGATCGACGAGATCATCGAATACGGCGGCATCGGCGAGAGCCCGAAGGAACTTCTGGGGCCGCGGCCATTAAAGAATCGCCGTTTCGATCTGGTCATCGACACGCAGCGGAATTTCTGGATCGCGCTTGCCGTCCGGCGCATCCGTCACAAAGCGTTCGTCTCGCCGGCGGCAAGGTTCCTGCTCTCCTCGAGCAAACCCAAATCGGGCTACAAATTCCCCAAAGCGATGCAGCGGCAGATGCTGGATTTGCTGGAGATTGCGGCCGGGCGAATGTTCGATACGCCGACGTCCCTCGATCTTCCGCTCCCGCCGCGTTACGTCGATGCGGCCGCCCGGTTGTTGCCCGACGGCGCGCAGTACGCCGCCTTCGCCCCCGGCTCCGGGGGGCGTCCCAAGTGCTGGCCACTGGCGCGCTTCATCGCCGTCGCGCGGACGGCCGAAGAGACCGGCGTGAAGCCGGTATTCCTGATCGGCCCTCAGGAAGAAGAGTGGATCGAACCGATCCAGGCCGAGGTTCCCGGCGCCTTATTACCGCTCCAGGCTAAGGAGGGAAGGGCGTTCGATTACGATCCGCTGCTGACCATCGCGCTGGGCGGACGACTGACCGCAGCGCTTTCAAACGATTCCGGGATCGCCCACATGCTCGCCGTTGCCAATACGCCGCTGGTCGTGATGTACGGACCAACGGTCTATGAGAAATTTCCGCCAATGACGGACGACATTACCGTCATCCGTGCCGAAGCGTTTGGCTCACGCGAGATGCATGCGATCCCGGTTGAAGATGTTAAGGACGCGCTTCTTGAACGGCTGGCGGCGGCACCCGCTTCATGAGCCAGATCAGCAAGACCAGTCCCGGGATCGCCGCCAGTCCGGTCAGCAGGAAATACGACACCCAGTCGATCTGATCGGCGAGCCAGCCGCCGCCGGATGCAAGCACAGTCCGCGAGAAACCCATTAACGACGACAGCATGGCGAACTGGGTCGCCGTGTAGGCGACGTTACACAACCCAGAAAGATAGGCGACAAATGCGATAGTGCCGATCCCGCCGGTCAGGTTCTCGACACCGATGGTGACGAACAGCATCGGCAGTTCCGGACCGATATAAGCCTGCAGAGCGAACACCGCATTCGATGCAGCTTGAAGGATGCCTCCGAACATCAGTGCCTTGAGCGTGCCATAGCGCGCAACGAACGCACCGCCGACGATCCCGCCGATGATGGTCGCAGCGAGCCCAAAACCCTTGGTAACCAGGCCGACCTCGGTCTTGGAAAACCCTATATCCAGATAGAATGGGTTGGCCATCACACCCAGCAACGCGTCGCCGTATTTATAAAGCGCGATGAACAAGAGGATCATCAACCAATGCGGCCGCGACATGAACTCGGCAAACGGCATCCAGACGGCGCGGCGTAGAACCTCAATCGCATGCGCGAGTTTCGAACCGGTGTGCGTCACCGCTTCTTCAACGCGCCGCACCGGTTCCGGACCAAACAAGGTCGCCGCCATGCCGACGGCAACTAGGATTGCCATCACGGCATAGGCCGAGAACCATCCCGCCTGATCCGCAATCACCAGTGCCCCGGCACCTGAGGCGAATGTGGCCACCCGGTAGCCAACCACGTAGTTGGCCGCGCCCGCACCCATTTTCTCTTCGTCGAGGATCTCGATCCGGTAGGCATCGACGACGATGTCCTGGGTCGCCGACGAGAATGCCAGCACCACGGCCCATAGCGCGGTCCAAAGCAGGTCTTCGGCAGGGTCCGTCGTCCCCAGCATCAAGATCGCCGCCATCACGCAGCATTGCGCCAACAACAGCCAGCCGCGCCGCTGTCCCAACAAACGCGTGAGGAACGGGAGCGGGCAGCGGTCCACCATCGGGGCCCACAGGAATTTGAGCGCGTAGGCGCTCGATGCGATGGAGAACCACCCGATAACGGTGAGGGACACGCCCTCGTCATGGAGCCATGCGGACAGCGTTCCGTAGACCAGCAGCAATGGCAGGCCGCAGGAAAACCCCAGTAGCAGGATCAGGAAGACACGGAATTCAAAATATACGGCAACGGCGGATGTCCAGCCCTGCAATCTGGGCGGCATGCCGCGCTTCAGCCTGCAGCCGCCGTCTGCGTCTCGGCAGACGTTCCGTCGGCAATCAACTCCTGGCACACTTTCCAGACATCACCGGCCGGGATCGCTGCCACGCATGGGAAAACGTCATGCTTGCTGGCGCGTTTGTGGCAGCGCCAGAAGCAGTGATAGCACTCCATCGTTTCGTATATGAACCGCGCGTTGCCGGGGCTAACGCATTCTGGATAAGGGACGAAACTGGTGAAATGCCCACCGCCCACGATCACCAGCGTCGGTGCGCCAAGCGCAATGGACAGGTGGGCAGGGCCGGTATCGTTGCTGATCACTAATCCTGCGTTCTTCATTATCCCCATCAATTCGACGAGCGACGTTCGTCCGGTCAGGTCTGTCACGCCGGGGCGCTTGGCGATATCGTCCAGCAGCGCCGCGTCCCATCTTTCACCTCGCGTGCCGACGACGAAGACCTTCCAACCCATTTCCAGCAATTTCTCGGCGACACTCACATAAGACGCGAACGGCCAACGGCGGCCCGGTTCGTTGCTGCCGGGATTGAGCACTGCATAGCGCTCTTCGATGGCGTTTGTCGGCTTCTCGTCGGGCCAATCGATTTTCGGTGGTATGGGCTCAATCCGCTTGCCCGCCACTGCGGATACGAAACGGAAATGGCGGATGATCTCGTGGGTCGGGTAGGGACCGGTATCTATGATCTCGTCGGTCTGGCTTAGATAGAACGTGAACTCGGACCGTGTCGTTTCGTTGACGTAGGGCATGGAAACGATGGTGCGTTTTGCCGCCGCACCCCAAACGAGGCTATCTGCCATCATCGCGCGCCGGAGGTACGAATCACAGACCACCGTCTCTGGCGCGAGTTGCCGAACCATCAGGTTCACCCGAAACCGGTACATCAGCTTCCGCGCATATGCGTGTTCGTCGATGGTGATGACCCGGTAGCCGACAAAGACCTTGTCCACGATCGGCTTCCAACTATCGCAGCCAAGTACCGTGATATCGGCTTTATCAACACCGAACGCATCGGCGTAATGGTCAAGGCTTTGGCGGAACAGCATCATGTCGCCGATGCCGTCCATCCGCACCACCAAAAGCCCGCGATGCGGCTTGAAGACCGGGAAATGCCGGGCGATCAGGTCGAACGGACGGAACATCCACCAGCGCCGGCGCATGCCTGCCGGGAACATCCGCCAGAAGGCGGACGCCCCGACGTTCGGCCTATCGGCTACAGGCTGGTCGGTCGTCTGCATGACGTCAGCGTATCCCCGGTTTTTGCCGGGCTCAACCCGCGTCCTTCTTGCGTTCGGATTTCTTGCGCTCATGCGGATCGAGAAGACGTTTACGCAACCTGAGCGACTTTGGCGTCACCTCGAGCAGTTCGTCGTCGGCGACGTAGGCGATGGCGTCTTCCAGGCTCATGCGCCGGGGCGGCGTCAGGCGGATCGCTTCGTCGGACCCGGCTGCACGGAAGTTGGTAAGTTGCTTCGATTTGAGCGGGTTGACCTCAAGATCATTCTCGCGGCTATGTTCGCCGATGATCATGCCCTCGTAAACCGGCACGCCACCACCGATGAAGAGCGCGCCGCGCCCTTCCAGTCCGGCCAGCGCGTAGGCCACCGATTTGCCGGTCGCGTTCGAGATCAGCACGCCATTGCGGCGGCCCGGGACCGGACCCTGGTGGGACGCATAACCATGGAACATGCGGTTCATGACGCCGGTGCCGCGGGTTTCCGTCAGGAACTCGCCGTGGTACCCGATCAGACCGCGCGACGGCACGACAAAGGTCAACCGCACCTTGCCGCCGCCGGCCTGCTTCATTTCCGTCATCCGGCCTTTACGTACGCTCAATGCCTCGACGACGATGCCCGAGAACTCCTCGTCGACGTCGATGATCACGTCTTCCAGCGGTTCTGTACGTTCGCCGGTTTCCGGATCTTCCCGAAAAAGCACCCGCGGCCGAGAGATAGACAGCTCATATCCCTCACGCCGCATCTGCTCAATCAATACGCCCAACTGCAGTTCACCGCGACCGGCCACGTCGAAGGCATCCTTGCTCTCGGTTTCGGTGATGCGGATGGCGACGTTACCCTCAGCCTCGCGCAGCAGACGCTCGCGGATCATCCTGGAAGTGACCTTGTCGCCGTCTTGTCCGGCATAGGGCGAGGAATTGACCGAGAACGTCATCGCCAGCGTCGGCGGATCGACGGGTTGCGCGCTTAGCGGTTCTTCGACTTCGGTTTCGCAAAGCGTGTCGGCAACAGTCGCCTTGGCGAGCCCCGAAATCGCGACGATATCCCCGGCAACACCGTTATCGATGGCTTCGCGCTTCACATCACGAAAGGCGAGAATTTTCTGTACCCGGCCCTGCTCCACGACCTTGCCGCCGGCACGAAGCGCCTTGATCTGCTGGTTCGGCTTCACCGACCCGGAGAAGATGCGCCCGGTCAGAATCCGGCCCAGATACGGATCGGCTTCGATCGTTGTCACCAGCATCCGGAACGGACCGTCGGGGTCCGCTTCCGGTTCTTTCACGTGTTTCACGATGCAGTCGAAAAGTGGCGTCAAATCGCCCGATCCGGCATCCGGTTCCATCGCGGCCCACCCGTCGCGGCCGGACGCAAAGAGCGTCGGGAAATCCAGCTGCTCATCGTTAGCGTCCAACGCCGTGAACAGATCGAAGACCTCATCCTGTACTTCGTAGGGACGCGCGTCGGACTTATCGACCTTGTTGACGACAACGATCGGCTTGAGCCCGAGACTCAGGGCCTTGGACGTCACGAATTTGGTCTGCGGCATCGGGCCTTCGGCGGCGTCTACCAGCAGGACGACCCCGTCGACCATGGAAAGGATGCGTTCGACCTCACCGCCGAAATCCGCGTGGCCCGGTGTGTCGACGATGTTGACCCGCGTGCCCTGCCACTCGACGGAAGTGCACTTGGCGAGGATGGTAATGCCGCGTTCGCGCTCGAGCTCGCCCGAGTCCATGACCCGTTCCGCCACTTTCTGGTTGTCGCGGAAGGCGCCGGATTGGCGCATCATGTTATCGACCAAAGTGGTTTTGCCATGGTCGACGTGCGCGATAATCGCGATGTTTCTGAGGTTCATCGGTTGTATCCGTAAAAGGAGAAAGGCTGTTAGCCGTCAATGTCCTGAAGCAGGTGTTGCACGCCGGCGGTCGGGCGTGCGCCGATCTGCTGGATGATGACGGCGGCCAGCAACCCGCCAAGCTTTGCCGACGTCTCCAGGTCGCGGCCATGCGTGTGCGCAGCAAGGAACCCGGCGGCGTAGGCGTCACCCGCACCCGTCGTGTCGACGACGTGTTCGACCGGCGCAGCGGGGACGGCGATGGTGTCGTCGGCGGTCACCACGACCGAGCCCTTTTCGGAACGGGTCAGGGCCGCAATGTCGACCACACCCCGGATTTTCTCGGCCGCCGCGTCGAAATCCTCGACCTGATAGAGCGACAGGATCTCGTCTTCATTGGCGAACAGGATATCCACGTGTTCTTCGATGAACGGGATGAACCCGTCACGATGGCGGTCGACGCAGAACGGGTCGGAAAGCGACAGCGCCACCTTACGGCCTGCGTCATGGGCGATCTTGGACGCTTGAAGGAACGCTTCGCGGGCCGGGTCCGGATCCCAGAGATACCCTTCGAGGTACGTCACCTCCGCCGCCTTGACCTGATCGGGGTCGAGATCGGCGGGCGCGAAGTCCACGCACGCGCCGAGATACGTTTGCATGGTGCGCTGGCCGTCGGGTGAAATAAGCACGAGACAGGTCGCCGTGGGCGCGCCCTCATTCGCCATCGGTGTCGTGAAGTTCACGCCGGCGGCACGGATATCATGCGCGAATACGGTGCCGAGCTGATCGTCCTTTACCTTGCCCGCGAACGCCGCACGTCCACCGAGCGCCGCGACACCCGCCAAAGTATTGGCAGCGGAGCCGCCGGAACTTTCGATGGCCTGGCCGGATTTCTCGTAGAGCACCCGCTGTTCCTCGGCGCTGACCAGCGCCATGGCACCTTTGGAAAGGCCGTTTTCGGACAGGAAGTCGTCCTCGGTCTGAACGAGGATATCGACAATCGCGTTGCCGATGCCGAGGACGTCATATTGTGCTTCAGGCATGGATAGGCTCGCAGAAGAAAATTGGAATTTGAGGCGCCGGACGCCATTTGGCGCGGAGTATAGCCATTGCCGGGCTTCGGGCAAGCGCGATCCCCGGAAACACGGCCACAGACCCTGCGGAATTCATGTGCAATTTCCATGCGATCTTAGATATAGTTAATAGTTTATTGATTTTATTTAAAATTTTAACATTCTTGAGATTCTACTTGAGAATCGGCGCTTGACCGGGGCGGGCGCACGCCCTTAAATCGTTAGGATCACTGCATTTTCTTGGGAATCAGGCGGAATCAATATGATAAGCGCATTTGTTAAAGGCATTGATCAGTTAAGCGACAAAAACACACGAAAATACTTGTGGCTTTCAATTCTGGCAGCGCTGGTAACGCTGGTCGTCCTTTGGACCGTTGTCGGCTATGTGCTCCGCGAAACCTCGATTTCCGAGATCGGTTGGCTCGAGGGTGCTGTCGATATCCTGGGCGGCCTGGCCACACTCGCACTCACCTGGTTTTTGTTCCCGGCGACGGTGAGCGCTGTGATCGGGTTGTTTCTCGATCAGGTCGCGGACTGTGTTGAGGCGCGCCATTATCCGGGCCTGTCGGACGCTAACGGTCAATCAATCGGTGAAACGGTCGTGATGTCCGCAAAGTTCCTGGGCATCCTGATTGTGCTCAACATCCTGATGCTGCCGTTCCTGTTCCTCGGGCCGCTTTTCCCTTTTGTTTTCTATCTGGTGAACGGTTATCTTCTGGGCCGGGAGTATTTCGAGCTGGTGGCGTCCAGACGGCTCCCGCCGGCGGAAGTGACCAAACTGCGCAAGGCCCGTCAGGGTAGCGTCATGATGGTCGGTATCGTTATCGCGTTCGCGCTGACGATACCGGTAGTCAATCTGCTGATGCCGATCGTTGCCACCTCGGCCATGGTGCACATGTACGAGAAATGGCATCCGACCGGCGAAAGGGGGACGGCGGTCAAGGCTTAAGAGCGGCCGCCGGGATTTTCCGGGCTCCGGGGCCCGGTCACACGAGGGGTAGAAGTTCATGTTCGGAAAAAAGAAAGACGAGGAAGATCCTGCGAAGTCGCCCGAGAAAGCTGACGCCCTGCCGGCGCGTATGGAAAGCACGGACGACGAGGCCGGCGACGCACCGCCGCTGAAACCGTTTTCCCGCAAGGGTTCGCACGCACCGGCCAAACCGCCGTCTTCGAGCGCGCATATGCCGGACCTGCAACGCCGCGCCCCCGATTTGCCGAGTGCGCCGGCGCGCCGCATTGACCGTCCGCGTGCCGGTGATATGGAAAGCCGCCGCCTGATCGTTGGCCGCGACATCCAGCTTAACGGTGAAATCACCGCCTGCGACAAGCTCGTCGTCGAAGGCCACGTCGAGGTGACGTTACCGGGCGCACGTGTCCTGGAAATCTCGCCGAGCGGCTATTTCAAGGGTGCCGCCGAGGTCGACGAAGCCGATATCAGCGGCCGTTTCGACGGCGATCTGATCGCCCGCGAGCGTCTGATCGTGCGTTCCGGCGGCCGAATTCACGGCAAGGTACGCTACGGCCGCATCGTCATCGAATCGGGCGGCGAAATCGCCGGCGACATGCAGACCCTGAGCGACAACAGCGGCGATGAATAGTCCCGCCGGGCTTTCCCGGCGGCTGACGGCCGTTCTGCTGCTGACGTTCCTCGCCGGTTGCGCCGGCGCCAACGTGACGCCATCCCCGGCGCCCGATACGCCGTCAACCGCCGCCACGAACCCGGGCCCGCGGACGGCAGCGCTCCCGAAGCCCGCACCCGAACCGGCGTCTAAGCACGAACCGGCGATCGAAGCCCCGAAAGCCGCCGAGGTCATCGGCTGGGACACGGCGGCACTGAATGAGACGTTCGGGCCGGCCAGCCTTGTCCGGCGCGATCTGGGTGCCGAGATCTGGCAATACCGCACGGATGAATGCGTGCTTTTCCTGTTTCTATATCCGGCAGGCACGGAAGGTGCGTTGAAGGTCGAGCATCTCGATGCCCGCGGCAGCGGGACGGCAACCGAGACCTGCCTCAAGTCCGTCGTCCGCAGATTTGTGGCGCGCGGTTAACCCGCCCACTCAGGCCAGCGTCGTTTTCCCCTTGAAGGCGCAGACGTCGATCACCTTGCAGTTCGGGCAGTCGGGTTTGCGGGCCTTGCAGACATAGCGCCCGAGCAGAATCAGCCAATGATGCGCGTGCAGCGCGAACTCCGGCGGCGTTACCTTCAGGAGTTTCTTTTCGACCGCAAGCGGTGTCTTGCCCGGCGCCAGTCCGGTGCGGTTGGAAACACGGAAAATATGCGTGTCGACGGCAATGGTCGGCTCGCCGAAGGCAATGTTGCGGACCACGTTCGCCGTCTTTCGGCCGACACCCGGCAGCGCTTCGAGCGCGGCCTGATCGTTCGGCACCTGGCTGTCGTGTTGTTCGATCAGGATCTGGCTGAGCGCGATGACATTCTTGGCCTTGGTGTTATAGAGCCCAATGGTCTTTATGTAGTCCTTTAGCCCCTCGAGGCCGAGTTTCACCATCGCTTCCGGTGTCTTGACCTTCTTGAATAACGGCTTCGTCGCTTTGTTCACGCCAACGTCCGTCGCCTGTGCGGACAGCGCCACGGCGACCAGCAGCGTGTACGGGTTGACGTAATGCAGCTCACCCTTGGGCGCTGGGTCGGCATCGCGAAGGCGGGAATAGAACGTGACAACATCGGCTTTTTTCATGGGTTTGTTATCCCGCATATCCACGCCATAGAAAACCCGGTTGTTGCGGAACGGCTGGATTGCCTAGAATGCCCCCATGGATACGCCCAAAGCGCACAATTTGCAGACAGGCGACCCGGTGCCGGAGAAGATCCGTTTTTCGCGGGTTTTAAGACCGCACCGCAGCTCATCCGAGCGCGCGATCCGCATCGTCACCGGGTTCGTGCTGTTCCTGTTCATTCCGACCGGGACGGCTTTTCTGATCGCAGGCGCATGGCCGGTGTTCGGGCTTATGGGATTGGAGGTCGCGGGCCTGATCTTCGCGCTCCGTTACAATCACAAGGTCGGCTCGTCGTTCGAAGCGATCACCATCACCGAGCGCGAGTTCCGGTTTTCAAAGGTTGACCACTGGGGCAAGCGGAAGCACTGGACGTTTCAGCCGCAGTGGTTACAAGTCCGCCTCGACGGGCCGTCGAAGCAGCTTATCGCCGGAACGCACGGCAAACGCATCGTGATCGGCAAATTCCTCAACGACGAGGAAAAGCTGGCACTGTGCGAAACCCTGGAAAGCGAGATCAAACGCCTGGGCGAGATTCGCCACGAGGGTGTGGGCGCGGTCTGTTAAGCGTTAGCCCTTCAGCCCCAGCACATCCCGCATGGAATAAAGGCCAGGGGCCTTCCCCTCGGTCCAGAGCGCGGCGCGGATCGCCCCTTTGGCGAACAGGCCGCGGTCGGCGGCCTTGTGGGTGATTTCGACGCGTTCGTCATCGGAGGCGAAAATCACCGAGTGATCGCCGACCACCATCCCGCCCCGGAGCGTCGCGAAGCCGATATTCCCAACCTTGCGCTCACCGGTATGACCGTCGCGCACCCGGTCCGAAACCTTGTCGAGGTCGACACCCCGGCCGTCGGCGGCCGCCTTGCCGAGCGCCAATGCGGTGCCCGACGGGGCATCGACCTTATGGCGGTGATGCATCTCCAAAATCTCGATATCGAATTCGGGGCCCATCATCTCGGCTGCCTGGCGCGCGAGGCCCAAGAGCACATTGACGCCGACGGAATAATTGGCCGCCTGGACAATGGCGACGGCCTTCGCCGCCTCCTCGATTTTCGCCTGATCGTCGGCGCTCAGGCCCGTTGTTCCGGGGATCAGCGCGGTTCCCGTCTCTGCAGCGAATTGAGCATGCCGGACCGTCGCGGCGGGTGCGGTGAAATCGACGACGGCGTCCGAAACCTCAAAAAGTCCCTTCGCGTCATCGATGATCTGGAGCCCGGATGCGGGCAGGCCCGCCAGTACGGCGGGGTCTTCGCCGATAGCGTCGGAGTGCGGCGCTTCGGTGCCGCCCGCAAGCTCGGCCCCCGGCGTCTCATGAACGGCCTTCACCAGCATGCGTCCCATGCGTCCGGCGCATCCGACAATTCCGATTTTCATGGCTCAACTCTCCGTCAAGTTCCGGAGCCGCACTATAGGGAAAGACGCATGAACAACAAACATCATCGTATTCCCGAGACTTAATTCAGCGCCGACGCAATCCCATTGACTGCGCGGTCGCATTGGATTCCGCCCTGCGCCGGAATGACATGCTTGTCAGATCACGTTTCCACCCCGGCGAAGGCCGGGGTCCGGAACTAGATTAAAGCGGGGATGACGGCAGGAAATCAATCAACGAGATCATGAATCAAGTTCAGGATCACCGTTGTAGGGGCGCAAACGTCAGTCCCTGAGGTCTTCCCAGAGCTCTTTGACTTTATCCAGGAAACCGGAGCTTTCCGGGCTTTGCTTCTTGGTCTGCTTCTCGTCGCCGGCGAACTCCTTCAGAAGTTCTTTCTGCTTCTTGGTCAGGTTGACCGGCGTCTCGACGAAGATCTGCACGAACATGTCGCCGCGCGCTTCGGAGCGCATGACCTTCATGCCCTTGCCGCGCAATCTGAGCTGGTGACCGGTCGGCGTCCCTTCGGGGATGGTGACGCGGAGAAGCTTGCCCTCGACCGTCGGGACCTCGATCTGCCCGCCGAGCGTCGCCGTCGCCATCGGGACGGGAACGCGGACGTGAATGTCGGCGCCGTCGCGACGGAAGAACCGGTGCGGCCGGATCCCCAAGAAGATGTACAGATCGCCCGCCGGCGCGCCACGAAGCCCGGCCTCGCCTTCACCCGCAAGGCGGATGCGCGTACCGTCCTCGACCCCTGCCGGGATATTGACCGCGAGCGTCTTTTCTCTCTGTTTGCGCCCGGTGCCCGAACAACCCCGGCACGGATCCTCGATCGCCTGGCCGGTGCCCTGACAGGTCGGACACGTGCGCTCGACAGTGAAGAAACCGGATTGCGAGCGAACACGTCCCGCGCCACCGCAACTGCCGCAAGCGACCGGCGCTGCGCCGTCCTTGCCACCCGTACCGTCGCAGTCGTCGCAGACCACCGACGTCGGGACGCGGATATCGGTCTTGAGACCGTTGAACGCGTCCTCGAGCGTGATTTCCATATTGTAGCGGAGATCGGATCCACGACCCGCGTTGGCGCGTTGTCCACCACCACGGCCGCCGCCCATGAAGTCGCCGAACATCTCTTCGAAAATGTCGGCGAAACCGCCGGCCCCGAAGCCGCCCCCGGCACCCGGACCTGGCCCGCCGCCTTCGAACGCGGCATGGCCGAAGCGGTCGTAAGCCGCACGCTTTTCGGCGTCCTTCAGAACCTCGTAAGCCTCGTTGACTTCCTTGAAACGCTTCTCCGCCTCGGCATCGTCCGGATTGCGATCCGGGTGATACTGCATGGCGAGCTTGCGGTAAGCCTTTTTCAGCTCTGCCGCATCCGCGTCCCGGGAAACCCCGAGGCTCTCGTAATAATCCTGTTTAGCCATCGTGACCGATACCCCCGAAGCGATCCGCCGGCGGACGGTCCGTATTCACGGACCGCCCTTGCCGGAGAACGGTGTTAGCCGTTCTTCTTGTCCTGGTCCGGATCGACTTCCTCGAAGTCAGCGTCGACGACGGTTTCGTCATCGGACTTCGATGCGTCGGCATCGGCGCCCTCGGCGCCGCCTTCGGCTTCCTGTTCGGCTTGCTGCGCCTTGTACATGGCTTCACCGAGTTTCATGGATGCCTGACTGAGCGCCTCGGTTTTGGCGTTGATCGCTTCCAGATCGTCGCCTTCCATGACGTCCTTGAGATCGCTGATCGCGGTCTCGATGGCCGTCTTGTCGGCATCTTCGATCTGATCGCCGTAGTCTGCGAGGCTCTTTTCGGCCGCATGGACCATGCTGTCGGCGTTGTTCCTGGCGTCGACCAGCTCGCGGCGCTTCTTGTCGGCGTCGGCGTTTTCTTCGGCTTCCTTGACCATCCGTTCGATGTCGTCGTCGGAAAGACCGCCCGACGCCTGGATGCGGATCTGCTGTTCCTTGCCGGTCGCCTTGTCCTTCGCGGACACGTTGACCAGCCCGTTGGCGTCGATGTCGAAGGTCACCTCGATCTGCGGCATGCCGCGCGGGCTCGGCGGGATTCCGACCAGATCGAACTGACCCAGCAGCTTGTTGTCCGCCGCCATTTCGCGTTCGCCCTGGAACACCCGGATCGTCACCGCGGACTGGTTGTCTTCCGCGGTCGAGAAGGTCTGGCTCTTACGCGTCGGGATCGTCGTGTTGCGGTCGATCAGACGCGTGAACACGCCGCCCAGCGTTTCGATACCGAGCGACAGCGGCGTCACGTCGAGCAACAGCACGTCCTTGACGTCGCCCTTGAGCACACCACCCTGAATGGCGGCGCCGAGCGCCACGACTTCGTCCGGATTCACGCCCTTGTGCGGCTCGCGGCCGAAGAAGTTCTTCACCGTTTCGATGACCTTCGGCATACGCGTCATGCCACCGACCAGGATTACCTCGTCGATTTCAGAGGCCTTGATGCCGGCATCCTTGAGCGCGTTCTTGCACGGATTGACGGTGCGTTCGATCAGGTCTTCGACCAGCGCTTCCAGCTTGGCGCGGGAAAGCTTGATGTTGAGGTGCTTCGGACCCGACTGATCCGCCGTGATGAACGGCAGGTTCACTTCGGTCTGGCTCGTGGACGAAAGCTCGATCTTGGCCTTTTCCGCGGCTTCCTTCAGACGCTGAAGCGCCAGACGGTCGTCGCGCAGGTCGATGGTGTTCTCTTTCTTGAACTCTTCGGCCAGGTAATCGACGATACGGTTGTCGAAGTCCTCACCACCCAGGAACGTGTCCCCGTTGGTGGATTTCACTTCAAACACACCGTCCCCGATCTCCAGGATCGAGACGTCGAAGGTGCCGCCGCCAAGGTCGTAAACGACGATGGTGCCGCCGTCTTTTTTCTCGAGACCGTAAGCCAGCGCGGCCGCGGTCGGTTCGTTGATGATACGCAGCACCTCGAGACCGGCGATCTTACCGGCGTCCTTGGTGGCCTGACGCTGAGAGTCGTTGAAATAAGCCGGGACCGTGATGACGGCCTGTTCGACCTTCTCGCCCAGATAGCTTTCCGCCGTTTCCTTCATCTTCTGAAGGATGAACGCGGAAATCTGCGAGGGGGAATACTTGTCGTCGTCGACGCTGACCCACGCATCGCCGTTATCGCCCTTGATGATGTTGTAGGGGACGATCTTCTTGTCCTTTTCGGTGACGGGATCGTCGTAACGGCGACCGATCAGGCGTTTGATCGCGAAAAGGGTCTTTTCCGGGTTGGTGACGGCCTGACGCTTCGCCGGCTGACCGACAAGGCGTTCGCCGGAGTCGGCGAATGCGACCATCGACGGCGTGGTCCGCGCACCTTCGGAGTTTTCAATAACCTTGGCATCCTTGCCGTCCATCACGGCAACGCACGAGTTCGTCGTGCCCAGGTCGATACCGATAACCTTACTCATGACTAACTAACCTCTCTTTCTACGGCTGTCGTTTCCGGCCTTTGCAAGCGCCCGAAACGACCCCTCGGGTTTAGATCCTGCCGCCGAAATCCGGCGGCTTCTTGGATTTGGTTGGGATATAAGCCCGGTTTTCCGGGGCTGCAACGCTTTCCCAACAATAATTTTGGGGACTTTCCCCTTACAATTCCTCGTCCAGATTGGTCCCGGACGGTTTCTTCTCGTCCTCGTAGCCCTTGCCGCCGCCCGAAGACGGCTTTTCGCCAGCCGCCTCGTCCAGCGTCTGCTGCGACGGCGTCGGTGCCGGGCCCTGCTTTTCGCCACCCTTGGTGACGCCGACCTTGGCCGGGCGCAGCGGCTGATCGTTGAGGGTATAACCCACTTCCAGCACCTGGCCGATGCTGCCGGCGGGCTTCGACGGGTCTTCGTACTCGAACATCGCCTCGTGAAGCTGCGGGTCGAATTTCTCGCCCAGCGGATCGAGGCGTTTAATACCGTTCCGGGAAAACGCGTGCTGCATCTCGCGCTCGGTCATTTCCACGCCCTGCAGCAAGCTTTTCACCGCGTCGTTGTCGCCGAGCTTGTCCTTGTCGACGGCGCCGAGCGCGCGGCTCAGGTTATCCGCGACGACGACCATCTCGCGGGCGAACCCGGCGATCGCGCGCCTGGACGCGTTCTCGACGTCGCGCGATGCACGGCGGCGGACGTTTTCGGCCTCGGCCAGCGCGCGCAAGAGCTTGTCCTTGGTATCGGCGAGCTCGGCTTCCAATTCTGATACGGCACCTTCCGGGTCTTCCTCGTCACCCGTGGCGTCGGCGCGGCCTTCGGCCTGTGCCGCTGCGGGCTCAGTGGCAGCCTCGGTTTCCGGCGTCGCCTCGGCGGCGGCGTCCTCGGGTTTTTCTTCTTCTGCCGGCATGTCTGCTTTTTCCTGGCTTTGCATCGTCTTCCTAACGTTCTTAACGGAACCGTTCACCGATCATCCGGGCCGTATAATCGACCATCGGAATGATCCGCGCGTAATTCATTCGCGTCGGGCCTATCACACCGATTGCCCCGACGATATGGTTGGTGTCGTTGCGGTAGGGGCCGACGATCATCGAACACCCGGCAACGTTGAACAGATTATTGTCCGCACCGATGAAGATTTGGACTCCATCGGCGTCATCCGCAAGGCTCAGCAGCTTGAGCATCTCGTTTTTCGTTTCCAAAGCCTCGAACAATGAGCGGATACGTTCGAGATCCGTCAGCGCCGTTACATCCTCCAACAGCTTGGCTTGACCACGCACGATCAGGGTGCCCGACGCATCCGTGTCGCTGCCGTCGCCGGACCAGGTGGCAAGCCCGCTTTCGACCACTTTCTGGGTCAATTCGTCGAGTTGCGCCTGATGGCTTTCGAGTTCGGCGACGATCTCGGAGTGCGCCTCTTTGATGGTGCGGCCCACCAGCCTCGCGCTGAGGAAGTTCGTCGCCTGCACCAGCGCCGAAGGCGGCAAGGTCATGGGGACGCTGATCAATCTGTTTTCAACGACACCGCTCTCCGTGACCAGCACCACGAGGCCGCGCCCCGGGCTGAGGCTGACGAATTCGATGTGCTTCAACGGACTGTCGGTCTTGGGCGCGAACACTAGGCTCGCAAAGCCCGTTAACCCGGAAAGGGTGGTGGTCGCCTCTTCCAGAACCTGATCGACACTCCTGGACGAGCCGGCGCACTGCGCTTCGATCTGCTTGCGTTCTTCGGCCGAAATATTCCCGACCTCGAGGATGCCGTCGACGAACAACCTGAGGCCCGCATCGGTCGGCAGGCGCCCGGCCGAGGTGTGCGGCGAAAACAGCAATCCCGCGTCTTCCAGGTCGGCCATCACGTTGCGGATCGTCGCCGGCGAGAGCGACTGGGTCATGCGGCGCGCGATGGTGCGCGAGCCGACCGGATCCCCGGTGTCGCAATAAGCCTCGACGATCAGGCGGAATATCTCCCGCGAACGCTCGTTCAGTTCGGCAATCATCTGTTGTTTCAGCACCTTCCATGCCGTGTGCGAAAGTCGGCGTTATGTAGTTTCCGCCTTTCGGGCCGTCAACTCAATGCATGCCTGTGTTCCGGACCGGAAGCTGCCTTTACGCCCGTGGACCAAATCGCTAGCTTGGCCGTCGATCTGAAGCCAGTGGAGAATTCATATGCGCCCGTCCGGCCGCGAAACCGACCAGATGCGAACCGTCGTCCTCGAAATCGACGTCGCCAAACACGCCGAGGGATCGTGCCTCGCCAAGTTCGGGGACACGCACGTGCTTTGCACCGCCAGCGTCGAGCAACGCGTCCCGCCGTGGCTGCGCGACAGCGGCAAAGGCTGGGTCACCGCCGAGTACGGCATGCTGCCCCGTTCCACGCACACGCGCACCAACCGTGAAGCGGCGCGCGGCAAACAGTCGGGCCGGACCCAGGAAATCCAGCGTCTGATCGGCCGCTCGCTCCGCGCCGTCACCGATCTGGGTGCGATGGGCGAGTTGCAGATCAAGCTCGACTGCGACGTGATACAGGCGGACGGCGGCACGCGGACGGCGTCCATCACCGGCGCTTACGTCGCGCTTTATCGCGCGTTCCAGGCCTGCCAGACGCTGGGGATTATCGACAGCATTCCCCTTATCGACAGCGTCGCCGCGGTATCGTGCGGGGTTTTCGACGGTAAAAGCGTCCTCGATCTGGACTATGACGAGGATTCCAATGCCGAAGCGGACGCCAATTTCGTCCTCACAGGCAAGGGGGGCATCGTCGAAATCCAGGGCACGGCCGAGGCCGATCCGTTTTCGGAAGAAACCTTCATGGAATTGATGGGCCTCGCCAAGAAGGGCGTTTCCGAACTGACCGTGGCGCAGAACGCCGCTCTCGGCCTCTGAGGGCCCGGGTATGGCGCGCCGGTTCAATGAACGGAAACTGGTGATCGCCAGCCACAACGCGGGCAAGGTCCGCGAGATCGGCGACCTGATGCGGCCGTTCGGGGTCGAGGTCGTTTCCGCCGGCGATCTCGATCTGCCCGAACCCGAAGAGACCGGCGACACGTTCGTCGCGAACGCGCTTCTGAAGGCGCACGCCGCCGCCGAAGCCGCCAGACTTCCCGCCCTTGCAGATGATTCCGGGTTGGCCGTCACGGCACTCGATGGGGCGCCGGGAATTTATTCGGCGCGCTGGGCCGGACCGGAGAAGGATTTCCTGGCGGCAATGGAGAAGGTCGAGGAACTGTTGCGGGGCGCCGAGGACCGCTCGGCCAGATTCGTCTGCGCACTGGCGCTCGCCTGGCCGGACGGGCACGCGGAAGTGTTCGAAGGCCTCGTCGAGGGTGAAATCACGTGGCCGCCCGTCGGCGACAAAGGCTTCGGGTACGACCCGATCTTTACGGCGGATGGTGAGACGATCACGTTCGGCGAGATGGAACCCAACAAGAAACATGCGCTGTCGCACCGGGCCGATGCGTTCGCCAAGCTGGTCCGGGCGTGCTTTAGCGACGTCACCTGAGTGGGCGGCAAAAACCCCGGCTTCGGCGTTTATGTGCACTGGCCGTTCTGCCGCCGGATTTGTCCATACTGCGATTTCAACGTCCACAAAGATACGGACATCGATGCAAGCCGCTGGCGGGGTGCGCTGCTGTCCGAACTCGCACACTATGCCGGCGAACTCGAAGGGCGGACCGTCACCAGTCTTTATTTCGGGGGCGGCACGCCGTCGCTGATCGAACCGGAAACGGTGGGCGAGATCGTTCAAGCGGTCGCACGTCACTGGCCGGTCGCCGACGATATCGAAATCACACTCGAGACCAACCCCACGTCTTCCGAGCGGCGCCGGCTCCGCGATTTCAAGGACGCCGGCGTCAATCGGCTGTCGGTCGGTGTTCAGTCGTTCGACGACGATGCGCTACGGTTCCTCGGGCGCGATCATTCGGCGGCGGATGCGATCGCGTCTCTTGAGGATGCCATTAACGTTTTCGAACGGGTGACGTTCGATCTGATCTATGCCCGTCCCGGCCAGTCGCCAACCGATTGGCGCGATGAATTGGACCGAGCGGTCCGAATAGCCGGCGGGCACCTGTCGCTTTATCAACTGACCATCGAGAGCGGTACGCCGTTCTTCCGCGAAGGGGTCCACCCCGCGGACGACGACGACGCGGCCGATATGTTCGAAACGACGCAGGAGATCCTCTCCGCCGCCGGGATGCCGGCGTATGAAATCTCCAACCACGCCCGGCCGGGCGAAGAGAGCCGTCACAATCTGACCTGCTGGCGGGGCGGCGATTATCTGGGGATCGGGCCCGGCGCGCATGGCAGGCTCACGATTGACGGCGCGTTCTACGGCACACATCAAATCCACAACCCGGATCGCTGGTTGAAACTGGCAGGCGAGCACGGTCACGGCACGGCAAAGCGCCGCCTGTTGAGCGCGGAAGACCGTGCGCGCGAACTGGTGATGATGGGGCTGCGCCTCGTGGACGGGATCGATATCGAACGCTTCGGTCGGATCGCGGGGATCTCATTCGACGGCACGGTCGATCCCGACGCACTCGCCCGGATGGTCGATGGTGACTTGATGGCACGAACGGCGACGTCGGTCTATGCGACGGCGGCCGGGCGTCAACGGCTCAACGCGGTGCTGGGCATGCTGCTTTCATAAATTCCGCCATCACCCGGACGGGGCGTCAGTTGATGCGCGGCTGAAAGCTTTCCGGTGCCGGGTCGATGACCCGCGACGACTTCCGCGTGATCTCGAGCACGGCAAGGCCGCGCTCCGTGATCCCGCTCGGCATCAACCGAAAAATCCCGTCCCGGCCCCAGTAACCGTTCGGCGAGGCGAGCGCCTGCTGGGTGTAGTTCGGTCCATCCTCGCCCTGGCCCAACACCGCGGCAAGCGCCGCCGCATCGTAGGCGATCGTTGCGAGGCGCGGCGGCGTCTCGCCGAATGTCGCGGTGTATTCCTTGACGAAGTCGACGCGCGCTCTCGGGTCCGGCGCGGCATACCACGCGCCGACCAAGGCCGGCTCGTTCCCCAGCCCCGGGACGTCCCACTGGCCGGTCCCCAGTATCTGCACCACCGCCGGATCGACGTCGAAAAACGGTAACAGCGCGGCCAGTTGTTGCAGCCGCTTGCCGCCGTCGGCGACCATCAGCGCGTCGAACGGCAGATCGCCTGCGGTTTGTAATTGCTCCAGCCGTTCCAGCGTCTTCTTTGAAATTTCATCGTCGCGCTGCTTCAGCTCGGCGATCTGACGTTCGAGTTCCTGCTTGCGAGCGTCGAAGTCGGAGATTTCCCGGACCACATCGGTATAGTCTTCCGCGTTCGGGTCATAGAGCCGGGCGCGCGTCACCTGAACGCCCTGCCGCAGCGTCACGTCCTGCATCGCCTGCAGCACGGCCGCACCATAGGCGTTGTCGGGCGCCAACAATCCGAAACGGACAAGGCCCCGTGAAATCGCATACCCCAGCACACGTTCGGTCTGCGCGGCGGGGAGGAACCCCATGACGTAGACCCCGTCACCGGCGGCGTTGCGATCGCTGGAAAATCCGACCACCGGCACGTTGGCAGCACGCGCGATCGGCCCGACGGCCTGTACCGAGGCCGACAGCAAGGGGCCGATGATCAGCTTCGCCCCATCGCCAATCGCAAGCTGCGCGGCGGCCAATGCACCGTCGACGGTGCCGCCGGTATCGTGCGGCAGAAGCTCAAACCGGTCGTCCGCGAACTGGAACAGTGCCAGCTGCGCCGCGTTCAGCATCGCCTGTCCGACTTTGGACGCGGGGCCGCTCAACGGCACCAGAAGGGCAACGCGCACCGAATCGGCACTGGCCACCGGTACGGTCGATGTCATGATTTCGGGCGGCAATTGATTAGGATTGACCGGCCTGTTCAGAAGCTCGGCCAGCGACGGCAACGGCTCGCCCGCACGCGCACGCGGCGCCGTCGGCGGAATCTCCGGCAGGTTCGGCCCAGGCGGCACACGTGGCCCGGAGACCGGCGGCAACTGTTGCGAACGCGGCACGCCGGCGGTGGCGGTGTCCGTCGTCGACGGACCGGCGATCATCGGCTTTCCTTGCTCGGACCCACCGATTGCGGAATGCTGGCAGCCGGCGAGAATGAGAAGGGCCACCAATGGCGCAATCAGGGAAAAAACGCGGCGCGCGTTTGCAAGCGAAAGCGGAAAAGCGGGGGGAAGAAACATCTACCTCTCGTTTAGTCGATGCCGGGCGCGACAGTGATGACGGTAGCCGCTTGCCCGAGGCGAGTAAACCGCAACAACGGCTCGCCCATGGCCTTTACGTCGTCGCGACGCCGATCGGCAACGCCGCCGATATCACGCTCCGGGCGCTCGATATCCTGACCCGCGCCGACGTCATCGCCTGTGAAGATACGCGCGTCACCGGGAAGCTCCTGCACATGCACGGGATCACGCATGGAAAACTGATTTCCTATCATGAGCACAACGCCGTCAAGGCCGGTCCACGGCTCATGGAGCACTTGAATTCAGGCGAAATCGTGGCGCTGGTGTCGGATGCCGGCACGCCGATGATCAACGATCCCGGCTACCGGCTGGCGGAACTATGCCGCGCGGAGAATATTCCGGTGCACGCCGCCCCCGGCCCATCCGCCGTCACCAACGCGCTGGTGCTGGCGGGTCTGCCGACCGACCGCTTCATGTACTGCGGTTTTCCACCGCCGAAGCAGGGTAAGCGCCGCACCTGGCTGGGCGAGATTGCATCCGTCGATGCGTCGCTTGTATTCCTCGAATCGCCGCAACGCCTGGCGTCGTCGCTTGCCGACATGGCTGCCGTTTTGGGCGACCGGCCTGCCTGCGTGCTCCGTGAAATGACCAAAATGTTCGAAGAGGCACGGCACGGATCTCTCGAAGACCTGAAAACACACTACGAGGCCGCCGGTCCGCCGAAGGGCGAGGTGACGATGGTCGTCGGTGCCCCTCTCGATGACGGCGCGCCCGATACCGCCGACGTCGACGCCCGGCTTCGGGATCTGCTGCGAACCGAAAGCGTCCGTGAAGCGGCGAGCCGCATTGCCGCCGAAACCGGAATCGCGCGCCGTGACGCCTACAACATGGCGCTCGCCATCAAGGCGGAAGACGAAACATGAGCACCGACCGGCGCCGCCGCGCCAACCGCCGTGGCCGCGGCGCGGAGACGCTGGCGGCGGGCCTGCTGCGGTTAAAGGGCTATCGTATTTTAGCGCGCGATTTCAGGGTGCCCTCGGGCGAAATCGATATCGTCGCCGCGCGCGGACGCACATTGGCGTTTGTCGAAGTGAAAACGCGTGAAAGCCGCGCTGCGGCCCTTGAAGCGGTCGGCTTTCATCAGCGGGGGCGAATCATCCGCGCCGCCGAACACTTCCTCTCGCAACACGCCGGCCTTCAGGGGCACGACCTGCGTTTCGACGTGATCGCCATCGTGCCCGGCAGATTGCCGGAACATGTTACCGATGCCTGGCGGCCATAATTGCGCCATATGATGAATTTGTTATCTACTGTATGACGCGTTTTTACAGCGGCCAGAATTGTGTGTAGCATTCGTTTATCGGCGTTATAAGCCGGGGTGGTTGTGCTTGTTAATGGTTGAAAACTGGATCGGGGCGTCAACGATGCGCCGTTTTCGAATACCTGCGGTTCTGGCGTTGTTGCTAGGCACCTTGCAGCTTGGCGGCTGCGCCGGACTGATCGTCGGCGGCGCGGCCACGGCGGGGGTCGCGGCTTATCAAGAGCGCGGGATCAAAGGCGTGGCGGCGGATACCACAACCGCCACCCGGATTCGCGCCAAGCTTCTGGACACGAACGAAGAGTTGTTTCGCGACGTCGGGATCGAGGTCTACGAAGGCCGCGCACTGCTGACGGGGCGCGTGCCGAGCGAAGAGCGGCGCGCCGACGCGGTGCGAATCGCCTGGACGGTCGAAAACGTCACCGACGTCATCAACGAGATCGAAGTGAGCGAGAGCCCGCTTTCCGATATCGCCAACGATTCCTGGATCACCACGCAACTGCAATCGAAGATGACCTTCGACCAGGACATCCTCGCCATCAACTATTCGATAGAGACCGTGGGTGCGGTGATCTACCTGATCGGCATCGCTCAGGACAAAGAAGAACTGGATCGGGTCATCAACCACGCGCGCTCAATTAAATACGTCAAACGCGTCGTCAGCCATGTCCGGGTGAAGGAGCCCGTCAAATCGTGAACACTGCGGGCGACATTGTCGAACAGCTCGCGCATTACGGCGCCGAAGGCGGCATGAGTATCGCGGAAGCAGCCCTACTCGCCGGTGCGTTCGACCGTCCGGCCTTGCCTCTCGACCGTTACCGCCGCCATCTCGATAAACTCTCGACCAAGGTCGGTGATTACGCGCGCATCAACGACGGTCCGGTGCCGGTCGCGGTGATGATCGATGCGCTCCGTCAGGTTCTGGCGCGTCATTACGGGTATGGTGGCGGGGAATCGAACGGCACAGATGAAGACAGTTACGACCTGACCCGTGTCATCGACAGCCGCATCGGTTGCAGCGACGCGCTGGCCATTCTTTATGCGGCGACCGCACGGGCCCTCGGCTGGGACGCCGAAATCATTTACATCCCGGGCCGCATGCTGATCCGCCTCGAAGGCCTGGGCGAGCGGCTGGTCGCAGACCCACTCGGCGACGGGCGGACGCTGGAACCCGCCGACATCCGGGCAATCCTGAAAGCGTTCGACGGCAACGAAGCGGAGCTGACGCCCGATGGCCTGAAAGTCCTGAGCGACAAGGAAGCCTTGCTGCGCCTTCTGGCCGGCCGCAAATCCGTCTTGTTACGGGCCAAGCGGCTCGAAGACGCGTCGAAATTGCTCGAACTCGCGCTCCGCATCGCCCCCGAAGAGCCGACTTTGTGGCGTGAATGCGGGCTTCTCAACGCACGCCTCGACCGGATACAGGCCGCCGTCGAAGCGCTGGAAGAATATCTCCGGCTCGGCGCCGGGGAATCGGCGCGCTACAACACCACCATCCTCTTGCAGGAACTTCGGACCCGCCTCACATAAGCGGGACCTTCATTTCTTTAGGAATTGCCATGACCCTGACCGTCGCGATCCAGATGGATCATGTGAGTACCATCGACATCAAAGGCGACAGCACGTTCGTCATGGCCCTCGAAGCGCAGAAGCGCGGCTACAAGCTGCTGCATTACGTGCCCGGCAAACTGTCGATGTCGCGCGGCCACATCATTGCCGAAGCCGAGCCGATGGAGCTGAGACGCGAGCAGGGCAATCACTTCACGCTCGGCGAGACACGCACCATCGATCTCGCGACCGATGTGGACGTCGTCTTGATGCGCCAGGACCCGCCGTTCGATATGGCTTACATCACGGCGACGCACCTGCTTGAGCATGTGCATCCGAAAACACTGGTGGTTAACGACCCGCGCGAGGTTAGAAACGCGCCGGAGAAACTTTTCGTCACGCACTTTTCCGAATTCATGCCGCCGACCCTGATCTCGTCGGACCGTGACCAGATCATGGCATTCCGAAAAGAACACAAGGACATCATCATCAAGCCGCTATATGGCAACGGCGGGGCGGGTGTATTCCACATCAAGCCGGACGATGAAAACCTCAACGCGCTTCTGGAAATGTTTACCATGCTCTATCGCGAGCCCATCATCGCGCAAGCGTATCTGAAGGATGTCCGCGCCGGCGACAAGCGCATCATCCTGATCGACGGCGAGATCGCCGGCGCCACCAATCGCGTGCCGGCCGACGGCGAGGCGCGCTCCAACATGCATGTCGGTGGCAAAGCTGTGAAATCCGAGATCACCGATCGGGAACGCGACATCTGCGCCGCCATCGGCCCCGAGCTGAAAAATCGCGGCATGATCTTCGTCGGGATCGACGTCATCGGCGGGTACATGACCGAGATCAACGTCACGTCGCCGACGGGCCTGCAGGAGATCAACCGTTTCGACGACGCCTGTCTCGAGGCGCAAATCTGGGACGCGATCGAAGCACGGCTTTAGCGTCACTCGTCGCGGGAGACTGTGCCGCCGCGGGCTTTCTTGATCGAACTCTTATGGCGCTTGTTCTCGAGCCGTTTGCGTTTCTGTGCTTTCGGGGTTTTCGTCGGCCGCCGGGTCCGGGGCGGCTTCGCACTTTCGCGGATCAACTGAACCAGCCGGTCCATGGCGTCCTTGCGGTTCTGTTCCTGTGTGCGGAACTGGCGCGCCGTGATCACCAGCATCCCGTCCGCCGTCATGCGTCGTCCGGCCATTTTTTTCAGCCGTAAAAAATGCGCATTGGAAAGCGCACTGGAATGACGCGCATCGAAACGCAGCTGGACAGCGGTTTCCGACTTGTTGACCTTTTGTCCGCCCGGGCCCGTTGCCCGGATGAAGTGTTCTTCGATCTCGGAATCCGGGATCGCGATGTCTTTGGTGATCTCGATCATCAGGTGGTGCCCGTTTCCCGCGCCAGCCAGTCGATGAACGCAAGCGCCGGCCCATCGGCCTGAACGCGATCGCTGGTGACCACATAATAAGCGGGGGTGGGCGGCAGCCGGAAGCGCGCGTCGAACGGCTCGACCAGGCGGCCGTCGCGAATCTCGTCCGCCGCCAGCAGATCGCTCTCCAGGATCACACCGACGCCCCGAACCGCCGCATCGATGGCAAGCGTGGAGCGTTCGACAAACAGTTCACGTCCGGCGGCAAAGTCGCCCAACCCCTTCTGCATCAGCCAGTCCGGCCACGACAGGTGATTACGGGCATGGATCAACACATGGCGCGCGAGATCGCCGGGTGTATCAAGCGGCGTCTCGCCATCCTTGAGGCCCGGCGCACAAAGCACCAGCACGCGTTCATTGATAACCTGTCGCGCGACCAGATCCCGGCCGGCCGGGTTGCCATAGAAAATACCGACGTCGGCATCGCCCAGATGCTGCAGATTATCTGCCGGCTCGACGCGCACCCGGACGTCGGCGTAATCGCGCAGGAACCGGTCGAGACGCGGCATCAACCACTTCGCCGCAAAGCTCGACGCGGCAACGACACTCAACACGCTTTGGCCGGTAGCATCGGCGATCCCGTCCGCGGCGTGCATGAGGGTGCTCAACGCATCGTGGACACGCCGCCAGTAAAGTTCCCCGGGCGCACTTAGCGAAATATGCCGGCCGCGGCGATGGAAAAGGGAAACCCCGATTTCACGCTCCAGATTGGCGATCTGATGGCTGACGGCGGAGGGGGTCACGTGCAGCTCGTCGGCGGCCGCCTTGAATCCACCCAGCCGGGCAGCGGCTTCGAAGGCGCGGATAGCGTTCAGCGATGGTCGGGGTATCGTGGACATCGTCCTATTCTAAGTGAAATTATCTCAGTTAGGCGATGAAATAATCGCGTTATAGGTTCCGGAGATGCTTTGTTAACATCATTCTTAGCAAGGTGAGCATATGGCTACCCGATTGGCATCAAGGTGAGATAAACTCATGAAACAAGACCGCTTCGGAAACGCATTCGCCCCGGGCCTCAGCTACGCGCGCGGCAGCATTTTGCCCGGCACTGCCGACGACATCATCAAGCTCAAAACCGCATGGGCGCACATCCGCCGCCGCCGCAAGGAGTTCGGCGAGAAAAGCGTCTATCTGCTGAGCGGTCTTGAGCGGAATCTGCAGCTGGAAGACGTCGACCTGACCGTCATGGACGACGAGATCGCGTCGGCCCTTTTTACGGATGACGTGACGGAGCTCGGCCTCGAACACCTGGGGGGCGATCCGGCGGCGCATGACATCTTCGTTTTCAACCGCCTGACCTCGGCATTACTGACGGCGGCAGACGTGATGATCGACGACGGCGACGTGGTGATCGGCGTGTCGCCCAGCTATTCGCATCCGGCCGTCAAACGCGCGGTCGCGCATGGCGGCGGAAGCTTCACCGACACGACGGGGCTCGGCGCGTTCCGAAAAGCCCTTGATGAGAACAACCGCGTCGACGCGGTGTTCGTCACCCGCCTGGCGGTCACGTATGAAATTCTGCCCGAGGCAGACCTGAAAGAGATCATCAAACTGGCGCGATCGAAGGGCGCGAAGATCATCGTCGACGACGCCGGCGGGGCACGGATCGGCCCGGCGTGCTTCGGCCAGCCGAGACTCCTTGAACTGGGAGTCGATGTCGGCGCCACGGGGATGGACAAGTACGGCACCACCGGCCCGCGTCTCGGGCTGCTGGGTGGCGACAAAGACCTGGTCGCGAAAATCCGGGCGCGGGCGTATGAGATGGGCGTCGAAGCACGGCAAATGCTCTACCCCGCCGTGGTCGAAAGTCTTAGAAACTACAGCCCCGACAAAGTCCGCGAGCGCGTCGCCGTAACAAAAGAGGTCGGGGAGCATTTGAAACGCCGCCTCGGCGGCAACCGGGTCATGGAAACCCCGGTGATCGTGCAACTGACCGCCGACGATGTCCTGGAGATGGCGATGGAGCGTGCCGGGATCACGACCGTGCCCTGCGTCCCGTACGAGGCGACGGCCGGTCTAGCGATGATCATGCTGCGCGACTTCGGGATCGTGTCGGTGCATTTCGCCGGCCTGCCGCCGGGGACCGCGGCGCTGATGATTAAATTCCTTCCCCCCGAAACCGTCGCCGATTTCGGCGGCACCGAGAAACTCGCAGAGGCCGTGGACGAGAGCCTGAACCGGCTTGCCGACGTCATGAAAACCGAAGGCGCGCTCAGTGAATTGATCCTGAAGGCGGCTTAATTGAATAGAAGAGTATTCGATCTCGGCTCAGCCCGTGCTAGTTTTCTTCCCGTTGCACCCGCTCAATTCGATTAAAGGGGGACGTCATCCGTGCAGGATGATCAGGCAAAACTGAAATCCGCGCAGGAAACCTTTAACCGTATCGAGGATCCTGTGTTTATTCATGATCTGGATTATCGTCTGGTCCTGGTCAATGACGCCTATTGCCGCGCCGCAGAGACAAATGAAGAGGCGGCTTTGGGGAAGTTTTACTGGGAGGTTTTTCCACCCGGCGATGGGCCACTTCCCGAGTGCAAGAGCGTCGCGAACGGCGAAAGTCACAAGCCCGCCCGGGACGAAATCGCTGTTGGCGACGAGCGCTATATCTCCAACAGCTATCCGTTCCGGGACAGTAACGCTTCTTCACCGTGGTATCTGCACATTCTTGCGGAGATCACCGGGTCGACCATGGTCGATGAAGAGCTCAATAATGCAAACAAGCTCTTGCAAACCGTCATCAACCACGTGCCGGTCCGCATTTTCTGGAAAGACCGAGATCTAAGGTTTCTGGGCGCCAATACACTCTTTGCAAAAGATGCCGGATATAGCGAAGGCCGCGAGCTTATCGGCAAGAGCGATCTGGATATGGCATGGCGGGAGCAAGCAGCGGCCTATCGCAGCGATGACACGGAAGTCATGGAATCCGGCATTCCAAAACTGGAATACGACGAGCGGCAAACCACCCCTGCGGGCAATGAAATCTGGGTACGCACCTCAAAGGTGCCGTTGCGCGATCATGACGACAGTGTGATCGGCATGCTTGGCATCTACTACGACATTACGGACCGCAAAAGAACCGAAGACGATATGCTGCGCCTGGCAACCACGGATCAGCTGACCGGCCTGACCAACCGCCATCAATTCAATCTGCGGGCACAACAGTATTTGAGGTTGGCAGAACGTGAGAACAATGTCCTCGCGCTGATGATGCTGGACCTGGATAAATTCAAACCGGTCAATGACAAATTCGGCCACCAAGCAGGTGATGCGGTGCTCAAGATTGTTGCCGAAGTTCTGAAAAAGCATACCCGCGAAACCGATGTCGTCGCCCGGCTCGGTGGTGACGAATTCGCCATTCTCCTGGTCAATCCACAGGACGGCGCAAATGCCGAAATCAGCGCCCAGAATATCATTGATGAAATCAAGAAGCCCATAACGGTCCTGGGGTACGAAGTTCAGATCGGGATCAGCATCGGCATTGCCGTATATCCCAAGGACGCCACGGACATCAAAACACTACTGAAGCATGCGGACGAGGCGCTTTATAAAACCAAGGAAACCGGCCGCGGCAGATACACGTTTTACCGCGCCGAGATGAGCGCCTGAGCAAAACCGTACGGTTATCGGACGGTAACGGCTTTTCTCCAAATGCTCCCGATCTCCAGACCCTCCCTGGCGGCAAATATGTCTGCGGTCTAGGACCTTTTTTCAAAACGATCCAAAAAAGTCGGCTGACCCTCTCATAGCTTCTGTGAACAAACTTTACGGGGGCGAATATGGTTGCGCGCGTCGGCACGGTGGCCTTTCAGGGGATCGATGTTCTGGACGTTGACGTCCAGGTCGAGATGGCGTCGGGGCTGCCCGCGTTCCACGTGGTCGGGCTGCCCGACAAAGCCGTCGGCGAAAGCCGGGAACGGGTCCGCGCGGCGCTGAATTCGATGGGATTGGCGCTGCCTCCGAAGCGGATCACCGTCAATCTCGCCCCCGCCGATGTCGCCAAGGAAGGCAGTCACTTCGACCTTCCCATTGCCATCGGATTGCTGGGCGCGATGGGGGTTTTGTCGGCCGACGAAACCGAGCGCATGACGGCGATGGGCGAACTTAGTCTCGATGGCACCATCGCGCCGTCACTCGGCGTTCTCCCCGCCGCGATCCACGCCGCCGCCAATGCCCGCACGTTCGTCTGCGCCACGAGCCAGGGCAGCGAAGCCGTCTGGGCCGGCGACCTGGAAGTCATCGCGGCACCGGACCTCCTGTCGCTGATCAATCACGTCAAGGGAACGCACGTCCTCGCGCAACCCGAAGCGCGGCTTTACGACGATCTGCCCGATTATCCCGATTTGATCGACGTGAAGGGTCAGGAAACCGCCAAGCGCGCGCTCGAAATCGCGGCGGCGGGCGGGCACAACATGCTGATGATCGGCCCGCCTGGATCGGGCAAGTCGATGCTGGCACACCGGCTGGGCGGGCTTTTACCGGCACTGAGCTCCCGCGAAATCCTGGAAGTCTCGATGGTCCACTCTCTGGCCGGCGAGTTGGAAGGCGGCGGCCTGACGCGCCGCCGCCCGTTCCGCGACCCGCATCATTCGGCAAGCGTCGCCGCATTGGTCGGTGGCGGACATCGGGTCCGTCCCGGGGAAATCTCGCTGGCGCATCTGGGTGTGTTGTTTTTGGACGAGCTGCCGGAATTCAAGGGGCAAGCGTTAGAAGCATTGCGGCAACCGCTGGAAACCGGGCGCGTCAGTATCGCGCGCGCCAATGCGCATGTCGTCTATCCGGCGCGCTTCCAACTCGTCGCGGCCATGAACCCGTGCCGTTGCGGTTATCTCGCCGATCCTGGAAGTGCCTGCTCGCGCGCGCCCAAATGCGGCCAAGACTACCAATCCAGAATCTCCGGTCCTTTGATGGACCGAATGGATATCGTCGTCGAGGTGCCGGCGGTTAATCCGTCCGATCTGTCGTTGCCGCCACCGGGGGAGGGCAGCGCCGATGTCGCCGCTCGCGTGGCGGCGGCACGGTACCGCCAGCGAAGCCGCGCCGAAACGCTCGGTCCCGGCACACCCGCGACCAATGCCGCCATCGACGGCCAGGCCCTCGAGAAGATCGCCGCCCCGGACGATGCGGGCCGTAAGCTGATGACCGACGCCGTCGCCGCGTTCGGTCTGTCGGCGCGCGGGTATCACCGCGTGCTGAGGGTGGCACGTACCATCGCGGACCTGGGGGGTGCTGACAATGTCAGCCGCGCGCACATCGCCGAGGCCCTCAGCTATCGCCGCATCGGACCGGGGCAGGACGTCAAACCGGTTGCGCGGCCAGCGTAGGTTCCGCCACGTCAGGCAAGAAACGAAACGGGCAGGAAATCAGAAAATGAAGCGGCTAGGAAAATTGGTAAAAGAAGCTCAAAGGAAAATCACGATATCGCAGCTCCAGAACAAGGGAGACGACGCGGTCTTATTCGAAATTAACGATGGGTCGAGGAAAAGATCGGGCTGATTCAACCCTTGAGGTGAAAATCCCCGGCATCGAGGGTCGAACGGTCCGCATCCGAAACGGTCGCCAACTGGTACGAGTTGCTATCTGTCATCGCGGATGCGTCGTCGGTGTACCATACCTCGGCGCCGTCGGCGCCGTTCCCCGACCCGATGATGACGATCCCCGCATTGGCGGCACCGCCCGACAGGTTCTGAGGCGCAGTTGAAATGTCGGTCGTATCGGCTTCGAAATAATTTACTCCATCCGTCAGCGTACCCGCATTACCGAGACCAAGGTCGCTATCGGACAACATGAACAGATCGTTTTCGGAGGCGTTATAATCGTTGATGAGGTCGGTCCCAAGCGAAGCCGCGCGCGCCAGTGCATCCGCACCCGAGCCGCCTTCGAAACGAAACTCGTCGGCACCCGTACCGCCGCTCAGCGTGTCGTTCCCTTCACCGCCAATCAGCACGTCGTCGCCGGCATACCCGAAGATGTTATCCGCCCCGCCAAGTCCTGACAGCGTATCTGCGCCGCCGCCGCCCGAGAGGGAATTTGCGTCCGCCGTGCCGGAGATCGTGTCGTCGTGATCCGTGCCGGTCGCGTGTTCGATTCCGTTCAACGTGTCGTTGCCGGTCGCCGCACCTGTGGCGGTACCCGCCGCCAGGTCGATGTTCACCGCCGCCCCGGCACCCGAATAACTTACCGTATCGGCACCGGCATCCGCGCCGCCGTCGCCGCCCCGGACGATGTCGTCGGCGCCGTCGTCGTCTCCCAGCATGAATGTGTCATCGCCGCCTTCGCCGTTGAGGGTGTCGGCCCCCCCCTGACCATAGATCGTATCGTTGCCGTCACCGCCGAAGATCGCATCGGCGCCGTTGCCCGCACTGCCGAGCGAAATCCCGAAACCGGACGGATCTTCCGGCACATCGCCGTAAAGGGTGTCGTCGCCGGCCCCACCCCAGATGCTGTCATCGCCCGCACCCCCCGAGATCAGATCGTCATCGCCCGACGCATCGAATGTCGGATTGGTAAGGGTATTGGAAATGTTGTGGGTGCCCGACAAAAGATTGGTCGGCGTATCGCCGTAGATGAAATCGGCGCCACTTTGCCCGGCGATCGTGCTGGCCGTGGCGTCGCCGACAAGAAAATCCGCAATCGCGGTGCCGGCGATCACGTTGGCCGCCGTCGTCCGGGGCGACGTTATCGTCACCGGGTCGTCGCGGTCATCGTCTTCATCCGATCGGTGCGACAGGTTGAGGACGATCGGCGTGAAGCGAAACCCGAACCCGAACAGGCCGTCGATCCCGCCATAACCGCCACCCGCACCGCCGAGCCCGTCCGCGCCTTCACCGCCAATAAGGACGTCCGTACCGATGGAATCGGTCGCCGCCGCGTCGCCGGTATACCCGCCACCACTGCCGCCGGCGATCAGCGTGCCGCTGTCATCCTTTCCGCCTTCCTCGATCAAACCGTCGGGACCGGCCGCGATCACCTGGTCCGCGGCCCGGGCGCCGCCATAGGCCTCCGCCGCGACGATGGCCCGTTCGAGCGCTTCCTCGATGCTCGACCCCTCACGCAAAGCTTCCCGATAGGCCTCCCGCGCCGCGGCTTCGCCCGCGTCCATCGCCGCGCCCGCGACGTTCATCAACGTGTTGGTTTTCGTGATCCAGTCGCCCTTCGTCGCCGACGGATCATCGGGCGACGGCGGCTTCAACAGATCCGGATCGATCGCCGCGAGTTCGCGTTCGACGACGGTCTCGACAACCTCGGCCGCGGTACTCGCTTCCTGGGCAACCCGTTCCGCGGCTTCGGCTTCGCGGGCAGCGGATTGCGCGGCGGCTTCCGCAGCACGGAGGGCGGCAGCAGCAGCTTCCTCCGCCGCGTCGGCTTCGGCGACCGCAAGGGCGCGCGCCTCTTCCGCTTCCTGTGCGGCTTGCGCGGCGCGTTGTGCTTCGGCGAACGCGGCTTCCTTCTGTTTCGCCTCTTCGAGGATCTGCAGCGCTTCCGAGCGTGCTCTTTCCGCCTCTTCGAGCGCGCGCCTGACAGCTTCTTCCGCGGCGGCAAGACGTTCGGCGGCCACCGCTTCGGCTTGGTCGGTTTCGGCAACGGCGCGGGCCGCATCGTCCTCGGCGCGGGTCGCACGTTCGGATTCGCGAATCGCATCCTCGAACGCGCGGTCACGGCGCTCCGATTCGTCGAGAACATCCAGCGCCTGGCGCCTCAACGTTTCGGCATCGATCTGTTTTTGGTTCGCGTCCGCACCGGCTTCGGCCGCTTGTTGGCGCGCCGCCTGCTCCGCCGCCGTTGCATCACGCAACGCTTCGTCCGCCGCATCCCGCGCGGCAGCGGCGATTGCCGCCTTGCGCGCCGCGATCTCGAAAGCGGTTTCACGGTCGACCTGAACGGCGCCTTCGAGCCCCGCCGCGTCATCCGTTTCGGAGCCGAAACCATCTGCTTCCGCCTGTTCGGCCAAGGCCCGGCTGGCCGGATCCGCACCGCGTTCTGCCGCAAGCAGAGAGTCCGGCATCATCGCATGGGCGTCCGGCAGCGCCTGGATCGCATCCCCGAAATGTTCCGCCGTATCGCGGGGGCCCAGGCGAAATACATTGCTCGGTCGAGAGAAATAGTCGTCGACGATGAGGGCTTCGTAGGAATTATCCAGCACCTCGGCGCCGCCCGGGTTCTCGACCCGTAGCGCGCCGGCCCCGACATCGTCCGCACGCAGATACGCCACCATCGTGCCGCCGTCGGTTTCGACCCGGCCCGCCCCGGATGCGCCGTCGACGTTGATGGTCGCGGCCGGCGTCTTGATCAGGAACGCGCCGTCGGTCTGCGATATGCCGCCGCCGGAGAACGAGAACGTGCCTTGCTGGACGATGAACGTGGCGTGCTGCGCGCCGCTATCCGGATCGAAGACCAGATCGTCGAACGTCGCCTTTGCGGAATGACCGACGGAGAACGTGCTCTCGTCGGCGAACAGCAGCCCGGCGTTGCCGTCCATGCCGGTTTCGATCCGGTCGCCGCGGCTGATCAGCGTCCCGGCCTCGGCCTCGATATGCGTTCCGTCGGCGCGCACCAGGTCGACATCGCCCGACAGGGTTTCGATCCGCCCGATGGGGGCGGACGCAGCCGCCACGGTCGGCGTCTCGGCCGCATCGATCCCGGCCAGTGCGGAGACCACATCCGATCCGATATGCACGCCGGCGTCGGTCGCCAGCGGCGGCGGGGCAGACGTGGCGAAGTAATCCCGAACAATCAGCCGGGAACCATCGCCAAGTTCGATCAGCAGGTCCGTGTCGACCCGCGCGTAGACGGCCTCCGACAACAAGCCGCCGCCCGGAATCACCACGGGTCCGCTCTCCGGCACCGTCAGCACTTCCGGCTGGCCGGGCAAAGGGGCCAGCTCAGCGCGCTCGATTTCGGGCCGTGTCGCCATCCGTTACACTCTTTGAGGGCTCAAGATGCAGTATCTTAGCCGATCAAAAACGCAACAGATAGGGGTTTTCAGGATGATTTTGGGAAAATCGCGTGCCGCAGAGCTCAGGCCTCGGGTTTCGGCTTGCCGAGCATGCGGCCGAGGTCACGTTTGCCGACCACGTGGATATGCAGGTGGGGGACTTCCTGGTGTGCATCCTCGCCGGTGTTCGACAGGATCCGATACCCGGTATCGCTCATTCCCTTGATCTTCGCGACCTCGCCGACGGCACGGATCAGCGCCGCGATCTCTTCATCCGACGCTTTGGCATGGAAATCCTCCATGTTCACATACGCGCCCTTGGGGATGACCAGCACATGCACCGGCGCCTGCGGATTGATGTCGTTGAACGCGAGCGTGTGATCGTCCTCGTACACCTTGTCGCAGGGAATCTCGCCACGGATGATCTTGGCGAAGATGTTCTCCGGATTGTAGGTCATGTCGTAAACCATGGTGTCGTTCCGATTCCGAATCTATTTCTGCCGGCTGTTCTTCTCGTCGATTCCGGACGTCCCCTCGCGTTTATTCAGCTCCGCATAGACGTCTTCGGGCGCGATGCCCATCGCCGCCCACATCACCAACAAGTGATAGAGAAGATCCGCACTTTCGCGCGCCACCGCGTCCTTGCCCTCGGAAAGGGCCGCGATGGTGACCTCGGCGGCCTCTTCGCTCAGTTTCTTGCCGATTTTCGGCGCGCCGCCATCCAGTAGCCTGGCGGTATAGGAGGTGTCCGCATTGCCGCCCTTCCGGCTTTCGATAACCTTGAAAAGGCGCTCAAGAACTTCGCTCGGATTGTCAGTACTCATCTGTCGCGTCCTTCACACATCACGCACCGAAACGCCAGCCTTTTTCATGTGGGCTTTGGCCTCGGCGATCGTATAGGTACCGAAATGAAAAATCGAGGCCGCGAGCACCGCGGAGGCGTGCCCCTCCGTCACTCCTTCGACCAGATGATCGAGATTGCCGACGCCGCCCGACGCGATCACCGGGATGGTCAGGGCATCCGATACCGCGCGGGTCAGCGGAATATTGAAACCCTGTTTGGTGCCGTCGCGGTCCATCGACGTCAGCAGGATTTCGCCTGCGCCCAGCTCCTGCATGCGCACCGCCCAGTCGACGGCATCGAGGCCCGTTTCCTTGCGCCCGCCGTGAGTGAAAATCTCAAACTTGCCCGGCGCGACGGCTTTGGCATCGACGGCGACGACGATGCACTGGGTGCCGAACTTTTCCGCCGCTTCGCGAACGAACTCGGGGTTGTGAACGGCGGCGGTGTTGATCGACACTTTGTCGGCACCGGCCAGAAGAAGTTTCCGGATATCCTCCGTCGTCCGGACCCCACCACCGACCGTCAGCGGCATGAAGCACTGCTCGGCGGTTCTCGAAACCACGTCGAAGATCGTCTCGCGGTTTTCGTGGCTGGCGGTGATGTCCAGGAAACAAAGCTCATCCGCGCCGGCGGCGTCATAGACCCTAGCCTGCTCAACCGGGTCGCCGGCATCGACCAGATCGACGAAGTTGACGCCCTTGACCACGCGGCCCTGGTCGACATCGAGACACGGGATGATGCGGACCTTGAGCGTCATGCCGCCTCCTTCAGAAGCCGGACGGCCGCGCCCGGGTCGATGCGCCCGTCATAGACTGCACGTCCGGAAATCACACCGGCCAATTTGCCGCCGCGCAGACGCACCGCTTCGAGGTCTTCCATCGACGACACGCCGCCCGACAGGATCACCGGGATATCGACGGCGTCGGCCAGCGCGAGCGTGGCATCCAGGTTCGGCCCCTGCATCGCCCCGTCGCGGCCGATGTCGGTGAAAATCAGCGCCGCCGCGCCCGCATCTTCGAATCTTTTTGCAAGCTCTTCGGTTTTCAATGCCGTCGCCTCGGCCCAGCCCTGAACGGCGACGTAACCGTCCCGGGCATCGATCCCGAGGGCGACCTGGCCCGGGAATTCTTTACACGCCGCGACCACCAGATCCGGGTCCCGGACGGCGACCGTGCCGAGGATAACCCGTGCCAGCCCACGCGCGAGCCAGCCTTCGATGGTCTTCATGTCGCGAATGCCGCCGCCCAGTTGCACCTTGATATCGACCGCATCCAACACGGCGGAAACCGCGTCCGCATTTTCGGGCTTGCCGGCGAAGGCGCCGTCAAGATCGACCATGTGCAGCCATGTGCAGCCCGTGTCGGCAAACGCCCGCGCCTGCGCGGCGGGGTCGTCATTAAAGACGGTCGCTTGTTCCATGTCGCCATGCACCAGCCGAACGCACTGGCCCGCCTTGAGATCGATCGCGGGAAAGAAAATCATGGCTTCCACCTCAGGAAATTGCTGATGATGCGCAATCCGGCGGCCTGACTTTTCTCCGGGTGGAACTGCGTTCCGACCATATTGTCGCGGCCGACGGCGGCGGTGATCGGGCCGCCGTAATCCGCATTCGCCAGTACGTTCGACGGGTTTTCCGCCTTCATATGGTAGGAGTGCACGAAGTAGACGTGCGATCCCGTCTCCAGCCCATCGAAAAGAGGGTGGGGGTCATCCGGGAGCAAAAGCTCGTTCCAGCCCATGTGCGGAATCTTGAGAGACGGATCGTCGGGGGTGATGCGGTCCACCGCGCCTTCGATCCAGCCGAAGCCCTCGGTCTCGCCATGCTCAAGACCCCTGGTGGCCATCAACTGCATACCGACGCAAATCCCGAAGAACGGGTTCCCTTTGTCGATCACGTGTTCTCGCAGCGCTTCCGGCATGCCGTCCACGGCCCAGAGCCCCCGCTTGCAATCCGCGAACGCGCCGACGCCCGGTAACACGACCCGGTCGGCGAGACGCACCGCGTACGGATCGCCCGTCACCATCACTTTGTCCGGCAGGCCGGCTTCCTTGACCGCGCGCTCGAACGCCCGGGCGGCGGAGCGCAGGTTACCCGACCCGTAATCGACGATGACGATGCTCATCTGGAAAGACCGGGATAAATGCCGCTGCGGTCGATGTCGGCGGCGTCGAGGAATCGCCGCGCCGCGTCTTCGGCATTCTTGCCACTGACGACGGCGACTTCCTGGTAGCCTTTCTGATCGAGCCACCAGCGGCGGATGTCGTTTCCGACCAGCCCAATCGAGAGGGCGAGCAGGATCGATGTCATACCCTCGAGATCTTCACCGAGCCCCAGCTTCTGCACGCCGAAACCGGCCAGCGCGATCACCGTGAACAGCACGATCGCCGGCAGCCACATGCGGGTCCAGAGCGCCCAGACGAACGTGAAGAAGAACCCCGGCCACGAAAAGCCTTCCTTGACCAGAACAAGGTCTTCCAACGGCATCCGGCCGTGGTCGCGGAGGTATACCGAGTAAAGCCGCATCGGTTAACGTACTCCGGAAAGTTTAGAGGACACCCTTGGTGGACGGCACCTCATCGGCCTTGCGGGGGTCAATGGTAATGCCGTCACGGAGTGCGCGGGCAAGTCCCTTGTAACAGCTCTCGACGATGTGGTGATTGTTCTCACCATAAAGATTTTCGACGTGAAGCGTGATGCCCGCCGCCTGCGCGAATGCCTGAAACCATTCCTTGAACAATTCCGTGTCCATATCGCCGAGCTTCGGCTTGGTGAAGTCCACTTTCCAGATCAGGTACGGGCGGTTCGAAATGTCGATGGCGACGCGGGTCAGCGTTTCATCCATCGGGATCAGGGCGCTGGCATAGCGCGTGATGCCCTTGCGCTCGCCGAGCGCCTTGGAGAACGCCTCACCGATGGCGATGCCCGTATCCTCGGTGGTGTGGTGGAAATCGATATGCAGATCGCCCTTCGCCTTCACGGTCAGGTCCATCAGGCTGTGGCGCGAAAGCTGCTCCAGCATGTGGTCAAGGAACCCGATACCGGTCGAGACGTCGTACTTCCCGGTGCCGTCGAGATCGAGGCTCACGGAAATATCCGTTTCCTTGGTCTTGCGTTCGATGGTCGCTGTGCGCATCAAAGGGTTCTCCTGCAACTGTGCAGGAATGGGTCTCCTGCAAAGAACGCAGTTCTTCTAGCAGGTTGATTCACGGTCTGCCAGCCCCGACGCGTGTCCACCCGAACGGCCAGTCACTTGACCGCTTGGCCGGAACGGACCACATAGGGGAACGATCCTTTTCGGCCGCGACTGAGATTGCCGGCCGATCCCGGCCAAGGAGATTTCATGTCCGCCGAAACGTCCCCCACTTCATGGCACGCGACGACGATCTTGTCGGTGCGCAAGAACGGTTCCGTCGTCATCGCCGGCGACGGCCAGGTCAGTCTGGGTGAAACCGTGGTCAAGGCGAACGCCAGGAAGGTGCGCCGGCTTGCGGGCGACAACGTCATCGCGGGCTTCGCCGGCGCGACCGCCGATGCGTTTACCCTTTTCGAACGGCTTGAAGGCAAGCTGGATCAGTATCCCAACCAGCTGATGCGGGCCTGCGTCGAGCTGGCCAAGGACTGGCGGACGGATCGTTATCTCAGGCGGCTCGAGGCCATGATGGCCGTCGCCGACAAGGATGTTTCCTTGATTCTCACCGGGAACGGCGATGTCCTGGAGCCCCAGGACGGACTGATCGGGATCGGGTCGGGCGGTAATTATGCGCTTTCCGCGGCCCGCGCGCTGATCGATTTCGACGATCTGAGCGCCGAAGACATTGCAAAAAGATCCATGTCCGTCGCCGCCGAGATCTGCGTCTATACAAACAATAATTTCGTGATTGAGAAACTATGAGCAATTTCACCCCGCGCGAGATCGTCTCCGAACTCGACCGCTACATCATCGGCCAGAAGGACGCGAAGAAGGCCGTCGCCATCGCCTTGAGAAACCGCTGGCGCCGTCAGCAGCTGGCGGACGATATGCGCGAAGAGGTGCTGCCCAAGAACATTCTGATGATCGGCCCGACCGGTGTGGGTAAGACCGAGATCGCCCGGCGCCTGGCGAAACTGGCGCAGGCGCCGTTCATCAAGGTCGAGGCAACCAAGTTCACGGAAGTGGGCTATGTCGGGCGGGACGTGGAACAGATCGTTCGCGATCTTCTGGAAGTCGCGATCCACATGAGCCGCGACAAGATGCGCAAACGCGTCACCGCGCAGGCCGAACTGAACGCCGAAGGCCGTGTCGTCGACGCACTGGTCGGCGAGAACGCATCGCAGGATACGAAAGAGAAATTCCGCACGAAACTGCGCAACGGGGAGCTCGGCGACAAGGAAATCGAGGTTGAGCTTTCCGAGAGCGGCGGCGGCGGGATGCCGACCTTCGACATTCCCGGCATGCCCGGCGCGCAGATGGGGATGATCAATCTCAACGACATGTTGGGTAAGGCGTTCGGTCAACAGACCAAGAAAAAACGGATTACCGTCGACGACTCCTACGATCTTCTTTTGCGCGAGGAAGCCGACAAGCTTCTGGATGAAGAAGAAGTCCTGAAGGAAGCGACCTCCAACGTCGAAAACAACGGGATCGTGTTCCTGGACGAAATCGACAAGATTACCGCCCGGTCCGAGCGCCAGGGCGCGGACGTCAGCCGGGAAGGGGTGCAGCGCGACCTTCTGCCGTTGATCGAGGGCACCACCGTCGCGACGAAGCACGGGCCCGTAAAGACCGATCATATCCTGTTCATCGCATCCGGTGCCTTCCATATCGCCAAGCCCGCCGACATGCTGCCTGAACTGCAGGGGCGTCTGCCGATCCGCGTCAACCTGAGCGCGCTGACCCGCGACGACTTCGTGCGCATACTGACCGAACCGGAAGCGAGCCTCGTCAAGCAGTACACGGCGCTGATGGGCGTTGAGGATCTGACACTCACGTTTACCGACGATGCCATCGACGAGATCGCGGATCTGTCCGCCGAGATCAACCAGGGTGTCGAGAACATCGGCGCCCGGCGGCTGCACACGGTGATGGAAAAGCTTCTGGAAGAGATCAGCTACACCGCCTCCGAACAAAGCGGCAGCGAGATCACCGTCGATGCGGAGTACGTGAAGAAGCAAGTCTCCGACCTGGCGCGCAACGCCGACGTGTCGAAGTTTATTCTCTAGGACTCAGTGCGTCGGGCCTTCGGGCCGGGTGCCGATACGCAACTTCACCTCGGCGATCACCCAGTCGAGGGTGTCGTCGTCCATTTCCTCGATGTTTTCCGCTAGTAAGTTGGCAAGCTCGGTCGCTTTCGGGCTGAGCCCGGCGGTGTTGACCGTGACTTTGGGGTGAGAAAGTTCAGCCAGGCGCTTCATTTCCTCCGCTTCGTCCCACATCAGATCGAAATACCCGCAGATCTGCGCCACCAGCCCGGAGCTCGGCCGGCCGCGGTGACCGTGTTCCAACGCGGAAAAATACGCCGCCGACACGCCGAGATCGGCGGCCATCTGCTTCAGCGTTATCTTCCGCGCCAGGCGGTGTTCACGCACGCGTTTACCAAACGGAGTCATGTTTGCACTCTAGACTCTTAATTCTTAAGAATTTCTCGCCAGCACGGCGGGTTTTCAGCGGGACGGTTTCCGGCGTTTCAGACGCACATACAAGGCACCATCGCCGCCATCTTTGGGCGCGGCATAAGAAAAGCCCGCAACCCATTGACGCATCGGCATTTCATTGAACCAGCGGGGCACCGTGTCACGCAGAATACCCGGCCGGCCGCCCAGACGGTCGCCCTTACCCGTAATCACCAGAACGGTCCGCGTGCCGGCCATGTACCCATCATGAAGAAAGCGTTCGAGGGTCCGGTGCGCCGCGGCCTGGGTGTGCCCGTGCAGGTCGAGGGTCGCCTCCACATCCAGTTTGCCCCGTCGCAATCGCTGCGCCGTGCGCCGATCCATACCGACCGTGGTCCCGTGCGACAACGGCACCGGGTTCGGGACCGGCGGCAGCAGCGGGGGTTCGATCAAACGTTGGCGCACACGGGTTTTCTTTGGGGTGGGGGCGGGCTCACCGGCATCGTCCGGGTCGTCTTGATCGTGGGGAAGGGGCGTCCCATCCGCGCTCGAGCGTTTCACCGATTGCGTGACGTAGTCCCAAAGCGCCTTTTCATCGGCGCTCAGATGGCGGCGGCGCGGGCGCTTTTCCCCGCCCACGTTAACTTTCCGATGGATCGACGATCAGGATATGCAGGCGCTGCGGGCCATGCGCGCCCAGCAGAAGCGTTTGTTCGATATCCGCTGTCCTGGACGGCCCGGTGATCCAATTGACCGTGCGCGGCAGCTTGCCCGGTCCGAACTGGGCCCGCAGCCGCTCCCACACCGCTTCATAGTCACCGGCAATCCGATCGGCCTCCAGCACCACGATATGGTCGAGGGGCAGGAAGTTCAGCGAGGTCGGCGTCTGTGGACCCGACGACATCACCAGTGTGCCAGTCTCCGCAACGCCGCCGTAGGCCACGCTGACCGAGACCCCGTCATCTCCCTTGCCCCGGCCTTCATCCACCATGAGGGACGTTTTCTGCTGCCAATCGAGGGATTTGAGCGAGTGGTGCGGGGCGATTTTGATCTTCGCCGGCAGTTGATGCTCACGCAGATAGGCGCTGACCTGATCCGGCACATCGTCGAAGCTTCCGACACGCACCACGGTGGCGTTCACGCGTGTTGCTTCTTGCACAAAAAGATCAACGCGTTGCGCCTTGTCGAGGCTGCCGCGCTTCGGGATAAGGTTCTTGTGGTGATCTTCTATGTGCTTAAGCGCTGGGTTTTCGCCATTAAGGGCATCTGAATGCCCTAATTTAGCGCGCAGCCTGTCAAGAATCTCTTCGCGCGCCGCCATCAGTGCACCTTTTTGCGCATAAGCGCACCGCTTTGATCTCCTCGTGCGCCTTTGTGGTATTGATTGATGAACGTGTCGCCTGCGGGCGCCGCCAGGTCCCGTTTCGATGTCCAGCCGCCGGCGAGGGGCAGGGATTTGAACCGGCCCCGACCGCCGAACTGGCTCAGCAACGCCACACCGGCGGTCATGGTCCAGCGGTAAAGCGCCGGCCGCTTGGCAAGCCAGGCCCAGCTTCTCAGCGCCCAGCGGGCTGTCGAAGAACCCATTTCAGCCTTGAACTGCCGTTCCCGCCACTTGCGGAGCATCTTCGGCAACGGAATCCGCATCGGGCAGACGCTTTCGCACTTCCCACACAGGGTCGATGCGTTGGGGAGGTGCTGCGCCTCTTCCATGCCGATCAGATTGGGGATCAAGACAGCCCCCATCGGCCCGGAATAGACCCACCCGTAGGCATGGCCCCCGACGGATTTGTAGATCGGGCAGTGATTGAGGCACGCCCCGCAGCGGATACAGCGCAGCATCTCGTGGAATTCGGAGCCGATCATCTCGCTACGGCCGTTATCCAGCAGCACGACGTGATATTCCTCCGGACCGTCCAGATCCTCGGGACGCCGCGGCCCGGTGCAGAACGTGGTGTAGACCGAGATATCCTGCCCGGTCGCTGAACGCGCCAGCACACGAAGGATGGTCGACGCATCTTCCAGCGTGGGGACGATCTTTTCGATCGACGCAATCACGACGTGGACGCGCGGCAGATTGTTGGTGAGGTCTGCGTTCCCTTCGTTGGTCACCAGCACGTTCGTGCCCGTCTCGGCGATCAGCATATTGGCGCCGGTCAGCCCGACGTCCGCACCCAGGAATTTTTCACGCAGCCTGGCGCGGGCTTCTTCGAGAAGCGCACGAGGTTCTTCAAGATCCCGGTCGGCTGCGAGATCGATGTGCGAATTACGGAACGTGTCGGCAACCTGTTCCTTCGACAGATGGATCGCCGGGGCGATGATGTGGCTGGGCGGTTCTTTCCTCAGCTGAATGATGTATTCGCCAAGATCGGTTTCGACCGGTTCGATACCGTTCTCTTCAAGATACGCATTCACCGCGATCTCCTCCGAAATCATCGACTTGGATTTGGTGACCGTCTTGGCGTCCGCCTTGCGGCAGATATCCAGAATGGTTTCGCGCGCTTCCTTCGCGTCGCGGCACCAGTGCACGTGACCGCCGCTGTCGATGACTTTCTTCTCATACGCCTCGAGATAATGGTCGAGGTTCTCGAGAACATGGTTCTTGATATCGCGGGCCTGATCGCGGAGGTCTTCGAATTCCGGCAGGCGGGCCGCCGCCTCCAGCCTGCGCATCGGGAAACCGACGGCAAGCTTGGCGAGCGCCGCCTGCAGGGGATCGTCCGCGATGGCGTCGCGCGCGTTCTGTTTGAAATTGGGTGACGTCGGCTGCATCGGTTATTCGCCCTCCGCCGGCTCACCGATCGCCGGCGCCGCAGTCATGCCCGCCAATACTTCCGCAGCGTGGCGCGCTTTGACATCGACACCGCGCCGCTGAAGCCTGCCGGCGATGTTCATCAGACACCCAAGGTCGCCCGCCAGGACTGTGTCGGCACCGGTCGCAACGATATCGTCGACCTTGGCGTCGACCATTTTCTCGGAAATGTCGGGATATTTAACACAGAACAGGCCGCCAAAGCCGCAACAGGTCTCGGTTTCCTTGCCTTCGGCGATATTCAGACCGCGCACCGACGAGAGCAATTCCCGCGGCTGATCCTTGATGCCGAGTTCGCGCAATCCAGAACATGAATCATGATAAGTGACGGTCCCGGCGAATTCGGCGTTCGTCGCGCGGACATTCATCACATCCGTTAAAAACGACATCAGCTCGTATGTCTTTTCCGACAAAGCCTCGGCCCGCGCTATCCACTTGGGGTCGTCGGCAAACGCTTCGGGATAATGATCCTTGATCATGCCCGCGCACGACCCCGACGGTGCGACGACGTAATCGAATTTCTCGAACACTTCGATCACGTTCTTTGCGATATCGAGAGTGTCGGCCTTGTCGCCCGAATTATACGCCGGTTGACCACAGCAGGTTTGAGCCTGCGGTACCTCGACGGCACAGCCCGCATCTTCGAGAAGCTTCACCGTCGCGAAGCCAACGACGGGGCGCATCAGATCGACGAGGCACGTCACGAACAGACCGACGGTTGGCTTGGATGTATCCGACATGATCGAAGAATGTTCCCTAACAGGATGGAACGCAAGAACCGAGCGACTGTCCTATGACTGCGGTACGATGCGCTCCGCCGCCTTGGGCAGCAGAATGTAATACCGGCCTTCCTGTTTCATCAGTCCGGCGCGCCGGGCCGCCGTATCCCCAAAGCCCCAGAACACGTCGCCCCTGACCGGCCCCTTGATGGCGCTGCCAGTATCCTGCGTGATCAGCAATCGGCGGAGCGGGCCGCCATCCGTCAGCGGGTCGGTGGTGTCGAGCCAGACCGGCGCACCCAACGGCAGGAACGCCCGGTCGACGGCAAGGCTACGCCCAGGCGTCAGCGGCACACCCTGCGCGCCGAGCGGCCCCTCGCCCTCGACAACCCGGAAGAAGACGAAAGACTCGTTCTTGTTCATCAACTGGGTGCCCGCGGCCGGATTGGCGCGCAGCCAGTCCCTGATGGCCGGCGCCGTGACGTCTTCGAGCCGCATCGCCCCCATGGCCACAAGCTCGCGCCCGATCGACGTGTAGCGCCGCCCGTTACGCCCGGCATAACCGACACGCACGGTGGAGCCGTCGGCCAGCCTGACCCGCCCGGATCCCTGAATGTGCAGGAAGAACGCGTCCACGGGATCGGCGACCCACATGATCTCCAACTCGCGGCCACGTAATGCGCCGCCCATGATCTCGGCGCGGGAAAAATACGGAATCAGTTTGTTGTCGATGACGCGGCCGGCCAGCTGCGTGCCCTTGAGCTCGGCACGGTGCTGTCCAAGGTCGATGGAAACGAGGTCCGGCGGGCGTGAATAGATCGGGATCTGGTATTCGGCTTCCGGTGCCCAACGGCCTTGAAGTTCCGGTTCGTAATAACCGGTGAACAGACCTTCCGGTGCGTTCCTGTCGCCCACCGTGTAGGCCACGAAGCGGCTTTCGAAGAAATACTTGGCCTCGATCTGATTGCCGGGACGGATGATCCGCGCGTCCGCGCAAATCGATTTCCAGTCCGCGATCGTGCCCATCCGCTCGTCGCTGCCGAACGGGGCATCGGGTGCTTTCTTCTCGATCGCATCACAGGAACGGATCAGCGCAGGCAGGACCGATGCGAAGTTCTCCCCATCCCAACTTTCGAGGTCATCGAACTCAATTTTAGTCAGGGTTAAAGCCGACGGCTCGTCTGAAGGCGCTTGCGGTTCGGGGATCGGCAGCCCGAGATCGGCGCACGCCGTCAGCAGCAACAGCGCCGCGAGCGAAACCGTCGAGAGGATCGAAGGAACGCGCGGAGCCCGGATACGCACGTCAGTTATTGCTTTCGGTGCCAATCAGCGTCCAGTTCGGATCCGACGACCGGGTATCGCGCGAGAAAGTCCAGAAATCGGTGACGTCGATCACCTCGTTCGGGTTGCCGTCGATGATGTTCCCTTCGGCATCGCGAAGCGCACTGATCTGTTCGGAGACGAACTTGACGGTGAGAACACTGTGATGACCGTCCATCGCCGCTTCGACGATCTTTGCCGAACGGATGCCGACGAGTGTGTCCTCAAGGACCTCGCCGGCGCGCTCGCGCTCGGTGATCGCCTCGTCGAAATTCTTGTAAACGTCCGGGCTGAGCAGACCCTTCAACGCCTTGCGGTCACCGGACGAAAAGGCGTTCAAGATCATTTCGAAGGCCATCTTCGCACCCTCGATGAACTCGTCCGGGCCGAAGCTCGGATCGGCAACACGAATCTGTGTCAGACCAGCCGCGACCGGATCATCCTTATCCATATCGAGCGGCGGCGCATCGGCAGTATCTTCGCTTCGGTCAGGCAGCTGTACGACGTTATCCTCGCCTTGCTTGGCGTCTTGCTCCACCTGTTCACGGTCGCGGAACCGGTCGTGATAACCGCCCTCGTGACCGTCCCGGCGGCCAAGCACCCGGCGCAGCCTCAGAATGAGAAAGCCGGCAATCATCGCCAGTATGATGATGTCGAAGAACTGAAATTCGCCGCCCATGATATCCTTGACCCTCAGGGCCTTGCCTGTTGTCGTATACGGAGACGCACAAACATTATGCCGCCTCTTACCAAGCGGTCCCGAACAAGGTATCGGCTCAGGACCGCCGCGTCCACAATATCGGCAATCGCCGCGTAAGGTTGCGATCGTCGATATACGACTTAAATAAGCCGACCAGCCGTTCGGGACAAGGCAACCATGGCATTCATTCTCCTTATCGCTTTCATCGCGGTACCGATCATTGAAATTTCGGTGTTCATCAAGGTCGGCGGGCTTATCGGCCTTTGGCCGACCATCGGTATCGTCATCCTGACCGCCGTGATCGGCACGGCGATGCTGCGCCAGCAGGGGCTTTCGGTCCTGTTTCGCATTCAACAGAACCTGGAAGCGAACCGAATGCCGGTGCAGGAGCTGTTCGACGGGGTCTGTCTGGTGATTGCCGGTGTGTTGTTGCTGACACCCGGTTTCGTCACGGATTCCGTCGGTTTTCTGCTGTTCGTCCCACCGTTTCGCCGCTGGCTGGCGAGTGAAATCGGCCGGCGCGTGGTCGCCCGCGCCGATGTCCATTATTCGCATCGGTCTTATTCGACCCACGGCGGTCATCCCGGGGCGGGCCGACCTGGCCAGCGGCCCGGTGACGGTCCGGTCATCGACGGCGAGTACCAGGACGTCACCGACGACGATGAAGATCCCCCGAAGCGGCGTATCGATCACGGCGATCACGACCGGTCATAAGCCGCCGGTCAAGACGCCGCTCGGTTGTTGTCCATCCCGAGAAGACATGGTACCAGAAGCGCGCAATCGCTTGAGGAGAGCCACATGGCCGACGAAATCACGCCGCCGACGCCCGGTGCGGAAGACCAACCGCAAGGCGTTCCGCTCACGATCAATGCGCAGTACGTCAAGGATCTGTCCTTCGAAGTTCCCAATGCGCCTGCCATTTTCGGCCAGATGCAATCCACGTCGCCGGATATCAATATCGATATTCAGGTCAACGCCAAGTCGCTTGGCGAGAACCACTTCGAAGTCTCGGTCACGATCAACGCCAACTGCGATGTCGCTGACACCAAGGGCTTTATCCTTGAGCTGGTTTATGCCGGCGCGTTCACCCTCAATCTCCCGGACGAACATCGTCAGGCAGTATTGATGGTTGAGTGCCCGCGGCTGCTGTTCCCGTTCGCCCGGAACATCGTCGCCGACGTCACCCGCGACGGTGGGTTCCCGCCGGTTATGCTGGGTCTTGTCGACTTTGCGTCGATGTATCAGCGCCGCGTCGCCGAACAACAGGCGGCCAACAATACGGCTGCGAACGCAGACGCCGAGTAATTACGGGTTACCCTGAGGATTTTATGTGTTCGTGCGCCTATGGGCGCAGCTCGGTCGTGTGTATAAGGGCACTGTTCGGTCGTGCGCCTATGGGCACTGTTCGGTCGTGCGCCTATGGGCGCAACCAAATCGGATCTTTGATTTTGCTCAGGAACTCGGCGTGGCGCGCCAGTTCGTCTTGGCTCGCGGCATGTGCCCGTGCTTCACGCCGCCCGGATGCCGAGATTTCGACTGTCTCCGTGTCAGGTGAAGACGTCCGCGCCACAGCAGCTTCCGCCGCCAAATCCATGCCGTGCTGCCGACCGCCCAGCAATTCCAGGTAGACCGCTGCCAATAACTGCGCATCCAGAAGCGCGCCATGCATCTGCCGTTCGCTGAGATCGATCCCGAACCGGCGGCAGAGCGCATCGAGCGAAGCCTGCGCCCCGGGGAACTTCTTGCGCGCCATGCTGACCGTATCGATGGCGCGGCGTTTGTCGATGCTGGCCCAGCCGGCGAGCGACAGCTCTGCGTTGATAAAGCCCATATCGAACGCGGCATTATGAATGACCAACGGCGCATCGCCGACGAAATTCACGAAGTCGGCGGCGATATCGGCGAACACCGGATGACCGGCGAGGAAGTCCTCGCTCAATCCATGGACCCGTTCGGCCTCAGCGGGCATGTCCCGTTCCGGGTTGATGTACTGATGATAGACCTCGCCGGTCGGCACGTGATTCAAAAGCTCCACGCAACCGATTTCGACGATCCGGTGACCCGACGCCGGATCGAGACCCGTGGTTTCCGTATCGAGAACGATTTCCCGCATGCGATCCGCTCCTTACACCCGGAAGGGGGGCCAGTGTGTCCCCTGTGTGCACTTCGCGATTGTCGCAATTCGGCGTATGATGGGCAAGCTGTGAGCGCGGCCAAGGCCCGTAAAAATCACAAAATCTGCTGCTCTACGCTTCATTTGATCCGATATCTGGTGTTTCAGGATACCCTGAAACCGTTCTTCGGTCATTCCGGGGCGGGCGAGGACGCGCTGGCGCTGCACGCGATAAGGTGCACTCACAACCACGACCGCGTCGAAGCGATTTTCGTTACCGCCCTCGAACAACAGTGGGATATCGAGCACCACCGCAGGCGTCTTCAACCGCGCATGCATTTTCAGAAATGCGTCCGAACGTTCCCGCACCATCGGATGGAGGATCGCCTCGAGACGGCGAAGCGCCGGTTCGTCACCGAAGACCCGTTTTCCCAGCAAAGCGCGGTCGACGGCACCGTTCTGCACGACGCCTGGGAATTCTGCGGCGATCCGTTCGACGGCCGCACCGCGCCTGTCCATCAGTTCATGCACCGCCGCGTCCGAATCGTGTACCGGCAGGCCTTCGCGCCGGAACGCGCGGGCCGCCACGGTCTTGCCCATCCCGATCGATCCGGTCAATCCGAGGATAAACATCAGCCGCCGTCGCGTCCGGCCAACACGTGTGCACGCAATTCTTCGTCGACAGTCGGCCGCGTTCCGAACCAGGCTTCGAAACCGGGCCGTGCCTGGTGTAGTAACATGCCCAAGCCGTCGACGGCGACGAGCCCGCGTGATGCCGCCGCTTTCAATAACGCCGTTTCAAGCGGTGCATAGACGATATCGTTGACGACCGCGTCATCGTTCAGCCCCGATAAATCGACGTCCAGCGGCGGGTTTCCTGTCATCCCCAACGTCGTCGTGTTGACCAACGTACCGGCCCCGGCCATCGCATCGTTACGATCATCCCAAGCGACAATCATCAACGGTGCCCCGAAATGTGCCAACAACTCGTCAGCCCTTTCCCGGGTGCGGTTGGCAAGCCGGATTTCCGGTGCGCCGGCATCGATCAGTGCCGCGATCACCGCACGCGCAGCCCCACCGGCACCCAAGACCAACGCGGGCGTGGCATCTCCCTGCCATGCCGGCGCGGTGGCACGAATATTCTCAACGAAACCAAACGCGTCCGTGTTATCGCCGAAGAGTTCCCCGTCTTCGTCGCAAACGATGGTGTTTACCGCGCCGATCTTGCGGGCGGTTTCGCTCAGACTATCCACCGTCCGATATGCGGCTTCCTTGTGAGGCACGGTCACGTTGGCACCAACGAAACCCAGCTTCGGTAACGCGCGGATTGCCTCTTCGATATTCGGTGGTGCCACGGGCAAGGGGAGATAAATCCCGTCGATCCCATAACGATCCAGCCAAAACCCGTGCAGACGCGGCGACAGGGAATGTTCGACCGGCCAGCCGATAACCCCGGCTTTGATAGTTTTCGCGGTTGCAGACGGCATGACACGCTCCTCTATGCAGGGAGAATGCCCCGTTTCCGCAACTCTTCCAATAGGGGAAGAAGGGGCAATCCGAGGACGGTAAAGTAATCCCCATCGATCTGCTCGAACAATTGCGCCCCCCGGCCTTCCAGCAGGTAGGCGCCGACAGATGTCAGAACCCGGTCCCCTTCAGCATTCAGATAAGTCTCGATGAATTCATCGCTTAGTTGGCGCACATGCATGTTTGCGATCGACACGTGAGACCACGTGACGGTGCCCTGCTCGGCCAGACAAACCGCGGAAATCAGTTGATGAACCTGACCACTGAACGCCCTCAGATGATCGCGCGCGGCATTCAGATCGGCAGGCTTGTCAAAAAGTCTGTCCTCAAGCGCAAGGACCTGATCGCATCCGAGGACCAGGCGGTCCTGGCTGATATTGGGCGAAACAGCCTTCGCACAGGCCAAGCTGAGCGCCAGTTTATCCGGCGTCACGCCTTCACTCAGAGACTCGCGCTTGATCTTGTCTTCATCGACACCGGCATCGCACCAGTCAAAAGGAACCCCGGCATTTTCAAGCACCATGCGCCGGGCACGGCTTTTCGATGAGAGAATAAGGCCCGGAGTACTCACGAGGTGTCGTCTTCACCCTGGAGCCGGGCAAGATGCTGGAGGATGGTTGCCGCCGTTTCCTCGATCGAGCGACGCGACACGTTGATCGTCGGCCATTCGTTTTCAGTGAACAGACGCCGCGCACTGTTGACTTCTTCTTTCACCGCTTCTTCGTCCACGTAATCCGTGTCCGGATCCTGATCCAGGAAGCGAAGCCGCTGGCGGCGAATTTCAATTAGGCGCTTCGGATCGTTGGTCAAGCCGACGACGGCCGGGCCGTCTTTCAGGAACAATTCTTCAGGAAGCGGACATCCCGGCACATAAGGAATGTTGGCTGCCTTGATGCCACGGTTCGCGAGATAGATACAGGTCGGCGTTTTCGAGGTCCGCGACACCCCGACCAGAACGACATCGGCATTGCGAAGTTCATGCGTCATCTGCCCGTCGTCGTGGGCGAGGGCGAACTGCATTGCCTCGATCCGGTTAAAATATTCCTGATCCATGGCGTGCTGGCCGCCGGGCCGAGGCCGGCTCTTGGCATTGAGATAAGCACCCAATGCGGCAACGACTGGGTCCAGAACCGGGATGCACGGTATCTGGTTCATACGGCAACCTTCTTCGAGGGCAAGGCGGTTCTTCTCGTCGACCAGCGTAAAGATAACGAACCCGGGTTGCTCGCGTATCCGTTCCATGACTTCGCGCACTTGATCGACGGTCCGCACCATCGGCCACAGGTGCTCACGCACCTGGATATCATCGAACTGGACGAGGCAGGCGCGGGCGAGCAGAGTGACCGTCTCACCTGTTGAATCGGAAACCAGATGGAGATGAAATTCCTGCATACCGCCGCCCCTCGGTCCCCGTATAACTGCCTTATAAGGCAGGGGATGAAATTGTGGATAACTTACAAGGCTCTAAAATCAGTCTTTAATACCCATATCGAGCTTACGGGATACACACGTTGTCCAAGTGTGTAAATCTTTGAAGTCCTCTGTAAGGCCTTGGGATAACATAAAAACCCCAAGTTCCTGCGGTTTTAGAGAGTTTTTAGGTAATCGGCAAAGGGTATTGGAATCATTGATACTTTTTCCGGAGACGAAAAATACTTGCGGCGCTGCGGCAATAAACCTAAGGATGCGCCAGGTCTGGATAACCTGTGGATGATACTTAATCCCCAGGATTCATTGGTCCAATTACAACTACTATTTTCTTTATATATAGAGTCTATAGAAGTAAGCCCGGAGCTCATGAAGCGAGCGAAAGAGCCACACAATGCCCCTTAATTCCCAAATGTCCCGGACGTCGGATCGTTCGGTAAAACCTTTTATCCGCGTCTTCGAAGGGGATGTGGTTTCACCGCCGCCGGTCTGGATGATGCGTCAGGCTGGGCGCTATCTGCCGGAATATCGTGAAGTCCGCGCGAACATCAGTTCGTTCCTGGAATTCTGCTACACACCTGACGCAGCGGTCGAGGTGACTTTGCAGCCGCTCCGACGGTTCGGCTTCGACGCGTCGATCCTGTTCGCGGATATCCTGGTGATCCCGGATGCCCTGGGCCAGAAAGTGGCGTTCAAACAGGGCGAAGGACCGGTGTTGGAGCCGATCCGGGATGCGAAGGGGCTGGAGATTTTGAATGTCGACGGGGTTGTCGATAATCTGGCGCCGGTATTCGAGACCATCCGACGGTTATCGGTGGAAATCCCGAAAACGACAGGTTTGATCGGTTTTGCTGGATCGCCCTGGACGGTCGCCGTCTACATGGTCGAGGGGAGGGGCCGGACGGAGTGCGAACGCGCACGGGGTTGGGCGTATCGGCAACCGGACGAATTCGCCAGGTTGATGGATATTCTGGTCGACGCGACGTCGCGCTATCTGATCGAACAGGTAAAGGCCGGCGCCGAAGTTCTGCAGCTGTTCGATAGTTGGGCCGGCGTGCTTTCCGTATCGCAATTTCGATCTTTGGTGATCGAACCGACCCGCCGCATCGTAGAAAACGTGAAAGCATCGGCGCCCGACGTGCCGATCATCGGTTTTCCGAGGCAAGGTGGCGTGATGATTCCTGAATATGTGAAACAAACCGGCGTCGACGGGGTGTCGCTCGATCATTCCGTACCGCTCGACTGGGCGATGCGGGAAATCCCGGAGACATGCGTATTGCAGGGGAATCTGGACAACCGCGTGCTGGTCGTCGGCGGCGACGCGATGGATCGGGCCGTGGACGATATCCTCGAACAGACGAAGGGTCGCCGTTTCGTGTTTAACCTCGGGCATGGGATCGTGCCGCAAACACCGCCTGAAAACGTCGGGCGTGTGATCGATAGGATCCGGGGTAAGCGATGAAAACCGCCGTCGTCCTGTTTAACCTGGGCGGCCCCGACAGTCCGGATGCAGTCGAACCGTTTTTGTTCAACCTGTTTTCAGACCCGGCGATCATCCAGGTGCCGCAACCCTTTCGCTGGTTGCTGGCGAAGTTGATCTCGCGCCGCCGCGCGCCGATCGCCCGCGAGATTTATGATAATTTGGGTGGAAAGTCGCCACTTCTCGAACTCACCGTCGAACAGGCGCAGGCACTGGAAAAGCAGTGCCCGGATCTGGGGACGGTCAAAACCTTCATCTGCATGCGCTATTGGCATCCGATGAGCGACGCCACAGCCAAGGACGTCAAAAAATTTGACCCGGACAAGATCATTCTGCTGCCGCTTTATCCGCAATATTCGACAACCACGAGCGGGTCATCGATCAAGGATTGGCATCGTGCAGCCACGGCGGCCGGGATTTCCGCGCCGACCGTCGAGATCTGTTGTTATCCGCAGACGGACGGTTGGATCGATGCGCAGGTGTCGCTGATCCGCAATGCCTACGCGGAGGCGAGCACCGGACGGAAACCGAGGGTGCTGTTTTCCGCACACGGTCTGCCCAAAAAAGTCGTTGCCGCCGGCGATCCGTATCAATGGCAGGTGGAACGGACCGCGGACGCGGTGGTTGAACGGCTTGCAATCGACGGGCTTGATTGGGTGGTGTGCTACCAAAGTCAGGTTGGACCTCTGGAATGGATCGGCCCGTCGACGGATGACGAAATCAAACGGGCCGGGGCTGACGGCGTGCCGGTGATCGTGGTACCCATTGCGTTCGTTTCCGAGCATTCGGAAACGCTGGTCGAACTGGATATCGAATACCGGGAGTTGGCGGAAGAACACGGTGTACCGGGCTACACGCGGATCGCGTCGGTCGGTACGCACCCGTCGTTTGTTGCCGCGATGGCGGGGTTGGTCAGGAAAGCCGTTCATGCGGATGGGCCACGGATATCGGGCGACGGTGGGCGGATCTGCCCGGAACACTGCGGCAAATGCGCGTGGGCGTGAAACACGGTAGAGGGTTATGGACGGCACCGCATATTTCTGGCTGAAGGCGCTGCATATCATTGCCGTGATCGCGTGGATGGCGGGGCTGCTCTATCTGCCCAGGTTGTTCGTCTATCACGCGGACGCTGAACAGGGCTCCGAGCTCTCGGAAACGTTGAAAGTCATGGAGCGGCGACTGCTACGCGCGATTATGAACCCGGCGATGGTCGTGTCGCTGATCGCGGGCGGGTTCTTGCTGGCGTACCAGGATTTTTCATCCGGCTGGCTGCACGTCAAACTGACGTGCGTGGCCGGGCTGATGGTGACGCACATGCTGATGGCGAAGTGGCGAAAGGACTTCGAGGCCGACCGGAATACGCGCGGCCACAAGTTTTACCGGATCGCCAACGAGATACCGACCGTCCTGATGATCGTGATCGTCATCATGGCCGTCGTGAAGCCTTTCTGAAAAGCCAATTGACAGGGTGCACCGACTATCGTAATCGTTTGCCATCTTAACCGGACGCGTTCCGACCTACTGTGATTGCCTGAACTTCTGAGCGGCACGAGAAAAAGCCGCGCCACAGGTCCCGAGGGACCCGGCCGTTTCGGCATATCACCTTTTTTCCTTTTCCCCCCGAAACCGATAATCGAAGCAGATACATGAATCTCAAGGACCTCAAAGAAAAATCACCGGCAGACCTTCTGGCCTACGCCGAAGAGCTGGAGATCGAGAACGCGAGTTCGCTCAGGAAGCAGGACATGATGTTCGCGATCCTCAAGCATCTTGCCGAAGACGACATTGCGATCTTCGGCGACGGGGTGCTCGAGGTGCTGCAAGACGGCTTCGGGTTCCTGCGCAGTCCGGAAGCCAACTATCTGCCGGGACCGGACGATATCTACGTCAGCCCCAGCCAGATCCGCCGCTTTTCGCTCAGGACGGGGGATACCGTCGAAGGCGAAATCCGCGCGCCGAAAGAGGGTGAGCGCTATTTCGCCCTCCTCAAGATCAACAAGGTCAACTTCGAAGATCCGGGCGCCGTTCGTCACCGCATCAACTTCGATAACCTGACGCCGCTTTATCCCGAAGCGCGGTTGGAGATGGAGATCGACGATCCGGAAGTGAAGGATCCGACGCACCGGGTGCTCGACCTCGTCAGCCCGCTCGGCAAGGGCCAGCGCGGCCTGATCGTGGCGCCGCCCAGGACCGGTAAGACGGTCATGCTGCAGAACATGGCCAACTCGATAGCCCGCAATCATCCGGAATGCTACCTGATCGTCCTGCTGATCGACGAGCGGCCCGAGGAAGTCACCGACATGGCGCGCACCGTGCGCGGCGAAGTGATCTCGTCGACGTTCGACGAACCCGCGACGCGTCACGTGCAGGTCACGGAGATGGTGCTGGAAAAGGCGAAGCGCCTGGTCGAGCACAAACGCGACGTGGTCATCCTTCTGGACTCGATCACCCGCCTCGCGCGCGCCTACAACACCGTCGTGCCGTCGTCCGGCAAGGTGCTGACCGGTGGTGTCGACGCCAACGCGCTGCAGCGCCCGAAGCGGTTCTTTGGCGCGGCGCGCAACATCGAGGAAGGTGGCTCGCTGACGATCATCGCGACCGCGCTGATCGACACCGGCTCGCGCATGGACGAAGTCATCTTCGAAGAATTCAAAGGGACCGGTAACTCGGAAATCATCCTCGACCGCAAGCTTTCCGACAAGCGCGTGTGGCCGACGATCGACATCACCAAGTCGGGCACCCGGAAAGAGGAGCTACTGGTTGACAAGGGCACGCTCGCCAAGATGTGGGTGCTGCGCCGGATCCTCATGCCGATGGGCGTGGTCGACGCGATGGAATTCCTGCTCGACAAGATCAAGACGTCCAAGAACAACGACGATTTCTTCGATTCAATGAACCAGTAAATCGGTGGCCGGGCCCGCCGCTCAGGCGATGGCCCGGCGCCGGAGCCCTTCCTGGTAGTCCTGCCGGAACTTGTTGATCATCTGGAGCGACGTCTGCGAGTAGTCGGTGGCGATGACGATGTTCGTGACCGTCATGCCGTCGTTCGACAGCGGCAGCCGGATCATCGAATGCGTCAGCTTGTAATGATCGAACGTCTCGAAGATGTAATGGCCGCAAAGCGGCTTTTTGCTGTTCACCACCTTGGTGTGATCGGTCAAAAGCTGATCGGCAAGGTCTTGCGGCCTGAGGCTGTAGGGGCATTTATTGGTCATGTCGACGCCGTGAATATAGGTCAGTTACCGGCCCCAGTAGCGATAGACGCTATTTTTGACCGGCTCGGCGATATCGAGCACCAAAATGGAGGGTAGCAGCTTCAGCGGCAACTCCAGCATGTCGAAGACCGACCAGGACGGACCGATCTTTGCGTCGCCCTTGGCTTTGAACCAATAGGCGTATACGTCGGCAAGACCGCCTTCCAGATGTTCCGGATCGATCTCGGCAATCAGCATGTCGGGTGCTCGTTACAGAGAGGCCTGTGGCCTCGTCTTGATTTGCCCATCGTGGATATAGCTTAGGAGCGACAGCGGTCGAACGCCAGCGTTGGAGGGACCGATTAGGTTGCCGGTTAAACCGATCCGCGAATGATCCAAGAAAAAGCGCCGGCATGACAGGCATACCGGCGCTTTCGGAATTATCGGTTGTCGCTTAGACGGTGAAGACCGTCGAGCCGGTCGTTTCACGGGCTTCGAGTTCGGCGTGTGCTTTGGCCACGTCTTTCAGCTCATACGTCTGGTTGACCGAGATCTTGACGTCGCCCGAGGTTACCGCATCGAACAGATGCTTGGTGCCGTCGAGGACGAGCTCGCGGGTTGCGGTGTGGGTGCCCAGCGTCGGGCGGGTCACGTAAAGCGACCCCTTGGGCGCCAGGATACCCGGGTTGAACGCCTCGACCGGACCCGATGCATTCCCGTACGTCACCATCGTGCCGAACGGCTTGAGGCTGTCGAGGCTGTCCATGAACGTTGCCTTGCCGATACTGTCGTAGGCGACCGCGACACCTTCGCCGCCGGTCAGTTCCTTGACCCGTTCGGGAATGTTTTCGTCGCGATACAGGATCGGGTGATCGCAGCCGTTGGCGACGGCGAGATCGGCTTTTTCCTTCGAACCGACGCAGCCGATTACGGTCGCGCCCAGTTTCTTTGCCCATTGACAGAGGATAAGCCCGACACCCCCCGCGGCGGCGTAAACCAGGATGTTATCGCCCGGTTGGACTTTGTACGTCCTGAACAACAGATACTGCGCGGTCAGGCCCTTGAGCATCATCGCGGCTGCCGTCTGGTCGTCGATGGCGTCCGGCAGCTTGACCACTTTCAACGTCGGCATGCAGCGCATTTCCGTATATGCGCCGGGCACCATCGGATAGGCGACCCGGTCGCCGACCTTGAACTCGTCAACGCCGTCGCCCACCGCATCGATAACACCGGCGGCTTCCATGCCGATGATCGCCGGGAACTCGACCGGATAAAGCCCGGTCCGGAAATAGACGTCGATGTAGTTGAGACCGACGGTTTTCTGCTTGATGCGGACTTCGCCCGGTCCGGGATCGCCGACCTCGACGTCTTCCCATTTCAGAACCTCGGGACCGCCGGCTTCGTATACGCGAATGGCTTTGACCATGAATATCCTCCCCGTTTCATTGGTGTTAACGGAAATATGGGGGGCGTAGCCGTTCCCGACAAGGAATCAGATCAGGCCCAGGCGCACACCCTCGAGCGTCAACAGCTGACGTTTGGTCTCCGCCCCGTCCGCGAACGAATAGCCGCCGATGGCGTCGTTTGCGCCCAGTACCCGGTGGCACGGGACAATAATCGGCAGCGGATTACGCCCGCACGCGCCGCCGACGGCGCGTGCGGAACTTTTAACGGCATTCGCAAGCGCCCCGTAGGTGCGGGTTTCGCCATAAGGAATTTTCGCCATCGCCGCCCAGATCTCGCGTTGGCGCGGCGTCCCTGCCGGGTTGAGCGGCAGGTCGAAGTCCTTGCGCTTGCCGTCGAAATAATCGTCGATCTGGCGGCGTGCTTCGATAAGTAACGGATCTGCGCTCCCTGCCCCCGGTACGGCACCCGCTTCGATTACGATCAGGGCGCCGCTCTCGGCGAAAACCGTCAAAGCCCCGATCGGGGAATTGAAGGAGATGTATTCGGTCATCCGTTGTTGCCCAATGCGTCGGCGAGCGCGTCCGGGTCATTGACGGGCAGTGAGCAGGTCGGACCGACGCAGACATAGGCGGCGGGTTTGCCGTCGACTGCCCCCTTGCCAGCGGCGGCGTGACCGTCGGGAAGTTCGGCGTCGGGCGGCACGCGGGTGACGACGCTGAGCCGGTTGGGCGTCTTCAGCGCCACGTCGGCAAGCGCCTGGGCGTCGTCGTCCGCCGGATCGCCGGCGATGACGATCTGCGTGCCGCGCATCAGCATCTCCCAGGCGACCAACAACGTCGGATGGTGAATGTTGTGGTTCGCCTCTTCCGTGATGAAGGTCTCGACGAGACTTTCCGCGCGGCTTCGGTAGGTCGGTTTGCCGGTCATCAGCCAGAGCCGCACCAGCACTTCCGCCATGGTCCCGTTGCCGGCGGGTTGCGCGTTGTCGAAGATCGGTTTCGGCCGCGCGACCAGTCCCGGCGTATCGTCGGCGGAAATGAAGTAGCCGCCGCCCGCTTTGTCGAGATAATGATCGTCGGCGATATGCACCCAGGTTTCGGCGTCGGCGATGTAACCGGCGTCGCCGGTCGCCTCGGAAAGAAAAAGCGCGGCGCGGGCCATGTTCGCGTAATCGTCGATGATCGCCGGATGCTGCAGCTGGCCGGCGCAGAACGAGTGGCGCAGGCGACCGTCATCCGCCGTCATGTTGGTTTTCACCCAGGCGAACACATCCCTGGCGAGTCCGACCCACGCGGGTTCGTCAAAAACGATTCCCGCGCGTACAAGACCGGCGACCGCGAGACCGTTCCAATCGGCGAGGATCTTGTCATCGCGGCCCGGGCGGATACGGGTTGCGCGGCGCGCCAGCAACTTTTCGCGCAGCGGTGCCATCACCTCTTCCCGCGTTTCGTCCCAGTCCATCGTGTGCAGCCGGTTGAGGATCGTCTTCCCTTCCCAGTTGCCCCCCGGCGTGACGTCGTAAACGGCCGCGAACGCGTCCGCGTCGTCACCAAGGACCTCGCGAACCTCGTCCAGCGACCAGACGTAGAACTTGCCCTCTTCCCCCTCGCTGTCGGCGTCGAGCGCGCCCGCGAAGGCGAACCCGTCAGCGCCCTCCTTGCCGTTTTTCATCTCGCGAAGAAGCCAGCCGATGGTTTCCGCCGCGCGCTGCTTATAAAGCGGGCTCTTCGTTTTGAGGTAGGCGTCGCTCATCAGTTCCAGCAGAAGTGCGTTGTCATAGAGCATCTTCTCGAAGTGCGGCGCGAGCCACCGGTCATCCGTCGAATACCGTGCGAAGCCGCCCCCCAGGTGATCGTAAATGCCGCCCTGACACATGTTGTCGAGGCTGAGGATGACCGCGTCGGCGAAGATGGCGCTCCCGGATCTGAGATGCGCCGTCCAAAGAAAGCGGAAAAACATCGGTTGCGGAAATTTGGGCGCGCCCTGGGTGCCGCCGGCATAAGGGTCGACCATGCGGACGGCGGCGGCCGAAACCTGGTCGAGGGTTTCCAGCGACATCGCGCCGCCGCCCTTGGGCGCCAACGCGTTTTCCATGGCGTCGCGGATAGCGCCGACATTGCCGTCGACCTGATCGGGCGCGTTCTGATAGGTGTGCGAAATCGACTTGAGCACCTGGTCGAATCCGGGCCGGCCATAGCGCGGCGTGGGCGGAAAATACGTGCCGCCCCAGAATGGATCGCCGTCCGGTGTCAGGAACATCGTCAATGGCCAGCCGCCGTGCTCGCCCAAAAGCTGCAACGCGGTCTGATAAATGTTGTCGATGTCCGGGCGCTCTTCCCGGTCGACCTTGATGTTGATGAAACGCTGGTTCATCTCGTCGGCGATGGCGGGGTCTTCGAAACTCTCGTGCGCCATCACATGGCACCAGTGGCATGCCGCGTAGCCGACGCTGAGCAGGATCGGTTTGTTCTGGGCTTTGGCCTGAGCGAGCGCCTCGTCGCCCCACGGGTACCAGTGCACCGGATTGTCCTTGTGCTGCAGGAGGTAGGGAGACGTTTCTCGGTCAAGGTGATTGCGGGACATAAAGCTCCTTTCCGCCGGCCGGGACAGGGCCGTTGCAGCGTGCCCTCTCCCCGCTTACCTTGTCGGGGCCGGCGCGTTCCAAGCGTCCGCAGACCATGAGAGGGGCAGCCATGAAGGTCAAGATCGATATCGATTGCACGCCCGAAGAGGCACGGACGTTTCTCGGGCTTCCCGACGTAAAGCCGCTTCAGGAAGCGATGATGAAGGAAGTCGAGGAACGGATGCGCGCCAATTTGCAGGCGATGGACCCGGAGACCATGTTCAAAACGTGGCTGCCGGCCGGTATCCAGGGCTGGGAACAGATGCAGCGGATGTTCTGGTCGCAGATGGGGAAATCCGCCGAAGACGAAAAGGAAGACTGATCGATGAGCGATGCGGACGGCTTGGCGCCGTTTTACGACAACCACGTGTTCGTTTGCATGAACGAACGGCCCGAAGGGCACGAACGCGGCTCATGCGCGCGCAAAGGCGCGGTGCAACTCCGCAATTACATGAAAGCCCGGGTCAAGGAACTGGGGATCGAGAAGACCCGGATCAATCAGGCCGGTTGTCTGGATCGTTGCGAACTCGGCCCGACCATCGTCATTTATCCGGAAGGAATCTGGTATCGCGCCGAGAACGCCGAGGACATCGACGAGATCATTTCCGAGCACCTTCAGAACGGCCGCCCGGTCGAGCGGCTGATGCTTCACCCCGAAGATTAGACCACTCATTATATATATAGTATGAGCCCCAAGATATTGGGCTTTGGCGCTGGTGACGTCTATGGCTGCTGATCCGACCACGATTTTCGCCCTCGCATCGGCGCCCGGACGGGCCGGGGTCGCGGTGGTTCGGGTATCCGGACCGCGCGCGGGCGATGCGTTGCTGACATTGGCCCCCGATATAGAGGGTCTGCCCCCGCCCCGGTATGCGACCCGCGCCGTTCTTTACGCACCCGAATCGAATATCGATGCGCAATCGCGCGAGCGGATCGACGACGCCCTCGTCCTCTGGATTCCCGGACCGGCCAGTTTTACGGGCGAAGATGTGGCCGAGTTTCATATTCATGGCGGCCACGCGGTCCTGGATTCTCTTTTAACGAGTCTCGGCGCAATGGATGGACTCGTTCCGGCCGGGCCCGGCGAGTTTTCCCGCCGCGCCTTCGAGAACGGCAAGATGGATCTGACGGCTGTCGAGGCAATCGCAGATCTCGTCGATGCCGAAACGGCGGCGCAGCGCCGCCAGGCGCTGGCGCAGATGGGGGGGGCGTTGGCGCGGCAATATGACGACTGGCGCGACCGGCTCGTTAAATCGATGGCGTTCGCCGAGGCCAGCATCGATTTCGCCGAAGAAGACATTCCCGACGACCTCGCCCGTCAAAGCATCGAGGCCCTGCGGGCGCTCGCCGGTGAGATCGACCTTCACCTAGCGGATGACGGTATCGGTGAGCGGATCAGGTCAGGCTTCCGGATCGCCCTCACCGGCGCACCGAATGTGGGAAAATCGTCGCTGCTGAACGCGCTGGCGAAACGCGACGTGGCCATCGTCTCCGAGATCGCGGGAACGACCCGTGACGTGATCGAGGTGCCGATGGATCTGGGCGGTTATGCCGCCACGCTGATCGATACGGCCGGCCTGAGGGAGAGCGCGGATTTGATCGAACAGGAAGGGGTGCGCCGGGCCCGTGACCAGGCGGCGTCGGCGGACCTGCGCCTGCACCTGATCGAGCCGGGTGCGAGGGATGGTTTGCCGGCGGCGGACGACGGCACGCTCGTCGTCATGAACAAGGCGGATTTATTGGCGAGGGATGCCGCCTCGCCGGAGGGCGTCCTCGTGATTTCCGTCAGGACGGGCGCGGGCATGGCGGACTTGATTGACCGGATGACCACGCACATCCGAAACCTTGCCGCCGGGCGCGCGGCGGCTTCGGCCCCCCTCACCCGGGCCAGGCATCGGGCCGCGCTCGAAGATTGCCGGGCGGCACTGAGGCGCGCCATCGGAAATGCCGAAGCGGGCATGGATGAAGAAATGATGGCGGAAGATATGCGCGTCGCCGCGCAGGCGCTCGGCCGCATTACCGGGCGGATCGATGTCGAAGACCTTCTCGACCGAATCTTTCGGGATTTCTGCATCGGGAAATGAGTCGGCTCACGGGTCGCATGTTTCACGTGAAACACCCCGCGTATGACTCGTCGTTGAACCCGAATCAATATTTTGGTGGTTAACCGATTCTAACCACAATGTTTCACGTGAAACAGGCGCCGAGATGAATTGACTCGGATACGGTGTACGCCTATGTTCCGCGCCATGTCGAAAGTAGATGTCATCGTTGTGGGCGGCGGTCACGCGGGCGCAGAGGCGGCAGCCGCGTCGGCACGCATGGGTGCTAAGACCCTACTGGTCACACATCGCCTCGACACAATCGGCGAGATGTCTTGCAACCCGGCCATAGGCGGCCTCGCCAAAGGTCAATTGGTGCGCGAGGTCGATGCCCTCGATGGTATCATGGGCCGGGCCATCGACAGATCCGGGATTCAGTTTCGGATGCTCAACCGCTCCAAAGGACCCGCCGTGCGTGGCCCCCGCGCCCAGGCGGATCGAAAGCTTTATCGCCAGGCGATTCAGGACCTCCTCGCAGAAACCGATCATCTGGAGATCGTCGCCGCCGGGGTTGACGATCTTATCCTCGACCGGACCGGTAAGCGCGTGACCGGAATTCGCACCGGCGACGGATACGAGTTCCATGCCGCCGCCGTGATCATCACAACGGGGACATTTCTCCGCGGCCTGATCCATGTCGGCGACCAGAAGATCCCCGCGGGCCGTGTTGGCGATAAACCGGCGATTGCCCTGTCGTACACATTCAAGCGCCTCGGGTTTCCGCTGGGCAGGCTCAAGACCGGCACGCCGCCGCGCCTCGACGGGCGAACCATCAGGTGGGACGGTTTGGAGGCGCAGCCGGCCGATGATCCACCCGTCCCGTTTTCCTATCTGACCGACCGGATCCGGGTCCCGCAAATCGCCTGCCATATGACGTACACGAACGAGCGGACACACCGGATCATTCAGGATAATTTGCATCGCTCGGCCATGTACTCCGGCCAGATCGAAGGGATCGGCCCCCGGTATTGCCCTTCTGTCGAGGACAAGGTCGTCCGCTTCGCGGAAAAGGAGCGCCACCAGATTTTCCTCGAACCGGAAGGCCTCGACGATCCGACGGTTTATCCGAACGGTATTTCGACCTCGCTTCCCAAAGACGTTCAGCTCGATATTCTCAAGACCATTCCAGGTCTCGAGGACGCGGTGATGATCCAACCGGGCTACGCGATCGAATACGATTTCGTCGATCCCCGCGCCCTCAAGCAGAGCCTCGAAACCCATGCCGTCGAGGGCCTCTATCTGGCGGGCCAGATCAATGGGACCACAGGGTATGAAGAGGCCGCCGCGCAAGGCTTGATGGCGGGCATCAATGCCGCCCTTGCGGCCGGCGGATCGGACGCGCCGTTTACCCTCGACCGCGCCGAAGCGTATATCGGCGTGATGATCGACGATCTGGTGACCCTGGGCACGGCCGAGCCTTATCGGATGTTCACGTCCCGCGCCGAGTACCGGCTGATGCTGCGTGCCGATAACGCCGATCTGAGGTTGACGCCCCGCGGCCTTGACGTGGGCGTGGTCACTTCGGCACGCGCCAGCGAATTCACTGAAAAAAAGCAGGCTATCGACAAAGTTCGCGATGCCCTTCAGGCGATCAACGAGTCGCCGACGGAGCTCCGCGCCCGTGGCCTCGAGATCAATCAAGATGGGGTCCGCCGTGACGGCCTCGACCTCCTGAGCTACCCGAACATCGACTTCAGCACCTTGACGGCGCACTGGCCGGACCTTGCCCATACCCGCCCGGACGTGGTTGAGCAGATCGAGATTGAAGCGACTTACGCCAGTTATCTCTCGCGCCAGGAAGCTGACATACAGGCCCTGCGCCGGGATGAGAACCTGACCCTTCCCCCCGATCTCGATTATAGCCTGATCCCGTCGCTCTCGAACGAGGTCAAAGACAAGCTGACACGTGTCCGGCCGGAATCAATCGGTCAGGCGGCACGCATCTCCGGCGTCACACCGGCCGCGATTACGGCACTTCTCGCGCACGTCAAACGCCGTGACAGCCGTCTATCGGCGTGACTGTGTTTCACGTGAAACATTCTTTCGTATGAACCAAATCATCCCCATGGATCGCGCGGCGTTTGCAGACGCGATGAATGTCGACGCACCCGAGGTCCTCGACCGGCTCGAGGCATATCTGGCGCATCTTGAAAAATGGCAACGCGCGATCAATCTGGTCGGATCGAAAACCCTCAACGATCCCTGGCGGCGGCATATTCTCGACAGCGCTCAGCTGTTCGAATATCTGCCCGACCTGCGCCCCTTGAAGATCGCCGATCTTGGAAGCGGTGCCGGCTTGCCGGGCCTGGTCCTTGCGATCATGACCGGTGCCGACGTGCATATGCTCGAGAGCGATCAACGCAAGGCGACATTCATCCGCGAGGCCGCCCGCTTGACGGAAACCAACGTCACCGTTCACGCCCGGCGGATCGAAGACGTCCCCGCCTTGAATGCCGACGTCGTGACCGCGCGCGCACTCGCACCGATGGACAGGTTGCTGCCCTGGGTGTACCGGCACCTGAAAAACGGCGGCAAATCCCTGCTTTTAAAGGGTGCGGACGCCGAAGAAGAATTGACGCTCACGGCGAAACGATGGACAATGAAAATAAGCCGAAAACGAAGCCTTTCCGACGCTTCCGGCACTGTTCTCATCCTTGATGATCTGGCGCCCGTAACCGATGTCTGACACCCTTTTGCAGCCCCGCCGCACCCGCATCATCTCCGTGGCCAATCAGAAAGGCGGGGTCGGCAAGACGACGACCGCGATCAACCTGGCGACGGCGCTGGCCGCCATCAAACAGAAGGTGCTGATCATCGACCTGGATCCCCAGGGCAACGCTTCGACCGGGCTCGGGATCGGCCACGATGCGCGCTCGAAGAATACCTACCACGTTCTCATCCGCGAAATCCCTTTACATGAAGCGATCGTCGAAACCAGCATTCCAGGTCTCGATATCGTACCGTCCGGGATCGATCTGTCGGGCGCCGAGATCGAGCTGGTCGACGTCGAACGACGCGAATTCTGCCTCCGCGAAGCGCTGATGCTCGCCGCTGCCGACTACGATTACATCCTCATCGATTGTCCGCCGGCGCTGGGTCTGCTGACGATCAATGCCCTTGTCGCGTCGCAGGCGGTCCTCGTGCCCTTGCAATGCGAGTTTTTTGCCCTTGAGGGCGTATCGCTGTTGATCCGTACTATCGAGAGGGTCAAGGCTACCTATAACCCGGGCCTCGAGATTCAGGGCATCGTGCTCACCATGTTCGATGGCCGGAATAACCTTTCCGGCGCGGTTGCGGACGACGTCAGGGCCTATTTTGGCGATAAGGTCTACGAAACCGTGATCCCAAGGAATGTCCGTGTGTCGGAAGCGCCGTCTTACGGCCGCCCCGTTATCGTCTATGACATGAACTGCGCCGGCTCGCAGGCGTATCTGTCTCTCGCGGGCGAAGTCATTCATCGCGAGCGCCGGGTGGGAATGTAAGAACATGGCGGAGAAAAAGAAAAAGCTCGGCCGCGGCCTTTCGGCCCTGCTCGGCGAAACCAACGAAGATTACGCCAAGCTGGATAAGGTTCGTACCGCCAAACCCGTCGCGATCGAACTTCTGCACCCCGGCAAGTACCAGCCGCGCCATCATGTCGATCAGCAAGCGATCGACGCCCTCGCCCAATCGATCCGTGAGAAAGGCATCCTCCAGCCGCTTCTGGTGCGCCGCCATCCCGACGACGCCCAGGCGTTTGAAATCATTGCCGGCGAACGGCGCTGGCGGGCCGCGCAACTGGCGCAACTCTCCGAAGTGCCGGTCATTATCAAGGACTTCGACGACAAGACTACGCTCGAGGTCGCGCTTGTCGAAAACGTTCAGCGCGAAAACCTCTCCGCGGTCGAAGAGGCCGATGCGTTCCAGCGTCTGATGGACGAGTTCGGTCACACGCAGGAAGACGTCTCACGGTTGGTCGGCAAGAGCCGCAGCCACGTCGCGAATACCCTGCGGCTGCTGGCGCTCGATCCGAAAGTGAAGAAATTGGTCGAGGAGGGTCTGCTCAGCGCCGGCCACGCCCGCACCCTGATCGGTGTCGAGGGCGCATACGAAAAAGCCAAAAAGATCATCGAAAAGAATCTCAGCGTTCGCGAAGCGGAACGGCTCGCGAAGCAGACCGGCAAACCGGGTGCCGCTAAAAAAGCGAAAGCCACCCCGGCGAAAGACGTCGATACAATCGCGCTCGAGCGCGACCTCTCTAACCTGTTAGGTCTCAAGGTCTCCGTTGAAGGTGCGGGTCCCAAGGGCGAATTGCGCATCGCCTATGACAATCTGGACCAGCTCGATTTCGTGATTGATCGTCTCAAGGCAGGGCCAGCACCGGCACCGGTCGCGCTCGACGATGGACCGACCGAAGAGGCCGCGGCACCCGCAAAGCCCGCGGAATCCACGCCTAAGCTATCGGTCAGCCTCAAGCCGAAAACGGCCCGCTCATAATAATCGTTTAAAAACAATTGGTTATCGCCCGCTTCGGCGGGCAGCCTGGGTCAATTGCAGCAGCGCGCGTTCACATATCGCGCGTTCGATGTCGAGGCCTGACTTGCAATCGCGTTCCGTTTCCAGAAGCAGGGTCATGGCACGCGCCAGATCGTGCGGCGCCCATGCGCGCGCTTGGGTCTCGAACGCACTTGCCACCTTAAAGAATACCGGCGGCCGCAACTTTTTGATCGCGCCCTGCAGGTTCCCGTCGGATTGCGCCATGCTCTTTGCCTGGTGTAGTCGATCGAGGTGGCGTTGGACCGCCCGGATCACGCCGACCGCCGTCGCCCCTTCCGAGAACGCCCGGTCCATGGCATCGCCCAATGATCTCTGATCCCCACCGCCGACGGCGAATGCGATATCGTCCAGGGACGCGGTCTTGACGTCCCCGATCGACGCTTCCACATCGCTGGCCGTGATGGTTGCCCCGCTACCCGGGCCGCCCGCATACATAACCAGCTTGTCCAGTTCCTGCCTGACCGCGAGGCGGTCCGTTCCCAGCCGGCTCATCAAAAGCGGGACCGCATCTCGATCGAGTGTCACGCCGTTCGAGGACATGTGCTCGCGGACCACACCCGCGAGATCGCGGCCCTCATCCGGATAACACCCGGCAGCTGCGGCGTCGGCGCGTTTCTCGAACATCGCGCGAAGCTTCGACCGCGGCGCCAGCTCACCAGCTTCGAAAATTGCCGGATGCACACCCGCACCCGCGTCCAGCCAATCCTCGATCTGGGCAACCTGCGCATCCCCGACGTCTCGAACGTTGACCACCGCGGCGCTGCCCATAAGGGACATGGCATTCGTTGAGTCAGCGAGCAGCGCGCCGTCTTTTCGGAGCGCATCGCCCGTCAATTCGGTGATCGCGAACGGGTCATTTTCGTCAGCGAAATGCGCGATCAATATTTTTGCGCGTTCACGGATCAGCCCCGCATCGGGACCGAAAAGCAGCACCGCACGTACCTTCGGGTCGGGCTTTTTGACGAATGCATTGGCCTTGGCGCCGCTGAGCTTCATTGTGTTTTGGGTTTGGACTCGGAGGTTGTCAGCAGCGCCGCCAGCCGGACGCGCACCTGCTGGGCGACGTCGTCGAGCGCCCGCACACGTGCGCCCTTCTCGGCCATCAGCGTCTGAAACTCCGATTGGAAGATATTATAGCCACTGATCGACTTGGCGATTCCGGATTCCCGGACATTGCCGGTCTCCAAGTTACGTAATGAGAAATTGGCTGTAATCGTCAGGTTCGCGCGGGTCGCGATCGCACTGCGCTGCACGGCCAGGTCCGTCGATGACTCGTCCAAAGTGACATCCAACGTGTAACGGGCCAAGCCGCTGCGGCCCTGCGGGTGCAGCAGTTGGACCAGGCGGTTACGGAAGTACTGACCTTCCCGGTCCTCGATATTGCCGATGGCGATGGTCTTGAAGATATCGAAGGCGTAAACGCCCTTGCCGCTGACGTCTTCCTGTGGCGGGGCATACAGCGGCCGGAAACCGCACCCGCCGAGTACCAGGAGCAACGAAAGCGCGGCGAACGTTCTAGATGACCACATTGACGATCTTGTTCGGCACGACGATGACCTTCCGAACTTCCTTGCCGGCGATGAAACTCTGGACATTGTCCAACATCAATGCGGATTGTTCCACGGTTTCCTTGTCCGCATCCTTGGCAATTTCAAGCGTGCCGCGAAGCTTGCCGTTCACTTGGACCGCGACCGTAATGGTATCCTCGACCAGCATGCTTTGATCGGCTTCAGGCCAAGCGGTGTCGGCGATCAGGGTGTCATGACCGAGCGCCGCCCACATCTCTTCCGCCAGGTGCGGCATCAACGGGCCGGCCAGAATGGCAAGCGTTTCGCTTGCAAATCGAAGCACCCAATCCGCGCCGGCATCCGACTCTTTTAAAGTTTCGACGGCATTGCTGAGTTCGCGTACCCGCGCCACGGCTTTGTTGAAATGGAACTTTTCAAGGTCGGCGGTCACGGTCGCGACCGTTTTGTGGACCATGCGCTCGACATCGAGCGCACTCCCGGCGACGTCCGCCGGCCGGGGCGTGCCCTGAGTCGCCGGGGCAAACGGCGGTTCGGAAATCAACCGCCACAAACGGTTTACGTAGCGCCATGCCCCTTCGATGCCGGAGTCCGTCCAGTCCAGATCCCGGTCGGGCGGGCTGTCCGACAACATGAACAGGCGTGCCGTATCCGCGCCGTAAGACTGAATGATCTCTTCCGGATCGACCACATTCTTTTTCGACTTGCTCATCTTTTCGGAGCGTCCGCGTGTTACCTTGGCGCCTCTCGCATCGACGAGCTCCCCGGCTTCATCGGTAGAGACTTCCGTCGGGAACAACCACTTGCCGGCGGCGCTCTTGTAGGTCTCGTGGCAGATCATGCCCTGCGTCTGCAGGCCGGCGAACGGTTCGTCCAGATCGAGATAGCCGCATTCCTTCAGCGCGCGGGTGAAAAATCGCGAATAGAGAAGGTGCAGAACGGCGTGCTCGATGCCGCCGATGTACTGATCGACCGGCAGCCAGTAATCGGCAGCCGAACGCGTGAACGCTTCATTTTCAACGGGCGCGCAGAACCGTGCGAAATACCACGACGATTCAAAGAACGTATCGAACGTATCGGTTTCCCGGCGTGCCGCTTTGCCGCATTCCGGGCAGTCCACGTTCTTCCACGTCGGATGTTTGTCGAGCGGGTTGCCGGCGACGTTGATGTCGATGTCTTCGGGTAACACGACCGGCAGATCCTTGGCCGGCACGGGCACAATCCCGCAGTCGTCGCAATGCACGACCGGGATCGGGCAGCCCCAGTAGCGCTGCCGCGACACACCCCAGTCGCGAAGCCGGAAATTGACCTGCTTCTCGCCCATCCCGCGTTCTTCAAAGTGCGCGATGATCTTCGATTTGGCGTCGGGAACGGAAAGGCCGTTCAGGAACTCGGAATTGATGATGTTACCGTCGCCGACGAACGCATCATCCCCAACTTCGAATGTAGAGGGATCGGCATCGGGGGGGCAGACCACCGGGGTCACGGGCAGGCCGTATTTGCGGGCGAAATCCAGGTCGCGCTGGTCATGGGCGGGGCAGCCGAAAATGGCGCCGGTTCCGTAATCCATCAACACGAAGTTGGCGACATAGATCGGCAGGCTCTCTCCGTCGATCACCGGATGCGCACATTTAAGGCCCGTGTCGAAGCCGAGCTTTTCGGCGGTCTCGATGGCGGCTTCCGACGTCGCCATACGGTTGCACTTGGCGATGAAATCGGCGAGGCCGGGGTTATCGGCGGCCAGTTCCTGGGCCAGCGGATGGTTCGCGGAAACCGCCATGAACGACGCGCCGAAGATCGTGTCAGGCCGCGTCGTATAGACATCGAGCGGCTTTTCGCGGCCGATCACGTCGAATGCGATATGGGCCCCTTCCGAGCGGCCGATCCAGTTGTGCTGCATGATCCGCACGCGTTCCGGCCAGCGGTCCAGGTCCTCGATCGCGCTCAGCAACTCATCAGCGTACGCCGTGATCTTCAGGAACCATTGCGCAAGCTTGCGCTTTTCGACCTCGGCGCCCGAACGCCACCCCTTGCCGTCGATGACCTGCTCATTGGCGAGCACGGTATTTTCAACCGGATCCCAGTTGACCCAGGATTCCTTGCGGTAAACGAGACCCGCCTCGAGGAAATCGAGGAACATTTTCTGTTCATGTTTGTAATAATCCGGATCGCAGGTCGCGACCTCGCGGCGCCAGTCGTAGGACAGCCCCATGGATTTGAGCTGTTCGCGCATCGCCGCAATGTTGGTGTGTGTCCACTTGGCGGGATGGACGTTGTTTTCCTTGGCCGCATTTTCGGCGGGCAGTCCGAACGCGTCCCAGCCCATCGGGT
>JAGLED010000019.1 GCA_023145215.1 Rhodospirillales bacterium | reverse complement strand
CGGTCGAGCACTTTGAGGCGCACCGTGCTGCCCAACGTGAACGGGGCATCACCGGCCCGACTCGCCATGTGACCCGTATGTGGCCACGGCGCGATGCCGAACTGCTGAACGGTGGGTCGCTCTATTGGGTGATCAAGGGCGTGGTCAGGCTTCGCCAGCGGATCACGGACCTCCGCGAGACGGTGAACAAGGACGGCAACGCCGCCTGCGCCATCGTTTACGATGCTAAGCATATACTGACAGAGCCCCGGCCGTTCCGAGCATTTCAGGGCTGGCGCTATCTGGAACCGGAGAAAGCGCCCAGGGACCTTGACGCGCAGGGCGAGGGCGCAGAGGATTTACCCGCCGAAATGGCGGACGAGCTGAGGTCGCTCGGTTTGTTATAGGGGATTGCCGATATTGTGTCGGTGTGGCTAGGTTGTTAAGGTTCACACGCGTTCGTACACCGGAAGGGAACGAAATCAATCATGGCCGATGACGAGATGGAAATCATCAACCCGCCGAATACGCTGAAAAGCAAGGTTCGCGAAGGCGGTCCCGGTGCGGTTGATCTGGCGACGCTTGAGCGCGCCGAGAACGTTATCGCCGAGATGGCGGACAGCTACCTCGAATGGGTTCAGGAAGACCTGAAACGCATCGACGGCGCATACAAAAAGCTGGCCGAAGCCTCGGGCGAGCGTACCAAGGAAGCCGAAGAGGTCTTCCAGATCGCCCACGACATCAAGGGCCAGGGCGGCAGCTTCGGTTACGACCTGATGACCCTCATCGCCAACGAACTGTGCCGGCTGATCGAACGCCAGGACGGGTTCGGTCCGGCCGAGGTGCAGGCGGTCAAGGTGCACATCGACGCCATGAAACTGGTGATCCAGAACCGGATGAAGGGCGACGGCGGCGCCAACGGTCAGGCCCTCGTCGACGGCATCCGCCAGGTCGGCGACAAGCTGAATAAGTAAGCTTTCCGTTTAATCAAGAAACGAATCCGTTTCCCGGCCTTGAGCCGGGGCCTGTCTATCGACCCGGGTGTTGTCGGTTCTCACGGAAAGTGAGAAATTTCTCACATCAATAAGAAACTTTATGCGCGTCCGATTCCCCAGAGCATACCGGACGCGGTATCCCAATGGCGCCAACGGCCGCTAATGGCCATTGGCGGACGTCATGCATTCTTGAGGTGTGATTTATTATCTCAAGCGATGTAACTGGATGTCCCTTCCGGGTACAGCTTACTGCCGAATGAATTAGAGCACTTACACACCACCATAACGCCCTCAAAAGTTGAACGGCCATGTGCTAAACTTCGCCTTAGATGAAATGTTTTGTATGTGGCAAGCATGAAAAAAATTACCAAAGTTAGGCTGCACAACTTCAAGAGGTTTCGAAATTTCGAGACTGATTTTGATGACAGCCTCGTCCTTCTCATTGGTGACAATGAGTCGGGGAAAAGCTCAATCCTACAGGCTATGGATGTTGTTATTAGTGGAAGTGTCAGCAAAGTTCAGACAATCGGGCTCGAAAGCTTATTCAACGCCGCCGTTATTGAGGAATTTCTTGGCGGAAAGAAGAAGTATGAAAACCTTCCCGAAATGTATATCGAACTCTACCTCAACGAACAGGACAATCCCGATCTGAATGGCCGCAATCATTCCTTAAGGCCCGTTGACTATGACGGATTGAAACTTAAATGCGCCCCCCGAGATGACCTTTCAGAAGACATCAATGAAATCCTGGCGCAGGATCATCCGAATTTTCCGTTCGAGTTTTACTCGATCAGTTTCACCACCTTCGCCGGACGTTCTTACACGGGCTACAACAAGCACCTGACGCATCTACTGCTCGATAACACTCAAATCAATAATGAGTACGCGACGAGAGAGTATATCAAGACGGTCTATCACTCGGCCGCTGATGAAAAAGAGATCAACAAGCACCAAAACGAATACAGAAACCACAAGAGCCAGTTCAAGGATAATGTCTTAAAGGATATGAACGCCAATCTGGAAGGCTATCAATTCGGAATTCGGACTGGCGCAAAAGCCAACCTTGAAACCGACTTGACGATTTTGGAAGGCAGCATCCCTCTCGAAGACCGAGGAAAGGGTCGACAGTGTTTTATCAAGACCGAATTTGCGTTGACGCGAAAACAGGACAAGAAACCGATAGATACACTTCTCCTTGAGGAGCCGGAAAATCACCTGAGCCATACGAACATGGCAAATCTTGTTGAGAGCATTTCATCCTCTGAAGATAAACAGGTCTTCATCTCCACCCACAATAATATGATCTGCTCGCGTCTCGATCTGCGTAAAGCTGTATTCCTCAATAGCAATAGTGACACCCCCACCCTTTTGTCTGCGCTACGTGACGACACTGCCAAGTTTTTCATGAAAGCCCCGGACAATAATGTCCTTGACCTCATACTGTCTAAAAAGGTTTTGCTCGTAGAGGGCGACGCAGAATTTATTCTGATGGATGCATTTTTCAACAGGACGACAGGTGAAGAGCTTCGTGGCTCTGGAGTACATATCATTTCCATTGGCGGGACGAGCTTCAAAAGGTATTTGGAACTTGCAACCCTGCTCAACATTAAAGCAGCCGTGGTGACGGATAACGACGGTGATATTGAAAAATGCAAAGCCCGTTACGCCGATTACGAAACGGATCAAGCCAAGGTTTTCTTTGATGCCGCCGCTGACCGTAGAACATTTGAGATCGCCATGTATCAAGACAACACGCTGATTTGTGATGAACTATTTGGCGAGGACCGGAAGACCTTAACAGTCCAAGATTACATGCTTAGCAACAAAGCCGATGTCGCTTTCGAGTTGCTTGATAAAAAAGCTGATGCACTGACTGTTCCCCAATATATCCAAGAGGCTATCCAATGGATAAGAGAGTAGTTCTTGCCGTAGCGGGATCAGGCAAAACTAGACTGCTGATTGATCAGCTTAACGAACATGATCGTTTTTTGATTCTCACCTACACCAACAATAACCAAGAAAACTTGAAAGCTCGAATTTTTGAAAAATTTAGCTGCATCCCACAAAACATCAAAATCTCAGGCTACTTTCAATTTCTGTATGGCTTCTGCGTGAAACCATTGCTCGGGGATGAACTAGACATCAAAGGAATTTGCTGGAAGGTGCCGCCTGCGTACACACTGAAACTAAAAAGAGATAAACGGGCATTTTATTTCGATGACTACGATTTTATTTACCACAATCGCATGGCAAAGCTTATTGAAGGTATGTCGGAGATTAAGGAGCGGATCGCAAAATATTATGATCACTTGTTAATTGATGAAGCCCAGGACTTTGGTGGACACGATTTCAATTTTCTCTGCTCATTAGCCAAGATGGACCCAGACATATTGCTGGTTGGGGATTTTTATCAACACACCTTTGACACGAGCAAAGACGGCGCAACGAACAGCACTCTCTATAACGACTATGACAAGTACCTAGCCAAGCTGGAAAAATCGGGATTTAAGGCAGACAAAACTACATTGGTCAAAAGTCATCGATGCAGTCCGACTGTATGTACATATGTTCATAAAAATTTAGAAATCCATATAGAGTCACATAGGCAAGACGAGACAGAAATAATCGTCTGTGATAGTCAAGAGGATGCCGACCGACTCTTTAAAGACCAGAGCATCGTGAAGCTCTTTTATCAAAATAGCTCGAAGTATCCTTGCTACTCAGACAATTGGGGAAACTCCAAAGGGCAGGACCATTACAATGACGTATGCATTGTTCTGAACCCATCTAGTTTAAAAAATTTCCAAGAAGGAACAATGGCTGAGCTTAATCCTCAAACAAAGGGGAAGCTCTATGTTGCCTGTACACGCGCGAGGGGGGATTTGTATTTCGTGCCTGAGAAGTACTTCAAGAAGTTTAAAATGAATGCCTAGATGCCCGCTCTTTTCTCAATGAGCTCATTTCCGCCTGGGGTCATAAGCAGACGTATCAACGCCATAGTAATTTCGACCGCTAATAGCAGAAACCGGATTAGATTTCAGATTGTGAGCGACACGCAAAAGCCTCTTAACTCTATGGGCTAAGGGGCTTCGATTCCTTGCGGGGGACGCAAATACCGACGGGCCTCTCCAACTCTGCCTTGAATAACCGGGGCTGCTGCTTTGCAATCAAATTAATCGGGGACGCCCCCGTAAAAGATCGGAGGAATTTCATGACAACAGTCAAACGTGCGGCGTTCATTAGCGGTTCGGGTCGAAACATGGGGCGGGCGTGTGCCAAGGAACTTGCCGCTGCGGGATTCAACATCGTGGTCAACGGTTCGCGCAACAGGGACGATTGCGAGCGTGTCGCCGATGAGGTGCGCGCGCTCGGCGTCGAAGCAATCATCGCCATGGGTGATGTCGGCCGCAAGTCGGATGTCGATTATATGACAGAGACCGCACTCGGGGCGTTCGGACGTATCGACGTGCTGATAAACAATGCCGCGATCCGTCCAGGAACTGAATTTCTGAATATGACCGACGAGGACCTGGAAACGGTCATGAACGTCAACTGCTATGCTGCCGTCTGGTTGGCGCGTGCGTTTTTGCCCGGCATGGTCGAGAACGGCTGGGGGCGGATCATCAACTTTACCGGCATGAATGCCCAGCAGGGAACCGGCGGGCGCCCGCACGTGACCATGTCCAAACACGCCGCATGGGGACTTGCGAAAGCCCTGTCTCACGAGTTTGGCCCGGGGGGAATCACGGCCAACACGATCTCGCCAGGGACATTTCCCGACGAGGAAGAAGACGTTTCTCAGTCGGAACGGTTTCAGAAACTTCTCAAGCAGAATCCTGCTGGGCGCCTTGGTCTCGCCGACGATATCGCCGCTGCGGTAGGGCTGCTCTGCTCGGACAGGGGCGGTTTCATCAACGGCCAGTTGCTGCAGATTAACGGCGGCGTCGTAAACTGATTTTGGGGAGGTCTGATCGTCCCCCGCTGAACTGGTCCTGCGGTTACGATAGGAAATGAAGAATTAGGGCAGTGTGCGCCGGGGTGACGAGGTGTATCCGTGTCTATCGAAGCTTGTAGAATATCGTCATCCTGGGCGAGGCGCGTTTGCGCCGGGACCCGGGACCCATTTCTCCGCTTGGCGCAACTTCCGGCATGGGTCCCCGCTCTCGCGTGGATGGACGGGGTGATGTTGCGGCAGGGTCCCTCTCCACGTCGCCAATTCATTTGGCGCGAGCCAAAATGAAAGTGGGGGAGAGGACAGGTGAGGGGGCAGTCCTGTTGAAACGGTTCGGGCATCGGGGGCGTATCAAGTTGCTTACCCCCTCACCCGGCCTCTCCCCCTGAAGGGGGAGAGGGGGGAGTGCTACTCCGCCGCCGCGGTTTGATTCTGCTCCCGTACGTGGCGCCGCTCACCCAGTGCCTGGCGGATGATCTGAAAAGACGACCACAGGAAGAGGCCCGCCATAAGCCCGGCGACGATCAGGTCCGGCCATGCCGTGCCGGTCCACCAGACCCCGCCCGCGGCGAAAAGAACGGCGACATTGCCGATGGCGTCGTTGCGGCTGCAGAGCCAGACCGACCTGACGTTCGCATCGCCGTCCTTGTATCGCATCAGCGCCAGGACACTGGCGAGGTTGGCGGCCAGTGCCAGTAACCCGATCCCGCCCATGATCGGCGCGTTGGGAACGCCCAGCACCAGCACCTGATAGGCCGTCATGCCGAACACCCAAAGACCCATGGCGGCGAGGCTGATGCCTTTGACCAGCGCCGCCGTGGCGCGCACCTTGAGCGACATCCCGATCACCATCAGGCTGATCGCGTACGTCATGCTGTCGCCCAGGAAGTCGAGGGCGTCGGCCTGCAACGCTTGCGAGCCGGCCATCGCACCGGCCGCCATTTCGATGAAGAACATCGATGCGTTAATGGCGATGACGATCCATAACGCACGCTTGAATCCGGCGGACATGCCGTCGAAGGCGACATCGTGATCGTTGCAACAGGCGCTCATGGCTGGGCTTGACCTCGTGGTTCTGTGTTCTAACTCCTATAAACATAAGAGCTACAGTAACTATAGGTTCAAGGGGTGATTTTCAGTGTCCCGTGATTTGACGATCGGGCGTGTCGCCGAGGCGGCAGGCTGCAAGGTACAGACGGTGCGTTACTACGAGCAGATCGGGTTGATCCCGGCGCCGCCGCGCACATCCGGCAACCAGCGGGTTTACGATGAAACGGCGGTGCATCGGCTGACCTTTATCCGCCATGCGCGGGAACTCGGCTTTCCGTTACAGGCGATCCGCGACCTGATCAGCCTGTCGGATCACCCCGATCAATCCTGCGCCGCCGCCGACGGCATCGCCAAGGCCCAGTTGGGCGAGGTCAACCGCCGCATTCAGAGCCTGATCGCGCTGCGCCACGAGCTTGAACACATGATCGAGCAGTGCAAGGGCGGCAAGATCAAGGACTGCCGTGTGATCGAGGTCTTAAGCGATCACACCCTTTGCGAAACCGACGCGCACGACGCCGCCGCACCGATGGCGCAGCCGCCGTCGGCGGGGTGATATCCAGGCTCGATCAAATCATACCCGTCATCCCGGGCGAGGCGCATTTGCGCCGAGAACCGGGACCCATGTAACCGCTTGGCGCAACGCTGGAATGGGTCCCCGCTTTCGCGGGGATAACGGGAGGTGTATTTTCCCAGAGGGGAGAAGCAGGCTAAGCCGCTTTTTCCCGGACCGCATCCATGAATTTGCCCCAGACCGGGGTGTGGTCGGACGCCTTTTCTTTTGCGCGCGGGGTCTTGTCGATGCCGACCTCTTCGATCAGGTCGGCGGCTTCGGGCGAAAGCAAAAGGTGGTCGATACGAAGGCCGTTGTCCTTCTGCCAAGCGCCGCGCTGGTAATCCCAGTAGGAATAGGCGTGCAGGTCCGGGTTCAGGGTGCGCCAGGCTTCGGTGTAGCCCATGTTGACGATGGTGCGGAACCGCTTGCGGCTTTCCGGGCGGCACAGCGCGTCATCGGCGAAGGCTTCCGCATCGTAGACGTCGATGTCGGTCGGGCAGATGTTGTAATCCCCGCCCAGCACGACCGGAATCTGTTGATCGAGCAGACCCTGGGCGTGGTCGATCAGCCGGTCCATCCAGCCGAGCTTGTAGGTGAATTTCTCGTGGTCGGTGCCGTCGTCGGCGCGGGTCGGGTTGCCGTTCGGCAGGTAGATCGACGCAACGCGGAAGCCGCAGGTATCGGCCTCCAGATAGCGCGCCTGTTCATCCGATTTGTCGCCGGGAAGGGCGCGGTGGACGACCTCGATCGGTTGTTTCGAGAGGATCGCAACGCCGTTGTAGGTCTTCTGGCCGACGGTTTCGACGTGATACCCGCATTCCTCGATCTCGAGGCGCGGAAACGCGTCGTCCATCGTCTTCAGTTCCTGCAGAAGTGCGACGTCGGGTTGAAATTCCTTGAGCCACTCGGTGACGCGCGGCAGGCGCGCCTTGATGGAATTGACGTTCCAGGTGGCGATGACGGTCATAAGCGGTGGGCCGCCGTCAGATGGAGAACGATGTGCCGCAGCCGCAGCTCGACGTGGCGTTCGGATTGTCGACCGAGAAAAAGGCCGCGCCAAGCTCGTCCTTGAAGTCGACCGTGCAGCCGGAAAGGAAGCCGAGCGAAACCTCGTCCGTCACGACCTGGGCGCCGTTGTGTTCGAACGTGATATCATCGTCGTTTTTCTTGTCGTCGAGGTCGAACGCATACTGGAAACCGGAGCAGCCGCCGCCGTTCACCGTAATGCGCAGCATCAGGCCTTCGTTGTTCTGAATTTCCCGCAGCTTGGCGATACGCGCCGCGCAGCTGTCGCTGACGTTCAGACCGTCGGTCGTTTGCGTGCCGTCTGGCATGGAGGTCTCCTTAAATCCGTGCGCTATATGTAGTCTAGCTGAATTCTGTGTCAATCGCACGGTTTGTCGATATTCGCGCCGATCCGTCACCCTGAGCTCGACTCAGGGCCCATAGAACCACAGAGACACAGAGGCACAGAGCGCGAACCGGGCTGCAACATTACTGTTCCCTCGGCGCCTCTGTGGTTCAATCATGTTATAGGTCCCGTATCGGGCCTGTGGCCCGCCCGGGAGATATGGATACTGAATCAAGTCCAGGATGACGGGAATCATTCGTCGGAGCGTTTTCCAAAGGGAGATTGATTGCCGCCCGCCGGGCGCTGCGCTACCCTTCGTTCATGGATGAAACCAAGCCCCTTGAACCGGTGTCGACCGAGCGGCCGCCGCTCAAGCCCTACGCGAGCCGGTCGGCGGAGAGCCGCGGACGGCTGTTTCCGGAACCGGACAGCAAGACCCGGGGCGCGTTTCAGCGCGACCGTGACCGGATCATCCATTCCGCCGCGTTCCGGCGCCTCGAATACAAGACGCAGGTGTTCGTCAATCACGAGGGCGATTCGTTCAGGACGCGCCTGACGCACTCCCTCGAAGTGTCGCAGATCGCGCGGTCCGTCTGCCGTTGTCTGGGCTTGAACGAGGATCTGGGCGAAACGCTCGCGCTGGCGCACGACCTGGGTCATCCGCCGTTCGGTCACGCGGGGGAGGATGCGTTGAAAGAGATGATGAAGCCGTTCGGCGGCTTCGATCACAACGCGCAGTCCCTCAGGGTGGTGACCAAGCTGGAAGCGCGCTACGCCGAATTCGACGGCTTGAACCTGACGTGGGAAACGCTCGAAGGCGTGGTGAAGCACAACGGGCCGCTTCTGAAGGGACGCAAGAAGCTCGAAGACCTGCCGCGGGGGATTCTCGATTATTCCGCCGCACAGGACCTTGAACTCGCGACATACGCCAGCGCCGAGGCGCAGATCGCGGCGATTTCCGACGACATCGCCTACAACAACCACGACATCGACGACGGCCTGCGGGCCGGGCTGTTTTCCATCGACGACCTGAAGGACGTGCCCCTGGTCGGGCCGGTATTTCACGAAGTCAGAACGAAATACCCGGATCTGGACCCGTCGCGCACCATCCACGAGGCGATCCGCCGCATGATCGGGGAAATGGTCGAAGATCTTTTGAACGAGACCCAGAAACGAATCGATGCCGCCGCACCCGCGACGCCGGCCGATATCCGTCATCTGGATCATCCGGTGGCGCAGTTCTCGGACGAGATGCGCGCCAACGACCGTGCTTTGAAGAAGTTCCTGTTCGAGAACATGTACCGCCATTACAAGCTGAACCGGATGACGTCGAAGGCGCGGCGCGTGGTGGTGGACCTGTTCCAGTTATTGTTGGCCGAGCCCGGTTGCCTGCCGACGGAATGGCGGAAAAACGCCGGAAAACCGGGCACGCGGGAAACCGCCGAGCTGGTCTGCGATTACATCGCCGACATGACCGACCGGCTGGCGCTGGACGAACATCGCCGGCTTTTCGATCTGCAGTCGCGGATTTCCTGAGGGCGGGCCACGATCGGGCGGGGCGCGCCGCCGGTGGGGCCGGGATTTACCGTTTCAAGTGCTTGCGCGGGGCAGGGCGAGCCTGTTACGCACTGGCACCCGGGCGTATAATACTTGCGATTCGGCAGGCACGCGCCGACTTGTTGCGTAGGAGTTGTCATTCATGGCGCTATCAGCGAATTCGGACATGAAGGTGTCGTCCGCCGATAAGGAGCTCGAAGGCGACGGCGATACCGCGCGGAGCGGCTCTTCGGGCATGCTCAAGCTGCTGGCCGTGCTGGTCTGCCTGACGCTGATCGCGGGCGGTGTCTGGATCGGCTTCGGCGAGAAGATCATGGCGATGTTCGGGCCCACCGACGGGGACGTGCCGGTGATCGCCGCGGATCCATCGCCGATCAAGGTCCGGCCGGAAAACCCGGGCGGCATGCAGGTCCCGAACCAGGGGCGTCTTGTCTACGGCGTGGTCGACGGCTCATCGACGCAGCCGCGTGTCGAGCGGTTGCTGCCGTCGCCGGAAAAGCCGGTCGCGGTGGATGATGTCCTCAAACGCGGCGTCCCCGAAACCAGCGAAGTCGTCACCAGCGCGGCCCCGCGCGGCACTGCCGACAACGATCCGAACGCGCCGATGCGCCTGACCCCGGGGAACACGGAACAGACGCCGGAACCGCTCGCCAAGGTGCCGAGCGCGGAGACGGTTTCCAAGCTCTCCGCCGCGCCGGTCCCGGCGCCCGAGCCGGTTAAGGATCCGGATGCGGAGCGCAAGCGTATCGCCCAGGAAATGGCGGCGTCCGTGTCGCGCGACGTGACGAACCCCGCCGCGCCGCCGGTGCCCGAGGCCAAATCCGCATCCGCGCCGAAAACCGAGCCGAAACCGGCCTCCGAGCCCAAACAGGTTGCCAACGCGACCCCGGCGCCGGAAGCGCCGGGTGGCGATATCGGCAATTCGTGGCGCGTGCAGCTGGCCGCCTCCCGGAGCGAGCCCGCCGTCAAATCGGAATGGGACCGGCTGCGCAGCCGCAACACCGATTTGCTCGGCGACCTGAGACTGCAGGTGACCCGCGTCGACCTGGGTGCCACCAAGGGGATTTTCTATCGCCTGCGGGCCGGGCCGCTTGCCGACGAACCCACGGCGAAAGCGCTCTGTGAACGGCTCAAACAAAGAAAGCTCGGCTGTCTGGTCGTGAAACCGGGCGCCTGATGTCAGCTATAGGAACAGAAATGCCGCGTGCGGCGATCTTCGGCTGTGCCGGGACCGAGTTGGGGGTCGAGGAACGCTATTTCTTCGAGAACGCCAATCCGCTCGGCTTCATCCTGTTTTCCCGCAACGTCGAAACACCCGAACAGGTGGCGCGACTGGTCGCGGAATTGCGCATGGCCGTCGGCCGCGAGGACGCGCCGGTATTGATCGATCAGGAAGGGGGCAGGGTGCAGCGCGCCGGGCCGCCCAACTGGAAATCCCGCCCGCCGCAGGCGCTGTTCGGCAGGATCGCCGAGAAAGACCGTCCGCTGGCACGCGAGGCGGCAAGCATCAACGCACAACTGATCGCGCTCGAGCTTTATGAAATCGGCATCGACGTCAACTGCCTGCCGGTCGCCGACGTTCCGGTCGAAGGTGCGCACGACGTGATCGGCGATCGCGCGTTCTGCAAGCACCCGCAGGTCATCGCCGAGTTGGGCGAAGCCGTGATCGCGGGCACGATGGCGGGCGGCGTAATGCCGGTGGTCAAGCACCTGCCGGGGCACGGCCGCGCCAGGCAGGACAGCCACAAGGACCTGCCGCGCGTCGATACCGACGCCGACACGCTGCGCGAGACCGATTTCGTGCCGTTCCGGCACCTTTATTACGCGCCGTGGGGCATGACCGCGCATATCGTCTTCGAGGCGTTCGATCCGGACCTGCCGGCGACGTTGTCGGAGACGGTGATCCAGGAAGTCATCCGCGGTGAGATCGGATTCCGGGGCTTCCTGCTGTCCGACGACCTGATGATGAAGGCCTTGAAAGAACCGGTCGAGACGAACGTCAAATTCGCGCTCGATGCCGGGTGCGACGCGGTGCTTCACTGTAACGGCGAACTGGACGACATGATCGCGGTCGCCAATGTCTTGCCGGAACTGACGCCGATGTCGCTGCAGCGTTTCCAATCCGCGCAGGCGATGATGCCGTTCATCGAAGAGGTCGATGTCGACGCGCTACAGGCGCATCTGGATGAGATCATCGCGCCCTACGTCTGACGGCGCGCACCTAACTACCGGAAAAAGGCACTCATGGGCTTCGACCTCGATACCATCGCGTATACGGTTTCCGTCTGGACCATCCCGATCCTGCTGGCGGTGACCCTGCACGAGGCCGCGCACGGCTGGGTGGCGATGAAGCTCGGCGACCCGACGGCCAAGGTCCTGGGCCGCGTGACCTTCAACCCGTTCAAGCATATCGACCCGATGGGAACCGTGATCATCCCGGCGCTGCTGCTTCTGGCGAGCGGCGGGCGGATGATGTTCGGATTCGCAAAACCGGTACCGGTGGACTTCGGCAGGCTCAAAAATCCGCGCCGCGACATGATTCTTGTCGCCGCCGCGGGGCCGGGGATGAACCTGGCTTTGGCGATCATTTGCGCGGCGTCGTTTCATCTTGCCGTGATGCTCGACGGCGACGCTCGGGACTGGGTCGCTCATAATCTTGGAAATGCGTTGTGGATCAATCTGTTATTGGCGGTCTTTAACATGATACCTTTGCCGCCGCTGGACGGGGGGCGGGTCGCCGTCGGGCTGCTGCCGTGGTCGATGGCGCGGCACCTGGTCAAGCTCGAGAAGGCGGGGATCTTCATCGTGCTCGGTGCGATCTTTTTACTGCCGTGGATCGGTGGCAAAATGGGGCTTGATCTGAACGTGTTCCGGTGGCTCGTTGTCACGCCCACCGCGCACCTGCAGGAGCTGATCCTGACGCTGGTCGGGCTCAGATGAATTTGGAACCCTGATGGCCGATATTATCGAATTCGATCCGAATGCCGACGCCCTGCTGGATGACGCGCCCGCGGTCGTGAACTCGTTCGTCGTCGACCTCGAAGGGTTCGAAGGCCCGATCGACGTGCTGTTGCAGTTGGCGCGCGACCAGAAGGTCGATCTGGTCCATATCTCGATCCTCGAACTCGCCGACCAGTACCTCTTGTTCGTCGCCGAGGCCCGGCGTCAGAACCTGGAACTCGCCGCCGACTATCTGGTGATGGCGGCATGGCTGGCATTCCTGAAATCGCGGCTTCTGTTGCCGGACATGTCCAGCGAGGAAGAGCCGACCGGCGAAGAGATGGCCGCCGCCCTGCAGTACCAGTTGCGTCGCCTGCAGGCGATGCAGAAGGCCGGTCAGGAACTGATGGAGCGCAAGCGTCTGGGCCAGGACTTCGTCGGCCGCGGCGATCCGGAGAAGTTCAAGCCACGCGAGATCGAAATCCTCGACGCCACGCTCTACGACCTATTGAAAGCGTATGCCGATCAGTACGTGCGCAAGAACGCCCACGCGCCGATGCATATCGAGCCGTTCAAGATTTTCACCGTCGAGGATGCGCTGCAGCGGTTGCGCCGCCTTGTCGGCCAGACGCCGGACTGGCAGGACCTTTGGAAGTTCCTGCCGGAAGGCCTGCAAGCAGGCCTGCTGACCCGGTCCGCGATCGCGTCCACCTTTGCCGCGAGTTTGGAAATGGCGAAGGAGGGCAAGGTGGTGATCCGCCAGTCGGGCACCTTCGGGCCGATCTACTTGCAGGGCCGCCCCGGACTTTCGGATGCGACGACAACCACGGAGCCAGAAGAGTAAATGGAACGCCCAATGTCCGAACATGCCAACGATGACGACGTGGCACACGTGGAAGACGTGCCGGAAGACGCCGCCGACGCCGAAGCGCCCGAGGCTGTAAACGATGAAGCCGAGGCTGTGAACGATGAGACCGAAGCCGCCGAGGCTGCGGAAACCGACGAAACGGCCGGCGACGACGACGCCGAAAACGGCGAGCCGCAGGAGGTCGATCCGGAAACCTGGAACCGGTATCTCAGGATCACCGAAGCATTGTTGTTCGCGTCGACCGAACCGATGACGGAGCGGATGCTTGCCAACCGCCTGCCGGAAGGCGCCGACGTGAAGGGTCTGTTGAAGACGCTGCAGGGCATGTACGCCGAGCGCGGCGTCAACCTTGTGCGGGCCGGGGCGTCGTGGGCGTTCCGCACGTCCCAGGACCTGACCGACTACCTGAACAAGGAAGTGGAGGTTGCCCGCAAGCTCAGCCGCGCCGCCATTGAGACACTGGCGATCATCGCCTACCACCAACCCGTGACCCGCGCCGAAATCGAAGAGATCCGGGGCGTCAGCATTTCCAAGGGCACCATCGACGTCCTGATGGAAGAAGAGTGGATCCGCCCGCGCGGCCGCCGCCAGACCCCGGGCCGTCCGTTGCAGTGGGGCACGACCGACAGCTTCCTCGACCACTTCGGGCTGGAAACGCTGCGCGACCTGCCGGGTAAGGACGAACTGAAGGCAGCGGGCCTTCTGGATGCGTCGCCGGCGATCAACGCCTACCGGGCGACGGCGGAACTGTTCAACACCGATCAGACGGAAGAGGGTGAAGACGCCGACGGCGACGAAGAGGACGCGCTCCCCGAAGACGCGCTGAGCGCGGTCCGCGAAGAACCGGAAGAACCGCTCGATCCCGAAGACGGTTTTTAACTTCCCCCCTCACCCGGCGCGCCGAAGCGCGCCACCCCCTCCCCGAGGAGAGGGGTGATCGGGCCTTCGTCCCCTCTCCCTTGGGAGAGGGACAGGGTGAGGGGCAAGAGCACCGAAAAACCTTCGAAAATCCTTGCATTCCGGGTTTCGAGCCGCAAATCTAGCGGCACTGGGAGAGTGCGGCGCATGAGGCGCCGTTGTCGCGTTTCGAATGCGCGCTGTTCGGTTGAACCGCTCTCGTTGCGAAGTTGAAACTGACACAAACGCGACAGCGAATAGGATAAGATTATGGGTGCGTTCAGTATTTGGCATTGGCTTATCGTCCTTGCCGTGGTTCTGGTCCTCTTCGGCGGCGGCGGCAAGATTTCGCGGCTGATGGGCGACTTCGGTAAAGGCCTCAAGTCCTTCAAGAAGGGCATGAAGGACGAGGAAGCGGCGGAAGCCGACGACGACAAGGCCGAGAAAAAGGCGATCGACAACGACGCCAAGGAAAGCGTCGCCGCGGAGTCCGAAAAAGACAAGGATAAGGCCGCCGGTGGCTGATCCGCTTGCGGGCGCCATTGTGGCGCCCGCCATTACGTTCATCGTCTGATCGAGGTCGACCGCCATGTTCGATATCGGCTGGCAGGAAATCTTCCTGATCGCGGTTGTGGCCCTCCTCATCATAGGGCCCAAGGATTTGCCGCGTACGCTCAAGACCGTGACCGGCTTGCTGCGCAAGATGAAGGGGATGGCCCGCGACTTCCAGAGCGGTCTGGACGACATCGTGCGCGAAACCGAACTCGACGACATGCGCAAGCAGATCGAGTCCGAAACCGGCGGCGATATCCGCAAGCAGATCGAGGAAAGCATCGACCCGGACGGCGAAGTGTCCCGCGACCTTGACGACATGCGCTCGCTGGAAGGCGATCTGACCAAGGCCGCCAACAGCTACGGCGACGAGGTCAAGAAGACCGAGAGCGCGGCGCGCGAGGACGTTTCCGGCGCCGCGGAGACGGTCAAGACGGAGCCGAAAAAGGAAACCGCTGCGAGTGAAGCGTCTTCCGACGGCGATACGAAGAAAAGCGGGGAGGGCTGAGGTCCGTGGCCAAGGACGACGATCTCATCGAATCCTCGAAGATGCCGCTGCTCGAGCATCTGATCGAACTGCGCACGCGGCTGTTGTGGTCGGTGGTGGCCATCGTCGTGCTGTTCATGGTGTGCTTCTATTTCTCGCACCACATCTATCAATTCCTGGTGCAGCCGCTGGCCGACGTGTTCCACGAGACCGGCCGCGACCGCCGCATGATCTATACGGCGCTGCACGAAGCGTTTTTCACCTACGTCAAAGTGTCGTTCTTCGCGGCGATGTTCATCGGCTTCCCGTTCGTCGCCTGCCAGATCTGGCTGTTCGTGGCGCCGGGGCTTTATAAGCACGAGAAGGCGACGTTCCTGCCGTTTCTGGTGGCGACGCCGGTCCTGTTCTTCGCGGGCGGCGCGCTGGTCTATTATTACGTGCTGCCGGTGGCGTGGGAATTCTTCATCGGCTTCGAAACCGGCGGCGGGAACGGCGAACTGGCGATCCAGCTCGAAGCGAAGGTGAACGAATATCTTTCGCTCGTCATGCGGCTGATCTTTGCATTCGGGATTTCGTTCGAACTGCCGGTGGTGCTGACCCTGATGGCGCGGGCCGGGATCGTCACCGCCGACGGGCTGGCGGCCAAGCGCAAGTACGCCATCGTCTGCGCGTTCATCGCCGCTGCGATCCTGACGCCGCCCGATCCGATCAGCCAGGTCGGTCTCGCGGTGCCGATCATCCTGCTCTACGAGGTCTCGATCTTCGCGTCCCGCATGGCGGAGAAGAAACGCGCTCAGAAACTCGACGAAGACGAAGAAGAGATCGAAGAGCCTTAATATCCCGCTCTTGGCGTCACCCTGAACTTGATTCAGGGTCCATGAAACATAACCACAGAGACGCAGAGGCACAGAGGACAAACCGGGCCGCAGCATCTCTGTGCCCTCGGTGCCTCTGTGGTTCAATCATTTTGCAGGTTCCGGACCAGCCTGTGGCCCGTTCGGGAAACGGCATGCACCAGGATCGGCAACGAAACGGGTGTTCCTTTGGGGATTTCATGTTAACTGACATGCGGGCAGGGCGCTCGGCCGTCCGGCCCGGAATCTTGAGAAAACAAGGACGCTGCGTTTCACATGTTCGATATCAGGTGGATCAGAGAAAACCCGGAAGCCTTCGACGCCGGCATGGCGCGGCGGGGGCTTGAACCGCAAAGCCCGGAATTGCTGGCGCTGGACGCCAAGCGCCGCGACGCGCAGACCCGCGCCCAGGAGCTTCAGACCGAGCGTAATGCGCTTTCAAAGCAGATCGGGCAGCTGAAATCGAAGGGCGAGGACGCCTCCGAGACCATGGCGAAGGTCGCCGAATCGAAGGACGCGCAAGCAGCCGCCGAGCACGAAGCGTCCGAAACCGCCGACGCGCTCAACGACGCCTTGTCGCGCCTGCCGAACCTGCCGCTGGACGATGTCCCCGATGGCGATGGGGAGGACGACAACGTTGAAATCCGTCGCGTCGGCGAGCCGCGCGCGTTCGATTTCGAGGTCAAGGACCACGTCGATATCGGCGAAGGCCTGGGCATGATGGATTTCGAGACCGCGGCCAAGCTGGCGGGCTCGCGGTTCGTGCTGCTGTCCGGGGCGCTGGCGCGGCTTGAGCGGGCGCTCGCCGGCTACATGCTCGATCACAACACGTCCGCCGATTGGGGCTACACCGAAACCAATCCGCCGGCGCTGGTCAACGACAAGACCATGTTTGGGACAGGACAATTGCCGAAGTTCGGTGACGACCTGTTCAAGACCACGGCGGGGTACTGGCTGATCCCGACGGCGGAAGTGCCGCTGACCAACATCGTCGCCGACCTGATCGTCGATGCGGATTATCTGCCGCGCCGCTATACCGCGATGACGTGGTGCTTTCGTTCCGAAGCGGGCGCGGCGGGCAAGGATACGCGCGGCATGATCCGCCAGCACCAGTTCACCAAGGTCGAAATGGTGTCGGTCACCGATCCCGAAAGCTCGCTGGACGAGCTGGAGCGCATGACGTCGTGCGCCGAGGATATCCTGACGCAGTTGGGCCTGCCGTTCCGGACCATGACGCTGTGCACCGGCGATATGGGCGCGGGCGCGCGCAAGACCTACGATATCGAAGTCTGGCTGCCGGCGCAGGATCGCTACCGCGAGATTTCCAGCTGTTCGGTGTGTGGCGATTTCCAGGCCCGGCGCATGAATGCGCGGTTCCGCGTCAAGGGCGAGAAGGGGACGCAGTTCGTGCATACCCTGAACGGCTCCGGCCTCGCGGTCGGCCGGACGCTGATCGCGATCCTGGAGAACTATCAGCAGGCCGACGGCTCGGTCGTGATTCCGGACGTGCTGCAGCCCTACATGGGCGGCCTGAAGGTCATCGAAGCCGATGGCTGAGGCGGGGTTTGATCTCAAGAAAGCGCGGGTGTTGCTGTCCAATGACGACGGCATCAACGCGCCCGGTCTTAAGGCCCTCGAAGATGCGATCAAACCGCACGTCGGCGAGCTTTGGGTTTGCGCGCCGGAATCGGAACAGTCGGCGACCAGCCATTCCCTGACGTTGCGCCGGCCGCTCAGGATCCGTCACGTGTCGGAAAAACGCTACGCCGTCGACGGCACGCCGACGGACGCGGTTTTGCTGGGGGTTTCCAAGGTCATGGACGGCAAGCGGCCGGACCTGATCCTGTCCGGGATCAACCGGGGCGGCAATCTGGGCGAGGATGTGACGTATTCCGGCACCGTCGCCGCGGCAATGGAAGGGGCGATGCTGGGCATCCCGTCGGTGGCGCTGAGCCAGGTCTACGAGGATCGCCACAAGGTCAAATGGGCGACGGCGAAGAACTGGACGCCCAAGGTCCTGAAGCAGTTGTTCAAACAAGGCTGGCCGAAGGGCATCTTCATCAACGTCAACTTCCCCGATGTGACGGCGGCAAAGGTCGTGGGGATCGAGGTCTGCCGCCAAGGACGGCGCAAGATCGGCGGCGGACTGACGCGGGGCGTCGATCCGCGCGGCGACGAATATTTCTGGGTCGGTCCGCAACGGGACGAGGACAAGTACCTCAAGGGCACCGACCTTGCCGCGTCCATTGAGGGCAAGGTGTCGGTGACGCCGTTGGCGCTCGACCTGACGGACGCGGCGACGCTCCGCAAGCTCAAGGGCGGGATGAAGTGATGTCCGGCGTGCTCGATGCGGACACGCTGAAAAACGCGCTGATCGGGGACGGCATCACGGACGAGACGGTGCTCGACACCATCCACGCGATTCCGCGCGAGCTGTTCGTGCCGGCGGCGTTCAGGGAACGCGCGTACGAAAACTCGCCGCTCCCCATCGGCCTGCACCAGACCATCTCACAGCCGACCGTGGTCGCGATGATGACCCAGGCATTGGAGCTCAATGACCGGGTGAAAATCCTCGAAATCGGCACCGGATCGGGGTATCAGACCGCAATTTTGGCGAAAATTTGCCGCCGCGTTTACACCATCGAAAGACATAAGCCGTTACTATCTGAGGCCGAGGAACGGTTCCGGACGCTCGGGCTCAACAACATCGTCACGCGCTACGGCGACGGATCGATGGGGTGGAAAGAGCAGGCGCCGTTCTCGCGCATCATCGTGACCGCCGCGGCAATCGATGTGCCGCACGTGCTGCTGGAGCAGCTCGACGTCGGCGGAATCATGGTGGTGCCGGTGGGTCTGGAGGAACGCACGCAGCATCTTCTCCGGGTTCGCAAACTTGAAGACGACATCGAGACGGAGGACCTGGGGTTGGTACGTTTCGTACCCCTGGTCAGTGACGAGGAAGCCGGTTGAGAGCAAAAAACGCCATACTCGCCATCGCCTTGCTGCCCATGCTTGCGGCGCTCAGCGCCTGCGGCAACATTCAAATTCCGTCCAATGCGCCGCCGCGCGACATGAATTCACCGCCGCCGCGTCCCGCGCCGCAAGCGACGATCGAGCGGGCGCCAAGGGCCGCGCCGGTCAAGGCGGTGCAGGCCCAGCCGTCGGGGAACGTCAGCCGCCCCGTGCGTTCTGCCGGGGGCAGCGACAACGCCTTCGTTCACGCGGCTGCGGTCAAGGTGGGCCCGGGCGACACGGTCTATGCGCTATCGCGCCGCCACAAGGTGCCGGTCCAGGCGATCATCCGCGCCAACAAGCTGCAACCGCCGTACCTGCTGAATGTCGGGCAGCGCATCGAACTGCCGCGCGGTCAGCAGCACACGGTGGCGCCTGGCGACACCCTCTATTCCATCGCTCAGCGCTATGACGCGGTGATGTACGAACTGGCGCGTCTCAATGGCGTCGAGGCGCCCTATACCGTGAAAATCGGCGAAGTGCTGGTGATTCCCGAAAAGGACGAGGGCGAAAAGCCCCAGCCGAAGGCGGCGCCCGCACCGGCCACCGCCAAGGCCACGCCGGCCCCGCAACCGGAAAAGCCGCCGCGCCAGATGGCCCGCGCGCCGGCCCCCGAGCGCACCGGGGGCGTGGTGAACGTGGTCCCACCGGTGAAGCCGCCGGCCCCCGTGCCGCCGCCCGCCGCACGCACCAGCAAGGGTTTCGTCTGGCCGGTCAGGGGGCCGCTTATGTCCAATTTCGGCACCAAGACGGGCGGTTTGCGAAATGACGGTATCAACATCATCGCGCCCGAGGGCACGCCCGTGGTCGCCGCCGAAAACGGCGTCGTCGCCTATGCGGGGAACGAGATCCGCGGCTTCGGCAATCTGTTGCTGATCAAGCACGCGGACGGGTACGTGACCGCCTATGCCCACAACCGGGATCTGCTGGTGAGGCGCGGCCAGCGCGTTCGGCGCGGCCAGAAAATCGCCACCGTCGGCCAGACCGGGTCGGTCAACCGCCCGCAACTGCACTTCGAGATCCGCAAGGGACGGCGGCCTAAGAACCCCGAGGATTACCTGAAGAAGGCTTGATTCTAAGGATGCTTGTTGCCCGGCCTTGAGCCGGGACCCATCCGCGAATGTCCGCCAGCCTTTTAATGAGGTACTGAAGGTTTCGGGAACCACAGAGACACTGAGGCCCAGGGCAAGTACGGGCCGCAGCATCTCTGTGTGCTCGGTGTCTCTGTGGTTCAATTCTTGAGATGGGTCCCGGATCGGCCTTTCGGCCCGTCCGGGAAATATGGGTCCTGACTCGAGTTCAGGACGACGGTGGTTTTAGTTTCTTCTTCTGCACATCCGTCGCCCTGATCCCAAACGTCAGTTAAGGGGCATGAAAAACTGTCTGTCCCCGGCGGAAACAACAAATTGGAACCGGTCGATAAAAATCCTGCTAAAATGAGGCCATGAGCATCATGAACCTATTGCGCTCACCTAAATTCGCGTTCGTCGTCATGTCGTTTTTCGTGGCGTGCGGGATTGTGTTCGGGCATCGCTGGTTCGGCTGGATGGGGGTCGGGTTCGTGGGGCTTTTGGGGCTGCTGATCTCGATGCGCGCCGAAATATTCGAGCATTCCGGCGATCCGCATGAGCGCGCCGCGACCCATCAGGTGGCGATGCTGGCCAGACAACGCGAAAACGAACGCTTCGAAAATCCGGACGCGCGCCGCCGCCGGGAAGGCGAGGCGTTACAGCGCTATGTCTTCCATCGGGTTATCAACGCCGTGTTCGCCGCCATTCTGCTGCTCGGCGGCTCTATGTTCTTTCTCAAGGAATTCTAGTTCAGGCGTTTGCCGAGACGTCCGGCGAGGTCCTGTATGAACTGCCACGCGACACGGCCCGATCGTGCGCCGCGCGTCACCGACCATTCGTTGGCTTCCTTGCGCAGATCGATCGACGGATCGTCGAGGCCGTAGTGCTTGGCATACCCCTCGATGATTTTGAAATATGTCGGCTGATCGACATTGTGGAAGCCGAGCCAGAGGCCGAAACGGTCGGAAAGCGAGACCTTTTCCTCGGTCGCTTCGGACGGGCTGATGGCGCTGGAACGTTCGTTTTCGATCATGTCGCGCGGCATCAGGTGGCGGCGGTTCGACGTCGCATAGAACAGGACGTTGTCGGGGCGGCCTTCGACGCCGCCGTCGAGCACGGCCTTGAGCGATTTATATGCGTCGTCCTGTCCGTCGAACGAGAGATCGTCGCAGAAAATCAGGCAGCGGCGTTCCTGCTTGCGGAGCTTGCTCAGCAACACCGGCAGCGACGGAATGTCTTCGCGGTGGATTTCGATCAGCGCCAGCGCGCCCGGGGTCTCGGCATTGATCTTGGCGTGCGTCGCCTTGACCAGCGACGACTTGCCGGTGCCGCGCGCGCCCCACAAAAGGGCATTGTTGGCGGGGTAACCGTCGGTGAAACGGCGCGTATTATCGATCAGCATGTCCTGCTGGCGGTCGATGCCCTGCAGAAGGCCGATATCGACGCGGTTGACGTTCGGCACGGCTTCGAGCCCGCCGGCGGAGTGCCAGACGAACGCGTCGGCGTCGTCGAGGCTGGCTTCCGGTGTCGGTTCGGGGGCGAGCCGTTCCAGCGCGCCGGCGATCCGGCCCAGAAGATCTTTGGTTTCCTGATCGATCATGGGCGCGGAAATTAAACGCGGCTCTCCGGACCGTCAAACACTTCGGCATGCTTACCCCCTCACCCGACCTCTTCCCCTTGGGAAGGGGGAGAGGGGTTACGACTGATTTTGCGGCGGGGTCCCTCTTCCTCATGAAATGGGGGGAGGACAGGTGAGGGGGCACTTTTCAATGCAGGAAACATTACCAACCGTTAATTGGGAATCCCTTGGGTTTCCGTCAGAATCGGTTGCAACTCGGGGCCTGAGCGCTATAGTCCGGCCACTTTTACCGAATGGGCGAAAACGCCCGGGCAGACGCGTCTTTGAGGAGTTTGAGAGATGTTTATTTCCGAGGCCTATGCACAAGCGGCAGGCGGTGCCGGCGGCGGCAATGCGTTCCAGGCGTTTTTGCCGCTGATCCTGATTTTCGTGGTGTTTTATTTCCTGCTGATCCGTCCGCAGCAGAAGAAGATGAAACAGCACAAGGAACTCCTCGAAAGTATTCGCCGTGGTGACAAGGTGATCACTGGCGGCGGCATTATCGGCACGGTTACCAAGGTCGACAACGACAACGAACTGACCGTCGAAATCGCCAAGGACGTGAAGGTCAAGGTGCAGCGTTCGACCATCTCGGGCGTTCTCAACCGCACCGAGCCGGTTGGCGGCCAGGCGGCCAACGACGCGGGCCAGAAAAAGGGCGGTCTGCTGTCGCAGTTGTTCGGTGGCGGCTCCAAACCGGCACCGGCCCAGGCACCTGCTGCTGAACCCGAAAAAGCCGACGATGCGGACGCCGCCGATAAATCGGATGACGCGTCCGGCGACACCGAGAACAAAGACGACAAAAAGAGCTGATCCGACGACCGGCCGCTAAAACGACAGGAATTCCCAGATGGTCAATTTCCCGACCTGGAAAAAGGTGCTGGTCGCTCTGATCTGCCTGCTTGGTCTGGCGTTCGCCGCGCCGAACTTCGTTGACGAGGAAACCACTAAGCAGTTGCCGGACTGGCTGCCGCACAATCAGGTGAACCTGGGGCTCGATCTCAGGGGCGGTTCGCACCTGCTGCTCGAAGTCGAGGTCCAGGCCGTCATCGACGAGTATCTGGAAACCCTGGTCGACAGTGCGCGCGCCGAATTGAGGAGCGAGCGAATCCGTTACCGCGCGCTCGGCAAGCAGGAGCACAGCGCCGGTGTGACCATTCCCAACGCCGACGAACGCGAGAAAGCGTTGGAGCTGATGCGGGGCCTCGATAGCGCCGCGGAAACGTCTCTCGACGGTGATCGCATCACCATCACCATGACCGACCAGCAGATCGCCGAGCGCCGCACGTCCGCGGTGCAGCAGTCGATCGAGATCATCCGCCGCCGGATCGACGAGACCGGCGTCCGTGAGCCGACGATCCAGCGCCAGGGCGACGACCGGGTCATCGTGCAGTTGCCGGGTATCGACGATCCGGAGCGCGTCAAAAGCCTGATCGGCAAAACCGCCAAGCTGACGTTCCAGATGGTCGATCTCGAAAACTCGGTGGACGAGGCGCTCGCCGGTCGCGTGCCCCCGGGCTCGCAACTTCTGCCCATGCTGGAGGGGGCGAATTCCCCGACCGGCCAGCAATACATCCTCGTCAAGAAGCGCGTCGCGGTCAGCGGCGAGAATCTGGTCGATGCGCAGCCGACCTTCGATGGGCGTGACAACCAGCCGGTGGTCTCGTTCCGCTTCGATACGCTGGGCGCCAAGAAATTCGGCAAGGTCACGACCGAGAACGTCAAACGCCCGTTCGCCATTGTGCTGGACGGCAAGGTGATCTCGGCCCCGGTGATTCAGGAGCCAATCCTTGGTGGGACCGGTCAGATTTCCGGCGGGTTTTCTGTTCAGGACACCCAAGACCTGGCGCTGTTGCTGCGTGCCGGTGCGTTGCCCGCGCCTTTGACCATTCTTGAGGAACGCACCGTCGGCCCAGGCCTCGGCGCCGATTCCATCGCCGCCGGTGAGATCGCGTGCCTGGTGGGTATGGTGCTCGTGGTGATCTTCATGGCCATCGCCTACGGCCGCTTCGGTCTTTACGCCGATATCGCGCTGGCGATGAACCTGTTCCTGATCCTGGGACTGCTGTCGCTGTTGCAGGCGACGCTGACACTGCCGGGGATCGCCGGGATCGTGCTGACCATCGGGATGGCGGTCGACGCCAACGTGCTGATCTTCGAGCGTATCCGCGAGGAAATGCGCGCCGGGCGGACGCCGATCTCGTCGATCGACGCCGGTTACGGTCGCGCGCTGTCGACCATCATCGACGCCAACCTGACGACGCTGATCGCCGCGATCCTTCTGTATTCGTTCGGCTCCGGCCCGGTCCGGGGCTTCGCGGTCACGCTGGCCATCGGGATCGTAACGTCGATGTTCACGGCGATCATGCTGACACGTCTGTTTGTCGTGTCGTGGTTGCGCGCCAAGCGCCCGACCGAATTGCCGTTGTAAGGGAGAGATAAGTCATGAAGGCGCTCAATCTGGTCCCCGCCGACGTCGATATCGGTTTCATTTCGAAGCGGAAGTTGTTCTTCGTGATCAGCGCGCTGCTGCTTGCGGCCTCGGTCGCGCTCACCCTGACCAAGGGCCTCAACTTCGGCATCGACTTCAAAGGCGGCATCCTGATCGAGGTCAGGACTGAAGGTCCCGCCAACATCGCCGACATGCGGGGCAAGCTTTCGACGCTCGGCCTCGGCGATATCTCGCTGCAGGAATTCGGCGAACCCACCGACGTCCTGATCCGTATCCAGCGCCAGCCCGGCGGCGACGCCGCGCAGCAGGAAGCGGTCAACGCGGTCAAGGGCGCGCTCGAGGAGAACGTCCAGTACCGCCGGACCGAGTTCGTCGGCCCGCAGGTCTCGGCGGAGCTTCTCGAAGACGGCATCATGGCGGTGTCGCTGGCGATGCTGGCGATCCTGGTCTACATCTGGTTCCGTTTCGAATGGCAGTTCGGCGTCGGCGCCGTGATGGCATTGGTTCATGACGTGACGACGACCATCGGGATCTTCGCGTTGCTGGGGTTCGAGTTCAACCTGTCGACGGTCGCCGCCGTGCTGACCATTGCGGGGTACTCGATCAACGATACCGTGGTCGTTTATGATCGGGTGCGCGAGAACCTGCGAAAATATAAGACCATGCCGTTGGCCGAGCTGCTCAATCTCTCGATCAACAACACGCTTTCGCGGACGTTGATCACCTCGCTGACGACGTTGCTGGCGTTGGCGGCGCTGTTCTTCCTGGGTGGCGAAGTGATCCGCGATTTCTCGTTCGCGATGATCTGGGGTGTCGTGGTCGGGACCTATTCGTCGATTTGCATCGCCGTGCCGCTTCTGTTGTACTTCGGCCTCGACGACAAGGCCCGCGGCGGGCTTGCCGGTGACGACGAAGACGAGGCGCAGGCGCAGCCCGACGCGCCCTGATTTTCAAGGAGACAGGCCCACCGGATGACCCTCGACATCAATCCCGTCGTTCCCGAGAACCGTCAGCTCATCCAGTCTTATGGTGACCGCCGGTTTCGCGTGACCGGCGAGGTGTACGAGAGTTCCATCCTGATCTTTCCCGAACGGACCGAAAACTGGTCCGTCGGCGATCCCGACGACATTTCCCTGGATACGCTTTCCGGCATCGTCGCCGAGAAGGACGCGGTCGATATATTGCTGGTCGGCTGCGGGCCGAAGTTCTCGATGATTCCCAAGGGACTGCGTCCGGCGCTAAGAGAGCACGGCATCGTGCTCGAATGGATGGACACCGGCGCCGCGTGCCGCACGTTCAATGTCCTCGTTGCCGAGGAACGCCGCGTCGCGGCGGCGATCCTCGCGGTCGACTGAGCACGCCGTGTCATTCCCGCGAAAGCGGGAACCCAGTCGAAATAACCACAGAGACACAGAGGCACAGAGGTAGACCTGAGCCGCAGCATATCTGCGCCCTCGGTGCCTCTGTGGTTCATCTGAAAAATGGCTCCCGGATCGGCGTGCCGCCGTCCGGGAAATATCGCTTTATACGAACCACGCACGAAAAAAGGCGCGCCCCGCGAGACGCGCCTTGATCCGTTTCGTACCGTCGAAGATCAGCCGGCGTTGGCCAGGTTCTCGGCGGCGAAGTCCCAGTTGACCAGATGATCCAGGAACGCGGCCAGGAAGTCCGGGCGGCGGTTCTGGTAATCCAGGTAGTAGGCATGCTCCCACACATCGCAGGTGAGAAGCGGGGTCTTGCCCTGGGTCATCGGGTTTTCGGCGTTCGGCGTCTTGACGACTTCGAGCTTGCCGCCGTCACCGACGACCAACCACGCCCAGCCGGAACCGAACTGCGTCGCGCCGGCCTGCTTGAAGGCTTCCTTGAAGTCATCAAGGCTACCGAAGTCGGCGTCGATCTTCGCGGCCAGATCGCCGGAAGGCGCACCGCCGCCACCGGGCTTCATCGAGTTCCAGAAGAACGTGTGGTTCCAGACCTGGGCGGCGTTGTTGAACATGCCGGCTTTCGACGAGTCACCGGCGGTCGCCATGATGATCTCTTCGAGGCTTTTGCCGGCAAGGTCGCTGCCGTCCAGCAGGCCGTTCAGGTTCACGACATACGTGTTGTGGTGTTTGCCGTGGTGGAAATCGAAGGTGTTGGCCGACATGTGCGGCTCAAGTGCGTCTTTTTCATATGGAAGTGCGGGAAGTTCAAAAGCCATAATGCTCCCTCTCTCGTGCTAAATGACTTAACCAAATGTGGCGCCAGCGGGCGCTGACGGCACGTTAGACTAGGCCCGTGACCCGCGCAATCAATTGGCAATCGACGGGTTGGGCGGCGCCGGACTTTAATCCGGCCCTACACTCCCATATAAGTGGCAAATGCGGAGTTTCCAGTGCTTGCAGGGTGACGGATTGATGACGGGGCGTTCATGGCTGCCTTAAGCTACTGCGCGCGCCAGGTTCGCGATTTCGACAACGACCGGTTTCTGGCGACGTTGTTCGCCGGCGACACCGTGCGGGAAGACCTGTTCGCGCTCTACGCCTTCAATCTGGAACTCGCGAAAATCCGCGAGACGGTCTCCGAGCCCATGATCGGCCGCATGCGCCTTCAGTTCTGGCGGGATGCGGTGCCGGGACTGGTCTCGGGCGGGCCGCCGTCCCATGCCGTCGCGGAGCCGCTTTCGGCCGCCGTCCGGCGTGCCGGTATATCGGCGGATCAACTGCACGCGCTGATCGACGCGCGGGAAACGGACATGGACGACGTGCCGCCCCGCGATCTTTCGGCGCTCGAGGCCTATGCCGAAAAGACCTCGTCATCCGTCATGGCGCTGGCGCTCCGCGTGTTGGAGGAAGACCCGGATCGTCATGCGGATCTGTTGCGCGCCGCCGGGGTCGGCACGGCGCTGGTCGGCCTCGTGCGGGCGATTCCGTATCAGGCATCGACGGGGCGGATCACGCTGCCCGCCGATCTTTGTGCGAAAGCGGGTCTCGATCCGTCGCAGCCGCACCAGTGGCCGACAAATCCCGACGTGAGCCCGATCACCGGACCTTTGCTCGACGCCGCCGAAGGCCATGTGCGCGCCGCCGAAGAAGCCGGGAAGGGGATCGGCCGTGGGGCTTTGCCGGCGTTCCTTCCCCTCAGTCTGGCATCGCTTTATTTGAAGGATTTGAAGAAGCACGACGGCGACCCGGCCCGCCACGCCGCCCGCCCGCCGGGGGTGAAAAGACAGCTGACCGTGTTCTGGCGGTCGATGCTGGGGCGGATTTGAGCGCATCCGGGGGTGACGATCGGTATAATGTCAACTCATTGTCATTCCGGCGCAGGCCGGAATCCAGGTGGTTCAAATTTTTCTGGGTTCCCGCTTTCGCGCGGATGACGGTGTTGTTACTTGTTCGCCCGCCTGAGGCGCATCAGTTCGTGCGACGACACCTGCGGGAAGATCGACGGCGCGTTGTAGTGATAGAGCATCACCGCGCCGCGGTTGGTGTCGGGGAAGCCGCCACGGCTGTCGTCGAATTTCCGGATTTCCAGAACCGAGATCACGTTGGTGCGGGAATCCCGACTGCGCCATGTGACGGTGGGATTGTCCATGCGCGGCTTGGCCAGCGGCGCGATGGAGCGTTTCCATATCTCGGTCGGCTCGCCGTAGCGCGCCTGATAGTACGCGACGACGTCTTCGAACTGCTCGCTCTCGAACAACGCATGAAAGCGCGACGGGCTGCCCTGGTCATAGCGCGTGATCGCGCTCGGCCCGGTATAGAGGATCGTCGGCACCACGAACGCGGGGCGCAGGTCCTGCGGCCAGTCGACCGGCTCGATGCAGAACAGCGTCGTGCCGTGGTTCTTTTTGACGCACGAGTTCAACGGATCGATGCCGTCCTGTTGCGGCGGCAGGGTGTTTTCGAGGGTCACCGACTCGCCCAGGCTCAGCACCACGTCATCCAACGATGTGCGCGTCAGGACCCCGGGCCGGGGCGGCGGCGGCACGCCCGGGGTGATGTTGGAGGGCTCGACCTCGGTTACCGGCCACTGGCCCTGATCGGGCAGCGCCGTCGGCGCGCCGTCGCGTAGCGCATCTGACAGCAATCGCTCGGCGGCGGCCTGGCGGTCGGCTTCATCCAGCTTTTCGACCTGCGGTCCCGTGTCGGCTCCCTTCGGCCCTTCGAAAAGCTGGCGAATGCGGCCGACCATCCCCGAGACAACACCCTGTTCGGTGCGTAGTTCCGAGCCGTCCTCTGGCGAGATCGCGGTCACGCCAAGCGTCTTCTTCTCGCCGTCCGAGACCTTCTTTTCGACCGTCATCGTCCATGGGTCCGGAATTTGCGGTTTGGCCGGCTGGACCTGCTGGTCTTTGGGGACGTCGAGCTGGCTCAGCCCGACCTTGCCGGGTTCTTCCGGCGGTGCGTCCGGAATGGGGGGCTGTTCGCGTGCCGGTCCGAGGACCGTCGTCAGGCGGTCGAGGAAGTTCTCGTTCAACTGCCCGTCCCTTGTCGGTGTCGCGCCGGCTTGTGCGCCGTCCTCGGGCGCGCGCAGTTCGACACCCGTCAGATCGAGCATCTTGTCGTCGACGACCTGGCCACGCGCCGGATCGTTCTCGGGCAACATGTTGTCGATCACGCGGGGCAGGGGTTCGCGCTCGACCTTGGGGGGCACGTGTTCGGGCGGTTTCATGCCGGCTTCTTCTTCCTGATTGCCGCGGAAGAAACGCGCCAGTTTCTGCAGTTTGAAGTCGGTGTTTTCGGCTTTTTGGTCGGGGAGTTCGGCAACCCGGACGTCCTTGCGCGGCGGGACCTTGCCGTCGATCGACGGGCGGCGGATCGGCAGACCGTGAATGTCCTCGTCCTCGTAGGCGTTCCCGAGATTGCTGAGCCGTTCCATCATCCGCGATGCCGGTTCCTCGCGCGCCGTGATGGGCTTCTGCGGGACCGGCAGTTGGTGTCCCGACGGCTGTAGCGGTTTGGGGATGGATTTCCCCTGATCCAACATGCGTTTTTCGAAGCGCTCGCGTTCCTTTCGGACCGCCTCGCTGTCCCGGGCCCGGCGCAGAATCTCGGAAGGCGAGTCGCGGTCATCGGTGCGTCTCGGCGTCGGCACCGGCGCTGGCGCGGTCCGCGTGTCTTCCAGTCCCTTCGGGATTTCCAGCAACGGGTCGCTCTGGTTGACCGGTGCTTTCCTGGGCGCCGTCCTCGGCGCATAGGGTGCCGGCTCGCCGGTGATGCTGTCGCGCCCGCGCGGCGTGCCGTAGCGTTCGTTGTTCTGGTCCGGTGTGCGGCCCAGCAACTGATCATAACGTTTGAGTTGCGCCTGCAAATCGCCCTGACCGGGCGGCGGCAACACGTTCGGATCGCTCGGTTCGACCAGGCCCTCGGGACGGCGAAGCTGCCCGGTATTGGAGCCGGGCAAAGGCGCCAATCCCGGCGGTAATGCCGGGATCTCGCCCGCTGTGTCGCCGGGCGGCGGTATGATGCCGGGGACCTCGCCGGTCGGCGCGGCCAATCCGGGAATATCCAGGCCCGGAGATTGCTCGGGGTCGGGCGGCGCGGGACCGTCCGGCAGCTCCGGCTCAGCGAGCCCGGGTGGGAGCCCCGGCACTTCGATGCTCTCGCTCGACGGTGGCAGTTGCGGCGCCGCGAGCCCCGGCATTTCGGCTGTTTCTGTGGCGCCCGACGGCGGTTGAACCGGAACCGCCATGCCGGGCGGTGTTCCCGAAGGCGGCTGAACCGGCTCGGCAACACCCGGTGGCTGGACCGTGGGCGCTTCGAGGCTCGGCGCTGCCAGGCCGGGAACGTCCGCGGTTTCCGTTCCGATCTGTGGCGCCGCCATGCCCGGCGGCTCGGTCTGTGGCGCCGCCATGCCCGGCGGCGACGGCTCGACCCCGACCATGCCGGGGGCGCTTTCAAGCGGCGGGACGACCGGTCCTTCGGGCAGGCCGAATTCGTTCTCTTTCGGTTGGTCGCCGCCGACCATGCCGGTCATCCGGTCGACCATGCGCCCGGCGGCGCTGTCGCTCTCCGGCTTCGGCGCAGCCGGCTTGGACGCAAACCGGTTGGCGGGGTTCTCGAGGCGGCGGCCCTGAGCGTCGAACTCCGGATTGAGATCCCGGTCCTCCTGTTTTTGTCCGCCGATCAGACCGCCGAGGGTGACGACGTTGTTGACCCCGTCCCAGAATTTTTCAAGAAAACCGCCTTCGGACGGCGGCGGGATATCGGCGGTTTGTTGTGGCATTTGGCTGCCGGGTGCGGGGGCCGGGGCCTTCGCCGCCATTTCGTCGTCGGGCCGCATTTCCGGCGGTGGCGGCGCTTTTTTCGCCGGTGTCCCGGGCGCGGTGGCGGTCTTACCCGGTGGCGCAACGGCAGGAACGTCGGCCATCGGGGCCTCAGACGCGGCCGGTCCGTCGGCGGCGCTTTCCGGTATCCTGGCGGCGGGCATCGGCGCAGGTTCGGGTTTCCGGGGGGGCACGAGATCCGAAAGCTTCGGCCCCGGATCTGTCATCGGCTGCGTTGTGCCCGGCGATGCCACCCGCTTCTTCGGCTGCGTCAGCGCTTCCTTCACCTTCTCCGTGACCCGTGGACCGGTCGGTGGCGTGAGGTTGCCGTTACGTTTGGACAAAAGCAGATGGGCGATCCGGAAATGTCCGAGGTCAACGGCGACATCGGCGGGCGTCATCCCGTCGGCGTTCTTGGCGGCAAGATCGGCGCCCGCGGTGATGGCGGCTTCGACCGCGTCGACATCGTTGACCTCGACCGCATTGAACAGGGCTTCGTTCGGACTTTGCCCGATGGCGGGAAGGGCGAGGGCGAGCACGATCAGCAGGGCGAGCGAAAACGCCCTGAGACGCAATGCGCCCATGGGTCGGAAATCGCTATGTGAGATAGAGGATCGCGTGCTCATCGGCGAGTTTTCAGATACGCTGCCCCCATCCACGATAAGAGGTTGAAATCATGTCGTTTCAAAGGCAGTTCCCAGATTTTGCCGCCCGGAATCGATTCTGCTTAAAATATACACCGAATTTTAACTTTTAGACACGCCGCAAGGCGAAAAAACCACACGATCTCGTATGTTTTTTCCACAGGAAACATAGATTTAGCGATACTCACTAGGGATAGGGAAGCACCCGGAAAGGGAGGATAAAATGGAATACCGCCGATTAGGCGCGAGTGGGCTCAAGGTTTCGCCGATCTGCCTCGGCACGATGATGTTCGGTGGGCGGACGACGGAAAAGGATTCCGCCAAGATCATCGCCAGCGCGCGCGATGCCGGGATCAACTTCATCGACACCGCGGACGGCTACAGCAAGGGCGAGTCGGAGCGCATCACCGGCCGTGCGATCAAGAAACACCGCGACGACTGGGTGTTGGCGACCAAGGTCTTCATGCCCATGGGCGATGGGCCGAACCAGCGTGGCTTGAGCGCCAAGTGGATTCATCAGGAGTGCGAGGCGAGCCTCAAGCGGCTCGGCACCGATTACATCGATATCTACTATTTCCACAAGGACGACGAGGACACGCCGCTGGAGGAAAGCCTGGAAGCGGCGGCGAAGCTGATCGCTGACGGCAAGATCCGCTATTACGGCGTTTCGAACTATTACGGGTGGCGCCTGACGCTGTTGTGCACGACCGCGGAAGCGATGGGTATTCCGCTGCCGGTGGTCTGCCAGCCTTATTACAACGCCATGACCCGCGAGGCGGAGCGCGACATCTTGCCCGCGTGCGAGCATTTCGGGTTGGGTGTGGTGCCGTACAGCCCCCTTGCGCGGGGCGTGTTGACGGCGAAGTACGATCCCGCGAAAGAACCCGGCAAGAACACGCGCGCCGGGGCCGGCGACAAGCGTATGCTGTCGACGGAATGGCGGCCGGAAAGCCTGAAACTGGCGCAGAAGGTCAAGAAGCACGCGGAAAAGAAGGGCATGTCGGCCGGCGATTGGGCCGTCAATTGGGTGCTGGCGAACCCGATCGTCACTGCTGTGCTGGCGGGACCGCGCACCATGCAGCAGTGGAAGTCGTATCTCGGCGCCCTCGATCATATGGACAAATGGTCCGAAGGGGATGAGGCGTTCTGGGACAAGCTGGTCTCGCCCGGCCATCCGTCGACGCCCGGCTACAACGATCCGCAGTACCCGATCCGCGGCCGGCCAGATTTCTACTAATACCTCCTCACCTGTCCTCTCCTCCATGTCTGGAGGAGAGGGACCCTGCCGAAACAAGACGCCTTCTTATCCCTCTCCCCCTCATGGGGGAGAGGCTAGGTGAGGGGGCGACGAATGGGTGAGGGGTGACGAAGTTGCGTGACCTTCAACCCCTCTCCGGCACCAGATTCCAGTTTTGCGGTTTGACGTCTTCGCCTGTGATACGGCTTGTGGGCAGGACATAAAGCCCGACGAAATGTCGAACGGTATCGTCGGCGGCCAACAGCGGCAGCAGCAGGCGCGAATAGCGAAGATACGACCGTGCTCCGTCGATCAGGCCGAGCTTCCGCGCCCAGTAATGATGGCCGCCGTTCTTGGCGAGGTCGGCATAGATGTCGGCGGTGACGCGCGCGGTGTCTTCGTCGGCGGTGTCGTGCAGGCATCGGCCGGTCAGTTCGATGCCGATGAAATTGCGGAGTTCCGAGCCGGCGTAACGCCAACGATATTGCAATACCCCGTCCTCGGCCGTTTCGGTGTCGACGATAACCAGACGCGACGCGATGGGATAGATATCCATCAGATCGAAACTGCGCAGATAGGGCCCCAGTTTGTCAGCCGGTTTCCTTGCCCGCCAGAAGTCGATCAGGAGTCGGTAGTCGTTATGAAGGGCGGCGACGTCGTCCAGGTTCATGATACCGGGATTATAGGGCGAAAACCGGCTTGAGATAAAACACGTTGGGATGTGTTCGAGAGATACCCTGATGATTAAAACAAACCGTCATCCCAAACTTGATTTGGGATCCATGGATTCATGGACTCTGAATCGAGTTCAGGGTGACGTTCATTGAATGCAGATTATTCCGCCGCGAGCAGCGTGTTGCCGTCCAGCCAGACCGTCAGGTCGGCGAGGGCGCGTTCGGACAGCTTGATCTTGCGGTCGCGGCCGCGCGGGCGCTGCTTTTTCGGCAGATCGTCGGTTTCCAGCGGCGGGAACAGACCGAAGTTGGCGTTCATCGGCTGGAACGTCTCGGCATCGGCGCCACCGGTAACATGCGCCAGAATCGCCCCCATCGAGGTCGTTTCCGGCGGCGCGGACGGGGCGAGACCCAATCTTTCGGCGGCGGCGAACCTGCCTGCCATCAGACCGACGGCGGCGCTTTCGACATATCCCTCGCAGCCCGTGATCTGGCCCGCGAACCTGAGACGCGGCTGTGCTTTCAGCCTCAGCCATCCATCCAGCAGCTTGGGCGAGTTGATGAAGGTGTTGCGGTGAATGCCGCCGAGCCGGGCGAATTCAGCATTTTCCAGCCCCGGGATCATGCGGAAGATGCGCTTCTGTTCGCCGTACGTCAGTTTCGTTTGAAACCCGACCATGTTGAACAGCGTGCCCAGCTTGTTGTCCTGGCGCAGCTGCACGATGGCGTGCGGCTTGACGGTGGGATTGTTCGGATCGGTTAGCCCCACGGGTTTCATCGGCCCGAACGAGAGTGTCTTGCGACCGCGTTCGGCCATGACCTCGATCGGCAGGCAGCCGTCGAAATAGCCGGCCGTCTCGCCGTCGTGGAACTCGGTCTTGTCGGCGGCGAGCAGGGCGTCGATGAAGGCCTCGTATTGGGCGCGGTCCATCGGGCAGTTGAGATAGGCCTTGCGCTCTTCCTCGGTCTCGCCCTTGTCGTAGCGCGACTGCATCCAAGCCTTGGACATGTCGATGCTCTCGGCATAGACGATCGGCGCGATGGCGTCGAAGAAGGCGAGCTGCGTCTCGCCGGTAAGCTCCAGGACCGCCTGGCTCAAGCCGGGCGAGGTTAGGGGGCCGGTCGCGACGATCACGCTCTCCCACTCGGCCGGCGGCAATCCGGCGATTTCTTCCCGGCGGACTTCGATGCTCGGGTGATCCTCGATCGCCTGGCTGACGCGGCCCGCGAAATCGTCGCGATCGACCGCCAGCGCGCCGCCCGCCGGCACCTGGTGCTTGTCCCCCATCGCCATGATGATGGAGTTGCAGCGCCGCATCTCCTCATGCAGCAGGCCCACCGCATTGGTCTCGGCATCATCCGACCGGAAAGAGTTCGAACAGACGAGTTCGGCCAGACCGTCGGTCTGGTGCGCTTCGGTGCCGCGCACCGGGCGCATCTCGTGCAGGACGACCTTGAGGCCGGACTCGGCGATTTGCCAAGCGGCTTCGGAGCCGGCCATGCCGCCCCCGATGATATGGATGGGGTGTGTCATGGCGGGCGATATACGCGTCCAACACGAAAGCGTGAAGAGGACGATGTTGCCGCGCCTGCGGAACGGGTACAGCCTTCGGGCGGAC
>JAGLED010000018.1 GCA_023145215.1 Rhodospirillales bacterium | reverse complement strand
CGATGGAGGCCATCAGCGGCGATGCCGGCGCGGATGAGACCCTCGCGCGGGCGCTGGGCGAGATCGAGCGCGTGGCCCCCAAGGCAGGCGGGCGTCTGGACGAGACCTTGGGGGCTCTGCAACGCGCCGTCAGCGAGGTTGCGGATGCGGGCGGATTTCTCGAGCGTGCCCAGGCCGATCTGGAGATCGATCCGCAGGAACTGGAAGCGGCAGAGGAACGGCTGTTCGCCCTCAGGGCGCTGGCCCGCAAGCATGGTTGCGAGGTCGATGCACTGGCGGAGGAGCAGGCGAAGCTTGAGGCCGAGCTGGCCGACGTCGACGCCGGAGGGCAGAACGTCAAGCGGCTGAAGGCGGAGCTCGAGAAAGCGAAAAAGTCCTACGAAGACGCGGCGCGCAGACTGAGCGCCCAGCGCCAGAAAGCGGCCAAGACACTCGACAAGGCGATGGCGGACGAGTTGACGCCCCTGAAACTCGGCCAGGCCAGGTTCGAGACCGGGATCACGCTTGCCGATGAGGATAAATGGGCGGCCCATGGTATCGACCGGGTTGCGTTCAGCGTCGCCACCAACCCCGGCAGCGAGCCCGGGCCCTTGAACAAGATCGCATCGGGCGGTGAATTGGCGCGCTTCATGCTGGCCTTGAAGGTCGTGCTGGCCGAGGCCGATCCGGTCCCGGTGCTGGTGTTCGACGAGGTCGACGCAGGGATCGGCGGGGCCGTCGCGGCGGCTGTCGGCGACCGGTTGCAGCGGTTGGGGTCGACCGCGCAGATCTTCGTCGTTACGCACTCGCCCCAGGTTGCCGCCAAGGGGGCGCGTCATCTGTACGTGCGCAAGGGCGCCGAAGGGGATGGCATGCGGACCGAGGTGGTACCGTTGTCGGGCGACGAACGCCGCGAAGAAATCGCCCGCATGCTGTCGGGTGAAACCGTCACTTCCGAGGCGCGCGCCGCCGCCGACAGTCTGCTGAAAGGGGCGGCTGCGTGAGCGAAGACAGAAATGCGCTGCGGGATATACCGGTCGACAAGCTTCTGAAACACGACGCCTACGACGAACTGGCGGCGCTCGCCGCCGAGATCGCGGCGCATGACGCGGCCTATTATCAGGAAGACGCCCCGAAGGTTTCGGACGCGGAATACGATGCGCTCAGAAAGCGTAACGACGAGATCGAGCGGAAGTTTCCCGACCTGGTGCGCGACGACAGCCCCAACAAGCGGGTCGGTGCGGCAGTGGCGCAGGGCTTCGGCAAGGTGAGCCACAACCCGCCGATGTTGTCGCTTGGAAACGCCTTTTCCGCCGACGACGTCGTCGAGTTCTATGACCGCATCCGCCGGTTCTTGAGCCTGTCTCCGGAGGAGCCGGTGGAGATCGTCGCCGAACCGAAGATCGACGGTCTGTCGGTGTCGCTCAGGTACGAGAACGGCAAGTTCAAACAGGGGGCGACCCGGGGTGATGGCCGCGAGGGCGAGGACGTGACCGAAAATCTTCGCACCATGAGAGAGATTCCCGACACCATCGAAGACGCGCCCGCCGTGATCGAGGTTCGGGGCGAAGTCTATATGTCGAAGACCGACTTCTTGTCGCTCAACCAGCGCCAGGACGAGGCGGGCGGCAAGGTCTTCGCCAACCCGCGCAATGCAGCCGCCGGCTCGTTGCGCCAGAAGGACCCGTCGGTGACGGCGGCGCGCCCGCTCAAGATATTCCTGTATGCCTGGGGTTATGTCAGCGGCGTCAACGCTCAGGGTTATGGGGGCGAGATCGACTGGCCGGACCAGTGGTCGTTCTATGACCGGCTGAAGAAATGGGGTTTTCCGGTCAACCCGTATGCGACCGTCTGCAAGACGTTCGACGACACGATGGCGCTCTACGAACGGCTGGGCACCGATCGCGCGACGCTCGATTACGACATCGACGGTGTTGTCTATAAGGTCAATCGGCTCGACTGGCAGCAGCGTCTGGGCTTCGTCAGTCGCGCACCGCGCTGGGCGACGGCGCACAAGTTCCCGGCCGAGAAGGCGACGACGCTGGTCAACAAGATCGATATCCAGGTCGGCCGTACCGGCACGCTGACGCCCGTCGCGCACCTTGAGCCCATCACGGTCGGCGGCGTTGTCGTTCAGCGCGCGACCTTGCATAACGAGGACTATATCCGCGAGAAGGACATCCGCGTCGGCGACAGGGTGTTGATCCAGCGCGCCGGCGACGTCATCCCGCAGGTGCTGGAGGTCGATCTCGACGCCCGCAAGTCTCCGGCACCGGACCCGTTCGAGATGCCCCACACCTGCCCCGAATGCGGCAGCCTGGCGGTTCGTGAAGAGGGCCAGGCGGCATGGCGTTGTACCGGCGGTCTGATCTGTCCCGCGCAGGCGGTCGAACGGCTCAAGCATTTCGTGTCCAGAGACGCATTCGACATCGAAGGTTTCGGTGCCAAACATATCGAGGCGTTCTGGCAGGAGGGTATCGTCAAGGCGCCTGCCGATATCTTCCGCCTGGCCGAAAAGCGCGACGAGATTGCAGGACGTGAGGGGTGGGGCGAGAAATCGGCGGACAATCTGATTGCCGCAATTGAACACAGGCGTGCCATAGAATTGGCACGATTCATCTATTCACTGGGTATTCGTCAGGTCGGACAGGCCACCGCGCGCCTGCTCGCCAGCCGTTATGGCAGTTTCGCAAACTGGCGGGACGCGATGATTGCGGCGGCGGACAGGAACTCGGAGGCTTATGCCGAACTCGTCGACATCGACGGAATCGGGCCGTCGATGGCAGATGACCTTATCGGTTTCTTTGCCGAGGATCACAACCTCAGCGTGTTGGAAGGCCTGGAGCATGAGTTGCAGATCGAGGACTTCGTTACCGCCGATACATCGGACTCACCGATCAGCGGCAAGACGCTTGTCTTCACCGGAAATCTGGAAGCGATGAGCCGAGGCGAAGCGAAGGCGCGCGCCGAAGCGATGGGCGCGAAAGTGGCTGGTTCGGTTTCTAAGAAAACGGACCTTGTTATTGCTGGCCCCGGCGCGGGTTCTAAGCGTAAAAAGGCGGAGGATCTTGGCGTCCAGGTAATCGACGAGGACGCGTGGATGAAAATCCTCGATGGCGACGCGCCGCAAATGCAACTTTTATAGTATTTATGGTTTCAGAATAGCCCGTTATATGGAATTGTGCGTGCCGTCACATTCCTTGTTTTGGTATAGTCATAAAATAATCAGGACGACTAACTCCTTAGGAGGAAGAATAAAATGCCCCATCCAACAGACGTTCATGTCGGCCACCGCCTTCGTGAAGTACGTATCATGCGCGGTCTTACGCAGACTCAATTGGGTGAACGTCTCGGTATCAGTTTCCAGCAGGTCCAGAAGTACGAGAAAGGAACGAACCGCATCGGTTCGAGCCGTCTCTGGGATATGTGCGGGATATTGGACGTCCCGGTAAGCTTTTTCTTCGAAGGTCTCGGAGACGAGAAAGCCGACGACGAGAAGATCTCGCGGCGTGCGTTGCAGTTGGCCAAAGAATTGGACCGGATTGAAGACGACGACGTGAAGACGAACTTTCTGCAACTGCTGAAAGTCTATAACACCAACTGAACCGTCCAACGATCCCTTGGGGGGCAGGGGATCGGCCGGGGTCTTGGATTTACAACCAGTACGGGGATGGAGCGTTTGCCGCCGATCGGCGGCATGCGGTTGCGCTTCTATTCGAATGACCCGGTAACGGTATCCAGATCATCGGCGTCGGCATGCACCGACCACTCGACGCGTTCCTTATGAATGCGGAACACCGCCGTCACGAGCGTACAGCCGTAATCGTCTCCGCCATCGCCTGGGCGGCGGTGGACGCTTTCCTGGCCGGCTTCGCCGCGCTGAAACAGGATATTCTCGGCCCGTTTCGGGTCGCCCCCATCCGCAAGATACGCATCGACGGCCCGCTGGCGGTATTCCGACGATGCCGTCACGGTCTGACCGAGCGCGGCGAAATGGTCGTCGAGCAGATGGTTGGCGTGACCGGCGGCGGTATCCACGGTCCGGATGACGCTGGCCGACGCCGGTGCCTCGATCGACATCGGCTGTTCCACCCCCATCATCCCGATGGCGTGATGAAAACCCGACGCGCGGTCGGGGCGCCTGAGGTGCGCGATCACGTCGGGGATGCTGTCGGCTTCAAGGACGGCACGGCAGACGAAGTGCCGGGGAATACCCGGTTTCAGGTCATCGGCCCGCACGTTGTTGATGGTCTGCACAAGCCCCGCCTCGGTCACGGCGACACTATGTCCCGCGAGCATGCCGGGGTAGAGGTAGCTCTCGAAGGCGGGCGCGCCGTCGGGCTTTGCCCTCAGCCAATAGCGGTGCGCCATGAAATCGCCAGAACCGTCCTCGTTATGGGCGATCACGGCGGGGATACCCTTATCAAAATCACCGGCGGAGATCACGGTCGTGCAGGCGTCGTGCATGGCGTCCAGGCGCGCTTGCGCGGTCTCAGGCGGGAAGCGCAGGTCACCCCTGCAGTTCCACAGGAACAGCGTCTCGGCGTCGGTGCCGATCCCCTCGGCCATGCCCTCAAGCTCGGCCATGTGATGCGGATAGGCGGTCCTGGCCGCATCCCGGAGCGCCTTCAGGTAATCCGATCCCTCGAACTGCGTCCGGGTATGGCGGAATTCGTGATTGAGGGTCACGGCGTCGTTGAACGAGTCGCGGACCGCAGCGCCGATCTGGCGGCCGAAGTCGGCGGGTGCGCCCGCGGCGTAGATAATTTTGATGGTATCGGTCATGTCGGGTTTACAGGAACTGCTCAAGATAACGGTGAAACGCGCCGACCCGGCTTGGGTGTTGACGGAAACTGCGGAGAATTTCGCCACAGGCGGCCTTGTTCTTCTGGTCCTGGGCCTTGGCGCCTTTCTCGCGTGCGGTGTTGAAAGCTTTGACGGCCCGGGACGAATCCTGATCGTTGGCGGTCACATGGGCGAACATGCGCTCGATCTTACTGGTCAGCGGGTCCGTGTCCTCGCCGCAGGTTTCCGCTCGTCCGGTCAGGTCGCCCAATTTCCGGGCCGCTTTCGTCGCATTCTCCGCCGACATCACGGGGCGGGTCGACACCGGCAAGGCGCGCATCGTCTTGAAGCGGGGATCGGCGTGGATGATTTCGGCCGCGGCCGGATCGCACGGGCTGGTCAAGGTATTGCAGACGGAAATACGTGCGAAGAACGTGGCCCATTGCTCGCCGGTCTTCGGCGAATTGACCGGGCTGCCGGGGTCGTTCTTGTGGCCGGTCCAGACCCGGCGGACGGCGAAGGTATAGAAATCGCCGATGAACACCTTTCCCATGGCGAACAGCGTCGTGTCCGCCGGGGTGTCCTTGACGCTGGTGCAGTGCGCGGTGAAGGAGGCCGTGGTGCCGATGGTCCCTTTATCGCGTTTGATCTCGGAAATCTTCGGCTTGGCGCAACCGGCGGTCATCGCCTTGGAAAGATCCTGGGCGACCAGCTGGACGACACGGTCCTTCTGGCTTTCGGTGCGGGTAATGACGACGCGCTCGACGACCCCGCCCTCGGTCATGAAGTTACGGCGCCATTCGCGGCGGATCCCGGCCTCGGTTTTTTCCGGGGCACCGCCCGTCCAGTTGGGCGGCGGCGGCGCCACCAGCACTTCGCCGTTGAAAGCCGATTGCGCGTCGGCCCGGCCCGGAAGCAGGGCGGCCGTGACGGCGGCGGCGAGGGAAAGGGCACGCAGGTTCATGCATCCCTTATACGCGCCACCGGACGACAAGAGAAGGGGCCGCGTAAGCCCCCGCGCACAGACCAAAAAAAAGGGAGGCCGGTGGGCCTCCCTCATGGAAACGCTTATCGGATTCGCCTTAGTGAAGGCGGTCCGGAAGTTGTTTGATCGCGTCGTCGACCAGAGCGTCGGCTTTGCCGCCGCTCAGGTTTTCGGCCAGTACCTGGCTGGTCGCCGCGATGGCGACGTCGACGGCACGGGCGCGGACCCGTTCGATGGCGTGCTGCTCGGCCATCTCGATCCGCTCCATGGCAAGCTTTTCGCGGCGTTCCAGCGAGGCTTTCAGCTTTTCGCGGCCCTCGCGGTCCATGCGTTCGGCTTCTTCCTTGGCGTGCTGGATGATGTTTTCCGCTTCGTTGGCGGCGTCACGCTGCTTGCGCTGGTACTGGGCCAGAAGGTCCTGTGCTTCGTTGCGCAGGCGCTCCGCTTCGTCCAACTCGGCTTTGATCTTTTCGGCCCGCTCATCGAGGGCCTTGGACGCCATCTTGCCGACCGGCTTGGCAATCAAGGCAACGAACAGGACGACGGCGACGGCGGTCCAGAAAGTGGGATCATTAAACATGCTGATCTCCCTCAGGCCTTGAGAACGCCGTCGACGGCGTTCTCCACCTTGCCGGATGGCGGCGCCTCACCGGTCAGCTTCTCGATCGCGTCGGCGGCGACATCGATGGCGACGTCGCGGACGCTCTCCATCGCTTTCTCCACCTCGGCGGCGATGGCCTTCTCGCTTTCGGCGATCCGGGCGTCCAGTTTATCTGAAAGCTCGGCTTCTTCCTTGGCGGCGGCTTCCTGGAGCTGCTGCTGGATCTTCTGAATATCCTCATGCGCCTGGGCGCGTGCGTCGGCGAGGGCCTTTTCATACGATGCAAGCGTCGCTTCCGCTTCGCGTTGCAGGTCCTCGGCCTTTTTCAGATTGTCTTCCAGCCGCATCTGCCGGGTTTCCAGCGCATCGGAGATCTTCGGCACCGCGATCTTCCACATGATGAGGAACATCGCGGCGAACGTGATCGCCAGCCAGACCAGCTGCGGTGCGAATGTGGTGACGTCTAACTGAGGCATGACATCCCCGCTTCAAGCGGCGGATTCCGCGGGCGGCACCAGGGCCGCCCGGAAATCAACCGAACAGAATGACCAGTGCGATAACCAGCGCGAACAGCGCGATGGCTTCGACGAGCGCGAAGCCCAGCATCGTCATCGGGAACACCGCGCCCTGAGCGGACGGGTTGCGGCCAACGGCCTGGATGAACGAAGCAAAGATGTTACCGATACCGATACCGGAACCGATAACGCCGATAACGGCGAGGCCGGCACCGAGGAGCTTTGCAGCTTCAAGTTCCATGGGTCAGATCCTTTCTAGGTTAGTTCAATTCAAGAGTTGATAGGTTATCCGCGTGCCTTAGTGCAGATGCAGCGCATCGTTGAGATAGAGACACGTCAGAATGGTGAACACGAACGCCTGCAAGAAGGCGATCACGAATTCGAGGCCCGTCAGCGCGATGACGAACACGAACGGCAGCCAGCCCGCGGCGATGCCGAGCGAAATGATGAAGCCCGCGAACACTTTCAACAGCGTGTGGCCGGCCAGCATGTTGGCGAAAAGCCGGACGCTCAGGCTGATCGGGCGCGACAGGTACGAGATGATTTCGATCGGGACCAGCAGCGGCGCCATGTACATCGGCACGCCCGGCGGCATGAAGAAGGCCAGGAAGTGCAGCTTGTGCTTGGCGATGGCGATCAGGGTCACGCCGACGAAAATGAAGAACGCCATCGCGAAGGTGACGGCGATATGGCTCGTGAAGGTGAACGAGTAGGGCATCATGCCCCACATGTTGCCAACCAGCACGAACATGAAAATGGTGAAGACGAACGGGAAATAGGGGCGGCCTTCGCTGCCCACCGTGTCTTTCAGCATGTTGGCGATGAAAACGTAACTCAACTCCGCCATCGACTGCCAGCGGCCCGGGACCAGCGCGCTTTTGCGCATCCCGCCGACCAGGAACAGGGTGACGGTCGCGACCGTCAGCACCATGAACAGCGATGAGTTGGTGAACGATGCGTCGATGCCCGCGACGTTGATGTCCACGAGCGTCTTGATCTCGAACTGTGCGAGTGGGGAATGTCCCTCAGCCACCTCGATCTTTCCCTTCCTCGGGCGTCCCGGATGCTTCGGTTCCGGTCGCGTCGTCTTTTTCTCTATAGCCCATGGTATTACCCATACCAGAGGCCATGCGATATACGTTCATGACACCGGCGGCGAACCCCAAAACGATGAACACCACCATGACCCACGGACGCGTACCCAGCCACTCGTCGAGGGCCCAGCCAATGGCCAGCCCCACGGCCACGGCGGAAACTAACTCGACAGACACCCGAAAAGCAAGCCCTAGAGCCGTCTTCGGCGGCTTATTGAGCTGCTTTTTCCAGAGCCGTCTGGATTCCTCCGATTCCCGGGCTTTTTTCAGCTTTTGCCCGAAACTGTCGAGGTCCCCCTTAGGGGTTCCATGGGGCCCTTGGCCGGTGTTGTCGTCGGATGCCATGAAATGTCCCCCGAAGCGGTATCCCGCTTCAAAAAATGGACTATGCCACCCCGTTTCCCGTCCTTAAGTCCGGGGGTGTTGTAGCAAAATACCCGGCTGCCGCAAGACTTGTTTTCGCGGGTGCGGGATTCGCCGTTTCGCCCCCTCACCTAACCTCTCCCCCTTGAAAGGGGGAGAGGGATGATAGAATCCCGGTCGTCCCTCGTGAGTCCCTCTCCCCTACGTAGTGGGGGAGAGGACAGGTGAGGGGGCATTTAAGCCGATTCCCGGATTTCCTCGGCTTTCTGCAGATCGACCGACACCAGCTGCGAGACGCCGCGTTCCGACATGGTGACCCCGTAGAGCCGGTCCATGCGGGCCATGGTCATGCGGTGGTGGGTGATCACCAGGAAGCGGGTGCTTTCCTGTTTCGACATGTGTTCCAGCATTGAGCAGAATCTGTCGACGTTGGCGTCATCCAGCGGTGCGTCGACCTCGTCGAGCACGCAGATCGGCGACGGGTTCGTCAGGAACACCGCGAACAGAAGCGAGAGCGCCGTCAGGGCCTGTTCCCCACCGGAAAGGAGCGTCAGGTTCTGCAGCTTCTTGCCCGGCGGCGAGGCCATGATCTCCAGGCCCGCGTCGAGCGGGTCGTCGGCCTCGGTCAGCTCCAGATGCGCGTGACCGCCGCCGAACAGCTTCTGGAACAGTTCCTGGAAGTGTTCGTTCACTTCCTCGAACGACTGCAACAGCCGCTGGCGGCCTTCGCGGTTCAGTTCCGAAATGCCCCGGCGCAGCTTGTCGATGGCCTTGATCAGGTCTTCGCGCTCGACATTAAGTGTCTCGATCTGTTCTTCGAGTTCGCGCATTTCCTGTTCGGCGCGCAGGTTGACCGGCCCCATGGTTTCGCGTTCGCGCTGCAGGCGTTCGACCTTGCGTTCCGTCTGCTCCAGATCGGGGAGCGGCTTTTCCGGATCCAGGCCGGCGATCTCGAACAACTGATCGGGGCGGCACTCAAGCCGGTCGTCGACCCGTTCGGCGATCGAGTGGCAGGTCTGCAACGCCTGTTCGACGCTGCCTTCGGCGCGGACCCGGTTCTCGCGGGCGCGGGCCATGTCGGCTTCGACGGTGCGCAACCGCTTGTCGGCTTCGGCAAGGCGGGTTTCGGCGGTCTGCAATTTATCGGCGGCGTCGCGGCGGTTCTGTTCGGCGGTTTCGATCTCGCTCAACAGCGCCTGGCGCTTCTCGTTCAGGGCCGCCGGCTTCTGCGCCAGTTCCTCGCGGACGGCTTCCAGTTCGGCGCGCCTGGCGGTCAGTTCCTCGAGCCGGGTCGCGGATGACTGTTTGCGGTCGCTCCAGCTTTGCGTTTCGCGGGCGATGGCCTCCAGTCGCTGGCTGCGTTCGCGGGCCATGCGTTCGATTTCGTCGTGGCGCGCGCGGCATTCCATCAGATGCGAGCGGCGTTCGTTCAGTTCTTCACGCAACGTCTCGATCCGGGCCCGGTCGCCGTCGATGTCGGGAAGCTGCGCAATTTCCTGCACCGCTTCTTCCAACTGACCGGTCACTTCGGCGAGGTCGCCTTCGACGCCGGTGATCTGATCGCCGACGGCCGCCAGCTTGGAGCCGTGCGCCGCCATTTTCTCTTTGATCTGGGCGAGGATATCGCGGGCTTCGCCGAGTGTGTTTTCGGCGTTCCGCAATCCCTCACGTGCCGTCTGGACCGCCTGGTTGCGGGCCTCGACCGTTTCGCGGGCGCGCTCGAAATTGGCATCGGCTTCGGACAGCCGTTGGTTGGCGCCGGTCGCTTGACCCTCGACTTCACGAAGGCGGTTGCGCTGCTCGAGCCTGCGTGCCGCTGACGTGGTCGCTCCGCTGCCGACGGTATAGCCGTCCCAGCGCACGAGCGCGCCGTCGCGCGTCACCAGCCGTTGGCCGGGACGCAGGTTGTGGATCAGGTTGCGCGCGGCGTCGACCGAATCGACGACGCCGATCTGCGACAGACGGCGGGCGAGTGCGGGCGGCGCCTGCACCCATTGGCTCAGCGGTGTCGCACCGGCGGGCAGGGCCGGCGCATCGGTCATCGGCGGCAGCGCGCGCCAGTGGATGGCGGCGGCCTCGTCGATGGGGGCCTCGATCTCGTCGCCGAGCGCGGTGCCGAGCGCGACCTCGAAGCCGGGTTCGACCGTGACCGCGTCGATCAGCGGCGGGAACATGTCCGGATCGCCGGTGTCCAGCAGCTTGGTCAGGGCCTCGCGTTCGGCCTGAAGCTTGGTCGCCGCATCGCGGGCCTCGTTCAGAATGCCGCGCAGCCGTTCACGCTCGCCTTCGGCGGCCTTGTGCGATTCCTCGGCTTCTTCGAGCATGGCGCGCGCGTCCTCGACGGCGCTTTGGGTGCGCGTCATGTCCGCTTCGGCGTCGGCCATCGCTTCCGCTTCGGGGGCGTCGGCCTCAAGCCGTGCGTGTTCCGAACGAAGTTCTTCCAGCCGTCCCGCCAGGCGCGTCTGTCGTTGCGTCAGTTCTTCGCGGCGGCGTTCGAGCGAGCCGCGCCGCGCTTCCGAGTCGGCGACACGCTGCGTCAGTCCGGAAAGCTCGTTTTCGTGGGCCTGTACGGCTTCACCGGCGGTCGACAGGTCTTCCTGCGCCTTGGCGCGGTTCTGTTCCTCGCCCTCGCGCGCGGCTTCGATCCCTGATTGTTCTTCGGCCAGGCGCGCGTGCGCGGCTTCGGCGTCGGAAATCAGTGATTGCTCGCGGGTCGTGTCGGCAATGGTTTCTTCGATCCGGCTGCGGGTGTCGTTGGCCTGCGCCTCGATCCGCTTTTCTTCCTCGTCCAGTCCGTCGCGCGCGATCATCAATCGTTGCAGGGCCGCGGCGGCGGCGGCCTCGGTATCGCGGAGCGCCGGAATATCGGCCGCGGCCTCGGCCTGTTCGGTGCCGGCCTCGCCGACGATCACGCCGAGCCTGTTGACCTCGGCTTCGACTTCGGAAAGCCGCATCCGGTACTGCTCAAGCTCGCTCTCGGCAGTGGTCCAGCGCAGATAAAACAGCGTCGCTTCGGCGGTGCGGATCAGATCGGACAGATTGCGGTAGCGCGTCGCCTGGCGGGCCTGTTTCTTGAGGCCGTTCATCTGCGCTTCGAGAGTGACGAGAATATCGTCGAGACGTTCCAGGTTGGTTTCAGCGCCCTTCAGTCTCAGTTCCGCTTCGTGGCGGCGCGAGTGCAGGCCGCGGATGCCGGCGGCTTCCTCGAGCAGCAAGCGCCGCTCGGTCGGTTTCGCCGAAATCACCGCGCCGATTTTGCCCTGGCTGACCAAAGCGGTCGAGCGCGAGCCGGTCGCCTGGTCGGCGAACAGCAACTGCACGTCGCGGGCGCGGACATCGGCGCCATTGATCTTATATAAAGAGCCTTTCTCGCGTTCGATGCGGCGCGCGATCTCCAGATCGTCGGCTTCCGAGAACTGGCTCGGTGCGCCCTTCAAGGCGTTGTCGAGGGTCAGAACCACTTCCGCCACGTTTCTGGGCGGGCGGCGGTCGGTCCCGGAAAAGATGACGTCGTCCATCTCGCCACCGCGCATTTGCTTGGCGGACGTTTCGCCCATCACCCATTTCAGCGCTTCGACAAGGTTCGACTTGCCGCAGCCGTTAGGCCCGACAACCCCGGTCAAACCGGCGTCGATCTCCAGCGTCGTCGGTTCGACGAAGGATTTGAAACCGCTCAGGCGTAACTTTTTGAAGTGCAGCACGCTCGTTTTAGCTCCCGAAACCCGGCCGGCGAGGCCTTAAGCCGTGGCCTAAGACCCTGACTATACCTTATTTTATGTAAATATGGCGTCTTTTTGTCATATTTACACAATATATGGTGGGACTATAGGGGCGTGGCGCGCCCGGAGTCGACTCATTTCAGCAGCGATTTCTGGGGATAAGTCGGGGGTGTCCGAACCGGCCCCCCGACCGATCGACAAGACCCGCTTATACCGAGAGATCGACCTGCCTGAGCGAAGACAGCTTGGCCGTCGCCAGCGAAATCGGGTTGCCCGGCCCCTCGATTTCAAGCGCCCGGTTCAAGCGTTCGTCCGGCGGGGCATCGTTGACCGTCGCGTTGGCAAGGACGTCGGCGCCTTCCATCGTCGTGCCGTCCTCGAACGACAATGCCGGCAGATCGCCACCCGCGCCACCGCGCAGGACGAGGGCATCGCCTTTGTCGCCGATGTTGATCACGAGGTGCTCGCCGCGTTTCTCAATATTCAGATCGGCGGGCGAGACGTCGGGGCCGAACTGGATCGTGCTCTCACTTAACGCGAGGGAGGCGTCCATGACGTCCATCCCATCGCCCTTGTTATAGAGGACGGTCGAATTGCCGCCGACCCGGACATAGTCGTCTCCGGCACCGCCGCTCACGACCGCATTTTCGGCGGCGGCGATCCTGTCGTCGCCGCTGCCCCCGTCGACGATGGCATTCATCCCCGACGTGATAAGGTCGTTGCCGTCGCCGCCGGCGATCTTGGCGTTCTTGCCGCCCTTGATCCGGTCATCGCCCGCACCGCCGTCGACGCTGTTATTCTTGCCGGTGGCGCTGATCGTGTCATCGCCTTCGCCCGCTATGATCGACGCGTTCGAATAGACCGAGATATGGTCGTCCCCCGAACCGGCATCGATGACGGCGTTGTCGTAGGCGTCGATGATGTCGTCCCCCGCACCGCCGACGGCTTGCAGGTTGTCATATCCGCTGATCCGGTCGTTGCCGCTGCCGCCGTTGGCCCTGAGATTGTCGTAGCCGTCGATCACGTCATCGCCGCTGCCGCCATATCCTGTGGTGTTGTCGTAGCCGGAAATCCGGTCGTTGCCGCTGCCGCCGTAGGCGCGCAGATTGTCGTAGCCGTCGATGCTGTCGTCGCCTGCGCCGCCGGATGCGCTGGTGTTCGAGTAACCCGAAATCCGGTCGTTGCCGTTGCCGCCCAGCGCGAACAGGTAGTCGTACCCTTTTATGTCATCGTCGCCGTCACCGCCCGCGGCCATGAAGTTGTTGTAGCCCCGCACTTCGTCGTCGCCATCGCCGCCGAAGTACGAAACAGGATTGCCGTTCTCATCGTAGTTATATTGTGCCTCGCGGTTCAGACCGGCGTTGGCCATGAATTCTTCCAGCATTTCGAGGAAGTTCTGGAACAACGTTGCCCGTGGGCCGCTGATCAGTCCGTCGTGCCCGTCTTCGCCGCCGTTTTCGTCGGCGCCCCCCGTCTGCAGGTCTTCGAGGGCGTTTTCGTTTCGCTCCCGTGCGCGGTTAAGGGCGTCCAGCATCCGCTGGTTCTGCTGGGAATAAGTCGAGCGAAGGTTGAACAGGCCTTGGTAGCTGGTGTCGATATCGGAAGACATGGCTCATCTTTCTATGATTGCACGAGATCGTTTTCTGCCAGCAATGCCAGCAATACGTGTGCCAGTGCAGGCGCTGAACATTTTTCGGTGCGTTCGGTATCGGGCCGGAAAATAATCGGCGTCGAAACCGGAATACCGGAAATCAGTTGGAAACGGCGGGGTTGGCGGCTTGCGGGGCGGACACTTTCTGCCGTCCCTAGGCAGAATTTGCCGGGTAACGGCTGCACTCAATCGGCGGCATGACCGACCGCCGACGAATCACCGGTGGGGACGATATGGCTCTCTTTCGTGCTCAGCGAGACGACCTCGGTCTGTAGCCGGAGGATCCCCGGACATGGGGCAATCCGTTCGGAAACGAGGGCGTCCAATCCGGCGGGGCCGCTTGCCCGCACCTTGATCAGGCAGTTCCATGCGCCATTCACGAGATGGCATTCCAGCACGTCCGGCAGCAAGGCGAGGGTGTCGGCCAAAGCTCGCGCATTTCCGGGCAGATCGGTCTGCACGCGGACGAACGCGAGCAACGGGTAGCCGAGCCGGGCCGGATCGGCGACGGCGCTCCAGTATCTGAGCGCGCCGCCCGCTTTCAGCTTCTTCAAGCGATCATGAACGGCCGCCGCGGAAAGCCCGACTTGTCTTGCGAGTTGCGCATACGGCATGCGTCCGTCGCGCTGAATCAGCGCCAGCAAGGCTCGGTTTTCACGGTCCATGTGTCTTCCCCAGAGACATCGTCGAGACCCGCCGGCCAGGCGGGCTTTTGACGGACCCAGCAGGTTTTATGCCAGTTTCGGCGTCGTTACGCGGGGGAAGGCGGTGTTATTTCGCCGCTTCGAGCGCCTTGTCGATGGCGGCCTTCACTTTTTCCAGCTCCAGCGCGTGCTCGACCTGTTCGCCGGCGACGAACAGGGTCGGGGTCGCCTTGACGCCCATTTCTTCGTTGGCCTTGCGGGCCTTGTCCTGGATCGCGTTCATCAGGCTGGAATTGCGCACGCATTGATCGACGTCGTTCGGGCCGAGACCGGCCATGCGCGCGACCATGCCCAGCGCCTGCAGCGGGTTTTCGGCGCGGCCCCATTGTTGCTGGGTGTCGAAGAAAATGTCGACCATGCCTGCGTGGCGGCTGGGCCCGGCGCAGCGCGCGATCATGGCGGCGGCGAGGCCCGGTGAATTGGTCGGGAAGTCGCGGAAGATGAACTTCACTTTTCCGGTGTCGATGTACTCGGTCTTGATCACCGGATAGATGTTGGCGTGGAAATGTTCGCACGCCGGGCACGACAGGGACGCGTACTCGATGATCTCAACCGGCGCGTCGTCCTTGCCGATGACGAGTTCCGTCATGGCCGTTTCGGTATCGACGATCTTGGCCTGGGCTGCACCCGGCAACGCCAGTGCGGCAGCGGCGCCCAGGGCCAGAACCGAAAACATACGGCGTGAAATCAGCATGGAATGGTCTCCGTTCTTGTAGCTAATCAGGTGTCGGACATGAGGTGTCGGCCATTACTTGTCGGCCTGGCGTCGCCGGGCGACGTGTTCGCCGAGACGCAACAGCGCGTCCCGGAGTTCGTCGTCGCCGACGGCCGCAAGGCTTTTTTCGATTTCGTCGCGGCGCTCGGGCCGGATCTGCGGCAGCGGCGGGCGCTTATCCTGACCGCGCTTCGGCAGGGGGCCGTGGATGATCTTGATGTCGCCAACGGCGCGGAAGCCGAAAAACCGGTTGATGCGTTCCAGAAGGATCGGCTGGAAGTGGACGACCTCGGTCGCCAGCGCGCCGTTCTCGAGCAGCAGATAGAGCGTCCCGGGCTGCGAGCGGTCGCGCGGAAACCGGATGCGGTCGGGCAGGCTGTGTTGCCCGATCAGTTCGCCCGCGATCACCGGCCATTCGTTGACGATGGCGGCGTCGACGAAGCCGCGCTTGTCCAGCGCCTTCCGCGTCAGGCCCGATACGACGCGGCTCAACGGCTGCGAGCGGGCGCGCCGGGCGGCTTCGACGTTGGAACTGTAGGGCGACTGTGCCATGCCGGTGAAACGTTTCCGATCCCGTTCGAAAGTGTTCTTGTTCAGCACCGGATCGTAGGGGCGCGGCCGGGGCGGGGCAAGGGAATGCAACTCGTGCTCGCGATCTTGTGTTCCAGCCGAGAGGGCGGTATCGCGTGAGCGCAGATGCCCTATATTAAGACGATGGCCGGGACCGAACATATCAGGCGCGCGCTCCTTGACTGGTACGATGTGCGCCGCCGCGACTTGCCGTGGCGCACCGGGCCGGGTGAGGCGTCCGACCCCTACAAGGTCTGGCTGTCGGAAATCATGCTGCAGCAGACCACGGTGGCGACGGTCGGCTCGTACTTTGGCGAATTTATGGCGCGCTGGCCCGACGTGACGGCGCTGGCAAAGGCGGACCTCGACGACGTGCTGGTGGCATGGCAGGGGCTGGGCTATTACGCCCGGGCGCGCAATCTTCATAAATGTGCGCGCGTCGTCGCGGACGCGCACGGGGGGCGGTTCCCGAATACGGTAGATGGTCTGCTCGAACTGCCGGGGATCGGCCCCTACACGGCCCGCGCCATCGCCGCTATCGCCTTCAACCGGGCGGCCATGCCGGTGGACGGTAATATCGAGCGGGTGACGGCCAGACTGTTCAATATCGAGACGCCGTTACCGCAGGGTAAAGCCGACATCGCGGCAAAAGCAGAAACCTTCACCAGCGATCACCGTCCCGGCGACTTCGCCCAGGCAATGATGGATCTGGGCGCGACCGTCTGCACGCCCAAGTCGCCCAAGTGCCTGTTATGTCCGCTCGCGGATTTCTGTGAAGCGCGGAAAAAAGGTTCACCGGAACGTCTGCCGGCGCGGGTCCCGAAAAAGGCCCGGCCCGAGCGATGCTGCGTCATGTTCTGGCTGGAAAACGGTGACGGCGGCGTTTTGCTGAGGAAGCGTCCCGAAAGCGGCCTGCTGGGGGGCATGACGGAACTCCCCTCGACGCCGTGGCGGGAGGGCGCGTGGCCGGACGCAGACGAGATCGTCGCGCATCAGCCGGTCGATATGGACTGGGCGCCGGTCGACGGAGAAGCCGTGCATGTCTTTACCCACTTTCGCCTGACGATCCGATTGTTGAAGGGCACCGCGCGTGCCGGCGCCAATACGGATGGCTTTTGGGTGCGCCCGGAAGATTTTCCGGCGCATGCATTGCCGACCGTGATCAAGAAAGCGGTGGGGCTGGTGCGGGACGGCAGCGCCTGAATCCCTCTCCCTCGGGAGAGGGTGGCGAGCATCGCGAGCCGGGTGAGGGGGCGTTGCACTGGGCCCCGGCCTTCGCCGGGATGACGGGTGTGGATCGACCTGGCTCACACCAAACATACCGTCTACCCCGGACTTGATCCGGGGCCCATGTTTGGCCGGGTGAAAGCCGTTGCGATTGAAAATGGGTACCGGATACCTCGCGTTCGCCCGGTTCCGGGATAGACGGATTTGGTATTTCAATCCGCCGCGACGGCGCGTTTGAAGGTCTGGATGTCGTCGTTCAGCGTGCGGACGATGTGGCGGGTCAACGCTTGCGCCTGCAGGATCGCCTGGCCGCGCTCGGAAAGCGCCAAGACCCGGTCCAGTTCGATGAGCGTATTGATGAGCCGCCGGAATCCGTGGGCTTCCGCCCAGCGTTGGAAGGACGCGGTTTCGTTTCTTAGTTGCAGGATGTTGCCGTCGACGGCGAGCTGGGCCATAAGCCGGGCGCGGTCCTCGGGCGTCGGGTCGTCGCTCATCAGTCCGCCCAGCACACGCTCGCGCCCCTTGTCGGCGACAAGGTCGTCGATGGCGCGGCGGTCGAGAATGTCCCAGGTCGTGGTATCAGCCATGGTCAGTCATCGTATTGTATGAGGGCGTCGAACGGCACCCCGATTTTTTCGCGCCCGCCCAGAAACGTCAGTTCGATAATGCATGCCGCGCCGACGACCTTGGCGCCGACCTTGTTGAACAATTCCAACGACGCGCCGAGTGTGCCGCCGGTCGCCAAAAGATCGTCCAGCACCACGACGCGCTGGCCGGGGGCGACGGCGTCGGCCTGAACCTGAATGGTGTCGGAGCCGTATTCGAGATCGTAATCGTGACTGATCACGTCGCCCGGCAGCTTGCCCGGTTTTCTGACCATGCAGAAACCGAGGCCGAGCTTGGCGGCCAAAGGCGCCGCGACCAGAAAGCCGCGGGATTCGATCCCCGCCAGCATGTCGGGCTGGTGACGTGCGACGATCCGCGCGAGCCGGCCGAGGGCCACCTGCCACGCGTCCGGGTGCGCGAGAAGGGTCGAGATGTCATAGAAAAGAATGCCGGGTTTGGGGAAATCCGGAATGCCCCGGATATGTTCTTTGAGGTCCATGCGTGTCTCCAGATTTCGGAGCGGTATCCTAGCACGGGGTGGTCGCTCTGCAATCGCCGAGTGTCGGATGCAGAGTTGCAACCCCCGATTAAACATGGTTCGCTTTATCAACCATTTCCGGGTTGGGAGTCCCTGAACGTGTCATCCGAAACGCATGTATTTCACCGGGCGCCGAAATCGGCGTTGCCGAAAGCCGTCAAGGGCGACGGTATCTACGTCATCGACAGTAACGGCAAACGCTACCTGGATGGATCGGGCGGCGCGGCGGTGTCGTGCCTGGGTCACTCCGATCCGGACGTGATTGCGGCGATCAAGGCGCAGCTGGACGAAATTCCGTTCGCGCACACGGGCTTTTTCACATCCGGACCGGCCGAAGAGCTGGCGGATTTTCTGGTCGAGCGCGCACCGCGTGACGAAAACGCCGGGATGCGCGCGGTCTATTTCCTTTCGGGCGGGTCCGAAGCCGTCGAGGCGGCATTGAAGATGGCGCGCCAGTACCACCTGGAACGCGGCGAGCCCAAGCGCGGGCGCTACATCGCCCGGCGTCAGAGCTATCACGGCAACACGCTTGGGGCGCTCGCGGTCGGCGGTAACGTCTGGCGGCGCGAACCGTATCAGCCGTTGCTTGTCGAAACCTCGCTGATCGCGCCGTGCTACCCCTATCGCGATAGGGGCGACGGCGAAAGCGAGGAAGAATACGGGCTGCGCATCGCGAACGAGCTGGAGACGGAAATCCTGCGGCTCGGGCCGGAGAACGTATCGGCCTTCATCGCCGAGACCGTGGGCGGCGCAACGGCGGGGGTGCTGCCGCCGGTGAAGGGATATCTCAAGCGTATACGGGAAATCTGCGACCAATACGGCGTCGTCATGATCCTCGATGAAGTCATGAGCGGGATGGGGCGGACCGGGTATCTGTTCGCCTGCGCCGAAGACGACGTCGTGCCGGATATCGTCTGTATCGCCAAAGGGCTCGGCGCCGGCTATCAGCCGATCGGCGCGACCATGGTGACCGACAAGATCTATGATGCCTTTATCCAGGGCTCGGGCGCATTCCAGCACGGACACACGTATATGGGCCATCCGACCGCCTGCGCCGGGGCGCTCGCTGTTCAGCAAAAGATCGAAAGCGCCAACCTGCTGGACGCCGTCAAGAAACAGGGTGCGGCTCTGGTCGACAAGCTGCACGAGCGTTTCGGCAATCACGCACACATCGGCGATATTCGCGGCCGGGGGCTCTTCCAAGGGATCGAACTGGTCAAGGACCGTTCGACGAAAGAAACCTTCGATCCGGCGCAGAAGCTGCATTTGAAGATCAAGAAGCACGCCTTCGAAGGCGGCCTGATCTGCTATCCGGGCGGCGGAACGGCCGATGGCGCACGCGGCGATCACGTCCTGATCGCGCCGCCTTTCATTATCTCGGACACCGAGCTTGACGAGCTCGTGGATAAGCTGGCCGTCGCCGTCGAAACGTCGCTTTCCGAAATAAGGTATTGATTTTGAATAGATATCTTGGTCGGGAAGGCCCGTCTTGCACGTTAATCGTGCTATGCTACACTTTTCCTAATAATGACGGACGGGAATAAAAATGACCGCGTCAGGGAGATTGAACAGGCAGGAGACGACGTCCGGGTTTACGCCGGACGCTTTTTCGCGCCTCTCCGAGCATACAGGTATTCAAGGAATTCGCTCGTCGGCCGAGCCACTTGCTGGGACAAGCGACGAACGATTGGCCACGGCATTGCGCCTGGCTTGTTGAGGGTCGGCCTTAAGGGCCGTCCGTCATTCGGCATTGACGGCAAGGGAGGCAGTTGCCGCCATCAATGCCTTAAATGATTTGGAGAGCTTAACTAAATCAAAATCTCAAGGAGGAGTTTTTATGCACTTCAAGAAAACACTGGCGGTTAGCGCTGCCATCGTCGGCATCTCGCTTAGCGCGGGCTCGGCCGACGCCGCGCAGAAGTTCATCTCGATCGGCACCGGCGGTGTCACCGGGGTGTACTATCCGACCGGCGGCGCGATCTGCCGTCTGGTGAACAAGAGCCGCAAGGAACACGGAATCCGCTGCTCGGTCGAATCGACCGGCGGCTCGGTCTACAACATCAACACCATCCGTGCCGGCGAACTGGACATGGGCGTCGCTCAGTCCGACTGGCAGTATCACGCCTACAACGGCACCTCGAAGTTCAAGGATCAGGGCCCGTTCAAGGAACTGCGCGCCGTGTTCTCCGTGCACCCGGAACCCGTGACCATCGTCGCCCGCAAGGACGCGAACATCAAAAAGGTCATGGACCTCAAGGGTAAGCGCGTGAACATCGGTAACCCGGGTTCGGGTACGCGTGCGTCGTGGGAAGTCATGGCGGAAGCGCTTGGCATGGGCGACGACGCCCTGGCGCTGGCGACCGAGTTCAAGTCGTCGGAACAGTCGCAGGCGCTCTGCGACAACAAGATCGACGCCTTCTTCTTCCTGGTCGGTCACCCGTCGGGTTCGATCAAGGAAGCCACCACGTCGTGCGAAGCGAACCTGGTTGAAGTCGCCGGTCCGGCGATCGACAAGCTGGTCGCGGACGCGCCGTACTATCGTACCGCGACGATCCCGGGCGGCATGTATACCGGCACGCCGGACGACACCAAGACCTACGGCGTCGGCGCCACGTTCGTGAGCTCCACCAAGACGTCGGCCGATACGGTCTATTACGTGGTGAAGGCCGTGTTCGAAAACTTCGACACCTTCAAGAAGCTGCATCCCGCGTTTGCGGTCCTGAAAAAAGAAGAAATGGTCAAGGACTCGCTTTCCGCGCCGCTGCATGACGGTGCCGCCAAGTACTACAAGGAAGCCGGCCTGATTAAATAATCGCCGGTGCGGGGGCGGATCCAACGGTCCGTCCCCGTCTCCTTTTAGGTCATTTTTTGATCGATATATTTTTTTGCGAAAAGCGGCATTATCCGCCGCGACAGGGGATTGCTGGGGAGCAATAGTAGGCCGGAAAACCCGGCCAGGGCGAGAAGGGAAAACGCAAAATGGCGGAAGCGAAAACGGCCGCAGAGAATAAACTCTCGGAAATCGATCTCGACGATCTCGTCGCATCGTCGGATACGGGTGGGCGAAATCCGGAAGGGGGCGTCGGGAAGTTCCTGACCATCGTCGCGATCTGCTGGTCTCTGTACCAACTCTGGATCGCGTCGCCACTGCCGTTCATCTTCGCGGACATCATTCCGATCCCGAACAACTCGCACACCCGGCCGACGCACCTGAGCTTCGCGATTTTCCTCGCCTTCATGGCGTATCCGGCATTTGCCAACTCCCCCAAGGACCGTATTCCGATCGGCGACTGGATTTTGGCCATCGTCGGCACCGGATGCGCGGCGTATCTCGCGATCTTCGCCGATGACCTGGCGAGCGTTTCGCGGGTCGGACAGCCCAATACGGCGGACCTGGTAGTGTCGGGTGTCGGTCTCGTCTGTCTGCTGGAAGCGACGCGGCGCGCCCTCGGCCCGCCGCTGATGATCGTCGCCATCGTGTTTGCGTCCTATATCTTCTTTGGCCAACACGCGCCCGAAATCATCGCCTGGCAGGGCGCGTCGTTCGACAAAGCGATGTCGCACCTTTGGATTACGCAGGAAGGTGTGTTCGGGATCGCGCTCGGCGTTTCGACCAGTTTCGTGTTCCTGTTTGTGTTGTTCGGTGCGCTGCTGGATAAAGCGGGCGCCGGCAACTACTTCATCAAGGTCGCGTTCGCGGCGCTGGGTCACCTGCGCGGCGGCCCGGCCAAGGCGGCCGTTCTGGCGTCGGCGATGACCGGTCTGATTTCCGGTTCCTCCATCGCCAACGTGGTGACGACCGGGACCTTCACCATCCCGCTCATGAAGCGGGTCGGGTTCAGCGCCGAAAAGGCGGGCTCGGTCGAAGTTGCGTCATCGGTCAACGGTCAGATCATGCCGCCGGTCATGGGCGCGGCGGCGTTCCTGATGGTGGAATACGTCGGCATATCGTATCAGGACGTGGTTAAGCACGCGTTCCTGCCGGCCGTCATTTCCTATATCGCGCTGTTCTATCTGGTCGACCTCGAAGCGGCCAAGAACGGCATGAAGGGCCTGCCCAAGTCCGGCCCGATCCGGACCGCGATGCAGAAGGTCAACGGCTTCCTGATCGGTATCGCCGTGACGGCGGTGCTAGCTGCGATCACGTATTACGGCATCGGCTGGATGAAGGACCTTTTCGGCGACAACACAGGTTGGGCGCTGAGCTTGATCCTGCTGGCCGTATACGTCGTGCTGATCCGGTTTGCGGCGCAATACCCGGATCTTGAACTGGACGATCCCAACGCCGAAGTCGTCGAACTTCCGGAAATGGGACCGACTGCCAAGACGGGCTTCCATTACCTGCTGCCGATCGTGGTGCTTGTATGGTTCCTGATGATCGAACGGAAGTCGCCGGGCTTGTCCGCGTTCTGGGCGACGGCGCTGCTGATCTTCCAGGTGCTGACGCAAAAGCCGCTGAAGGCGTTCTTCCGCGGCGAAAGCGATTATATGGCTGCTTTCAAGTCCGGTGTTGCCGATCTCCTGATGGGGATGGCCGACGGGGCGCGCAACATGATCGGGATCGGCGTGGCGACCGCGACCGCCGGTATCATCGTCGGTGCGGTATCGCTGACCGGTATCGGTCAGGTCATGGCGGAACTGGTCGAATTCCTGTCCGGCGGTCACCTGATGGTGATGCTGATCCTTGTCGCGATCATCAGTCTGATCCTCGGCATGGGCCTGCCGACGACGGCGAACTATATCGTCGTGTCGTCGCTGATGGCGGGTGTCGTGGTGCAGTTGGGCGCGCAGGAAGGGCTGATCGTGCCGCTGATCGCGGTGCACCTGTTCGTGTTCTACTTCGGCATCATGGCCGACGTGACTCCACCGGTGGGGCTTGCGTCATTTGCAGCAGCGGCGGTCTCGGGCGGCGATCCGCTCAAGACCGGGTTCGTGGCGTTCTTCTATAGCTTGCGGACCGTGATGCTGCCGTTCCTGTTCATCTTCAACACCGATCTTCTGTTGATCGATGTCGGATGGGTCGATGGGATCATCGTCTTTATCGTGGCGACGGCGGCGATGCTGGTCTTCGCCGCAGGCACGCAGGGCTATTTCTTCGCGCGTTCGAAGATTTATGAATCGGTCCTGTTGATCCTGATCGCGTTCACCCTGTTCCGGCCCGGCTTCTGGCTCGATATGGTGTGGTCGCCGTACCATCAGGTCGACCCGACCAAGATCGACGAACTGGCGGCCGATCTCCCGGCGGGTTCCGATCTCAGGGTTCTGGTCGGTGGTGAGGATCTTGCGACCGGTCAACAGGTCGAGAAGTTCGTGGTCCTGCCGTTGGGCGAGAAGATGGAAGACGGCCATGAGCGTCTGTTGTCACAGGCGGGCATCGGTCTGGAAGAAAAAGACGGCAAGATGATCGTTGCCGATGTGGGCTTCGGCAGCCCGGCGGAAAAGGCGAAGATCGACTTCGACTGGGAGGTCAAGATCATCGAACTGCCGACCGACCGCTTACCGAAGGAGATCTTCTGGATCCCGGCGATGGCATTGCTTGGGCTGATTATCGTGGTGCAAAGGCGCCGAGGGAAGGGGCCCGGCGAAGCGTAATCGCCAATTCTGATGAATGGAAAACGCCGCCCTTCGGGGCGGCGTTTTTCGTGGTGGTAACGCCCGGCCCTATTTCGGCCGCGCCAGTTCTTCCCAGATCGATTGCCCTTTGACGAACTGACGCCAGGACTTCTGGATGCGCGAATAGGGGCGGCTGGACTTCTGCATTTCGGCGGCCATTTCGCTCCAGGTTTTCTCGGCCGCGTCCGTCATTTCCGCCGGCCACGGACGGACGTCGGCACCTTGCCGGATGATCTCTTTCAAGGCGTCGAACTGCAACGCCTCGCCCTTGGCGATGGCGTGGCGGATGTTGTCGCTGCACGCCGTCTGGATCTGAGAACGCTGCACTTCGCTGAGCGCGTCCCACTTGTCCTTCGAAAGTGCCAGAACGAACACGCGCGCGGGCGTGCGCCAGCCGGGCACGTAATAGGTCCACCCCCCGCGCGCCGCGCCGAGCGCGAGGTCGACATGCGGGGCCGAGATCTGAGCGCCGTCGACGAGCCCGGATTCCATTGCGATCAGGGTCTCCGAATATGAGAAATCGACGACATCGGCGCCGAGGCGGCGGTAAAGGTCACCTTGCACGCCGGTCGCGCGAATACGCATCCCCTTGAGGTCTTCCGCCGTTGTCAGTGGTTTCTTGAACCAGCCGCCGGCAGCATGCGGCACGATCCCGCAGACCGCCCCGCCAATGCCCATCTCCGCCATACGTTCCAGCATCAGCCCGCGTCCGCCGCCTTCGGCCATCCAGCCGAGATACGCCGCCACAGAGGCGCCGAAGGGTGGGCCGGCCAGCAGTGTCATTGACGGATCGCGTGCGGCCAGGGCGTCCATGTCGGTGAAGTAGGCGTCAATGGCCCCGGAGATCACCGCGTCCAGGGCGTCGGTTTCCTTGACCAACCCGCCCGGGGGGTGAAAGCGGACATCGAGACGCCCGTCCGAGATACGCCAGACGTTCGTTTCGAGACGCTTGGCGAGGCTGCCGTGCCCGACCAGTCCCTCGGCAAAGGCGCTGGCCATGTTAATGCGCACGGCATCCGGCACCGGGCCGGGTTGTTTGCCGGCGTCCTGTTCCTGTGTGTCGGCGGCATCGGGCAGGTCCTTGGGCGCGGGTGCGTCGGATTCGGTAAGCCCGATTTCCTTTTTCACGTTCTGCGCCAGCCTGGGGGCAATGACGGTGGTCCCGAGCACGATCCCGGCGACGATTCCGATGATCAGGCCGATGACGGCGTTGCGCATTGATCCTCCGTTGTCGCTGAATTGGCGGCGCAGCGGGCCCATACGCCCGCGCGCGATCAGCATATCGTTAGCACGACCAAAGGCGGGCTTCCAGTGCCGCCGGATCAGGGCTCAGAGGCGGTTGAGCGGCAGTTTCAGGTAGCTGGTGCCGTTGTCTTCGGGCGCGGGCAGGCGGCCGGCGCGGATGTTGACCTGCACGCTGGGCAGGATCAGCACCGGCATCGACAGGGTCGCGTCCTTGTCGGCGCGCATCTTCGCGTACGCCTTGGCGTCCGTGCAGGCGGTCAGGTGGACGTTCTTCTCACGTTGATCGGCGACGGTGGTATGGGTTACCAGCGGGCGTCCGCCCGGCTGATAGTCGTGGCACAGGAACAACCGTGTCGTGTCGGGTAACGCCAGTATCCGCTGCATGGATTGATAGAGGGTTTCCCCGTCGCCGCCCGGGAAATCGCATCGCGCGCTGCCGTAATCGGGGGCGAACAACGTGTCGCCGATGAACGCCGCGTCGCCGAACACGTAGGTCGCGCAGGCCGGCGTATGGCCGGGTGTGAACATCACATATCCCTTGAGCCCGCCGACCGTGATCTCGGCACCGTCATCCAACAACCGGTCGAACTGGCTGCCGTCCGTCTTGACGTCGTGGATGTTGAAAATGTCGGTGAATGTCTTCTGGACGGTGCACACGTTGGCACCGATGGCGATCTTCACGCTTGTTTTGTCGCGGATGTAGTCGCCGCCGCTCAGGTGGTCGGCGTGAACGTGCGTTTCCAGCACCCATACGAGGTCGAGACCCCGTTCCTGTATTCTCGCCAGTGCATGATCGGCGGATTTGGTCGAGGTCCGGCCCGATTTCGGATCGAAGTCGAGTACCGGGTCGATCAGCGCGCATTTTCCGCTCGCCGGATCGGTGACCAGGTGGGTGAGGGTGAAGGTGTCCGGATCGAAGAAACTTTCGACGTCGGTTCGGGTATCTGTATGTGTATCCATGGGCTCAGTGTAACAGCCTAGAGCGGATAACACATTCATAAAATGTATATTGTCAGGTTGAGTTTTCTCATGCGTATTCGCGCAGTGCGGATATTACGTATTTGCCGCCGTCGGCGGTGGCGGTAGCTATGCTGTAATACCCAAAGTGATTTCTTTTGGCGTTTTAGAAGAGGCCCCGGCATTGCCGCAATGTGAGTTGCCCGATATCGAACTGCACGACGATCTGGCCCGCGTCATTGAGCACTGGCGTGTGCTGTTTGCGGAAAAAGGCCGGGTGCCGCTTATCCGCGAGATCGATCTGATGGACTTCTACGATATCGCGAGCCGGATGATCATTGCCGACCGCGTCGGCGAGATCCCGGACGAAAGCTACTATTGGCGGTTTGCCGGTTCGACGTTTCGCGACATCTGGGGGATGGAACTGACCGGCAAATTCCTGCACGAAACCCATGACGCGGAAACCACCGCGGCGGCGATTGAAGTCTACCGCAACATGGCGGACAACAGTCTGCCGCATTACTGGGTGCGGCCGGCCGGGGTCATTCACGAGGATCGTTCCTACATCCACTACGAGCGGGTCTTTCTGCCGCTCGCCGACGAAGCGCGCGAACTCGCCCATTTCCTCGGTGTTTACGTATTCTTCCGCAGGCCGGACGACCGCGCCGACGATGATGCGACGGAATACGTGGTGCGGATCAAGCTGCCGGTCGGACCGGGGGACTAGGCGAATGCACGCACTGGGTGCGCGCTAACGTACCCGTCGCTTCAAACGGGGGGGCGGCATCACACCGCCGCCGATGAACGGGGGGCGGCTTTTCGGTGTGCGCGGAACGGAGAACTTATTACTTAGTTTGTGGAAAAGTAATTATTGTATTTATTTTTGGACGAGAAAAATAACAGTTAATTCACAATTGGTATTATGAAATAATATCTGAAAGTGAAATTTATATTGTTTTAATAAATATTGAGTTTCTGTTGTTAAGTCGTTATAGTATTTGAGTAGCAGGGAATATTCCCTGCACCATATGAAAGGGGCATCAAATGTCCTTCAAGCAATTTTCCAACTCAGCGAAAGAGACCAAAACGGCCAAGCCGGTAAGCGACGCTACCCCTACACCGTCGGCAGCGGTGCCTGCTGAGGAATCGAGCAAAAAGTCCTGAAATAACGCCTGCCGATCCGGAAGTGTCGCCCGCCAATGAATTCGTCTGGCGACAGACGGCCCATCGCGCGACCCGGTGCCGGGTTCAGTTCGGTCTCGAGCGGATTCGGCGCGGTCGCGGATGTGGTCGCAGCGTGGAATGAAACAAGGTAAAAGCGATGCAATCCGAAAGCAGGTCGTTCCATCCGGTTGAGCAGACCGATGAAATCCACGTCACCGTTGCCCCGAGGATTGAACTCAATCTGGCGGAAATCGAAGTTATCAGGCCGGAGAAGAGCGTCGGCACGTTGGCGGCGGAACTCAAAAGCCTCGTCCGCCGCGATCAGAAATCGAAGCGCCACGCCATGCGTCTGGCCAGAAACCGTATCGGGTAACGTCGGTGCCTCGAACACCGTCAGTCGCCGTCGGGAATCCCTTTATGAAGGAGAAGAAAGTGATCGAACCGAACTTAAAGAATGTCGGCAAAGCCGATGAGACCGCCACTAAGGAGATGATGATCAAATACGGCATTACGAACGAGCCGGTGGATTGCTTCCATGTCGACGGTTTCAAGTACAGCCGGTTGAGCGATGCCGTTGCGCAGGCCAAACGTGCAGGCTTGCCGAAAACGTAAGCTGTCGGACCTCGTTGGTTTGAAGACAACCTATGTCACTTGTTTTTCCAAATAAAAGCCGTTCATTCGAACCCGCGCAGCAGCGGGTTCGCTTTTGGGGCCATGACAGCGCCATCGAAATAACGTTTTTTGTGGAAGCGGATGCCCTGTTGCGCATGGTGCCTGACACATCGTTGGACGAACAGGGTTTGCTGTCGGCGTTCGATAGGATGTCTGCACACATTCACGACATGGCGGTGAAGTCCTATAACCGTGACCGTGGGCGTTCGCATGTCTACGTCATCGCCGCCCGAGATTTGCAGAATTGATCCCCCGTGACTTGCCGCGAGGGAGCCGTCCCAAAGGAGAATGATCCGGATCAACTCGGCGTAACCGGGTATTGTTTGCTAGTCTGGATCGGTTCCTGCCTGCAATTCCGACACGAGTGACGAATAGACGTCGCGCGCCGTCCAGGGACGGTTCGGCAACGGCTTTTCAACGGGCGACGCGATGATCCGGCCGTCCAGATAGCGGAAGCCGGCGGCGACGGCACCGCTGACACTGCTTCGGGTCTTTAATCCGTGGGCGAACGTCGTCAAACGCGCATTGGCGGCGCGCTCGTTAAACGCCGTCACCATTGGGAACCATTCATGTTCCCTGAACGGTAAATTCGCCAAGTCGACACCTGCGACCTGTACGCCAATTTCCCTGAGCAGGTGCAGGTTTCTGGTTTCGAGCCGGGTGCGTGCGATAATTTCGCGGCAATATGGGCGCAGATACGAGATCGCCTTGACCAACGTTACCGACGGCGTTTCGTCGGTAAAACCCATGATCTCGAACAACACCTGCCGGCGGCGTTGTTCGTCGATCCCCGACGCACATTCCACATACGAATCGCGGAACTTCGGCGTCTCCAGAGTCTCGATATGCACCGGGATGACGACGACCGGGGCGAAGTTATTCGTTGCCGCTTCATCCAGATCGGTGCGGGCTTTGTGCAATCCGAGCACGTCGAGGCCGAAGTTCTCAAGCGCCCGTCCGCGCGACGGCATCGCGCGCCCCCCTGTAATCAGTGTGCCGTTGACGGCAAGCCGCGCCGGCACACAACAATGCGCTGCGATCATCTCCCGCCGCACCAGCCACGCCGGGTGATAAACGAAAAACAGCTCTTCGGGAACGAGCAGCTCCTCGCGCAAGGCGATCCATTCCGGGGATGCGGGTTCATCCGAAACTTCTGCGGCGTCCCAAGCGTATTTTTCCTTGCCAGGTTGGCCCAACGTACCCAACCTCGGCTTTCTCGACCCGGGGCGGTTTGTCTTACCGCGTTTTGCCTTAGTGCCGTCGCGTTTTTGATCTGCCTTGTCGGACGTTTTGGTCCCGGGCGTCGCCGGGCCAACATGAACGATATTTTCCTGCTTCGCCGTTTCACCGGTAATCTTTCGGATGAGCGCCTGCGCATCGAGCAATTCGAACGCCGCGGCATCTTCGGTATCGATCTTCGCAACACCGACCTTGATTAGCGAAGATTGCTCCTTGTCGCCGAAAAGTCTTTTCGAGATTTCTTCCGCGATCAGAGCGGCCTTCATCGCCGCCGTGTTGCGGTCGAGACCCGCAAAGACCATGACATAGGCGGTCTCATGCAGGCGAGCATACTTATCGTGCCGGGCAAGGCGCTTTTCGATGATGTCGGCAATGACGCGGTGGACCCGCTCGGCTATATGCGGCCATTTGGGTCCGAAATGCTTCTTCGTGTCTTCCAGTCCAAGCACCTGAATAGACCCGGCCGCCGCAGCGTGGCCGTTGGCTGCCAGCTGACGCAGGTGAGTTGCGAGCTCGGTTATGGCTGTCTGGACATCGGCCTTGGAGGCGTGCTGTTCGGGCTTTTTCTGCGTCTTGTTGCGATTTTCACGCGGGCCCGAAGCCCCATCTCCCTTTTTTGCCCGAAGTTTGAAAAGCGCTCGAATCGCATGCTTCAACGCCATTATTTTGTTCCCCCTCCGCCCTTCGTGCTCAGCCAGTTCGGTCGATTAGTTCGTTTACGCACGCGACGATCTTGTCCGGCAATACCGGTTTGTAGAGCATGACATCGGCGCCTAGACGCTGCGTCATGTCCAGAAACTGGAAGTTTTGACTGAACCCGCCGCCCGATATGGCGATGATACGGGCCCGCGTCTTGCGAAGCGAAATTTCCAGGATCGTCTCGATGCCGTCTTTTTCCGGCATGAAGACATCGACAATGACGACATCCGGGGCGTGACGGTCGAAGGCGCGTATGCCGGAATCGCCGTCAGCGGCAAGATGGACGTCGTAGCCCGCATCCTCGAGGGCCTCCGAAAAAAGTTCCCGGATGTTCTTTTCGTCATCGATTATAAGTACGCTGGACACGTCGTTCTCTCTTTCTAATGTTCCGGAGTCTTGCGCGCAGGGACGGCGCGTTTCGCCCATTCGCGCGCGAGTGGTGCAATCATCGACTCTTCGATGGGCTTGCTGAAAAGATATCCTTGGGCCAGATCGCATCCGAATTCGCGAAGCCGGTCCAGTTGCGCCTGCGTCTCGACACCTTCGGCGCATACCTTCAAACCCAGCTTCGAGCCGAGCATGGCAAGCACTTCGACGATGGCGTCAGCTTCGGCATTTCTGCCGATGTCCATGACAAAGGACTTGTCGATCTTGAGTTCGTTAAACGGCAGCCGGTAAAGCTGCACCAGCGAGGAGTAACCGGTGCCGAAGTCGTCCATGGAAACATTGAACTGTTTCACCCGCAAGCGTGTCAGGATGTCCTGCGTCGTGGACGGGTCCGCCATCGCCGCGCTTTCGGTAATCTCAACCGTAATGTGGTTGGCCGGGACCTCGTAAGCATCCGTAATTTCACGAAGCCGGTCCGGTAACTGCAGATCGTCCAGCAGCGTTCCGTCCAAATTGACGCTTACGTTCAAATGCAGCCCCAGGTCGATCCAGCCTTTGAGTGCTTGAACGGCTTTCTTGAAGACGATCTTGGTGACATCCGCCATCAGGTCATTGCGTCTGACCGCGGGGAGAAATTCATCGGGGCCGACAAGACCCACGCCGGGGCGGTCCCATCTGATCAACGTTTCGACACCGTCCATCTCATCCGCGTTACGACTTAAGAGCGTGATCTTCGGCTGGTATCGGACGATGAATTCGTCATTATCGATCGCACGTTTCAGATCTTCGGCGGAGATCTCCGCACCGGAACTACCCAAGGGGCGCAGCGCGTTTTCCAGCGCTTCCACCGTCACCGGCTTCGGCAGAATCCCGCCTGAGTCCAGGTTGTGCTGTTGGCCGAGTTTTTCCGCCGCGGCGAGGGTTCGGGCATCCACGCCGCTGGTAAGAAAGATCTTGGAGCGGCAGTACTGCTCGCCCAGGTACCGCATCAACTCAATGCCGTCGTGCCCCGGCAGATTGAGGTCAAGCAAGATGATATCCGGGCGAAGCTGCTTGTAGGCCTCAAGAAATTCGTCGCCGTCATAAACCGCGACTGTCTTGAAGCCCAATCCCTCGGACACTTCGCACATCAGGTCGGACACCATGCGGTCGTCGTCCACCACCAGCACCGACGGGGCACTTCCGCCATTCCCGTAAATATTATTCATGCGCGTCCTCCAATAACTTATCAACGCGGCGGATCAGGTCGTCGGCAACGTATGGCTTCATTAGAAAATCCGCATTCCCTTCAATTTGAACCCGTTTCTTGATGATCTGTTCCGCGTACCCGGATGCAAGGAGCACCGGGATATCGGAACGTATGTGTCGCACTTTCTGGGCAAGTTCAGGGCCGCTCAGGCCACCCGGCATGACCACGTCCGAGAACACCAGATCCACGTGCTCGGGACCGGTAAACAGGTCGAGGCCACGTTCGCCATTCTCCGCTTCCAGGACCTGATAACCGGCATCCGTAAGTGCCGTGACGGCGAATTCGCGGACGTCATGATCGTCTTCAACAACGAGAATACGTGCCGGTTTGCGCGGCTTCCGCGCGATCTCCGCCTTGTCGGCGAGCCGTGCAGGCATCGGTTCCTCGGAAACGGGGAGGTATACCTTGAAGGTCGATCCTTCGCCCAATTCACTATAGACGGAGACATGCCCCTTGGATTGCTTCACGAAACCGAAGACGGTGCTCAGACCCAGCCCCGTGCCCTCTCCCTTTGGTTTGGAGGTGTAAAACGGCTCAAAAATCTGCTGCTGGACCTCGTCGGTCATGCCGGTCCCATTGTCGGAGACGATGATCTCCACGTACTCGCCGGGCGTCACGTCATCCCATACCCTTGCGTATTCGGCATCGAGCGTGCGGCGCGCTGTTCCGATCGTCAGTTCGCCCCCGTCCGGCATGGCGTCACGCGCATTGATGCACAGGTTCAGCATCACGTTCTCCAAACGGGTTTGATCGGTGAGCACGATGCAGTCTTGATCGCTTAACGCCGTCGTGATCCGGATGTGTTCGCCCATCGACCGCTGCAACAGCGCCTCCATGCGGATGACGAGTTCGTTGACATCGACGTAGTCTTCCTCGAGCACCTGTTGACGGGCGAACGACATCATGCGGCTGATCAACCCCGCGCCGCTTTCCGAGGCGGATATGATTCTATCAAGGCGCTTTGTGACAGCCTCATCATCCGCAAGCTGCCGCTTGAGGAGCTGCAGGTTGCCGAGAATCACCGTCAACAGGTTGTTGAAATCGTGCGCGATTCCCCCTGTGAGGTGCCCGAGGGCTTCCATTTTCTCGGCCATTTGCAGGCGTCGCTCCGTCGCGCGAAGGTCGGTTATATCGGTCGCATACAAGTTCGTGTGCCGGCCGCCTTCTTCTTCCGGGCTGGGAACGATCTCGAACAGCAGCGTGCGGTCGCCAAAGTGAAATTCCCGCTGTTCGGTTTTCTCGCAAAAACGCGCATAGACCAGGAGATCCAGCCAGGCTGACGCGTCGGCGTCCGCACCACCCTCCAGGACCTTGTCGCTGAGGTTTGTTAGGAAATCCCGCGCTGCGGCATTGGACAGCACGATGTTCGCTTTTTCATCCAGCCGCAGGACGGGGTTCGGATAATCATATGTGAATTCCGCGTATTCCTTGACTTGTTGCTCGGCGTCACGTTGATCCGTCACGTCGACGCCAAAGGCCTTGAGGCTGTCGAAGGATCCGTCGGGATTGAAAAGAACCGTATGATACCAGCGAACGGTACGATGCAGACCTTTGGCGCAAAGAATCTCGCTTTCATACTCGCCCGTCGCCGGCGCGTTTCCTGAGATGATATCGTCGAAATACGCCTTAACACGGTCGCGATGATCCGGCGCCACAAACCTGTTTATCCAGTCGGAGCCGAGAATATCGCTCTCTCTGAGACCGAGCATATCGCAGGTCCGGTTGTTGACGCGCCGGGTGATGCCGTCCTGGTCTAATGCGACGAAAAGATTCCCGGCCGTTTGTAGGTATATCTCCGCTCTTTCCGAGGCAAGCTTGCGCTCGGTAATGTCGAGGATGATGCCCTTGCCCTCGGTCCCGGTTCCTTTTTCGTCGAAAATACGCGTATCGACCCAGCGGATTTCGCCGGATTTCGTGACGATGCGATAGGTCAGGTCCAGTTCGCGGCGTTTCTGCGCCACGGCACCTGCGACCGCCGCCTCGATGCGCTCTCGGTCGTCATCGTGGATAATTGCCGCGTATGAAAGTTTGCCGCTGAGAAACTCTTCCGGCGTGTAGCCGAACTGACGAACGTTTTCTGAGACAAACGTCACCGGCCAGCCCGGTCGGTTTCGCCACGCGATTGCGACGGTCGGACTTCTGTTGACAATATTCGTCAGTTCGGCTCGTGCCTCGGCTTCGCGGCGGAAGGCGTCTTCGGCCGCCTTGCGTGCCGTGATATCGCGGTCCACGCCCCGGATGCCCACGGCATTCCCATCAGCATCGACGATCGGAACGGCGTTTCGTTCGAGAATGACCATTTGTCCTTGCTTGCCGATGAAGCGTCGTTCGGCACCATGAAGCTGTTCCTTGTTCGCTAGCAGCTTCTTGAATATCTTTTTGATTCCGGCCCGGTCTTCATCGGGAATGAGCGCGAAGGAGTCGGTGCCGACAAGTTCCTCCGGCCGGTAGCCGATCAGCTCGTACGCACGCGGACTTACGTAGGTATAGATTCCATCGCTATCGACCTCCCAGACCAGGTCGGTGATCGTCTCGATCAGTTCGCGGTATCGCTCGCGGCTCTGTTGAAGTTCTTCCTCGGCTTGGCGCATCTCGGTGACGTCTTCGCCGGAACTCAGCGTGGTGATGCCCTCGGCATCCAGGTCATGCATGAGCCCGACGTTATGCCAGCGGATGACCCGTCGTGCGCCGCTTTTTGTCAGAATTTCGTTTTCGAAATTTTCGGTTTCCGCATCGCCGGCCATCACGCGGCTTTGTGTCTCCCTCATGGCGGCTCTCTGCTCCGCAGGGATCACCGTTTCGAACCAATTTGCGCCGAGAAGTTCGCTTTCGTCGTATTCCAGGATCCGGCACGCCGCACGGTTAACGAGAAGAATCCGTCCATCGGCGTCCAGTGCGACCAGCATGCTGCCCGCAAGCTGAAGATATTGCTCGAAGCGGTTTCTCTCCTGCAGCAACAACTTCTCGGCATCACGCAACGCCGTGATGTCGGTGTGCGTGCCGATCAGACGGATGCATTCGCCCGCGTCGTTCCAGACGCCTTGTCCGCGCGAAAGGATATGGACCCATTGCCCATCCTTGTGCCGCATACGGAATTCGTTTTCAAAATTGGGGATCCGGCCCGCGACATAATCCGAGACATGCGCCTGGGCTTGCTCGACGTCGCTCGGATGCACACGGCTGCGCCATTCCTCGAACGAGGTTCCGATCTCATCCTCGGCATGTCCGAGCATGCTCTTCCAGCGGGGCGAATAATAGACGTCGTCGGTGAGAACGTTCCAATCCCACAAGCCGTCGTTCGCGCCGCGCATCGCCAGGTCGAAACGCTCCTCGCTGACGCGGAGCCGCTCCGAAGCCTCGATCTGCTCCGTAACATCGTCGTAGTCGAGGATCAGTTCACCGCTGCGAACCCTATAGAGATTACAGGTGCGCCAGCCTGCAACCCGCGCGTCTTCATAATAGGTGGGCGGCAGCTGCCGGAATTCGCCGCTTTCCCATACCCGCCGCATGGTGCGAAGGAATCCTGTACGGGTGATGCTCGGGAAGACATCGGTCATTCTTCGGCCGACGATTTCCGTACTCGATAAGCCCTCGATCCGTTCAACGGCGGGATTGACGTTTGAAATAATAAAGTCGCTCGCCCGGTCATCGCTCGGCCGGCAGATGATGACCCCGCTGACCATCGACCGATACAGTCCGCGGAACTGATTCTCGCGATCCAGAACAAGTGAGACCAACGGTGACGACAAACGGAAATATGCAAAGCTGCAGATCAGACTGAGCGTGATGGCGAGATCGGCGATCAACCAGCCTGCGGAAATGAAAGGTGCGCGGATTTCCAAAATATCCCGCTTGATGACGATGCCCATGTCGAGGCCGGCGACGGGTTGATACGCAGCCAGAACCTTCTGACCACGATAATCCAGTCCTCTGATCACGCCTTCTTCGCCAAGCAACGCCCGCCGCATCGGTTCTGCGAACGTGCCGTCCATGGGAATACGGCGTGGCGCGAAACGCTCGGGCGCCAGCTGCCGGAACACAAACAAGATGTCGCCGCCGTTACGTTCCGCCAGCAGAACCTCCGACGGGCCGCGCAGACCCGACAGACCCTGAAGCACTTGCTTGAGCGTGCCGTGCCGCGGATCGCCCGGGTAAGTGCTGAACTCGCGGTCGAACCGCGCGATGGACGAGATCAGGCTGGCGCGGCCTTGCAACGCCTCTTGCAACGCCTCCTTTTCCTTGTCGAAGGCGATTTGATACAAGGTTATCGCGGCTAACGCCGTGGCGACGACGAGCACCAGCGCCAGGCCGGCCCCGATCATCACGGTCCGCTTCCAGAGCCGTAACTCGATATCGCGCTGCGCAGGGTCTGCGGTCTTTCGTACCAGCGTTTTGTATGACAGCCACGCCAGAATGCCGAGTCCGGCGAAAAGAACAACGGCCCCGGCCGACCCGGGCAGCACCCAGTCCGATGCGCTTACGCGTTTTTCGTCAACGAACCATTTTCGATAAACCTCATCGAATGTGTTCGAGGTCGCGAAGTCCCGGATATGGGGGTCAAGCAATTGCACCAGATCAGGATAATGTTTGCTAACCTGAACCGCGCGCTCGACGAAACCCAGCGGCGGCCCACTGGTCTTCAATTGATCACCGAACCCGAGGCTACTGGCAAGATACAGCGCCGGCGCTTCCGGATAGGCCAGCACGTCGATGTCTTTGTTGACGAGCCCCCTTATCGCACTTTCCAGGTCGGGGAAAACCTCCTGATCAATATTCAGGCGTGACGGAATCATGTCCAGGGCCTGATTGGTCTCGACAATCCCTATCTTTCGGCGCTTCAAATCGCCGAGACTGACGATCTCGTCGTCAGTCGTGCGAATAAACAGAGCGATTTCCGCCGTTTCGTAGGGCGTCGTGAAGTGGCCCGCCATCCTGCGCTCAAACCCGACCCCCATATTCGGGACGAGATCGATATCACCTGCTTCGAGCGCTTCGTTGACGGCAGACCAGGAGTCGAAAACCCTGTATCGGACGGCAACGTTCGCCCGCTTCGCGATCTCGTTCATGACGTCGATCGCGAAACCTTTGACGTCGCCCTTGTCATCGACGATGTAATGCGGCGGAAATCCTCTTGGCACCCCGGCAATCAAGTCCGCCGTCGCGGCGGGGCTGTCGGCGGTCTGCTGCGCACGGCCCGGCCCCGGAAAGGCGAGCAAAATGACGAACGAAATCGTCAGCACAGCAACGCACGAGCGCAGGAACGAGCGCCAGCGGCATGCCGGATCAAGCTGTGGGCATGACGATCCACACGCCTTGGCCCAACCGACCGTATCAGACGGAAAAAAGATCAGCTTGCGGTTTTCGCAACTTAACAAGGGCAAACCCCTAACCATTCGGTTTGGCCCCCCGTTTCCTCAACCTTGCCGAAGCTCTTCCGGCTTCTGGCTCAAGCAAGTACGGCGCTTTTATTGAGTACGAACGCCGTGCTCAAGTCTTTTGAAGTGAGTATCGCACAAAAAATTACTTCAAAAACCCTTATCATATTATGGTCAATGCAATAGACATGCTTTGCATTTTTGGATAAATACTTAACCTATTCTACCTGAGATTGGTATGGCCGGGAGCCTCCGAAGGGATGCCGCGTCGACGTCTTGAATCTGTTGCCAGCAGTCATTTTTCTGTGAGGCGACAATCCCGGCAACGATTGGTTGAACCGGTGTTCGTTTTTCTATGTCATCTCTCGGACGTTAAATCACCAAGTTTTAGGTCAGATGGCGAACCTACAATCGACCGACGGAATCGGCCGGTCTGTCTTCGAAGACCAAACCAGACGTCAATGTTGAAAATCTCTTGCCGGACGGCGGTTGTCCGTAAACGCAAAAATGGCACACCGGCGAAAGGTGTGCCATCAAGCCGGGCGGTAAACCCATAAAGATATTGGTCGGAGTGAGAGGATTTGAACCTCCGGCCCCTGCCTCCCGAAGACAGTGCTCTACCAGGCTGAGCTACACTCCGTCCGGACCGGCGCGCTTTATAGCCTTGCGAATGCGTTAGAGCAAGAACCGCGGCGGGCCAAAATCAAAAAATATCTTTCGTGGGGCCGAAGCGCCGCAATGCTTGAGTAAACGCACCCAGTGCGTAAAATGAGTTCGCCCGCGATAAACCGGTATGCCGGTGGCGGTCCGGGCATTGGGGGAAAACGCCAGCGCTTTCCGGGAGCGATCGGGAATGAACGGCAAGAAGTTCAGGAAGTGGCGCAAGGAGCGCAAGCTTTCACAGAAAAAAGCGGCGGAATTGCTCGGCCTCAAGCCGCGCATGATTCAGTACTATGAAAAGGGTGAGCGCGACGGCAAAAGCGTGCAGATCCCGAAATCGGTGCGCCTCGCGTGCTTCGCGCTCGATGCGGGCGTCGTCGACTACGACGGCGAGGACGCCAAGAAATCCTGATCCTTCGAGACGCATCCCAAACGTTGTTTGGGACGCTCCTCCGGATGAGGCATCAACCGCAAGCTTTAATAGTACCTCATCTTGAGGAGGCCCGAAGGGCCGTCTCGAAAGATGACGTGGCGGTTATGGTTCTCAGTAGGCGCGCTGAATGCAGTCGTGCCCTAGTGGGCGCGCTGAATGCAGAAGTCGATCAGGTTGATCATGGCGCGCTTTTCCGGGCAGTCGTCGAAAATCCCCAGCGCGTCGCGGGCGATGGCGCCGTAGTGGCGCGCACGGTCGACACTGTCGGTCAGCGCGTTGTGCTTGTTCATCAAATCGATGCCGCGTTCGAGATCGCCGTCTTCCTGTTCCAGGTCTTCCAGGCAGCGCCGCCAGAACGTGCGCTCTTCTTCCGAACCGCGGCGGAACGCGAGAATGACCGGCAGGGTAATCTTGCCCTCGCGGAAGTCGTCGCCCACCGTCTTGCCGAGCTTGGTCTGGTCGGCACGGTAATCGAGCACATCGTCGATCAGTTGGAACACGATCCCCAGGTTCATGCCGAACGCTTCGAGCGCGTCTTCCTCGACGTTCGGACGTTCCGCGACGACCGCGCCGATGCGGCAGGCGGCGGCGAAAAGCTGGGCGGTCTTGGATTTGATGACTTCGAGATACTGGGTTTCGCCGGTTTCGGTATCGTTGGTGGTCATCAGCTGAAGGACCTCGCCCTCGGCGATCACCGACGACGCGCGGCTTAAAATCTGCAGCACCTTGAGCGAGCCGTCCTCGACCATCAGTTCGAACGAGCGCGAGAACAGGAAATCGCCGACCAGCACGCTCGCCTTGTTGCCGAAGATGGCGTTGGCGGACTGCATGCCGCGGCGAAGCTCGCTCTCGTCGACGACGTCGTCGTGCAGCAGGGTCGCGGTATGGATGAACTCGACGCAGGTCGCGAGCGTCACGTGGCGGTGGCCCTCATAACCGCAAAGCTGTGCCGATGCCAGCGTCAGCATCGGCCGTAGGCGCTTGCCCCCCGCGGCGACGATGTGCGACGCCAGTTGCGGGATCAGCGCCACCGGACTTTGCATGCGTTTGACGATCTCTTCGTTGACCGCCTGCAGGTCGTCCGCAATCAGCGCATGCAATTCATCGAGTGACGGCCGCTTATCGCGTTCGCCGTCCAGGCTTACGACTACACCCACGCGAAATATCCTCTCCGGTTGTCCCGTCCGGCCCACGGGCCGTTTTCTTCCGTGCGGCGCGGGCCGCACTGTTTCCCCTGCGGCGTTGGCCGCATTACTTTCAAAGCATAAGGACCCCCATTACAGTGAGCAAGAACAGAGAACCACAGGATTTCGATGCGCGAAATTACCCGTTCCAACGATCCGGTGTTCCTGTCTTTCATACAGGCCGAACTCGCCGCCGAGGGGGTCGATGCGCTGGTGCTCGACGCTTTCGCGTCATCCGTGCTGGAGCCCATGAACGTCACGGCCCTGCAGCGGGTGATGGTCGGCGACGACGATTACTGGCGCGCCTGGGCGGTTCTGGAAGAAGCCGAGGAGCGGGTGACGGAAGATGCGATCCTCGGCGGGCGGGTGACGTTGTTACAGCCGAAACAGGGTTTCCGCGCCGCCGTCGATCCGGTCTTTCTGGCGGCGTGCGTGCCGGCAGTCGACAAGGATCAGGTGCTGGATTGCGGCACCGGTACCGGGGCGGCGGCGTTCGCCTTGGCGGCCAGGTTGGCGGATATCTCGGTCACCGGCATCGACGTGCAGCCGGAACTGATTGCGCTCGCGGCGCGTGCGGCCGTCAGGAACGATCTCGAAGATCGCGTGGATTTCCAGGTTGCCGATATCGCTGATCCGCCGAAATCGATGCAGTCCCGTTTATTCGATCACGTCATGTCGAACCCGCCGTTTCTGGACGCCCGGCACGGCCAGGCCCCGAAAGACAAAGCCCGCGCGCTGGCGAGCGTCGAGAGCACGGCGGACCTCAAGACCTGGTTGATGTTCATGGCGGAGAGGCTGCGCGATGGCGGTACGCTCAGCGTCATCCATCGCGCCGAACGCATCCCCGAGATCGTCGCGATACTGAAGTCCGGTTTCGGGCGCATGACGCGCCTCGACCTGCAGCCCGTCGACGATGGCCGGCCCGTGAAGCGTGCGATCATCCAGGCGGTGAAGGGAGCGGAAAGTCACGGGGTCGCCGAAACGCGCCTGGTGGTGCATGACGCATCGGGCGGGTTCACCGCCGAGGCCGAGGCGGTCTTGCGGAATGCAAAGCCGCTCGCCATGTCCTAGGCTATGCATGGGGGGACAACTCAGGAGCCGACAAGATGGGATTCATATCCGACACCGTTACCCCGAAGATCAAGGAAATCGTCACCGGCGACCGCCCACCCATCGTGCCGGTGGTGCCGCTCAAGGGCGTGATCGGTCACATGGGGCCGATGAAAAAGGGCCTGACCCTCGAAAGCCTTGCCGAAATCCTGGAGCGTGCCTTCAAGGTCAAGAACGCCGACGCCGTCGCCCTTGTCATCAATTCGCCCGGCGGCTCGCCGGTGCAATCCGCCTTGATCGCCAAGCGCATCCGTTCCCTCGCCGAAGAACACGACAAGAAAGTCGTCGCGTTCTGCGAGGATGTCGCCGCATCGGGTGGTTACTGGCTGGCCTGCGCGGCGGACGAAATCGTCGTCGACGACAATTCCATCGTCGGTTCGATCGGGGTGATATCGTCGAGTCTCGGGTTCTCGGAAGCGATCAAGAAGATCGGCGTGACCCGCCGCCTGCACACGGCGGGTGATAAGAAATCGTTCATGGACCCATTCATGCCGGAAAAGAAAGCCGACGTGGCGCGCTTGAAGGAAATCCAGGGCGACATGCACGAAAGTTTCCGGGACTACGTGAAGTCCCGCCGCGGCACGGCCTTGAAGGATGATCCCGACCTGTTTTCGGGGGCGTTCTGGACCGGCCGGCGCGCGGTCGATCTGGGTCTTGCCGACGCGACCGGCGAGATCCGCGATACGCTTCGCGCGCGTTTCGGCGAGCGGGTCCGGATGCCGGTCTTCAAGCAACGCCGGGGCTGGCTCTCGCGCCGCTTCGGATCGAGCGCGGGACCGGATGCCGCGGTCTGGGCCGACGGGCTGATCGCCGCCGTCGAAGAACGTCTGATCTGGGACCGCTATCGAATGTAGTTTCGCCGAGCGGGCTGCGTCCGGTTACGTGTTGGCCGTTTTGGTCAGGCCGTCGATGATCCCGTGAACCACGCGCGTAATGTCTTGCGCCGGCATACCGGCTTCGATGTTGAGCGCCGCGCTGTCGAAAATCGAACTCAGAATTTCAATCAGGGCGTCCGGCGGCAGCGGACTTAGCTGGCCAGCTTTCATCGCTTCGCTCACGCCGATCTTGAGCGACCGCCGGGTATGCCGGTCTTCGATTTCCAGAAGTTTGTCGCGGCCGAGCACGTTGGGCGCCTCGATCAGGATCAGCTTGGTGCGCCCGTCGCTCGCCATCGTCTCGATAAAGGCGTCGGCGCCCTGCTTCAATGCATCGAGGGCGCTCAGGCCATCCATGCTGCGTTTGTCTATCTGCGCGGTCACGGCGGCGCACTCGTCTTCGATGATTTCCTCGAACAGCGCTTTCTTGTCGGCGAAGTGGTGATAAAGGGCGCCCCGGGTGACATTGGCCCGGCGGACGATCTCGGGCGTGCCGGTTTCGCTGAACCCTTTCTCCAGAAAAAGTTCCCGTGCCGCGGCCTTGAGCGCGGCCTTCGTCGTTTCCGTCCGGACTTTGTTGGGGCGGGGTGTATTTGATTGTTGCATACATGCAGCCTGTATGTTTATATGACGATACATACACACTGTACGTTTTTGAAGAGAGGCGCAAACACAATGAAAACGACCAGTTATTACCCTGTGCTGCAGGTTGCCGATGTTGCCGCGACCGCTCGGTTCTATGTCGAACATTTCCAGTTTGTGCCGCTTTTCGAGGCCGATTGGTATGTGCATCTGCAGTCGCGCGACGACGAAACCGTGAATCTGGCGATCCTGCGATACGATCACGAGACCGTCCCGGAAGTTGCGCGCAAACCCTCCCAAGGCGTGATCCTGAATTTCGAAGTCGAAGACCCGGACGCGGTCTATGCGTCGGCCACGCGGGCCGGCTTGCCGGTACTGAAGGATCTGTGTGACGAAGCATTCGGCCAGCGCCATTTCATCACTGCCGATCCGAACGGCGTGCTGATCGATGTCATCAAGCCGATCCCGCCCACTGCGGCATTCCTGGAGAATTATGCCGAGGGCGCTGCCGGCGTCTGACGCCGCAGATTGCCACTGCCCAACGCCCCGTGACGCTGCCGCCATTTAGGAATCCGGCGACCCGGTCGGTCTGAACCGCTGCATCTCGTCGAAATCGGCCGGTTTCCTGGTTTTCTTTGCTGGGGAATCATGTTTGTCTGCGAAGCGCTGGACGTTGATCGAACGGGGACAGGCAAAGTGCATAATTCGATGATTTACAAGAACGCGGAAACCCACACCAAACCGGGCCGCGAAGAAATCGACGCTCATTACCGCGCCGACGAAACCGAATGCGTGGAGCGGCTGCTGGGCGACCTGGATCTCGGATCGGACGCGCTCGGCAGTATCGAGAGCTATGCCCGGACCCTCGTCGAGGCAGTCCGCGACAAGACCGTCCACAAGGGCGGCATCGACGCGTTCCTGCACGAATACGGCCTGTCGACGCAGGAAGGCGTGTTGCTGATGTGCGTCGCTGAGGCGCTGCTGCGCATCCCCGACGACGACACCCGCGAAGCGCTGATCCGCGACAAGCTGGGCACGGCGGACTGGCGCAAGCACCTTGGCCATTCTTCGTCGCTGTTCGTCAACGCATCCACTTGGGCGCTGATGATGACCGGTCAGGTCGTCAACATGCACAATTACAAGGGCCGCTCGCCCGACGCGGCGGTGCGCCGTCTCGTCGCCAGACTGGGCGAGCCGGTGGTGCGCGAAAGCGTCAACCAGGCGATGCGCGTGATGGGCAAACAGTTCGTCATGGGCCGCACCATCGAAGAAGCGCTGGAGCGGGCGAAGGACTGGGAAAAGCGGGGTTACAGCTATTCCTACGATATGCTGGGCGAAGCCGCGCGCACGATGGACGACGCCAAGCGCTACTTCCAGGCCTATAAAACAGCCATTCAAAAGATCGGCGAAACCGCCGACGGCCGCGGGCCCTACAAAGGGCCCGGCATTTCGGTCAAGCTGTCGGCCCTGCATCCCAGATACGAATTGGGTCATGTCGGGCGCGTGATGGACGAACTGGTGCCGCGTCTCCGCGCCCTTTGCCTGGACGCCGCCAAATACGACATCGGCCTCAACATCGATGCGGAAGAAGCCGACCGGCTCGATCTGTCTTTGGACTGCATCGAAGCGATCTCCGGCGATCCGGACCTGAAGGACTGGCAGGGCTTCGGTGTGGTCGTGCAGGCCTATCAGAAGCGTGCGCCCTTTGTTTTGGATTACCTCGCAGACATGTGCAAAAAGCACGAGCGCCGCCTGATGGTGCGGCTCGTCAAAGGCGCGTACTGGGATATGGAAATCAAGCGCGCGCAGGAACTGGGGCTCAAGGGCTATCCCGTCTATACGCGCAAAGCGAACACGGACGTTTCGTACCTCGCCTGCGCCCGAAAGCTGTTCCAGAACACGGACGTCTTTTATCCGCAACTCGCGACCCATAACGCGCACTCGATTTCCGCCGTCCTCAACTTCGCCGGCAACAACCGGGATTTTGAATTCCAGCGGCTGCACGGAATGGGCGAGGAGCTATACGAACAGGCCATCGAAGGCGACAAGGTCGGCACCGGGTGCCGCATCTATGCGCCGGTCGGCCAGCACGAGGACCTGCTGGCGTATCTGGTGCGCAGGCTTTTGGAAAACGGCGCCAACTCGTCATTCGTCAATCGCGTGCAGGATGCCGAAACCCCGGTCGCCGAAATCATCGCCGACCCGATTGCCCAGGTGAAGGGCTATGCCCACAAGCCGCACCCGCGCATACCGATGCCGCGCGATATCTATGGCGCGTCCCGGCCCAACGCCAGGGGCATGGATCTGTCGGACCGCGCCCAGTTGCGCGATCTCGCCGACGGCATGCCGAAGATCTACGAGACCGAATGGCGGGCCGGCCCCATCGTCGATGGCAAGGACCTGGACGGCGAGCAGTCCCGCGACGTGCTCTCCCCGCAGAATCACGGCTTGCGCATCGGCACGGCATCCGAAGCGACCGACAAGGATATCGAGCGAGCCATCGCGTCGGCGTCAAAGGCCGCCCCCGGCTGGGCGTCGAGATCGGCGGATGAGCGCGCGCAGTGTCTTGAGCGTGCCGCCGATCTGATGGAACAGGAAATGCCCCGGCTGATGGCGCTTTGCACCGCCGAAGCGGGCAAGACGATCCTCGACGGTGTCGCCGAAATCAGGGAAGCCGTCGACTTCTGCCGCTATTACGCGATCCGGGCGCGCGAAGACATCGGCCAGGGGGTCAGGCTCCGTGCCCCGGATACCGGCGGCCGCGTCATCGAGATGACCGGCGGGCGGGTCTTTACCTGCATCTCGCCCTGGAACTTCCCGTTCGCGATCTTCTGCGGGCAGGTCACGGCGGCCCTCGCCGCGGGCAATGCGGTGCTGGCGAAACCCGCCGAACAGACACCCGTCATCGCCGCCGAAGCGGTGAAACTGCTGCACCAGGCGGGTATTCCGGCGGACGTGCTGCATCTGTTGCCCGGCGACGGCGCGCGTGTCGGCGCGGCGCTGGTCAAAGACGAACGCATCGGCGGTGTGTGCTTCACCGGCTCGACCGAGGTCGCGCGCATCATCAACAGGACGCTTTCAAGCCGGTCCGGCAAGTTGCCGCCGCTGATCGCCGAAACCGGCGGCCAGAACGCGATGATCGTCGATTCCACCGCACTGACCGAGCAGGTCACCCGCGACGTCATGATGTCGTCGTTCCAGAGTGCGGGGCAGCGTTGCTCGGCGCTCCGCGTCATGTTCGTGCAGGACGATGTTGCCGAACGGACGATCAAGATGGTCGCGGGGGCGATGGAGGAACTGACGGTTTCCGATCCGGCCTTCATCTCGACCGACGTCGGGCCGGTGATCGATACCGAAGCGCAGGACATGCTGAACGGCCACATCAAGCGGATGCTAGGCGAGGGCAATGAGATCATGCGGACCAAACTGGGCGCGGGCACCGAAAACGGCTCGTTCGTGACGCCCGCCGCGTTCGAGATCGAAAGCCTCAGCCAGCTTCAGCGCGAAGTCTTCGGACCGGTCCTTCACGTGGTGCGCTTCAAATCCGATAAGCTTGAAAAGGTCGTCGAGACGATCAATGCCACCGGCTACGGCCTGACGATGGGGGTACACACCCGCATCGACGACAACTGGCGCCGTGTCTTCGCCGCCGCCAGGGTCGGCAACACGTACGTGAACCGCAACCAGATCGGCGCCATCGTCGGCGTGCAGCCGTTCGGCGGGCAGGGGCTTTCCGGCACCGGACCCAAGGCGGGCGGACCGGATTATCTGCACAGGTTCGTCTCGGAAACCGGCGATGCCGCCGATGCGCCCGCGTATGACAATCTTTCGCTCGACGAAAGCTGTATCGACCGGACCGCGCTCGGCAAGCTGCTGGACGGTATGGATACATGGTCGATGGATGTCGAGCAGCGCTGCGACATCATCGAGGACGTGGCCGAAAAACTGGAAGACAAGGGCCTGAAGGGGGGCACGGACGCGGACGCGGCACGCGCGGCGGCGTATCTCAGGGCCTATGCCGCGCACGTCGATGCTGAATTCGCGGACCCCCAGACACTGCCGGGCCCGACCGGGGAGCGGAACGAGCTTAGCCTGAGCGCCCGTGGCCCGGTCCTGTGTATCGCGTCCGGCGGCGCGGGGAGCGTTGCGGCGCTCATCGCCGAAACCGGCGCCGCGCTCGCGACCGGTAACGCCGCCGCTGTCTGGTATCCGGACACGGACATTGCCGATGCGGTGGTGAAGATGTTCACCGGCGCGGGCGTCGATAAAGGCTGCATCGCGGCGGTATCGGCGGGCAAGGACGCGTCTATCGGCGATCTGGTCGCCCTCAAGGGACTGGAAGCCATCGCCGTCGCCGGGCCGGTCGATCTCGTTTCTGAGATCAGCGCCGTGCTGGCGGGATCCGATGCGGCGATCCGGCCGGTCATTCCGTTCCGCGAAAATCCGGTCGACGACATCGGCGCCGGTCAGCCATTGGCGGGAAGCCCGCACTACCTGCATCGCTTCGTGCATGAGCGCTCGCTGTCCATCGACACGACCGCGTCGGGCGGCAACGCGTCGCTGCTGTCGATCGGTGACGGCTCATCGAGCCTGCCCGGCGAGGGGTAGGCCCCTCACCCTCCCGCACGCTGGCGCGTGCGGGCCCCTCCCTCTCCCAGGGGAGAGGTGTGGTTTTGCGAGAGTTCCTTCTCCCTCGGGAGAAGGACAGGATGAGGGGAAACAGGGGATTTCCTTGACCGCGAATCGTTAGGACACGTAAAACAGCGGATGTTCGGATTTTCACTCCCCAAACTGCTGATTCTGGCGCTGATCATTTTCGGCGTGTGGCAGGGCTTCAAGTACCTGCAGCGCCGCCAGGAAGTGCAGGACAAAAAGCGCCACGAAAAGGTCCGCGAGGCCCGCGCCGAGACGCAGGGCTCGGCCGACCCGGTCGAGGACATGGTTCGCTGCACGGTCTGCGACGCCTTTGTCGCCAGCACGGGCGCCAAGTCCTGCGGGCGCAAGGACTGCCCCTATCCGGGCTGAGAGACCGCCCTCATACTTCGAGACGCACGCGGGGCGTGCTCCTCAGCATGAGGACGCGACCACGACCTCATCCTGAGGCGCGCCGCAGGCGCGTCTCGAAGGATAATTTAACTGCCCCTAATCCTTGATCAACGGCCCCCCGGACCGTATGTTGCGGCGCACCGAAACGGAGCCGAACACCCCATCGATGGCGAACGCACCGGATAAACAAACCTGCTTCCAGAACCTGATCCTGAAGCTGCAAGGCTACTGGGCCGATCAGGGCTGCGTGATCCTGCAGCCATTCGATATGGAAGTGGGTGCGGGGACGTTCCATCCGGCGACGACATTGCGCGCGCTGGGCCGCCCCGACGATGTTTGGAATTGCGCCTACGTGCAGCCGTCTCGCCGCCCGACCGACGGGCGGTACGGCGAGAACCCGAACCGGCTGCAACACTATTACCAGTATCAGGTGCTGATGAAGCCCTCGCCGGCGAATATCCAGGAACTCTATCTGGAGAGTCTGCGCGTGCTCGGCATCGATCCCGACATGCACGATATCCGTTTCGTCGAGGACGACTGGGAAAGCCCGACGCTGGGTGCTTGGGGCCTTGGTTGGGAAGTCTGGTGCGACGGAATGGAGGTGACGCAGTTCACCTATTTCCAGCAAGTCGGTGGCTACGACTGCAACCCGGTGCCGGTCGAATTGACGTATGGCCTCGAACGCCTGGCGATGTACGTGCAGGGGGTCGAGAACGTCTACGATCTGGATTGGGACGGCATCGACAAATCGAAGGGCGGCAAGACTTACGGCGACGTGTTCCACCGCGCCGAGGTCGAATACTCCACCTACAACTTCGAACACGCCAACACCGACATGGTGCGCAAGCACTTCGAGGACGCGGAAGCCGAATGCAAAGCGGTGCTCGACGCGGGTGCCAACAAGGAGCTTGTGCTGCCCGCCTATGATCAGTGTCTGAAGGCGTCGCACCTGTTCAATCTTCTCGACGCGCGGGGCGTGATCTCGGTCACCGAACGCCAGGCCTACATCGGCCGCGTCCGCGCGCTGGCCAAGGGCTGCGCCGACGCGTGGATGGCGCAGAAACTGGGCGAGGAGGGATCTTGATGAACGCGCCCCTCACCCTCCCATTCGCTTGCCCTCATGGGTCCCTCCCTCTCCCGGTGGGAGAGGGCAGGTATGCCGCAGTATCCCTCTCCCTGGGGAGAGGGTGGCGCGAAGCGCCGGGTGAGGGGATGTCCCATGCCTGAGTTGCTTCTCGAAATCCTGTCCGAAGAAATCCCGGCCCGCATGCAGGCGCGCGCGGCCGATGACCTGAAGCGGCTGGTGACGGACGGCCTCAAGGCGGCCGGGCTGGAATTCACGTCAGCGGAATCATATGTGACGCCGCGCCGCTTGGCCCTCATCGTCGATGGCTTGCCGGAAAAGCAGCCGGACGTCGCCGAAGAACGCCGCGGTCCGAATGTGAATGCGCCCGAACAGGCCATCAACGGCTTCAAGGGCTCGCTCCCCGAAGGTGCCAAGATCGAGGAGCGCGAGACTCCCAAGGGCACGTTCTTCTTCGCGCTGGTCGATACCAAGGGGGCAGAGACGAAAGATGTTCTGCCGGGCCTGCTGTCGAAGGCGATGGGCGATCTGCCGTGGCCCAAATCCATGCGCTGGGCGACGTACCCCGGGCGCTGGGTGCGTCCGGTACATTCGATGGTCTGTGTATTCGGCGGCGATACGATAGCCGTGACGCTGGGCGAGGTGACGGCGTCGAATAAGACCGTCGGCCACCGCTTCCTCGCGCCCGGTGCGATCACGGTCACGGACTTCGCCGATTACAAATCCAAATTGCGCGCCGCCAAGGTCATGTTCGACCCGGCCGAGCGCCGCGAGAAGATCGAGGCCGACGCGAAGGCGCTGTGCGAGAAAGAAGGGCTGTCTTTGAAAGACGACCCCGGCCTGCTGGACGAGGTCACGGGCCTCGTCGAATGGCCGGTCGTCCTGATGGGCACCATCGACGATCAGTTCATGGAACTCCCCGACGAAGTGCTCTCGACCTCCATGCGGTCGCACCAGAAGTACTTCTCGACGCTGGGCGCTGACGGCAAGCTCGCCGCGCGCTTCATCGTCGTCGCCAATACCGAAACGAAAGACGGCGGTAAACAGGTCGTCGCCGGGAACGAGCGTGTCTTAAGGGCGCGCCTGTCCGACGCCAAGTTCTTCTGGGATCAGGATCGCGCCGAGACGCTGGCCTCTCGCGCCCCGGCGCTCAAGGACCGGGTGTTCCACGCCAAGCTCGGCACGCTGGATGAAAAAGTCGACCGTATGCAGTCGCTGGCGGCGACGCTGACGACGTTCGTGCCGGAAGCCGACAAGGACAAGGTCCGATCTGCCGCGCGTCTGGCGAAGGCCGATCTGTCGACCGGCATGGTCGGCGAGTTCCCCGAGCTTCAGGGCATCATGGGGCGTTATTACGCGCGGCACGACGGCGAGGACGCTGCCGTCGCCGACGCCATCGCCGAGCATTACTCGCCGCTGGGGCCGAACGATGCCTGTCCGACCAAGCCCGTCAGCGTCTGCGTCGCGCTTGCCGACAAGATCGACACGCTGGTCGGGTTTTTCGCCATCGATGAAAAGCCGACGGGCTCGAAGGACCCGTATGCGCTCCGTCGCGCGGCGCTCGGCATCATCCGCCTCGTGCTGGAGAACGGCATTCGCCTGCCGCTCGCGAAAGTGTTTGCCGAAGCCCACGCGACACTCGGCATCGGCGATAACCCCGCCGAAGATCTAATGGCCTTCTTCGCCGACCGCCTGAAAGTACACCTGCGCGAGCAGGGCGTGCGCCACGACCTGATCGACGCGGTGTTCGCCCTCGGGGGGGAGGACGATCTGGTGCGCCTGATCAAGCGGGTCGAGGCGCTACAGGCATTCCTCAAAACGGAAGACGGCGAAAACCTGCTCACCGCCTACAAGCGCGCCGCCAACATCCTGCGCGCCGAGGAAAAGAAAGACGCGGCGGAATACCGCGATGCGCCCGATCCGGGCCTGCTGTCGGACGACGCCGAAAAGGCGCTGGCCGATGCGTTGGGTCAGGCGACGCCTGCGATTGAAAAGGCGCTCGCGACGGAAGATTTCGTGGCCGCGATGCACGCGCTGGCCGGCTTGCGCGCGCCCGTCGACACATTCTTCGACGACGTGACGGTGAACGCCGACGATGCGGCGCTCAGGGTCAACCGGCTCAAGCTATTGAACGGAATCCGTTCCGCCCTCGACGGCGTGGCGGATTTCTCGAAGATCGAGGGGAAGTAATAGTCCCGTCATCCCCGCTTGCGCGGGAATGACGAAGGAAATGATCAAAGGGTGGAGGGTTAACCCTCACCCTGCCCCTCTCCCAAGGGAGAGGGAACTCAAGCCGAACCAACCCTCTCCCTGGGGAGAGGGTGGCG
>JAGLED010000017.1 GCA_023145215.1 Rhodospirillales bacterium | reverse complement strand
GCCTTGGCAATGAACGTCGCTGCGTCCTTATCGTCTTCGACTACCAGTATCCGCATCGGTATTTCCCGTGTTTCAAACATCATTTATGCCGATCGTTACCTAAGCGCCAACCCCGAACGTGAAATTTCCCAAAAACCCGATGGGCGGCGCCGGTATAAACCGGACACCGCCCACCCGTCAGGGAGGAGAACTTTGGGGCCGGCCGACAGGGGGGGAGCACGGCCGGCCCCGGGGGAGAGAGGGCTACCTATCAGGCAGCCCCCACAGGGATCGCAATGAACCGTTGCCCCCCATTCCGTTTGACCAGTGCCAGAACCGACTTGCGGCCATCCTTGCGCGCCTGGTTCAGGCTTTCCGTCAGGTCACGGGGCGAGGTCAACTCCTTACCCCCCGCCTTGGTCAGGACGTCGCCGCGGCGCAGTCCCTTCTCGGCTGCAGGGCTGCCCGGCTTGACGCCAGCCACGACCACGCCTTTGGCGGTTTCCGGCATGCCGAGTTCACGGGCGATATCCGGGGTCAGGGGCTGAACCGCCAGGCCGACCTTGTCCTCGACTCCGCCGGAACCGGCGTCATCGTTCCCGGCGACCTTCTGGGTAACCGGCTGCTTGCCGATTTCGACAGCAAGATCCTTCCGTGCGCCGTCGCGCCAGACCGTTACGTTGCTGTCCTTACCCGGTTTGATGTCGGCGATCAGGCGCGGCAGTTCGCGCAATTCCTCGATCTTTTCGCCGTCGACGGACAGGATCACATCGCCCGCCTTCAGGCCGGCTTTGTCGGCCGGGCCGTCTTCGCTGACCTCGGCGACGAGGACGCCGTCGGTGGATTTCAGACCCAGCCCGTCCGAAATGTCATCGGTGAGCGGCTGAATGGTGACACCGAGCCAGCCACGTTCGACCGTGCCGTTCTCTTTCAGTTCGGCCACCACCTTGGAGGCGATTTCCGAGGGGATCGCGAAGCCGATACCGACGTTGCCGCCGTTGGGCGAGAAGATCGCGGCGTTGACGCCGACCACGTTCCCGTTCACGTCGAACGCCGGGCCGCCGGAGTTCCCGCGGTTGATCGGCGCATCGATCTGCAGGAAGTCGTCGTACGGACCGGCACCGATGGTGCGGCCGCGCGCCGACACGATCCCGACGTTAACCGAGTGGCCGAGGCCGAACGGGTTGCCGACCGTCAGTACCCAGTCGCCGACCCGCACGTCATCAGACTTGCCGAACTTCACGTAAGGGACCGGCTTGTCGCTCTCGATCTTGATCAAAGCCAGATCGGTCTTGTCATCGACACCGACCAGCTTGGCCTTGGCTTCCGTGCCGTCCTTGAAGGTGACGGTGATCTCGTCGGCGTTATGCACGACATGTTCGTTGGTGACGATGTGGCCTTCGGCATCGATCACAAAGCCCGAACCGGCGCCGATCCGGCGCTGGCCCTGTTCGGGGGCCTGCGGGCCACCGAAACGTTCACCGCCGGGCATGTTGAAATAGCGCTCGAAGAACTCACGCATGTTGCCCGGAACATTGTCCATTTGCCCCATTACCGGCTTGGCCGTCGACTGAACCTGAATGTTGACGACGGCGGGCGCGACGCGCTCGGCCAAATCGGCGAAGCTCGACGGCATCGCCCGGTCCATGCTTTGGGCCGGGTTTGCGGGAATGGGCGTTGCGGGTGTTTTCGCCTGCAGCGGCCAGGCCAGGGCCGACGCGGCGATGACCGCGGCACCGACCGTAGCAACGGCCACGCTGCGGGTCTTCAGGCCCCGGCGGTCTTTCGTCCGGGGTGTTTGCGGTGGAATCTTTTTTACAAACATTGTCCTCAATTCCTCGAATCTGAATCGTGGCTTGCGTTGCCACACACCCGGAACGTAGTGACGTCGACATTACGAGGGTATTTCCAGAGCATTAATTCTCGTTCATGTTCGGGGCATGACCGGGATCGATGAAATGTTCGATGCTTCGGGCGTCGTCATCGTCTGTACGCTGGCGCTGCAGGCATGGACGATGGCGCGAGAGGTGCGCGTTCTCGGCGACAAGATGTCGCTGGCGTTGTTCGTCGCAGCACTCGGGCTGGCGGCGCGGGGCGTCGCCGCCATCCTGGGATTGATGCCGGCAGACATCATGGGCGAGGTGGTGATCCTTGCCGTTTCCGGCGCGCTGGTCGCAGCCAGCTACATGAACCGGACGTCCGGCATCGACAAGGATCTTTATGGGCGCCTGACGCTCGAACGTTCGCCCAGTCCGATCATGATCAAGCGCGCGTCCGGAGAATACGAATACATCAACCCCGCCTTCGAGACCGCCTTCGGCGTCACCTTCGCCGACGTGCTCGGGCGCACCGCAGAGGAAATCTGGGACGAAAACCTGAGCCTCGCCGCGATGGAGGCCGACCGGCGTGTCACCGAAACCGGCATCCCGAGCACCCACAAGGTCGTATTTACGTTGTCCGGCCACCACCCGCAGGACTGGTTGGTTTCGAAGTTCGCGATTCCACTGCCCGATGGTGGCATATCGATTGCCACCTTTTACTCCGAGGTCTCCGACCACGCCGCTCTGGAACGACGACTGGCCGAAAGCGAAGCACGAATCCAGACCCTGCTCGACAACTCGCCGGCCCCGATCTACTTCAAGGACCGCGATTTACGCTTCGTGATGGTCAACCGGCGTTTCACCGAGGTCTATGGCGCATCGGCGGAAGACGTCATCGGCAAGACGTCGCTCGACGTGCACGGCAATGACAAGGGGGCGATGTTCATCGAGCACGACCGCGAGGTGATGGAGAAGCGCATCCTCATCAGACGCGAGGAAATCATCGGCGGCGCGACATTTCTGACGGCAAAGTTCCCGGTCATCAACAGCGACGGCGAGCTGATCGGCGTCGGCGGCATCGAGACCGACATTTCGGAGCGGGTCGCGGTGGAACGCGCCTATCGGGAAGCCCGCGACCAGGCGGAAGCGGCGAACCGTTCCAAATCGGCATTCCTCGCCAACATGTCGCACGAACTGAGGACGCCGCTCAATTCGATCATCGGCTTTTCCGACAGCTTGCTCGCCGGCACCCTTGGCCCGGTCGAAAACCCGAAGCACCGGGAATACCTTTCGATCATCCGTGACGGCGGTGAACATTTGCTGCAGCTCATCAACGACATTCTCGATCTGTCGCGGATCGAGGCGGGCAAACTGAAGCTCGACGAAAGCGCGGTCGACCTGCATACGGTTTTCGTCGATTCGGTCCGCCTCGTCGCCGAGCGGGCCGGCAGCGCCGGACTGTACATCGACAATCGGATTCCGAAGGACCTGCCGGCACTCTGGGCCGACGAGCGGCAGTTGCGCCAAGTGTTGATCAACCTGATGTCGAACGCCATCAAGTTCACAGATGCGGGCGGCCGCATCGACACCACGGCGCGCATAACCGAGGATGGCGGCGCCGAAATCCGGGTCGCCGACACCGGCACCGGGATCGACGCCGAGAACCTGAAAACCGTGCTGCAACCGTTCGTGCAGGTCGCCGACGCGATGACGCGCAGGCATAAGGGATCGGGGCTCGGTCTCGCCATCGTGCAGTCGATCGTGAACATGCACGGCGGGACGTTCACGCTGGAAAGCTCGCCCGGCAAGGGCACCACGGCGATTATCCAGCTGCCCCGGGCGCGCGTGATGGCGCCGGATAAAGACGCCGAATAAGAAAACCGATCCGCCGTTTACTGCGTATCAGAGGCATGAAACGGACGTTCCGCAATTTGAGATCACGCCTTCGCCCGGGCGTTTGCGCCGCAGCGGCACTAGTTGCCGCGGCGCCCGCCGCCGCCCGCGATATGCACTTCGATCCGCTCACCGCCTATGGTAAGGACATCGTCTTCGACGTCTACCGCGCCGGCGAGAGGATCGGCGAGCATCGGGTGACGTTCGACAGGACCGGCGACGCCCTGACCGCCGAGAGCCGTTTTTCGATCCGGATCACGATCCTGGGGCTGCCCTTGTACCGCTACGAATATTCGTCCGTCGGCATCTGGCGGGACGGCCAACTCGCCCGCCTGAACGCACGCGTCGACGACGACGGCACCGTCAGCACCGTCGACGCCGAGCGCAACGCAGGCAAGCTCAAGGTGCGCAGCGATGACGTTCATTCCGTCGCACCGGATAATGTCTATCCGACCACGCATTGGAATCCGGGCGTGATCGGCACTGCTCAGGTCCTGAACACGATCACCGGCCGCATCAATTCAGTGCGCATGCAGGAAGTGGGGACCGAAAACGTCGTCACCGGCGGCACGCATCGCCTGGCCAGACGCTTCGTATACACAGGTGAACTGGAAACGGAGGTCTGGTACGACATGGTGGGGCGATGGGTGAAGATGCGCTTCAACGGTAAGGACGGCACCCCTATCGAGTACGTCTGCCGGCGTTGCGGCGAGAACACGGTTCATAACTCGGAGGGCGCCCAGACGACGGCGCCGGGGACACTGTGATGAAGGGACTGGACGCTTATTGCGATTACCTGGAAGGGCTGACCCGGAAAAGCGTGAGCGATCTCACCCGCCACGTCGCCCCCGATGTGCACTTCAAGGACCCCTTCAACGATGTCAGAGGCGCGGACGCGATGCGTTTGATCTTCGATGACATGTTCGAGCATGTGCAGGACCTCAGTTTCCGCATCCACCATCGCATGGAGGACGGCCAGGCCGCGGTCATCGTCTGGACCCTCGCCGGGCGGATCATGGACAGGGATTGGTCCGTCGATGGCGCGAGCGTTCTCAAGTTCGACGAAAACGGGCTGCTGAGCGAACACGTCGACCACTGGGACGCGGCCGCCGGTCTGTACGAGAAAATGCCGGGGGTCGGCTGGTTCGTGCGGCGCCTCCGAAAACGCCTCGAGGTCGCCGTCTAGCGGACACGCCACGTCACCGGACGCCGCCCCGCGGACAATCCTGAAAACCTACAGGCGCGTTTTTTTAACCTGCTTGTCTAAACGGCTTGGCAGTTACTTCCCGGCACCGTGCAACATAATGTGCTTCTTGATCAGGTCGGCCAGATTGCGCGCGCCCATCTTCTCCATCACCTTCGCGCGGTGCACCTCGACGGTGCGCTGCGAAATATCCAGTTCATAGGCGATCTGCTTGTTCATCGCGCCATCGACCACAAGCCGATAGACGTCGACCTCACGCGGCGTGAGTGAATCGTATGCGGTCCGCGCCTGAACGGATTCCTCGGCCGTCATCGCCTGCTGGCGGCGGCGGTCGAGCGCACGGTGCACACTGTCCAGCAGCGCCTTATTGTCGATCGGCTTTTCGTGGAAATCGAACGCACCCTGCTTCATCGCCTGGATCGCCATCGGCACGTCGCTGTGCGCGGTCGCGAGGATGATCGGCACAGTGATCCCATCGGCGTTGAGTTTCTCGAGGAGTTCGAGCCCACTCATCCGCGGCATCCTGACATCGAGGATCAGACAGCCCGCCGCTTCCGGGTCGAACGCATCCAGGAACTGCAAGGCACTGGCATGGCTTTTCCACGGCAGATCGTCGGAGTCCATAAGGTCCTGGAACAACTCACGGTTCGATGCGTTGTCGTCGATGATGTGGACAATGAAATCGGTCATTACAGAAACCTACCCAGACGTTGATCGAGAACCACGCACACCGCGTCGATGAAAGCGTTGACCTTTATCGGTTTTTCGAAGAATGCCGCAACCCCCGCCTCCTCGCAGCGTGCGCGGGTATTTTCCTGGACGTCGCCGGTCAGCGCGAAGACCGGGATATTGCTGATCGACGGCACGGACTTGATATAGCGGGTCGCATCGATGCCGTTCATGCCGCCCAGGTTAATGTCCATGATGATCAGGTCCGGCAATTGCTCCAGCGCAAGCGCGATACCCTCTTCCGCCGACGCTGCCGTCAGCACCTGAACGTCTGTGTATTCGCCGAGCATGTCACGCATCAACTGGACGTTGGACGCGATGTCCTCGATATAAAGCACCACGCCCTGCGGGCGTTTTTCGATTTCGACGGGCCCCATTTCCAGCACCGTTTCGGACGACACCGGCCGTTCGGTCCTGGGCAGGTCGATCCAGAACCTCGACCCCTTCCCCTCGTCGCTGTCGAAGTCCAGCATGCCGCCCATGGCATGCAGCAGCAGCCTTGTCAGCAGAAGCCCGACGCCGGACCCTTCGATTCCGGTTTCCTCGCGCCCGAGCCGCGAGAACGGCCGGAACAGTTCGTGCTGACGCGCTTCGGGAATGCCGATCCCCGTGTCGCCGACGGTGATCCGTACCCAGTCATCCTTGAACGCCTTGGTCTCGACCCAGACCGTGCCGCCCGGGGTGTTATACTTACACGCGTTGTTGAGGAGATTGATCAGGCATTGCTTGGCGCGCAGAAAGTCGCACCTGATGCCCGGCAGTTCGATATCCGGGTCGGTCCGGTTTTCGAAGGTCAGGCCGTCCCGGTCGATCAGCGGCCTGACCATTTCGATGCTTTCCGAGATCAGCGATTCCGTTTCAACGGCTTCCAGATTCAGGTCGAGCTTGCCGTTTTCGATCATCGACAGGTCGAGCACGTCGTTGATCAACCCCAGCAAGTGGCGCCCGCCATGCAGGATGTGATTGACCTGTTTCGACTGGCGCTCGCTCAGGTGCTCTTTCTTGCTGTCGAGAAGAAGCTGCGCGAAGCCGATGATCGAATTCAGCGGCGTGCGCAGTTCATGGCTCATCTGCGCCAGAAACTTGCTTTTCTGAGTGCTGCCGATCTCGGCCAACGTCTTGGCGTGTTCGAGTTCGGCGGTGCGCTGACGGACCAGTGCATCCAGATCGCGGTTCACGTCCTGCAGGTGGTCGACCTCGCTGCGGACATTCCCCAGGATATCGTTGATCAACCCTGCCAGCGCCTTCAGTTCCGGGTCTTCGTCATTGAAGCGCACCTGGCCCGGCATGTTGCCGTCGCGTGCCAGACGCAACTGGCCGATCAGCGCCACGATGGCGTCGCGCAGGCCGGGCTCCAGCGTCACTGATTTGGCGGCGTTATCCATTTCACCTCGGACTCACAGGTGGCGCGCCACGACGCCCACGGGCCGTCGCGCGTGCCGACACGCCACATACTATCAGGGTTGTGCCGGGCGGCAATCTCTCGCGGTTAATGCATTGAAAAATATTATTGAATCACGGTTAACCGAAACTTTACGGGCACCGTCGAATATCATCGGAACTGCCGCATCATCGAAGGGGTCAAAATGCATCGCGCGCCGGCCAGCACATCGGACAGGATCGTTTATCTTCTGAGCATCGCGGAAACCTCCGAAAGCGATGAAGCCATCGCCGCCTTCCTGCTCGCCAAACGGCTGATGCAGAAACACGGCATGAGCTTCGCAACGCAACTGCGCCCGGCCGACGAATGGCCGCACCTCGCCGACGACATTGCTTATGATCGCCTGACCAAGGTCCTTGGCCTGACGGGCTCCGACAAGGAAGGCGAATGCATCGCCGCGTTCCTGATGGCGGTCCGGCTGATGAAGCGCACGGGCATCGGTTTCGCCGACATCCTGAAGGCCGGTCCGGAAAGCGCAGACGCCCCGCACAACGAGGCCGACCTCCGCCTCTACCGCTCGATCGAAATTGAAATGATGTCGCTGAAAAACCGCCTGACCCGGCTGCAGGGCAAACTGGCCATGCAGGACGGGGAGTTGAAGCGCTACCGCGCCGCGTTCAACGAACTGATGGAAGCGAGTTGGTCGCTGCAGGGCCGCGAAGGCCAGCCGGAGGGGCAACCGGTTTATAACTGAAACCGCGCATCACGCGCTCACATTCATGTTCGTCGCGCCAAAACAAAAACCCAGGCTTTAGGCCTGGGTTTTCGGTGGTGGGCACGCCCGCGCGCTTTGCGCGCTTACATTCATATTTGTCGCGCCAAAACAAAAACCCAGGCTTTAGGCCTGGGTTTTCGGTGGTGGGCGCGACAGGGATTGAACCTGTGACCCCTACGATGTCAACGTAGTGCTCTCCCGCTGAGCTACGCGCCCTAAACGGCCGAGAAAATGCCGTTTCAGAGGGGCGGTTATATCGATTTCACCCAGCATTGCAAGACGTCGCGTTAAAGATTTTGCTCCGTGCTTGCCAGCCTCGGACCGGGGCGGTTTAATTGACGGCGATTCCGTTCGGACGCGCCGTCAGGGTGCTGAGGCCGGGGTCGTATTCTAGGGGGATTTCCGGGGTTTCGGCCTCAAAGACACATCTTGGACGCATGAACGACGACGACATACAGCCAAGCCGCATCGAAGACGATCTGACCCCGGGATTCGACATCCTGAGGCCGGAAAAGCTCGCCTCGCCGGTGGTGTTCGCATCCCCCCATTCGGGCCGCCGTTATCCGGTCGGCTTCCTCGCCGCCTCCAGGCTCGACGACCGGGCGATCCGCCGTTCGGAGGACGCCTTCGTCGACGAACTGTTCACATCGGCGACCGAATTCGGCGCCCCACTGATCCGCGCCCACTTTCCGCGCGCCTATGTCGACGTCAACCGCGAGCCGTACGAGCTGGACCCGGACATGTTCCGGGGCGATCTGCCGGGCTGGGTCAACACCACGTCGCCGCGCGTCAACGCGGGATTGGGCACGGTCGCCAAGATCGTCGCGGGCGGCGCCGAGATCTATAACGGCACGCTCGACTTCGACGAAGCGGTCAAACGGATCGAGACCCACTACAAGCCCTATCACGCCGCATTGCAGGGACTGATCGACGACGCCCTCGAGGCGTTCGGGCGCTGCCTGATCGTCGATTGCCATTCGATGCCGTCGATGGCATTGCCCAGCGCCAACACCGCGTTCGGCAATCCGGATATCGTGTTGGGCGACTGCCACGGGTCGTCGTGCGTCCGCGAGATTACGCACATCGCCGAGCGCACGCTGCGCGATCTCGGCCTGACCGTTCAGCGCAACAAGCCCTATGCCGGCGGTTACACGACCCGCCATTACGCGCGCCATCACGTGGGCGTGCAGACCCTGCAGATCGAAATCAACCGGGCGCTTTACATGGACGAGGTGAATATCCGCCGCCTGCCCGAATTCGACCGGCTGGCAGAACGCATGCGCCTGCTGATCGCGCGGCTCAGTGACCTGGCGCCCGACGTGCTGGCGCCGCCGCTGGCGGCCGAGTAGAGGGCCATCCCATGACCGCGCCCGACCTTCTGATCCGGGCACGCACCGACGCCGACATGGCGCGGATCACCGAGATCTACAATCACCACGTGCTGCACGGCGCATCGAGCTGGGAGCTGACGCCGCCGGATGAAGCGGAAATGCTGACGCGCGCGCAGACCCTGAAGGATGCGGGCTATCCGTATCTGGTGGCTGAAATCGACGGCCGTGTCGTCGGCTATGCCTACGCCGGCGCCTATCGGCCCCGGCCCGCCTACAGGAACACGGTCGAACATTCGATTTACATCGACGACGGCGTCAGGCGCGGCGGAATCGGCAAGAGATTGCTGGAAGAACTGATCGAAATCTGCACCGAGCTTGGATTTCGGCAGATGATCGCCATCGTCGGCGACGCGGAAAACCGTCAATCCATCGCGTTTCATGAGAAAATGGGCTTCACCCACGTGGGCCACGTGAAAAACATCGGCTATAAGTTCGGGCGCTGGATGGATCAGATCATCCTGCAACGTCCCCTCGGCCCCGGCGCCGACACACCGCCCAGCCGCGACTGACCGCCAAAACAGGCACCCAGTGCGGATTTCGCACTGCACTAAGGCATTCTAGAGTGCAGCGCAAAAAAGGGCCGCGCCAGAGGCACGGCCCGAGTATTTGGGAGGAAACATCCAAGTTTGCAGCAGCTTAGTGACAATGTGTAATCACCACTCCGTTGCTGCAATGCACAAATTAAAGGCTTTTCTCGCAGTTGCAAACAAAAAAGTCATTTTTTTTGAAAATAGGTAATTGTTGCCCCTCGATGTGACGTTTTTATCACGCCTCCGGGCAGTCTCTGCCGATCCGGGAAAATACGTATTCGCGCCGCGTCGTTAACAGTTCTTTGATTTTATTGGCGGAATCTTGGTTAACGCGGCGATGCAATGTTGGCATCGCCCTTGCTTCGGTCTGGGTGGGAAAAGGAGCGGGTTTGTGCGTATCAACCGGGAAACGCGGTCTTGGATTATCTTGTTCGGCACGACCATCGGCGCCGCCGTCATCATGCTGGCGACGGCGACGGCAGCGCTGTCGGACGTCAATCTTACGGACGCCGCCGAGGAACGGGCTTTTCAGGTGTGCGAGCGGGCGACGGCCCGCTGGGAGCGGATATCGGAGGTCCCCGACAAGCTGCTGACGGCAATCTCGTTGGCGGAATCGGGCCGCTGGTCGAAATCCCAGCGCCGCGTCCGGGCATGGCCATGGACGGTGACGTCCGGTGGCCCCGGCAGCTATTTCAACTCGAAAGCCGAGGCGATGGCCGAAGTCCAGCGCCTGCAGGCCGCCGGTGTCGAGAACATCGACGTCGGCTGCATGCAGGTGAACCTGCATTTCCACGGCCACAACTTCAACAATGCCTTCGAGGCGATGGACCCGGACATCAATGTCGCCTACGCCGCCGAATTCCTGACGCTTTTGAAGGATTCGGCCGAAAACTGGGCCGAAGCCGCCGGTTACTATCATTCCCGCACGCCGACGCGGACCGAATACTACCGGGGCAAGGTGGAAAAGTTCTGGGCCGGGCTGAACGGCGGCGAACTGCCGGACAGCGGCGGCGAAACCCGCGTCGCTTCATATCAACAGGTGCCCGAGACCGAGAGCGAGCCACGCGTCTACACGATCACGCCCATCGACCGCAATCGCACCGCCCAGTTGAACGCGCGTTTTTCGAAACTGAAAACGGCGGCCCGCAAGATGCGCGACGAACTGGACCCGGAGCTACGCCGCCAGAAACAGCTCGAAGCCTGGCGCACCGTGCGGGGGCGGGCCGAGCAGCTTCAGCATCTTCTGGCCGTACGTAAGGCCGAACTGGCCGCCAAGCGCGAACGTGAGCTGGAAAACGCCTTCAAGGCCGACCGCGCGACCGAGTTCGCCGAGAACCGCCGCCGCCAACTGGCGCAATGGCGCGAACGGGTGTCGTCCGGCGTAATGCCGATCCAGAACTGACGCATCGGCCGCATCTCAGCACCTGATAAAGACTTAAAGCTTCTCCGGTTCCCGGACGCGGCGCGCGAAGGCGCATAAGACCCGGAACCCATTTCAGGCATCTCGCAAATCTAACAATGGGTCCCGGATCTGCCCCGCGGGCCTTCCGGGAAATATGCGCTCTCACGCGAGCAGAGGTTCAGAAAGACCTCGGCATCCCCAGCACGTGCTCGGCGATGTAGGAAAGAATGAGGTTGGCCGAAATCGGCGCGGTGCGGTAGAGCCGGGTTTCGCGGAACTTCCGCTCGATGTCGTATTCCTCGGCGAACGCGAAGCCGCCATACGTCTGCATGCAGCTATCCGCCGCGTGCCACGACGCGTCTGCCGCCAAAAGCTTCGCCATGTTCGCTTCCGCCCCGCAAGGCGCGCCCGCGTCGAACAGATTGGCCGCCTTTTCCGCCATCAATGCGGCGGCCTCGGTTTCCGCGTAGCACTGCGCAATCGGAAACTGGATGCCCTGGTTCTGGCCGATCGGGCGGTCGAAGACGACGCGCTCTTTGGCATAGGTGCTGGCCTTTTCGATGAACCACCGCGCATCGCCGATGCATTCGTGCGCGATCAGGATGCGTTCCGCGTTCATCCCGTCCAGAATATAGCGGAAGCCCCTGCCCTCTTCCCCGATCAGGCTGTCGGCGGGGATGCGCATGTCGTCGAAAAAGACTTCGGTCGAGTTATGATTGAGCATGGCGCGGATCGGCTTGATCTCGAGGCCCTTGCCCAGAACTTCGCGCATGTCGACGAGGAAGATCGACATCCCATCGTGCGGCTTCTTGCCCTGATCGCGGGGCGCGGTGCGGGCCAGGAGCAGCATCAGATCCGAATGCTCGGCGCGCGACGTCCATACTTTCTGGCCGTTGACGACGTATTGGTCGCCGTCCTTTACCGCCGTGGTACGGATGCGTGACGTATCGGTGCCGCTGGTGGGTTCGGTCACCCCGAACGCCTGCAGCCGGAGCGAGCCGTCGGCGATCCCCGGCAGATACGCCTGTTTCTGTTCTTCGGAGCCATGCCGCAGAAGCGCCCCCATGATGTACATCTGCGCGTGACAGGCGGCCCCGTTGCCGCCCGATCGATGCACGGTTTCCAGGATGGTCGCCGCTTCGCGGATGCCGAGGCCGGAGCCCCCGTATTCTTCCGGGATCAGGCAGCCGAGATATCCCGCGTCCGTCAACGCTTTCACGAATGCGGTCGGATAGCCCCGTTCGCGGTCCAACTCGCGCCAGTATTCGCCCGGAAAGTCGGCGCACAGTTTCGTGACACTTTCGCGGATCGCTTGTAATTCGTCGTCGGAGGTCTGATCTTTCATGGAACCGGTTTACACCATGGCTGTGGTCTAGGAAACGCAGGTGAACGTCTACTTGGGTATTCGCATCCAGCCGGGCAACGGTCAAATCGAAACGGGGAGGAAACCATGCTGAAACTCTATGACACGCCGATATCCGGCAATTGCCACAAGGTCCGCCTGATGCTGTCGATCCTGGGGATCGAGTACGAGAAAATCCCGGTGAGCCTGCCGGACGGCGAACAGAAGAAGCCCGACTATATGGCGATACACCCCTTCGGCAAGGTGCCGGCCATCGACGACGACGGCGTTTACATGTGGGACAGTCAGGCGATCCTCGTCTACCTCGCCACCAAATACGGTAATACGGACTGGTACCCGGACGATCCGGTCGAGCGCGGCCAGGTGCATTCGTGGCTGTCCGTCGCCGCGAACGAGATGTTCAACGGCCCGGCCGTCGCGCGCGCCATGATCATCTTCAACCGCGAAGGCGATCAGGAGAAGGTCAGAAAAGCGGGCGAGGCGACGCTGAAGGCGCTCGACGGCTGGCTCGAAAGCCGCGACTGGCTTGCCTGCAACCGGCCGACCATCGCCGATATCGCCGTCTATCCCTACGCCGCGCTGGCATGGGAAGGCCACGTCGATATGTCGGCCTATCCGGCGATGAACGCCTGGATCAAACGCATCGAGGCGTTGCCGGGCTATATCGGCATGAAGAACATGCCCAGGCCGGTATAATCGATTTCAGATGAAATAAACCACAGAGACACAGGGGCACAGAGGAACCAAATTGCACTGCTCCTCGGTGACCTCTGCGCCTCTGTGGTTCAATTATTCCAGGCCTGCGGCACGTCCGGGAAACAAAAATGTCTGAAGTCAGTCCTTCAGCCGATAGCCCGTCCGGAAAATCCATGCGATGAGCGCGAGGCAGATTCCGAGGAAGACCATCGACATGACGAAGCTGGCGACGATGGAGACGTCGCCTTTGTCGTAGAACGCCCAGCGGAACCCGCTGACCAGGTAGACGACGGGGTTCAAGAGGCTGATCTTCTGCCAGATCGGCGGCAGCATATCGATGGAATAGAACGTGCCCCCCAGAAAGGTCAGCGGCGTGATCACCAGCAACGGCACGATCTGCAGTTTCTCGAAACCGTCGGCCCAGATCCCGATGATGAAACCGAGCAACGAGAACGTCACCGACGTCAAAATCAGGAAGCCCGCCATCACGAACGGGTGCGCGACGTGCAGATCGACGAAAAACCCGGCGGTCGCGAGGATGATCGTTCCCAGGATCACCGATTTCGTCGCCGCCGCCCCGGCATAGCCGATGACGATTTCAAGATACGACACGGGTGCGGAGAGGATCTCGTAGATCGTTCCCGAAAAACGCGGGAAGTAGATCCCGAACGACGCGTTCGAGACGCTCTGGGTCAACAGCGACAGCATGATCAGACCCGGCACGATGAACGAACCGTAACTGACCCCGTCCACTTCGGTGATGCGGGACCCGATGGCGGCGCCGAAGACGATGAAGTACAGACACGTCGACAAAACGGGCGAGACGATGCTCTGCATCAGCGTACGGCCGGTGCGCGCCATTTCGAACTTGTAGATCGCGAGGATGCCACGGACGTTCATTCTTCGTCCTCCCCTTCGTCTTCATGGACGAGGTTGACGAAAATATCCTCAAGCGACCGTTCCGAGGTTTCGATATCGTTGAAGCGGATTTTCGCTTCGCTGAGGTCACTCAAAAGTCCGGTAATCCCGGTCCGGCCGGCGGCGGTATCATACGTGTAGACCAGCGTTTCGCCGTCATTGCCCAATTCCAGGCCATGTTTCTTGAGCGTGTCCGGCACCGCATCCAGCTTCTGTTGAAGGTGGATCTTGAGCTGCTTCTCACCCAGCTTGCGCATCAGGGCGTTCTTTTCCTCGACCAGGATGATCTCGCCCTTGCGGATCACGCCGACCCGGTCGGCCATCATTTCGGCTTCTTCAATGTAGTGCGTGGTCAGGATGATGGTGACGCCACTCTGCTGCAGGCCGCGCACGACTTCCCACATGTCTTTCCTGAGTTCAACGTCGACGCCCGCCGTCGGCTCGTCCAGGAACAGGATCGACGGTTCGTGCGACAGCGCCTTGGCGATCAGCACCCGGCGCTTCATGCCGCCCGAGAGCGTCATGATCTTGCTGTCTTTCTTCTCCCACAATGAGAGCTGCTTGAGAATCTTTTCGATATGCGCCGGATTGGGCGCCTTGCCGAACAGCCCGCGCGAGAACGAGACCGTATCCCAGACCGTCTCGAACGCATCGGTCGTCAGTTCCTGCGGCACGAGGCCGATGCGCGACCGGGTTTCCCGGTAATCCCGGACAATATCGAAACCGTCTGCGGTGACCGAACCGGACGTCGCGTTGACGATGCCGCAGACGATGCTGATCAGCGTCGTCTTGCCGGCCCCATTGGGACCCAGAAGCGCGAAAATCTCACCCTTCTCGATATCCAGATTGATATCCTTGAGCGCCTGGAAGCCGCCCTTGTAGGATTTCTGGAGGTTCTGAATCTGAATGACCGGCTGCATGGGGGCTTAATTAGTCCCGCCGGACGCGGATGGAAACCCCTGAACGCAATTTTCATATGAAGCGTGCGTTGCCCCCTCACCTAACCTCCCCCCCTATAGGGGGAGAGGGATAAGAGCGGAACGCGGTTCACCGTCAGGGTCCCTCTCCTCCAGGCATGGAGGAGAGGACAGGTGAGGCGGCTACCCCCAGAGATCGGGTTTCGGCGGATGGATCATCCCGCCCGAGAAATCGAGGCCGGGTTTGCGGTCTTCTTTCAACAGAAGCGGCCCGTCGAGGTCGACGATCTTCGCCCCCTGCGCCACCAGAACGGCGGGCGCCATCGCCAGCGACGAACCGACCATGCAGCCGACCATGATGCCGAAGCCCATCGATTGCGCTTTTTCCTTCAGCGCCAATGCCTCCGTCAGCCCGCCCGTCTTGTCGAGCTTGATGTTGATCATGTCGTACTTGCCCTGCAGACGTTCCAGATCGGCGGACGTGTGTAATGCCTCGTCGGCACACAATGCGACCGGGCTTTCGATATCGCGCAGCCCCTCGTCGTCGCCGGCGGGCACCGGCTGCTCCAGCATTTCGACGCCGATCTTCTTCAGGTAGCCGCCTTTTTCAGAGACGATGTCGGCGCTCCATCCTTCGTTCGGGTCGACGATCAGCCGCGCATCGGGCGCGTTCATGCGGATCGCATCGAGCCTGGCTTCGATATCCTCGGCATTGAGCTTGATCTTCAGAAGCGGCGCAGATTTCAGCTCGGCCGCGCGCGCGCCCATTTCTTCGGGGGTGCCGATGCCGATGGTTTCCGCCGTGATCTCGGGCTTGAGCCCCCCCAGCCCGCAGAGTTCCGCAACCGACGTGCCGGCCTGCTTGGCGCGCAGGTCCCAAAGTGCGCAATCGACCGCGTTCCGCGCCGCGCCCGCCTGCATGAGATCCTGCAACGCGGCGCCGTCGATGTCGCCTTCGAGGTCGCGCCGGACGTCTTCGATCTCGGCGATTACGCTTTCGATCGTTTCGTCGTAGCGCGGATAGGGCACGCACTCGGCCCAGCCCCGCTTTCCTTCCTCGACGATCTCGACGACGACCACATCGGCCGCCGTCTTGACGCCGCGAGAGATGGCGAACGGGCGGGCAAGCGGCCAGCTCTCCGCCCGGATAACGAGTTCACGGCCCATGTCAGAGGGTATCGACGATCTTGGCGACCCCGGTCCTGACGGCGTCGACCGTGGGAAGGCCCATTTTGTCCTCGGTCTCTTTCAGCAGCTTTTCCGCCGCCGCGTCGTCGAGGCTCTTGGTGTTGATGGAAATACCCGCGACTTTCACGTCCGGATTGACGTTTCTCGCCGCCCACAGGCCCGCGTCGATCACTTCCTGGAAACTCGGCAACGGCTTATCGCCGAGACCGCGCGCGGTCTTGCGCGCCGCATCGTGACAGATCACCAACGCATCCGGTTGCGAACCATGGATCAGGCCCAGCGTCACGCCGGCATAGGACGTATGATAGAGCGAGCCCTGCCCCTCGACCACGTGCCAGTGATCCGGATCGGCGTCCGGCGACAACCATTCCGCGGCCCCCGAGATGAAGTCCGCGATGACGGCATCGACCGAAACACCGTTGCCAGCGATGAAGATACCGGTCTGCCCTGTGGCGGCGAAGGTCGACTTGATGCCGCGGCTTTCAAGCTCGCGCCAGATCGCGAGCGAGGTATACATCTTGCCCACCGACACGTCGGTGCCGATGGTCAGCAGACGCTTGCCGGTGCGCTTCTTGCCGCTGGCGACGTCGAAGTCGCGGGTCGGGTGGCGCACGTCGGTCAGCGTCCGGCCGTGCTTTTCGGCGGCTTCGGCAATCTTCGGGTTCGATGCCAGCTTGCGGTGCAGGCCACTCGCCACATCCATACCGTTCTCGATGCATTGCACGATCGGGTCGACCCAGTTGTCGGGGATAATCCCGCCCCGGTTGGCGATGCCGACGATCAGCGTGCCGCAGCCCGCATCCTTGGCTTCCGCAGGCGTCATGTTCGGCAGGCCCAGGTCGGCCTTGCAGCCGTCCAGCTTCAACTGGCCGACGCACCATTCCGGTCGCCAATCCTTGACGCCGATTGCCGTTTTTGCCGCCAGTTCGTCGGGCGCATCGCCCAGAAACATCAGGTATGGTGTACGAAACGCCATGCTTCATCCTCTCCTTTCGGGATTTGTTATTGGCAGCAGTCTGTCCGAACGGTCCCGAAAGGTCTAGGGTCCAGTCCCCGCGCAACGGTGGTATCAGTGTGCAATGGGCGTTGACCAAGCGGGCAATAGCGGAGATAAAAAGCCTATGGCAAACGTAATCAAAGCTCCCGAACCCGTCGCGATCCCGGTTGCCGGGACGGACGACACCTTTCCGGTCAACCGCATCTTCTGCGTCGGCCGGAATTACGCCGAACACGCCCGCGAGATGGGTCACGATCCCGACCGCGAGCCGCCGTTCTTCTTTGAAAAACATCCGAGCTGCCTGCTGTTCGCACCGGCGCCGGACGGGGCCGAGTTCCCTTACCCGCAAGGGTCCGAAGACGTGCACCATGAGGTCGAACTCGTCGTCGGCCTTGCCAAGGGCGGCAACGATATCTCCGTCGAGCATGCGTTCGATCACGTTTGGGGCTACGCGGTCGGCATCGACATGACGCGCCGCGACCTGCAGGGCGTCGCCAAGAAAATGGGCCGTCCCTGGGAAATCGGTAAGTCCTTCGATAACGCCGCCCCGATCGGCATGTTCCATTCGATTACCGAAGCCGGACACATGGCCGAAGGGCACATCCGCCTCGACGTCAACGGCGAAACCCGCCAGGACGGCAACATGAACGCGATGATCTGGAAGATTCCGGAAACCATCGCCTATCTCTCGGAACTGTTCACCTTGCAGCCGGGCGACCTGATCATGACCGGCACGCCCGCCGGCGTCGGCC
>JAGLED010000016.1 GCA_023145215.1 Rhodospirillales bacterium | reverse complement strand
CGTCACCTGACGGTTCATCCCTTTGCGCCCAGGCGGCGCACAGGAACAGTTTATATCGGATTGCGGCTCGCCCGGCCTCGTCTGTCGGCGCGGTCGAACCTTTCTTTAGGGGTCGAATAGATGCAGATCCCCGCGCCCCGCGGCTCCCGGCTGAAGGTTCTTGTCCTTCTCGCGATCGCGTACCTCGCCGTCAGCGTCCTGCTCCGGCTGACGCTGACCGGGTATGAAGGCAGCGCCAGCCTGTTCGCACCGGCCCCCCTCCTGAAGATATTTCTCATCGGTTTGATTTACGACCTGGCGGCCTTCGCATGGATCGCCATCCCCTTCGTCCTGCTCGCCTTGCTGTTCAGAGACACGCCACGCGCCCGCAAGGCGCATGCGGCAATGGCGTCGGCGTTGGCCGTGATTGGGATCGGCGCACTGGTATTCGGGACCGTCGGCGAGCTGCTGTTCTGGAACGAATTTTCAGCCCGCTTCAATTTCATCGCGGTCGATTATCTTGTCTACACTCGCGAAGTCACCGGCAATATCGCCCAATCCTATCCGCTCGGACTTCTCATCTCCGTCGCCCTCGCGGTCATTCTCGGTCTTTCGTTACTGATCGTGCCGTTCGTCTGGCGCGCCGGATTGAAACCGGCACCGGCACTTCGCCAACGCGGTGCCATCGCCGTCTGTTATCCGCTGATCCTGGCAGGTGTGTTCTTCGGGCTGACGGAAGGGCCGCACCGCCTCATCCAGGACGCCGCCGCACGCGAACTCGCCGGGAACGGCCACTACGCCTTGTTCCGAGCGTTCCGGAACAATGACCTTGAGTATGACCGTTTTTACGCGACCCTGCCTGAGCGCCAAGTGGACGACGTGCTCAAGGACGAACTGCTCGAAGCTGGTCTCGACGCCAAGACCACCGACGCCGTCAACGGCTTCGCCCATGACGTCGCCGCCGATGGCGACCCTGCCCGGAAAAACGTGGTACTGGTCACCATCGAAAGCCTGGGTGCCGATTACGTCGAAGCGTTCGGCGGTGCCAAAGGCCTGACCCCTAATCTCAGCGCGCTGGCGAACGACAGCCTGACCTTCACCAATCTTTACGCGACCGGTCTCAGGACCGTCCGGGGGCTGGAGGCGGTGACCCTGTCTTTGCCGCCGACACCGGGCCGCGCCGTGCCGATCCGCAAGAATAACAAGGGGCTGATGTCGCTGGGTTCGGTGCTCGCGCAGAACGATTATCAGCCGATGTATATCTATGGCGGGTACAGTTACTTCGACAATATGCGCGACTTCTTCGGCGGTAACGGATACGAGGTATTCGATCGCACCGATATCGACGACGCAGACATTCACCACGAAACCATCTGGGGCGTCGCCGACGAAGACCTGTTCACTTTCGCGCTGAAAACCATCGACAAGAAAGCCGAAGGAAAGAAACCGTTCCTGGCGCATATCATGACCACCAGCAATCACCGCCCCTACACCTATCCCGGCGGGCGCATCGACATCCCGTCGCATTCAGGGCGCGACGGCGCGGTGAAATACACGGACTACGCCATCGGAAAGTTTCTTGCCGAAGCGCGGCGCAAACCCTGGTTTGAGGACACCGTGTTTGTGTTCCTGGCCGACCATACCAGCCATGGCCGTGGCCGCACCGACCTGCCGCCCGAGAACTATAGAATCCCGATGTGGATCTACGCCCCGGGCTTCGTGGTGCCCGGAAAAGTCAACGTCACCGCATCGCAGATCGACGTCGCACCGACGGTGCTCGGACTTTTGAACATCCCGTACCGTTCTTTGTTCTTCGGGCAGGATATTCTCAGAAATGGCGAAGGCCATCAGCGGGCGTTCATGGCGAACTATCTGACGGTCGGGTATATGGAGGACGGCATCGTTGTTGAACTGGCGCCCCAGGGCCGTGTCAGGACCGTACGTGCAAATGACGGCAAGCCGCTGCCGGTCGACGAGCCCGAAGCACGGCATGTCATCGACGAAGCCGTCAGCTTTTATCAAACGGCGTCGCGCGAGATCGAGCGCATGACGCGCCCCTAGAGCGAGCCGGGTGGAACAACAGTGACTAGCCTCGAACAAACCGCCGCCGTGCCGTCGGAACAACCATTCCCGCTGAGCCGGTTGTTCCGACGCCGTTTCATCCCGGCCTTCATCGGCTTCGCGGGTCTGTTTTTGCTGCTGCTCGGCGTCACCGCCCAGCAGGTGATCGAAGATATTTACCTGGAGCAGGCGCAACGCCGCGCCCAGACCATCGCCCGCGCCGTCGCCGAGACAGCGCCCGAGGCATGGTCGCACCTGATGGGGGGCCAGACGCTTCGCGAACTCGGCAACTCCCAGGACGCCGAGCGGCTCTCGAAGGCGTTCACGGACGAGGTCCGGGAAATGAACCTGCCGGAACTGAAGGTCTACGACCTGGAACGCCGCGTCCTGTTCGCGACCAACGCCGATGAAATCGGGTCGACCGAGAACGGCGAAGCGCTGAAAATGACCATCTCAAGCTCGCACTCCAGCGTCGTCACCAAGGATCTGCCGGACGGTACCAGCCAGTACGAGCTTTACGTGCCGGTCTTTGACGCCCGGCGCAACGTGCGCACGGTCTTCGAACTTTACGAGCCGGCGACGTACCTGGACGCGATCCTGCTCAAGGCCTCGGTGCCGACCATGGCCGTGCCGGCGGCGCTGCTGTTGCTACTGATCGTCGCCCTCAACATCCTGGTCGGGCGCGCGCAACAGGACATCGATGCCCGCACCCGGGCGCTGAAGGCCCTGCAGGACCGGCTGGCGTCGTTCGTTTCGGCGACCGCCATCGACGCGGCACGCGCCGCCGGGGATGACGGGGGCATTCGCTCCCGGAAAATGGAAACGACGCTTTTTTACTCGGACATCCGCGATTTCACCGGGTACTCGGAACAGAACCCGGCGGAAACGGTGGTCGATTTCCTCAACCAGATCATGGCGGTGCAGGTCGACGCGGTGCGCGCGCAGGACGGCGATGTCGACAAGATGATCGGCGATGCGGTGCTGGCGCGCTTCGACGGCGCCGACGGCCCGGCACGCGCTATCGCAGCCGCGCGGGACATACAGGCAAAGATCGCGAACAGCGAATTTCCGCGCCGGATCGGGATCGGCGTTCACAAGGGTGAAGTCATTTCCGGCGCCATCGGACCGGACGAACGACGCGATTTCACCGTCATCGGTGACGCGGTGAACATCTCGGCCAGACTCTGTGCCCTCGCCGGAGCCGGCGAGATTGTCGTCGACGCCGATATCGCCGACGATGCATTCGGTCCCGCCGAACAGGTTCGGGTCAAAGGGCGGGTGCAGGAGATCTCGATAAAAAGACTGAAGCCGGAATGAACAAAGACACGGAACCAACGACCGGCCAGGTCGGCATCGCCACCGGCATGCTGATCCTGACCCCGCTTTTCTGGGCCGGGCACAGCGTCGTTGCGCGGATCGTCGCCAACGAGATTCCGACATTTTCGCTGGTCTCTATCCGCTGGATCGCGGCGTTCGTCATTCTCATGATATTCGTCACCCCGACGGTGTGGCCGCAACGCTGGCTGCTGGTCCGGTACTGGCGCTACGTGCTGATGACCGGCCTTGTGGGGCCGGCGCTATTTCCTTGCCTGCTCTATACCGGCCTCAAGACGACCACCGTCACCAACACCTCGATCATCCAGACGTCGGTACCGGGACTGGTGCCGTTTATCGCGTGGATCCTCTTGAAAGACCGTGTCACCTGGCAGCAGGTCTCGGGGATTCTGGTATCGTCCATCGGCGTGCTGTTGATCATCACGCAGGGCAACCCGCTGAAGGTCGCCGAGGTCGAGTTCGTGCCGGGTGACCTGGTGATCCTGAGCGCATTTACCTGCTGGGCGCTCTATACCGTGGTGATCCGAATGAAACCGTCCGAGATGCATGCCAACACGTTACTGGCGTCGAGCATGGCGATCGGCGGCATCGCCACCTTCCCGCTGTGGATGTGGGAATTGTCCCAGGGCATGTATATCCCGATGACCAGCCAGTCGGCATGGGCATTCGGTTACATCATGCTGTTCCCGACACTCCTCGCCTATTACTTTTACAACTATGCGATCAGCATCGTCGGTCCGACCAAGGCGGGGCTGGCATCGCACCTGGTGCCGCCGTTGGGGATATGCCTGGGGGTGATCTTCCTCGACGAGAGTTTGCACACCTTCCACGCCGTCAGTTTCGCGGCGATCCTGACGGGCGTGATCGTGGTTATTCGGGGCGGGCCCGCTTCCAGAAGTCCAAAGCGATCCTGAGGGCGTCGGCGCGCGCCATGCCGGGTTTGATCTCCGGCTGGTAAAGCGCCCGCAAAAGCCAGCGGTCGTGATCGGTCAGTTCGAAGTAGCGGCTTGTGTCGTTGAAGATCGACGGCTTCACGGCGTTGGAATCGTTGGGCAGGCCGAGGATCTGCGTAATCTCCTCGACCGCGCAGGCGCGGTGATAACTCTCCGGGTGACGCGACGGAAAAGCGATGACCGCGGCGACGATCTCGCCTTTCTTGGTGAAGTAGTTGGCGAAGCAGGTCGAATTGCGGACCATCCAGCGGACTTTTTCCTCGTCGCCCTTCCAGTACTTGGCGAGTTCCTTCGGCAGGTCCTTGTCGTCCATGTAATAGAGGATGACGTTGACCTTCTTGCGGTCGAAATCGGCGGCCAGTTTGCCTGCCTTCTGCTTGGCGAACGAGTAATACAACTCGACCCGGTGGCCCGTGGTTTCGCTCAGGTCCCTGGCGACGTCATCGATAAAGGTCTCCAGGTGTGCAGGATAATCCTTGCCCTGAATGCCCATCAGAACCGGCTTCGCCCACTTGCGGACGATCTCGTACTTGCGGCCGGTATATTCGTTGCCGAACGCGATCAGATCGAAATTCCGAAGCAGGTCCGCGTTGGAAAAATCTTCAGCCGCCGATGCAGAAATCGGGCTGAGGACCAGAATTAGGGCAATCAGGAAACGCTTCATCGACAGAATTTGCCGGAAAAATCAGGCGATTGCCAGCATTCCGGCGTTCTCCGATGTCGCGGCCGCGCCCCGGCATTGTCCCGAAAATGCCTTATTCCGAGCCATAAATCGCCACACGGTCAGACGACATTGTTCATGGGTAAACAAGCGTCCCCGCGCTTGGTTTCTCCACCTCTCCCCCCCAACCGACTGAGGGGATCGCCAAACGGCGATCCCCTCATTTTTTTGCCGGTCCCCGCTTTCGCGGGAATGACGGATACGGTCAGATTTTCGAGAGCGTCTTGCGCAGCTTGTCGATCATCTCGTCGATATGTTTTTCCTCGGCCACGAACGGCGGCGCGACGATGCCGCTGTCGCCGGTGAACTTCACGTGCATGCCGTTCCAGAACAGGTCCTTCTGAAGCTGCGTGCCGAGCGCACCGGGCGCACCCTGCGGCTTGACCTCGATCGCGCCCAGAAGACCGTAACTGCGGATATCCTTCAGGCATTCCAGGTCTTTCAGGCTGTGCAGCGCTTCGCCGAAGTAGCCCGATAGCTTGCCGGCGCGTTCGAACAGGTTGTCTTTTTGATAGATGTCCTGCGCCACGTTCCCCGCCGCACACGCCGCCGGGTGGCCGGAGTACGTGTAGCCGTGGAAGAACTCGATGGCGTTGTCGGGGGACGCGTTGGTGATGGTCTCATAAATCTCGTCCTTGACCGCGACCGCGCCCATCGGCTGCGCACCGTTGGTCAACGCCTTGGCCATGGTCATGATATCCGGCGTAACGCCGAACGCGTCGGCGGCGAAGGCATGACCCAGGCGGCCGAAACCGGTGATGACTTCGTCGAACACCAGAAGAATACCGTGCTGGTCGCAGATCTCGCGGATGCGCTCCAGATAGCCGACCGGCGGCACCAGGACGCCCGTCGAGCCAGCGATCGGCTCAACGAAGACGGCCGCAATGGTCGACCCGCCGTAGGTTTCGCAGTGACGCGCGAGGTCTTCGGCAAGCTCCGCGCCGCGTTCCGGCTGACCGGGAATGAAGGCATTCTCCGCCATCCAGGTGTGGCGCATGGTGACCACGTTCGGCATCACGTTGGTGAAGGTCTCGCGGTTCTTGACCATCCCGGCCAGGCTGACGCCGCCGATGTTGACGCCGTGATAGGCCCGTTCGCGCGACACGAAACGGTTGCGGTGGCCGTCGCCCTTGGCCCGGTGATAGGCCATCGCGATCTTGAGCGCGGTGTCGATCGATTCCGACCCCGAGTTCACGAAGAACACGTGGTTGATCGGTTCCGGCGTGATGCGCGCGACCTTGGAGGCCAGCTCGAACGAGCCCGGATGGCCCATCTGAAACGGCGGCGTGTAGTCGTTCGTCAGCAACTGGTCGCGCACGGCTTCGGCGATTTCCGGCCGGCCGTGACCGAGCGGCACGCAGAACAGGCCGCTTGATCCGTCGATGACGGTGCCGCCCTTATGATCGATGAAGTACATCCCTTCCGCCTTCACGACGAGCCGGGGATTGGCCTTGAAATCCCGGTTGGCGGTAAACGGCATCCAGTGTTGCTCGAGTGAGTTCGTCGTGAATTCCATAGAGTCCTCCAGAAGTCCGGACTGGCACCCCCTGGCGCCGCCCGAATGAAAATGTGCAAGATGTCCAGCTTATACAGCGCGCCTGAGCGGGCGTCAGCCGGAATACCAATAATGAGATCGTAGTCGTTTGACCTGGACCCACAATAGGGCCAGATTCCCTTATTGTTCCGGACCACTAGGGTCCAAAGGGGGGGGCAAGGCCATTGCGTGACGCGATTTTTCATCTGAAGCGCAACAGGAACGTCAGCCTGCAGGCGCAGATCAGGGAAACGCTGGTCGATGCGATTCTCGCCGGGCAACTGCTGGGCGGTGAACCGCTGCCGTCGAGCCGGCGCATGGCCGAAAACCTGGGCGTGTCGCGTAACACCGTGGTGCTGGCGTATCAGAACCTGGTCGATGACGGCTACCTGATCCCCCGCGAGCGCAGCGGCTATTACGTGAACGAGGAAATGTGCGGGCAGGCCGTCCCGCCGCCGGCCGCACGCCCCCATGAGCCGGAAACGGCGCCCGACTGGGACGCGCGGTTCCGGGTCCACCCCAGCCGCCAGGAAAATATCGAGAAAACCATCGACTGGCCGTCCTACCCCTATCCGTTCGTTTACGGGCAGGTCGACCAGCAGCTTTTCCCGCTGGCGGCATGGCGCGAATGCGCGCGTCAGGCGCTCGGCCGCCGCGCCATGGATGCGTGGACCGGCGACCGTTTGATCCATGACGACCCGATGCTGATCGAACAGATCAGGACGCACATCCTGCCCAGGCGCGGCATCAATGCGAACGCCGACGAAATTCTCGTCACGCTGGGCGCGCAAAACGCGCTCTATATCGTCGCCAGCCTGTTGTTCACCGAAGACACCACCGTCGGCGTCGAGGATCCCGGCTATCCGGATTTCTTCAACATCGCGAAGTTGAAGACCGGCCGGGTCAAAGCCATCCCCGTCGATCACCACGGGCTTCCCGCGGACGCGCGTATCGACGGGTGCGATTACCTGTACGTCACGCCGAGCCACCAGTTCCCGACCACGGTGACGATGCCGATGGCGCGTCGCGAAGAATTGCTGGCGCGCGCCGAGCGCGAAGACATCATCCTGATCGAGGACGATTACGAGTTCGAAACCAATTACGTCGGCCGCCAGACCCCGGCGCTCAAGTCGATGGACGATGCCGGGCGGGTGATCTACGTCGGCTCACTGTCGAAGTCGCTGTTCCCGGGATTGCGCCTCGGCTACATGGTGGCGTCCAAAAGACTGATCGAGGAGGCCCGCGCGCTCAGACGCCTGATGCTACGCCACCCGCCGACCGTCAACCAGCGCCAGACGGCCTTGTTCCTGTCACTCGGCCATCACGATGCCCTGATCCATCGCCTGCACCGGGAATTCCGCACAAGATGGGAAGCCATGGATCACGCGTTGCAGCACTACCTCCCGGCTTCGGCGACGAAACCCGGTTTCGGCGGCACCGCATTCTGGGTAAGGGGACCGGACAAACTGGATGCTCTCGAACTGGCGGGACGCGCGAAGTCGGAGGGCGTGCTGATCGAACCGGGCCGCGTGCATTTTCTGGGTGAAGACCGCCCGAGAAACTATTTCCGCCTCGCGTTCTCGTCGCTGCCGACCGAGCGGATCGAACCCGGCATCCGTATCCTGAGCGAGCTGATCTACGGCTTCGGACGGCTCTGATCCAATCCATAGCCTTCGACCATAGAACCTCATCCTGAGGGCGCCATGGCTTCGTCCTTCGAGACGGCCGGGGTCCGGCCTCCTCAGGATGAGGCCATGGCGTGTCTCGAAGGCGAGGTTCAATTGCCCCGACTTGACCGCGAAAGCACTTCGGTTCTCTAATACTCCCAATAAGGACCACAAAAGGTCTCTGTAATAGAACACGAGGCCATCGCCTCCGCTTGGGAGAAGACATCCATGACAACCAAAACCCGGATCGAGGTCCGGCCGATGACCGGTGCGCTTGGCGCCGAGATTTTCGGCGTCGACATCGCCAAGATGGACGACGCGACCTTCGGCGAAATCTACGACGCGTTTCTCGAACATCTTGTGATCTTTTTCCGCGATCAGGAAATCACGCCGGAACAGCAGCTTGCCTTCGCGCACCGCTTCGGCGAGATTCACACGCACCCCTACATGAAGGGCCTGGACGACTATCCGGAAATCCTCGAGATCGTGAAGGAGCCGCAGGACACCTACACGTTCGGCAACATCTGGCACACCGATCAGATGTTCACCCCCAAGCCCGCCAAAGCGACGATCCTGTACGCCAAGGAAACGCCCACCGCCGGCGGCGACACGCTGTTCGCCAACATGTACATGGCCTACGATCATATGTCTGAGCCGATGAAACAGATGCTGGCGGGCGTGAAGACCTTCAACGCGGGGGCCAAGCGCAAGTACAACGATGAGCGGTCCCGCGCCGACCGCTACAAGGGCACGTCAGCGATGGCCGACAAGGTCCGCGATCCCGGCAACCTGATCACGGAATCGACGCACCCCGTCATCCGCACGCATCCGGAGACGGGCAAGAAATCGCTCTATATCGGCAGCCACACTCAATCGCTGGCCGGGTTCTCGGACGAAGAATCGGCACCGATGGTCGACTACCTGCAGGCCTATTCGACGAAGCCGGACTTCACCTGCCGGTTCCGCTGGGCGCCCGGATCGATGGCGATCTGGGACAACCGCTGCACGCAGCATCTGGCGCTCGCCGACTACAACGGCCACCGCCGCTGCATGCACCGGATCACGATCTGCGGCGACGAACCCTTCTGATTTCAAGGAACTGAATTATGAGTAAACGCATCGCCATTATGGGCTGTGGCGCGCTGGGCGGTTACGTCGGCGGCTATCTGACACGCGAAGGCCTCGACATCACCATGATCGACCCCTGGCCCGAACACGTCGCTGCCATGCGGGACCCGGGGCTGAAGCTTTCGGGCGTGACCGACGAGGAATGCTTCGACGTCAAATGCAACACGGTGCTGCAGCCCGAGTTCCCTGCACCGGGCGTCATCGATCCGTTCGACATCATCATCATCGCCGTCAAATCCTACGACACGACGGCAGCGGCCGAATTCGTGAAACCCTATCTCGCGGAAGACGGCTTCGTGGTGTCGCTCCAGAACGGGATCAACGAACACCTGATCGCCGACGTGCTGGGCGCTGAGCGGACCGTCGGCTGCATCGCCAGCCAGATCTCGCTGTCATTGCCGGGGCCCGGCGACATCCAGCGCAAGATCAAGAAAGGCGGCGACCAGCACACGGTGTTCCGGGTCGGTGAAATCTCCGGCGAGGTCACGCCCCGCGTCGAGGAGATCGCGAAGATGCTGTCCTGCATCGACAGCACGCTCGCCACCGACAACCTGATGGGCGAGCGCTGGTCCAAGCTTGCCGCCAACGCCATGCGCAATCCGGTTTCAGCGGCAACGCAGCAAGGCGCCAACACCAACGACAAGGACGATCACATCCGCCGCATCACCATCGGCCTCGCGGCGGAAGCCGTCCGCGTGGCGCGGGCCGAGGGCGCGAAACTCGTCAAGATCATGGGGCTTTCGCCGGACGACCTGGTGGGCGCGGACGAAGGCAACGCCGACGCAACCAAGGCGGTGATGGACAAGTTCATGGCCGACATGGAACGCCGCAAGGACAGCCAGCGCCCGTCGATGGCGCAGGATGTGGCCAAGGGCCGGCCGACGGAAATCGACCACATCAACGGCCTGATCGCGGACCGCGGCAAGATGCACGGCATCCCGACGCCCTTGAACGACGGCATCCGCAGTGTCATCAAGAACATTGAAGCGGGTAAAATCGAACCCGGCCCCGAGACACTGCGCGATCTGTAAGGCTATTAACTTTTCATGTTGAGTGATCATCCGTTCGAGGTGCCGCACCACCTCATCGAAAAGGCGCAGAAGCTGCCGGCCGTCGAAATGGCGGTCGCGGGGGCCGATCATCCGGTCGCGCTTGAAAGCGCCAAGCAGGCGACCGAAGCGGGCTTCATTATTCCGACCCTGATCGGCGACAAGGGCGACATTGAGCGCATCGCGCGCGATCTCGGCTGGGATATTTCCGGGATCCGGGTCGTGCAGTCGAAGCCCGAGGATCACGCCGCCGACGCCGCCGTGCAGCTGGCCTCCGCAAACGAAGTGCAGGCTTTGATGAAAGGCCAGCTTCATACCGACAGCATCATGCGCGCCGTCGTCGCCCGGAACGCGGGTTTGCGGACCGAGCGCCGGATCAGCCATGTCTTTCATATGACGGCACCGAAGTCGGACAAGGTGCTGATGATCACCGACGGCGCGGTCAACGTCGCGCCCGACGAAAAGACCCTGCTGCACATCGTCCAGAATTCGGTCGATCTCGCCCACGCGCTCGGCTACGAGATGCCCAGGGTCGCGATGCTGTCGGGATCCGAGAGCGTCATGGACAGCATGCCGTCGACCGTGCTGGCGCGGAAGATCGTCGAGCGCGCGAATGCGGGCGAGGTCGCGGGCGCGCATGTCGACGGCCCGTTCGGGTTCGACAACGCGGTGTCGCCGGAAGCGGCAGAACTGAAAGGCATCGGCGGCCCCGTCGCGGGCCACGCCGACGTGCTGGTCGCACCCAACATCGAAATGGGCAACGGATTGTTCAAGATGCTGGTTTACTTCCGGTCGGCGCTCGCCGCGGGTGTCGTCCTCGGCGCCAAGGTGCCGGTGGTCCTCACCAGCCGCGCCGACCCGCCGGAAGCGCGCTTCGCCGCCTGCGCCATCGCGCAGCTACGGGCCGCCTACGACGCCTGAACCGTTATCAGATCATCTGCCGTCGCGTTCTGGCTATCCCAAGAAAGGCCCCCTCACCTAACCTCTCCCCCGCGGGTGGGGGAGAGGGATAAAGTTGGCGCTTCAGGGTCCCACTTCCCCGGTCACGGGGGAGAGGACAGGTGAGGGGGGAAACTTCGCTTAGTGAAGGCTCGGCCCGGCCTCGTCGTCGTCCATGTCGTCATCCTCGGGTGCGTCCGGGCAAGGTCCGGCCTGGTGCGACACCATCCGCCATTGACCGCCCTCACGCACGAACGCGTTGGTCGCGATCAGCGTGCCGCCGCCCAACGTCTCGTAGCATATGACCAAAGCGACGTCGCCATACGTCAGGACGCGGGGCGAATGCATCTGCATGTCGCTGACCCCGGGGTCGGAAAGAATGTGATCCCAGCTCCGCATGATTTCGGCCCGATCATAGATCGGCGTCGCGCCCGGATGCAGGCAGACGACGGGCGCATCCTCGGCCCAGACGTTGTTCATCGCCTCGACGTCGCCGGATGCGAACGCGGCATAGAACGCCTCGTTCGCGAATAGGATTTTCTCGTTCTCCCGACCCCGCGCCATCAAAGCGCGCTCAGCTTACGCCCGGGTGCGATGTCGTCGGGATCGATGCGGATCTCGATCAGCGCCATCCGGTCATTCACCAGTGCATCTTCGAGCGCCGGGCGGAACGCGTCGGTTTCCGTCACCAGATACCCCTTCCCCCCATACGCTTCGCAGATCGCCGGGAAGTCCGGGTTGACGATGTCGGTGCCGGAAACACGGTCAGGGAAGCGGCGTTCCTGGTGCATGCGGATGGTGCCGTAAATCCCGTTGTTGATGACGATGAAAATGCATTTGGCACCGTATTGGAGCGCAGTGCCCAACTCGTTGCAGTTCATCTGGAAGCAGCCGTCGCCGGCGAACGAGACGACGACTTTCTCCGGATGCATCAGCTTCGCCGCCACCGCCGCCGGCACGCCGTAGCCCATGGCCCCCGACGTCGGCGCCAATTGGGTCCCCGGCTTTCGATAGCGGTGATAACGGTGTACCCAGATCGCATAGTTCCCCGCCCCGTTGGTGACGATAGCGTCGTCCGGCAGCAGGTCGCGCACCGTCTCCATGATGGCGCCGATGTCGACGGCGCCGTCCATCTTCGCGGGTGTGGTGAAGTCGATGTAGTCGCCGTGCGCGGATTTGGCGTCGTCGGCCCAGGCGGCGCTATCGACCGGCTCCATCTCGGCGCAGGCCTGAAGGAACTGCGTCACGTCGGCATGGATCGGCAACTCGGCCGCATAGACCCGGTTCAACTCCTCGCCCGACGGGTGCACGTGGATCAGCGGCTGATCCGGGTGCAGCGGCTTCAGAAGCTCGTATCCACCGGTTGTCATTTCGCCCAGACGCGGACCGATGACGATCAGCGGATCGGCGGTCTGCACCCGGTCGATAAGTTTCGGGTCGGCCCCGATGCCCACGTGTCCGGCGTAAAGCGGATGCATGTTGTCGAAGCAGTCCTGGCGCCGGAACGCACAACTGACGGGCAGGTTGTTGGCTTCGGCGAACTTGGTCAGGGCCTGGGTCGCCGCCGGGGTCCAGCCGCCACCGCCGACCATCACCAAAGGCCGCTTGCCCTTGGAAAGGCGGTCGCGGAATTTTGCGATATCCGCCGCAGCGACACCCGGCCGGGCGATGGTGACCGCCTTGGTTTCGGGCGCGTCGGCCTTGGCCGCCAGCATGTCTTCGGGCAGGGCCAGCACGACCGGTCCGGGACGTCCCGCCATTGCGGTCTGGAAGGCGCGCGACATGTATTCAGGCACGCGCGACGTCTCGTCGATCTGGGCGACCCATTTCGCCATCTGGCCGAACATGCGGCGGTAATCGATTTCCTGAAACGCTTCGCGGTCGGCCTGATCGCGGGCGACCTGACCGATCAGCACGATCATCGGCGTCGAATCCTGAAACCCGGTGTGCACGCCGATGGACGCATGCGTCGCGCCCGGCCCGCGCGTGACCATCACAACGCCCGGCTTGCCGGTCAGTTTTCCATACGCCTCCGCCATGTTGGCGGCGCCGCCCTCGTTGCGGCAGATCGTCACCTGGATCCGGTTGGAGACGTCGTAAAGCGCGTCCAGCACCGCCAGATAGCTCTCGCCCGGCACCAGAAAAACCCTGTCGATGTCGTTGGCGACAAGCGCCTCGACGACCATCTGACCGCCCGTTCTCATTTCAAGATTTCCTTCCCTGGATTGGCTCTAGATTGGTTTTCAGCATATTCGCGAAGCACCGGGACCTTTGCAATGCCGGGAACGTGAATTTCCGAAAGTTGGCCCCGGTTTTGCTCATATCCCGGTGTTACGGGAGAAACCAGCGATCGGCCCGGATTTATGCCCTCGTTTTAGGCATTTTTCGGATCGGGCTGATCAAGGTGTATGCAGTGAAGCGGTGCAATAGACGGCTTGGGAGAGCCTGCGCCGCTTCGATAACTCGGAGGAAACACTATGTCGGTTACCAAATACCGGTGTGGCGGCGCGTTGCTGGCGCTGGTCACGATGCTATTCGCCTTTCCGGCGTCCGCTCAGGAATTGAGCGGCGCCAACACGGCGTGGATTCTGACGTCGACAGCCTTGGTGCTGTTCATGACGTTGCCGGGCCTCGCCCTTTTCTACGGCGGCCTCGTGCAGTCCAAGAACGTGCTCTCGGTGCTGATGCACTGCTTCGCGATCGCGTGCCTGGCTTCGGTGCTTTGGCTCGTCGTTGTCTACAGCCTGGCGTTCGACGAAGGCTCGAGCCTCGTCGGCGGCTTGGGCAAGGTGATGCTTTCCGGCGTCAGCTTTGACTCGTTGTCGGGCGATATCCCGGAAAGCGTGTTCTTCATGTTCCAGATGACATTCGCGATCATCACGCCGGCGCTGATCGTCGGCGCGTATGTGGAGCGGATCAAGTTCTCGGCCGTGATGCTGATCAGCGCACTCTGGCTGATCGTCGTCTATGCCCCCGTCTGCCATTGGGTGTGGGGAGGCGGCTGGCTCGCCGAACTGGGCGTGATGGACTTCGCGGGCGGCCTTGTCGTGCACGCGACCGCCGGCACCTCCGCCGTCGTGATCGTCATGATCCTGGGCCCCCGTGCCGGATATCCGGCACAACTGCATCCGCCGCACAGCCCGTCGATGACGATGATCGGCGCGTCGATGCTGTGGGTCGGCTGGTTCGGCTTCAACGCCGGCAGCGCGCTCGCCGCCGACGGCAGCGCCGGCATGGCGATGGCCGTGACGCATATCTCGGCGGCGACGGCATCGCTGGTGTGGATCGTTATCGAATGGTTGAAGTTCGGCAAACCCAGTCTGGTCGGCGTCGTCACCGGGATGGTTGCGGGTCTCGCCACGATCACGCCCGCATCCGGCTTCGTCGGTCCCATCGGCGGGCTCTGCATTGGGCTTGCGGGCGGCGTCGTCTGTTATTGGGCGGTCGGTCTCGTCAAAGAAAAGCTCAAGATCGACGACTCCCTCGACGTCTTCGCGGTTCACGGTGTGGGCGGCATTCTGGGGACGTTGGCGGCGGCGGTGTTCGCATCGGGCGCATTTGGCGGCGCGGGCCTCGCGGACGGGATGACCGTCGGCTCGCAACTGGGCGTCCAGGCCACGGGCGTGGTCGCCACGGTCGCCTGGTCGGCCATCGCGACGCTGGTGATCGTCTACGTCGTCAAAGCGATCTGCGGCCTGCGTGTTGCCGATGACGAGATGGAGATCGGCCTCGACCTTTCGTATCACGGCGAACGCGACTACAATCTGTAAACCACGGACAGAGGAGAGAGACGATGAAACTCATTATGGCCGTCATCAAACCGTTCAAGCTCGACGCTGTCCGTACGGCGCTGACCGAGCTTGGGGTCGAGGGCATGACCGTTTCCGAGGTCAAGGGCTTCGGCCGCCAGAAGGGTCAGACCGAGATCTACCGGGGTGCGGAATACAACGTCGAGTTCGTACCGAAAGTCCGGCTTGAGATCGTCTGCGACGACGACCGCGCCGAACGCGTCGTCGAGGCGATCGCCCAGGCGGCGCAAACCGGCAAGATCGGCGACGGCAAGATCTTCGTTTCCGACATCGGTCAGGCGGTGCGCATCCGCACCGGCGAAACCGGCGACGACGCGCTTTAAAACCGCGATCCAATCGTCAGGGGCCGTCCACGCCTGCGGGCACTGGGCGGCCCTTGCGATTCGGAAGGAGGCCTAAACGCCCTCAACCGTCATGCTGAACTTGATTCAGCATCCATAAAAACCGGCACTCGTATGGACCCTGAATCGAGTTCAGGATGACGGTTAAAACTTCACCTCGCCCCTACGCCATCGGCTCGACGCGCGCCGCGCAGTACTTGAACTCGGGGATCTTGCCGATCGGGTCGAGCTGCGGATTGGTCAGCTCGTTGGCTGACGCCTCCACGTACGCGAACGGAATGAAGATCGAGCCCGGCGAGACCGCGTTGTCGGCGCGGACCGCGATCTCGATCTGACCGCGGCGCGTCGAAACCTTCACCTTGTCGCCCGGTTCGATGCCGAACTTGGCGATATCGAGGGTGTTCATCTGCACCGTCGGCGTCGGCTGCACCTGATCGAGCACATAGGAACGCCGTGTCATCGCGCCCGTGTGCCAGTGTTCGAGCTGGCGGCCCGTGATCAGGATGAACGGGAACTTCTTGTCCGGCCGCTCGTTCGGCGGGGTCACCTGGGCGGGCACGAACTTGCCCAAGCCGTCGTCGGTCGCGAACCGGTCGGCGAAGACGATCTCCTCGCCCGGATGATCCGGCGCCGGGCACGGATAGGTGACCGAATTCTCGGTCTTGAGCCGCTCCCACGTGATGTTGTTGAGCGACGGCATCGCGTGTTTCATCTCGGCGAACACGTCAGCCGGGTTCTTGTATGTCCACTTGAGGCCCATCTTCTTAGCGATCTGGATGGTGATCCACCAGTCGGGCTTGGCGTCCCCCGGGGCATCCAGCGCCTTGCGGCCCATCTGAACCTGACGGTTGGTATTCGACACCGTGCCGTCTTTTTCCGGCCACGCGGTCGCGGGCAGCACCACGTCCGCAAACATCGCGGTTTCGGTCAGGAAGATATCCTGCACCACCAAGTGATCGAGCTTGGCCAGCGCATCGCGCGCATGATTGGCATCCGGGTCGGACATCGCCGGGTTTTCACCCATGATGTACATGCCCTTGATCTCGTCGTGGTGGATGGCGTGCACGATCTCGACCACGGTCAGGCCCGGATTGGGATCGAGCTTGGCGCCCCAAAGCTCTTCGAATCGCTGGCGCAGGCCGTCATTGCCGACCTTCATGTAATCCGGGAAAACCATCGGGATCAGGCCCGCGTCGGACGCGCCCTGCACGTTGTTCTGACCGCGCAGCGGGTGCAGCCCGGTGCCGGGCCGCCCGGTCTGGCCGGTCATCAGCGCCAGCGAGATCAGGCAACGCGCGTTGTCGGTGCCGTGCGTGTGCTGCGACACGCCCATGCCCCAGAAGATGATCGAACGTCCGGCGGTCGCGTACTTGCGGGCCACGGTGCGCAGTTCATCCGCGTCGATCCCGCAAACACTCGCCATCTTTTCGGGCGAGAAATCCTTCAAGTGCTTCTGCATGCTCTTGAAGCCCTCGGTGTGTGACTGGATGTACTGCTGATCGTACAGCCCCTCCTCGACGATCACGTGCATGATTGCGTTCAGCATGGCGACGTCGGAGCCCGATTTGAACTGCAGCATGTGCGAGGCGTGACGCTTCAACGCCTGGCCACGCGGATCCATGACGATCAGTTCGGCGCCGCGCTTGGCGGCCTGCTTGAAATAGGTCGCCGCGACCGGATGGTTCTCGACCGGATTGGCGCCTATGACGACGATCACGTCGGAATCCTTCACCGCCGTGAACGGGGCGGTCACCGCGCCCGAGCCGATGCATTCCATCAGTGCCGCCACCGACGACGCGTGGCAAAGCCGCGTGCAGTGATCGACGTTGTTGGAGCCGAAACCGGTGCGCACCAGTTTCTGGAACAGGTACGCTTCCTCGTTCGAGCATTTGGCGGACCCGAAGCCCGCCAGTCCCTTGGGACCCTGTTCCTTGCGAATGTTCTTCAAGCCGTCGGCGGCGGCCTTCAGCGCCTCGTCCCACGTCGCTTCGCGGAAGTGCGTCCACGGGTTGCGCGGATCGATATTGATGCCCTTGGGCTTGCCGGGTTTCCGGATCATCGGCTTGGTCAGCCGCTCCGGGCTGGTGACGTAGTCGAAGCCGAACCGCCCCTTGACGCACAAACGGTTCTCGTTGGCCTTGCCGCCGGCGCCGTCGACCCAGGCGATCTCGTTCTTGCCGGTCTTCTTGTTCTTTTTGACGTTATAGGTGATCTGACAGCCGACCCCGCAATACGGGCACACCGACTGCACCTGCTTGTCGGCAACGCGCGCGCCCTTGCCCTTATCGTCGATAATGGTCTTGGGCATCAGCGCGCCGGTCGGGCACGCCTGCACGCATTCACCACAAGCGACGCAGGTCGAATTGCCCATCGGATCGTCGAAGTCGAACACGATCTTGGCGTCGTGGCCGCGCGACGCCATACCGATGACATCGTTGACCTGCACTTCGCGACACGCGCGTACGCACAGATTGCAATGGATACAGGCATCCAGGTTGACCGCCATCGCCGAGTGCGAGACGTCCGGCTTCGGCCGGTGGCCCCTGGGGAAGCGCGACGTCTTGACGTTCATCGCCTTGGTCCACTTGATGAAGTCGGACTCGCTGTCGTGCGCATCCTTCATCTTCGGCTGGTCGGCCATCAACAGCTCGATCACCATCCGGCGCGACGTCTTGGCACGCTCGGAATCGGTCGTGACCTTCATGCCCTCGCTCGGCGTCCGGACGCACGACGCGGCCAGCACGCGCTCGCCCTCGATCTCGACCATGCACGCCCGGCAATTACCGTCGGCGCGGTAACCCGGAGCGTCCTTCCAGCAGAGATGCGGGATCGTCGTGCCCTCGCGCTTGGCCACCTGCCAGATGGTCTCGCCGACTTCGGCCGTGACCTGCTTCCCATCGAGAGTGAAGGTGATTTTTTCCGCCATCAGCTCACTTCCTTCTTGAAGTATTTCATGACCGAACGGATCGGGTTCGGGGCGGCCTGGCCCAGACCGCAGATCGACGCATCGGCCATCGCCGTCGACAGTTCGCCGAGCAGCTTGGAGTTCCACTTTTTCTCGCCCATCAGCTTCACGGCCTTTTCACAGCCGACGCGGCAGGGCGTACACTGACCACAGCTTTCGTCCTCGAAGAACTTCAACAGGTTCACCGAGACGTCGCGCATGTGGTCTTTATCCGACAGGATCACCACGGCGTGCGACCCGACGAAGTGCCCGTGCTTTTCGAGTTCGCCGAAATCGAGCGGCAGATCGCCCATCGATGCCGGCATGATCCCGCCCGACGGCCCACCGGGGAGGTATCCCTTGAACGTGTGCCCGTCGAGCATTCCGCCGCAGGCTTCGATCAATTCTTCCGCCGTCGCGCCGGCCGCGGTCAGCACCACGCCCGGCTTTTTGACCCGTCCGGAAACGGAATACGACCGGTTGCCCTTGTGCCCTTCCCGGCCCTGCTTGATGAACCAGTCGGCGCCTTTACTCAGGATTTCAGGCATCCAGAAAACGGTCTCGACGTTGTGCACCAGGGTCGGGCGGTCGAACACGCCGACCTGCGCGACATAGGGCGGGCGGTGACGCGGCAGGCCGCGCTTGCCCTCGATGCTTTCGATCATCGCGCTTTCCTCGCCGCAGATATACGCACCCGCGCCCCGGCGCAGATGCACGTAACCGGGCTCGATGATCTTTTTCTTTTCCAGCACCGCGATCTCTTTGGTGAGCACGCGGTGGATGTCCGGGTATTCGTCACGAAGGTAAATGTAGACCGCTTTCGCCTCGACGCCCCAGGCGCCGATCAGCATGCCTTCGAGAAACTGGTGCGGTTTGGTTTCGAGGTAGAGCTTGTCCTTGAACGTGCCGGGCTCGCCCTCGTCGGCGTTGATGCACATGTAACGCGGCCCCTCGGCGGCGCGCACGAAACCCCACTTGCGCCCGGACGGGAACCCGGCGCCGCCAAGACCGCGCAGCCCCGCTTCCAAAAGCGTGTCCGCCACGTCGTCCGGGGTCTGCTTGCCCTTCCGCAAGTCCTTCAGAACCTTGTAGCCGCCGGCTTTCACATAGGCGTCATAGCTCTGATACTTCACGCGCTGAGGTTTCACGTCGCGGTCCCGCGCCGCCTTCAAAAGCGACTGGACGGAGACATGCCCGGTGTAATTTTTGCCGATGGCCGCCGCGGGGGCCTTGTCGCAAAGCCCCATGCAGGGCGCGTGCACGACGCGGACGTACTTGGGCGCTTTGTCGCCGAGCTTTTTGATAATGTCTTTCGCACCCGCCATTTCGCAGCTGAGCGAGTCGCAAACGCGAATCGTGACTTCCGGCGGCGCGGTCTCGCCTTCGCGCACCACGTCGAAATGATGATAGAAGGTCGCGACCTCATACACTTCCGCCATCGCCAGCTTCATTTCCTCTGCCAGCGCCGCAAGATGGCCCGCCGACAAGTGACCGTACTTGTCCTGGATCAGATGCAGGTGCTCGATCAGCAGGTCGCGGGCGCGCGACTTGCCCTTCAGAAGCTGCTGCACTTCTTTTCGCGCATCAGGCTGAACCTGGCGGCCTTTCGGGAAGGCGCGTGCCTTTTTGCGGTTGCCGCTGCCCGGGCGCTTGGGTTTGGGACGTTTCTTTTCGAATGTTTCCATATCGCCGGTTAACCTACTTCACCAATGGCAAAAGTTTTTTGAACGCGTCCGTTCCGGCCTTTCCCAGCCATTCGAACACAACCATTTCCGTCGTTACAATCCCCGCCCCGCAGGCACCCAGCCGGTCGAGACACGCCTGTTCGCTTTCCAGCGTCCTGGACGACGTGGCGTCCGTGACGACGAACACCTCGTAGCCCTCGTCCATCAGGTTGACCGCGGTCTGCATGACGCAGATGTGCGCCTCCATCCCGGCGATCACCGCCTGCTTGCGGCCGAGCGTATGAAACGCATCGGCGAAACTCGTGTCCTCCATGCAGGAAAAGTGCATCTTTTCCAGCACCGGCAGGCCATTGGCGACGTTCGCGATTTCCTTGACCGTGCGGCCCAGCCCCTTGGGGTACTGCTCGGTCAGCAAGACCGGAATGTCGAGTTCGCGGGCGACCGAGATCAACAGCTTGGCGTTCTTGATGGTACGCGCGGGCGCCTGCATCGCGGGCACAAGCCGCTCCTGCATATCGATGACTATCAGACAGGAATCGCCGGAACGTATCAGCATGCGTACCGCACAAGATTGTCTCCCCCGTCGCCATTCTGGTCGATGGCATACCACTGAACATATGGCGCTCTGCGACCGCCGGTCAAACCACTATCGCGCACCGCCACACCGAACGACATTAGGCAGCCGCCATCGTACCGGCCATCGCTTGGGCGACATCGTCTACATTCTCGACGACGCATACGCCTGCGGACTTAAGGGCGGCATTCTTCGAGGCCGCGCTTCCGCTGCCGAAAACAGAGAGTGTCCCGGCATGACCCATGCGCCGCTGCGCCGGCGCATGACGGCCGACGACAAGCGCCGTGACGGGCTTGGCGGCACGGTTCGCCTTGAGATACGCCGCCGCCTGCTCTTCCTCGCTGCCCCCGATTTCACCGACAAGCACAATCCCGGTCGTCCCCGGGTCCGCCATGAATAGTTCGAGACACCGCTGAAAACCGATGCCGTGCACCGGATCGCCCCCGACACCGACGGTCGTCGACTGACCCAGGCCGACAGCGCTCAAGCCGGCGACCACTTCACTTGTCAGCGAGGCCGAGCGGGACGCGATACCGATTGTGCCCGGGCGCGCGTCCGCGGTCGACATGACGCCGATCTTGCAGGCCCCGGGCGTCAGCACGCCCTGGGAGTTGGGACCGACAAGCTCGCTCACCGAGCCATTGAGCGCGTCCTTGACACGGATCATGTCGAGCACGGGAATGCGTTCGGTGACGCAGACAATCAAGGGCATTTCCGCCTCGACCGCCTCGATCATCGCCTCGGCCGCATTGTGCGCCGGCACCATCACCATCGTCGCGTCGGCGCTGGTTTCCGCCATCGCTTCGCGAACGGTGTTGAACACCGGTCGGCCGATGTGCGTCTTGCCGCCTTTTCCCGGCCGCACCCCGCCGACGACATTGGTCCCATAGGTGATTGCCTGATCCGTATAGAACGTACCGGACCGGCCGGTCATGCCTTGGACGATCAGTCTGGTTTCCGCGTTACAAAGAATGCTCATGTCATGCTCCTCTCTCAGGCCGCGCGCGCGATGGCGGCGGAGATGGCGTCGCGCATGCTGTCGCAGCGTTCGTGGGGAATCCCTCTGTCCACCAGCATCTGGCGGGCATAGTCCGCATTGTGCCCGGCCAGACGGGTCACGACCGGCACCTTCCTGTCCGACCACGCGAGCGCCAGGGCCAACGCTTCGGCGATGGTGTCGCACGGTGTCATGCCACCTCCGTGAATGTTGACGAGGATCGACTTCACATTCGGATCGCTCAACAGGATGCCGATCCCGCGCGCCACCTGAAGGCTTGTCGCGGTGGTGCGGATGTCCATGAAGTTGGCCGCCTTCCCACCCGCGTCGGATATCCCGTCCTGGGTCGCGAGGGCGAGCCCGGCGCCGTTGACGACGACGCCGATATTTCCGTCGAGGCGGACGAGATTGATTTCGTCTTTCTGTGCCTGCATCTCGATCTCGTCGCCGCCGGCGCTCGACGCCAGCCCGGCGAACTCCGGATGGCGGAACAGGGCGTTGTTGTCGATGCTGACCTTGGCGTCGATGGCCGAGAATGTGTTTTCACTCGTCAGCGTCAGTGGATTGATTTCGATCAGGGTTGCGTCGATACGCCGGAAAACCTTCACCAAAGCGTCGATAATCCGGCGCGCCTCGGCGGCCAGGTCGCCCGCGATGCCGAGCCGGGACAGGAACCCGTCGCACGCGGTGTCGTCAAGGGACCCATCGCTATTCACCGGCAGGGTTTCGACGATGCCAGGTTCGCGCGCCACGCGGTCCTCGAAATCGACGCCGCCGTTCCGCGATCCCAGCACGACGATCTGCGCCAGTGCCTGATCGACGAGCACGGCGAGGAAGAAGTCCTTTCGCGAATCGACCGCCGTCTCGACATAGACCCGCTCCACCGTCTCGCCTTCGGCGCCGGTCTGCACCGTGACCAGGCGCGAGCCGAGCATCCGTTTTGCGATCTCACCGACCTTGCTGGGCGTCGGCGCCAACTCGACGCCCCCCGCGAGACCGCGCCCGCCGGCCAGGATCTGTGCTTTCACGGCGAACTTGTGGCCCGGCAATTCCTTAGCCGCCGCTTCGGCGTCCGCCGCCGTCATGACACTGCGGCCCTCCGGCACCGGCACGCCGTACTGCGCCAGGATCTCCTTGGCTTCGTATTCGTAAAGATTCATCGCCGCCTCCCGATTGAATGGGGATAACTCCCGCACCTGATTGTTTTTGCGCTTTTTTTACTTGCAAACCAGCGCCGTTTGGCCTTTCAATCTGGTATACCATATACCAGTTGATATTTTCAGGCAATTCAAAAAACAGCAGAAAACCGGGACTTAGCGAGGTCGTTTTGGGTGCACCGCAGCAAAATTCAACGTTGATTCCGTTGTTGCGGGGCTTCAAGGAGTGGCATATGGTATACCAAGAACAAAGGTGCTGGCCGACTGCCCGACGCCGTGGTCTAACGGGTGGGGCAACATATCGGTTAATCGGCACTCAGGAGGGGACGATGGCGCGGAGCTTGAAGCTCAAGGCAGTCGGGACGAATTTCAGTCTCAAGGACCACATTTACGAGGTCCTGAAAGACGCCATCACCGGCATGAACATTTACGATGCCGACGCCAACCTGAAACTCGAAGAACGCAAGATGGCCGAACAGCTCGGCATCTCCCGCACACCGATCCGTGAAGCCCTCGCCCGTCTGGAGCAGGAAGGCTTCGTCGACATCCAGCCGCGCAAGGGGATCTTCATCAAACGAAAGTCCCTCGAAGAAGTCCTGGAAATGATCACCGTCTGGGCGGCGCTTGAAAGCATGGCCGCCCGTCTTTCGACCGAGCACGCGTCGGACGACGAAGTCGCTTCACTTAGAAAGATGGTCGCGGACTACACGAAGAACGAAGCCCGCGCGCACATGGACGAATATTCGGAAGCCAACATCCGCTTCCATCGCCGCATTCTCGAACTCTCGAAATGCTCGATGCTGCACTCCATCGCCGACGGCCTGTTCCTGCACATGCGCGCGATCCGCGCCCGGGCCATGGCCGAGGCCGACCGGGTCAGCCTGTCGGTCGACGATCACATGCACATCATCGACGCGATCGAGAAGCGCGACGGCGATCTCGCCAGCAAGCTGGTTCGCGAACACACCATGCGGCTACATGCGCACATCCGGAAGAACTGGCACGAGTTCACCGATCTGAGCGCTGCGGAACCCGAGCCGGCGGACACCCCGCGCGGCAAATCGAATCGTAAATCAACGGCCTGAGCGAAGGCTTATCGACCACGGAGGAAACGACATGTCGTCGACCGCGACGGAAACGAAAGAACAACAAGGTGCGGATGATGCGCCGCTGACGGACGGCTTCCATCTCGTCATCGATGCGCTCAAGCTGAACGACATCAACACCATTTATAATGTGCCGGGGATTCCGATCACCGATCTCGGCCGCTTCATGCAGGCGGAGGGGATGCGCGTCCTGTCCTTCCGCCATGAACAGCACGCGGGCTACGCCGCCGCCATCGCCGGATATCTGACCAAGAAACCTGGCATCTGCCTGACCGTCTCCGCGCCTGGCTTCCTGAACGGCCTGACCGCCCTCGCCCACGCGACGACCAACTGCTACCCGATGATCCTGATCTCCGGTTCGTCCGAACGCGAGATCGTCGACCTGATGCAGGGCGACTACGAGGAAATGGATCAGCTCGCGATCGCCAAGCCGCACTGCAAGGCGGCGTATCGTGTCCTGCACGCCGAAGACATCGGTATCGGCATCGCGCGCGCCATCCGCGCCGCGGTCTCCGGCCGTCCGGGCGGTGTATATCTCGATCTCCCGGCCGCCCTGCTGGGCCAGGTCATGGATGCAGCGGCCGGCGAAAAATCGCTGGTCAAGGTCATCGACCCTGCACCCGCGCAGCTCCCTGCACCCGAGGCTGTGAAGCGCGCGCTCGGCGTCCTTAAGGATGCCAAGCGTCCGCTGATCATCCTCGGGAAGGGCGCGGCCTATGCGCAGGTCGACGACGATATCCGCAAGCTGGTGGAAACCAGCGGCATTCCGTACATCGCAATGAGCATGGCGAAGGGTCTTTTGCCGGATGATCACGAGCTTTACGCGGGCGCCGCGCGCTCGTTGGTGCTGAAAGAGTCCGACACCGTCATGCTGATCGGTGCGCGGCTCAACTGGCTTCTTAGCCACGGCAAGGGCAAGCAGTGGGGCGATGCGCCGAAGAAGTTCGTGCAGATCGATATCGAACCGAAAGAGATGGACTCGAACGTCGAGGTCGCGGCGCCGCTGGTGGGCGACATCGGATCGTGCGTCGGCGCGCTGCTCGACGGCATGGGCAAGGACTGGCAGAAACCGCCCGCCGACTGGACCGACGCGGTCAAAGCCAAGCGCGACAGCAACGTCGAAAAGATGGCGCCGCGCCTTCTGAACAACAACTCGCCGATGGATTTCCACGGCGCGCTGGGGGCACTCAAACGCATCATCGCCGAGAACCCGGACACCATTCTGGTGAACGAAGGGGCCAACACCCTCGACTTCGCGCGCTCGATCATCGACATCTACAAACCGCGCAAGCGTCTCGACGTCGGCACCTGGGGCGTGATGGGGATCGGCATGGGCCAGGCCATCGCGGCTGCTGTCGAAACCGGCGAGCGGGTGCTGTGCGTCGAAGGTGACAGCGCGTTCGGGTTTTCGGGGATGGAGATCGAAACCATCTGCCGCTACAACCTGCCGATCTGCGTCGTCGTCTTCAACAACGGCGGGATCTACCGCGGCACCGACGTCAATCCGTCGGGCGGCGATGATGTGGCGACCACCGTGTTCGTCAAGGATGCGCGCTACGACAAGATGATGGAAGCGTTCGGCGGCGTCGGCGTCTATGCGACGTCCCCCGACGAGCTTACGCAGGCCGTCAACGAAGCCCTCAAGTCAGGTAAGCCGACACTCGTCAACGCGGTGATCGACGAAAAGGCGGGCACCGAAAGCGGGCGCATCGGCAACCTCAACCCGCAAAGCGTCGTTTCGAAGAAATAACAACGTGCCGCACGTCATAACTTCTTAGTACAGGAGCATACGATGAAAGCTCTCGAAGGCATCAAAATTCTGGATTTCACGCACGTCCAGTCCGGTCCGACCTGCACCCAGCTCCTGGCGTGGTTCGGCGCCGACGTGATCAAGGTGGAACGCCCCGGCGTCGGCGACGCGACCCGCAAGCAGCTGGTCGACGTCCCGGGCGCGGACTCGCTCTACTTCACCATGCTCAACCACAACAAGCGCTCGATCGAGCTGAACTCGAAAAACGAGACCGGCAAGGAAGTTCTCGAACGCCTGATCAAGACGTGCGACGTCATGGTCGAGAACTTTGCCCCCGGCGCGCTCGACCGCATGGGCTTCACGTGGGAACGCATCCAGGAAATCAATCCGAAGATGATCCTGGCCTCGATCAAGGGCTTCGGCCCCGGCAAGTACGAGGACTGCAAGGTTTACGAAAACGTCGCCCAATGCGCCGGCGGGGCCGCGTCGACGACGGGTTTCCTCGACGGCATTCCGGTCGTGACGGGCGCGCAGATCGGCGATTCCGGCACCGGCCTGCATCTCGCGCTGGGCATCGTCACGGCGCTTTATCACCGTGAGAAGTCGGGCAAGGGGCAGCGCGTTACGGCGGCCATGCAGGACGGCGTCGTCAATCTGTGCCGGGTCAAGCTGCGCGACCAGCAGCGCCTGAAAGCGGGTCCGCTGAAAGAATACTCGCAGTTCGGCGAAGGCATTCCGTTCGGCGATGCGACGCCGCGCGCGGGCAACGACTCGGGCGGCGGCCAGCCGGGCCGTATCCTGAAATGCAAAGGCTGGGAAACCGATCCCAACGCCTACACGTACTTCATCACCCAGGCCGCCGTATGGGAGCATATCTGCGACGTCATCGGCGAACCGGAGTGGAAGACCAAGGAAGGCTATGCGACACCGCCCGAGCGGCTCGACAAGCTGACCGAAATCTTCGAACGCATCGAACAGTGGACGATGACCAAGACTAAGTTCGAGGTCATGGATATCTGCAACCCGCTCAACATTCCGGTCGGCCCGATTCTTTCGATGAAAGAGATCGCGGAAGACGAAGGGCTGCGCAAAACCGGCACCATCGTCGAAGTCGATCACCCGGAGCGCGGGCCGTATCTCTCGGTCGGCTGCCCGATCAAACTGTCGGAAAGCCCGGTCGAAGTCTTTCGTTCGCCGCTTCTGGGTGAGCACACAGATGAAATCCTGACGCAGGTGCTCGGTTACGAGGGCGATGACCTCGAACGGGTCAAGGCGTCGGGTGCCGTCGGCGAGGCGAAAGCCGCCGCCGAATAGGCGATAAAATAATGACGCCAGGTCACACACCGGGCGCGAGACGAACATTTTAAAGGGCGCCGTTTCGGCGGCGCCCGACAGGAGAGGAAACATGCGCGTTATCGTGATGGGTCAGCAGGCGTTCGGCAAAGATGCCCTGGCCAAGATTCTGGAAGCCGGTATCGACGAGGTCGTGGCCGTTTACTGCGAGCCCGACAAGGACGGCAAGCCGATCGACCCGATCAAGGAATTTGCCCTGGAACAGGGCCTGCCCGTCTATCAGCCGGCGCACTTCAAGGATCAGGAATCTCTCGACGAGCTGGCTGCGCTGAACGCCGATCTGATGGTCATGGCGTTCGTCAACGTGTTCGTGCCGGAAGCGGCCCGCGACACCCCGAAACAGGGTTCGATCTGCTTCCATCCTTCGCTTCTGCCGTTGCATCGCGGTCCGTCCGCGGTCAACTGGCCGATCATCATGGGCAGCACCAAGTCGGGTTATTCGTGGTTCTACCCGACGGACGGTCTCGACGAAGGTGACGTCCTGATGATGTGGGAATGCCCGATCGAGCCGGACGACACGGTGATCGATCTCTACTTCAAAAAAATCTATCCGTCCGCCATCGATTCGGTTCTCGAGGTCTGCGACCTGTTCCGGTCGGGAAATCCGCCGCGAATCGTCCAGGACGAGGCCGACGCCACCTACGAACGCCGCTGCACGGCGAAGCATGCCCGCATCGACTGGAACAAGCCGGTCAAGCAGGTCTACGACCTGATCCGCGGCACCAACCCGTCGCCCGGCGCGTGGACGACCTTCGGCGGCGAGCAGCTCGGCGTCTTCGACTGCCAGCGGGTCGAGGGTGACGGCATCAGCAGCCGCGTCGTCGACGTGTCAGAAGATGGCGTGACCGTGCAATGCATCGGTGGGCGCATTCTGGTAAAGCGAGTACGCCCAACCGGTGGGGGCAAGGTGCCCGCCGCCGAATGGGCAAAAGACGCCGGCGTTGAGGTCGGCACAAATCTAGGTGACTGAACGGTCGCCGATACAGACAACTGATTGAATTGGGAAGCTCTAACCATGGCTAAAACCGACATCGAAATCGCCCGTGAAGCCTCGCCGCAACATATCAACGACATCGGCGCCAAGCTCGGGATCGACAAGGAACACCTGCTCCCCTATGGCCACGACAAGGCGAAGATTTCCGCCGACTTCATCAAGTCGATCGAAGGCAAGGACGACGGCAAGCTGATCCTGGTCACCGCGATCAACCCGACGCCCGCCGGCGAAGGCAAGACGACGACGACCGTCGGTCTCGGCGACGGCCTCAACCGCATCGGCAAGAAGGCGACGATCTGCATCCGCGAAGCGTCGCTCGGCCCGAACTTCGGCATGAAGGGCGGCGCCGCGGGCGGCGGTTATGCGCAGGTCATCCCGATGGAGGACATGAACCTCCACTTCACCGGCGACTTCCACGCCATCACGTCAGCGCACAACCTGCTGTCGGCGATGATCGACAACCACATTTACTGGGGGAACGAGCAGGAAATCGATATCCGCCGCATCGCCTGGAAGCGCGTCCTCGACATGAACGACCGGGCATTGCGCCAGATCACGTGTTCGCTCGGCGGTGTCGCCAACGGCTTCCCGCGCGAAGCCGGTTTCGACATTACCGTCGCATCCGAAGTGATGGCGATCCTCTGCCTTGCTTCCGATCTCGCCGACCTGGAGCGCCGCCTCGGCGACATGATCGTCGCCTATCGCCGCGACCGGTCGCCGGTCTACTGCCGCGACATCAAGGCCGAAGGATCGATGGCGGTGCTGCTGAAAGACGCGATGCAGCCGAACCTGGTGCAGACGCTTGAAAACAACCCGGCCTTCGTGCACGGCGGCCCGTTTGCCAACATCGCGCACGGCTGCAATTCCGTGGTCGCCACCAAGACGGCGCTGAAACTCGCCGATTACGTCGTGACCGAAGCCGGCTTCGGCGCGGATCTCGGGGCCGAGAAGTTCTTCGACATCAAGTGCCGCAAGGCGGGCCTGAAGCCGAGCGCCGTCGTGATCGTCGCGACGATCCGTGCGCTGAAATCCAACGGTGGGGTCAAGAAAGAAGACCTCAACACCGAAAACGTCGAAGCGTTGAAGAAAGGTTGCCCGAACCTGGGCCGCCACCTCGAGAACCTGAAGAAGTTCGGCGTGCCCGCCGTGGTCGCGATCAACAACTTCCACACCGACACCGATGCGGAGGTCGAAGCGGTCAAGGAATTCGTCACCTCGCAGGGCGCGGAAGCGATCCTCTGCGAACACTGGGCGAAAGGCTCCGAAGGCACCGAAGCGCTGGCCAACAAGGTCGTCGAACTGGTCGACAGCGGAAAGGCGGACTTCAAGCCGCTTTATCCGGACGACATGTCGCTGTTCGACAAGATCAAGACCGTCGCCACGGAAATCTACCGCGCCGACGAAGTACTTGCCGACACCAAGATCCGCAACCAGTTGAAGGAATGGGAAGAACAGGGCTACGGCAAGCTGCCGGTGTGCATGGCCAAGACCCAGTACTCGTTTTCGACCGACCCAGGCCTCAAGGGTGCGCCGACCGGCCACAGCGTGCCGATCCGCGAAGTCCGCATCTCGGCGGGCGCCGGCTTCATCGTCGTCGTCACCGGCGAGATCATGACGATGCCGGGTCTGCCGCGTAAACCGGCATCGGAATCGATCAGGCTCAATAAAGACGGCCTGATCGAAGGCCTGTTCTAAGGGGAGCGAAGGTCATGGCATTCCGCACGATACTGGTGCCGATCCGCGGCGATGGCCAAGGGGAGTCCGTGCTGGATCATGCCTGCGCGTTGGGGCGGCACTTCAACGCGCACATTCGCGCCGTTCACTGTAAACCGCGCCCGAAGGATTTGATGCCCTTCGGCGTCGCGGTGCCGCGCCTCGTCGCCGACCAGATCAACGCATCCGCGAAGGACATCACCGATGACGAGGTGGTGCGCCTCAAGGGACTTTTTGATGAATATGTTCAAAAACGCGGGATCACGGTCTGCGACACGCGCCCGCCGGCCCACGACACGCTGACCATTTCCTGGAGCGTCGCCGACGGCAAGCAGGCCGACGTGATCGGTGTTCAAGGGCGGCTCGCGAGTGTCGTCGCCGTTGCGCAACCGGATCACGATACCAACCTCGGTCAGAACACCCTCGAAGCGGCGATGCTTAACACCGGCCGGCCGGTGCTTCTGTGTCCGAAGCGAGAAGTCGCAACGCTGGGCGACAACGTCGCCATCGCCTGGAACGGGTCGGCGGAATCAGCGCGCGCCGTTGCTGCGTGCGGGTCGATCATCGCCGCCGCCAAGAAAGTCACGGTGCTCTCCGCCGAGGATGCGGAAAATCTCGATCTGACGGCGGACGACCTGATCGTTCATCTGAAAGATCATGAAATCGAAGCGACTTCCATGAACGTCACGTCGAGGAACTCCACGCTCGGCGAAAGCCTGCTGAAGGCCGCCAAGGACTGCGGCGCGGATGTTCTGGTGATGGGTGCCTACGGGCGCAGCCGGGGCCGCGCGCTGGTTTTGGGCGGCGTGACGCAGTGGATCATCGACAACACCGATATGCCGGTTCTTTTCGTTCACTAAGATAGGCGAAACACGAAAGAAGGCTGTTATTTGAATTGATTAGAGCGAGCTAACTAACTTATCATTGGTATACCTAACACCAAGATTAGGTCCCTCAAGGGCAATCCGCCGCCAAGAAGCGGTCTGCACATCCAACATCCAACTTTGACCGTGTTGCCGGTCTCTGAGTTGTTATGTCGCCGGCAGCGAATTGTAACTTGGGAGGTTATAATGGCTATCTCTAGACGTCATATTCTTGGTTTGGCCGGTGCGTTAAGTATCGGCGCACTGGTTGCCGGCTTGCCCGGCACGGCTGCCGCGTGGGAGCCGACGAAACCGATCGACTTCATCATCATGGCCGGTAAGGGCGGGGGTGCCGACAAGATGGCGCGCCTGATGCAGGCCATCGTCGAGTCCGAAAAAATGGCATCCAAGCCGCTGGTGCCGGTCAACAAGTCCGGCGGTTCCGGGGCGGAAGCCCTGATCGCCGCCAAGGGGGCGAACGATCCGGACCACACCATCATGGTGACCCTCAACTCGTTCTTCACGACGCCGCTGCGCCAGCCGAAACTGGGCATCGACATTATGACGTTCGCGCCTGTGGGCCGCATGGCGGAAGACACTTTCCTTCTGTGGGTGCACAAGGACTCCGGCATCAAAACGTTCGAGGAATTCCTCGCCAAGGCGAAAGCCGACGGCAACAAGTGGGTCATGGGCGGCACCGGCAAGGCCCAGGAAGACGAACTGCTGACCGAATTCCTCAACAACAACTTCGGTCTTTCGATCAAGTACGTGCCGTACAAGGGCGGCGGCACCGTCGCCAAGCAGTTGGCCGGCAAGCACATCAACTCCAGCGTCAACAACCCGTCCGAAGCCCTCGGCTTCTACGAGTCTGGCGACGTCGTGCCTCTGGTCAGTTTCACGGCCGAGCGTCTGCCGTTGTTCCCGGATGTCCCGACCCTCAAGGAAAAGGGTAAGGACTTCTCGTACGGCATGCAGCGCGCGGTCGTCGGGGCGCCGGGCATGAGCGCCGACGCGGAGAAGTACTTCCAGGACCTTTTTGCCAAGGTCTACAACTCCGCAAAATGGCAGAAATACCGGAAGGACAAGTCGCTGTTCGGCGATCTGATGGCAGGCGACGCGCTGAAGGCCTATTGGCAAGAGCAGCGCGAACGTCACCGGAAGATGCTGACGGAGATGGGTGCGATCAAGTAAGCACCTGACGTCATTACGGAAAAAGCAGACAGACGTATATCAAGAGATCGGGAGTAGGCGTTCGTTATGAGACGTGCAGAAATCATCACGGCCGGGTTAATGGCGCTTCTCTCGATCTACTTGATGTACAAGAGTACCGAACTCGATATCGGTTATATCAAGGGCGAAGGTCCGGGCGGCGGGTTCTGGCCGTTCTGGCTCGCGGCGGGGATGCTTCTGTCGTGCGTCTGGATTGCCATCAACTGGGTGCTCAAGAAATCCCCACCCTCTCAGTCGGACGAGAAGTATCTCGACAGCTACGGCTTGCGCATGCTGCTGCTGGTGGGCGGCGGCGTCACGGGATTCATCGCGTTGTGCCATATTCTCGGCTTCTACGGCGCGATCCTCGTCTTCCTTATTTACTACATCCGTTTTCTCGGCCGCCACGGCTGGCCGGCGACGCTGGCGATCTCGATCACCACACCCATCGTCACATTCCTGTTTTTCGATATCGCGATGCGGATCGTGTTGCCGAAGGGCTATCTGGAGCCGCTGTTTCTGCCGCTATACGACTTTTTCTTCTAGACCGCCTTCGATCGACACCAGGCCAACGACCTTAGGATAGAGCGACAACATCATGGAAATTCTCGGGCTTCTGCTGGACGGCGTGTTTATCGCCCTCGACCCCCTCAACATCATGCTGATGCTGATCGGCGTCGCGCTTGGGCTGTTCATCGGCGCGATGCCCGGGCTGGGCTCGGTCAACGGCGTTGCGATCCTGTTGCCAGCGACGTTCCTCGTGCCCCCGGCGTCTGCGATGATCTTCCTCGCCGCGATCTATTACGGCGCGATGTACGGGGGCGCTATTTCATCGATCACGCTGGGTATTCCGGGCGCGTCGACGGCCGTTGCGACGACGTTCGACGGCCGGCCGCTGGCGCTCAAGGGCCGCGCCGACCTAGCGCTGGTGACGGCAGCCGTTGCATCGTTCGTCGGCGGCTCGGTCGCCAACGTGCTGTTCACCGCGTTCGCCCCGCCGCTGGCCTCGGTGGCACTGGACTTCGGTGACCCCGAAATCTTCGCCCTGATGTTGCTCGCGTTCGCGACCTTCGTCGGGCTCGGCGGCGACGACATCCCGAAGACGCTGTTCTCGATCTTCTTCGGGTTGGTCATGGCCTCGGTCGGTCTCGACATCATGACCGGCGAGCCGCGCCTGATCTTCGGCGACATCACCGGGTTCATGCACGGTATCAACTTCCTGGTGCTGGCGATCGGTATTTACGGGATCGGCGAGATGCTGTGGACCATCGACAGCACGCGCGGCAACCTGACGATGACCGAGGCGGTGCTCTCGATCAGACGCATTCTCAGCGCGTGCCGGGAATCCATTAAGGGATGGAAAGGCACGGCCATCGGCTCGTTCCTCGGTTTCTTCGTCGGCATCCTGCCCGCCGCAGGCGCCACACCCGGCTCGTTGATGGCGTACGGGGTCACCAAGATGGTCTCGAAAAACCCCAAGGAATTCGGCAAGGGACACGTGGGCGGCGTCGCCGCGCCGGAGGCGGCCAACAACTCGGCGTCGACCGGCGCGATGCTGCCGATGCTGACCCTCGGCATTCCCGGCTCGCCGACGACGGCGATCCTGCTGGGCGGGATGGTGATCTGGGGCCTGCAGCCCGGTCCGCTGCTGTTCCAGACCCAGACCGAATTCGTCTGGGGCCTGATCGGCTCGTTCTATATCTCGAACCTGTTCGCCCTGATCGTGAACCTGGCCTTCATACCGCTGTTTATCTGGATGCTGCGAATGCCGTTCACGGTCCTGGCGCCGATGATCTTCGTCTTGTCCGTGGTCGGCGGTTACGCGGCGACGCAGGACATGCACGACGTGTGGCTGATGTTGATCTTCGGGGTCGGGGCGTACCTGCTCCGCAAGCTCGACTACCCCGTCGCACCTGCCGTCCTCGCCATCGTGCTGGGGCCGATCGCGGAACCGAAGCTGCGCCAGTCGCTGCTGTTCTCTAGCGGCGATCCGATGATCTTCCTCGAGCGCCCGATCTCGGGCCCGATCACGATTATCGCGATCATCCTTATCCTGTTGCCGCTGTTCAAACTGATCCGCGACAAGTTCAAAGCCAGAAAGGCGGCTGCCGGATAAGCCCTTGCAATCCGAGAGCCCGCTTACGACGTAGAACGGACATGCCGCAACCACCGAAAGGGGAACGCCATGTCCGTGTTACGACTGTTCATTCTGAGTTTATTGATGCTCGCCCCGCTGAGCGCGGAAGCAAATCCGATCCTTTGGTCGAAGCTGCATGAGCCCGGCCACTTCGCGATCATGCGCCATGCGAGCGCGCCCGGGACCGGCGATCCCGATAACTTCAAGATCGGCGACTGTTCGACGCAGCGCAACCTGAGCGCCCGGGGCCGCAAGGAAGCCGAAGCCATCGGCCTCGACGCCAAGGCAGGCACCATCAACGAAGCGCTCGTCTATTCGAGCCAGTGGTGCCGCTGCCTTGAGACCGCGCGCAATCTGGAGCTCGGTGAAGTTATGGAACTGCCGGCGTTGAATTCGTTCTATCAGCGCTACGAGGAAAAGGCCGGCAACATGAAGGCGCTCCGCACCTTCATCGCAGACAACGCCGTTCGTGAATCGAAGACACCGATCGTTCTGGTCACACACCAGGTCACCATCAGCGCCTTGACGGGTACGTATACCCAGCAAGGCGAGACGGTGATCTTCCGTCACATCGGTGACGGCGAGGTTGAGATCGTCGGAAAGATCCCGCCCCCGTCTTAAGTTTTAGCTGGCGAGCCGTTGACGCGGCGCGTCACCGGAGGGACCGCGCCCGCCGGTATTCTTGGATTTACCCCGGCGCCACTTTGGCTGGCGGCGGCGCGGCTTATCGGTTTTCGCATCGCCGTTGGAACGGTTTTCCTGGCGCGGCTGATGCGGCGGACGTGGCGCCTGCTCTTCACGGCTTTCCGTGTTAGCGGCGACTTCCACCACACCATCGCGATGAACGGTATTTCCGATCAGGCGCTCGATGTCGCGGAGCAGACCGCGCTCGGCGTGTTCGCAAAGCGAGATCGCGATCCCGCTCTTACCTGCACGCGCGGTGCGGCCGATGCGGTGGACGTAGGCTTCGGGCACGTTCGGCAGTTCGTAGTTGATGACGTGCGAGACGTCGTCGATATCGATGCCACGCGCCGCGATGTCGGTTGCAACCAGGATTCTGGTCTTCTTGTCACGGAATGCCGCCAGCGTGCGCTCACGCTGCGGCTGGCTTTTATTGCCGTGAATGGCGCCTGAATTGATCCCGGCTTTCTGCAGGAACTCGCATACCTTGTCGGCACCGCGCTTGGTCCGGGTGAAGACAATGGCGCGTTCCACTTTTTCCGAGCGAAGGATACTGACCAGCGCATCGCGCTTCTCGGCGCGTTCGACATGCATGACGCTCTGTTCGATGCGTTCAATCGGGCGCGACGTCGCGGCGACGGAAACTTCCGAAGGGGCGTCGAGGAAGTCGTTTGCAAGCGCCCGGATCTGCTTCGGCATGGTCGCCGACAACAGAACCGTCTGGCGCTGTTTCGGCAGCCTTGCGAGAATCTTGCGGATCGTCGGCATGAAACCGAGGTCGAGCATCTGGTCGGCTTCGTCGAGGACGACCGTGTCGGTCGCATCGAGTTTCACCGCGCCGGTCTGTACGTGATCGAGCAGGCGGCCCGGCGTCGCGACGACGATGTCGGTGCCGCGTGCCAGGGCGCGAATCTGCCCGCCCGGCTTGACGCCACCCAGCACCACCGTCACCGAGACACGCATGTTGGCGGCGTAGGTGCGGATGCTGTCGGCGATCTGCGACGCGAGTTCACGCGTCGGCGCCAGAATCAACGCCGAGCAGGTTTTATTCGCCGGGCGCTGGCTTTGGGCGTGGATGCGGTTGAGCAGCGGCAGCACGAAAGCCGCCGTCTTGCCGGTGCCCGTCTGGGCAATACCGACGATGTCGTTTCCCGACAGCATCAGCGGGATAACCTGCGCCTGGATCGGCGTCGGTTGGGTATAGCCTTCGCCGGAAACCGCACGAAGAATAGGCTCGGCAAGGCCGAGTTCATTAAAGTGTTTCAAAGTCAAACTTTCACATATAGCGGCCTGCCGGACTCCATAGCGGATCCGGTGGCGCTTGGTTTTTCAATTTGGGAGCTTGCGTAGATCAGCAACCATGTTCGTGTGCCGGGTGGCACGGCCGCTCTCGCCCGTAAGGCGGCGGCGACTGCTGACAACAGATGAGGTCATCTACACGCAGTAACGTGGCAGCGTTGTGTCATGTTGCACTGCGAAAAGCAAGCTTATTCGTCTATGCGCATTTTATTCAGACGGCGTTGAAGTCCTGGATCATTGCGTCCCAGGCCGGGACCAGGTCCATCAGGCCGTCCCAGAATTTCTGATCGCGCCTGGCGACGAACTCATCGACGGAGACGCCTTGCTGTTCGACCCAGGTGTAATAGCCCAGGTTGAAGATGCGCTCTTTCCCCATGCGGTCGAGCTCGATCATGTGATCGGTGGTGCAGCCGAGCAGATAACGCCCGAAGGTTTCCGCCGCGGTCACTTCATCGGCGCTACCGGCGAAGTATTTCTTTTCGGCAAGGCCGAGCTCGGTCTCATAAAGCGCAGCGCCGTCCGTCGCGACCGACAGCACGACGTCCGACGGGCCCAGCTTGTTGTATTTCGCGTACTTGATCGCGCCCAGAATATTGGCGAGCGACGAGAGCCCGAGGTTGCCGAGAGACGCCAGCGCTTCCTGGCCAAGCCCGAGACGGTTCGCCAGATAGCTGCGCCCGGCGGTGGTGTTGTAGACGACATTCAATCCGTCCGTCGCATGGTCGGACACGCCGATGACGTAGTCCGTGTTCATGACGTTGTGAATGAACGGCACGTGTTTGTCGCCGATGCCCTGAATGTTGTGTTCGCCGAACCCGTTATAAAGAAGCGTCGGGCATTCCAACGCTTCGACGACGCAGGTGTCGGTCCCGAGCACCGCCTTCAGATGATCGCCCGCAGCCAGCGTGCCCGCCGATCCGGACGCAGAAACGAACGCCCGCGCCGTCAGGTTCCCATGCGTGTTCAACAGGTCCTCGAATATCCGCAACAGTGCCGGGCCGGTGACGGCACGGTGGATGATGTAGTTACTGAACTCGGAAAACTGGTTGAGGATGACGTTGGCGGGATCCTTGGCCAGTTCGTGACAGGCGTCGTAAATCTCCTTCACGTTGCTCTCGGTCCCATACGTCCTGACGATATCGGACGGATCGGCTACCCAGTCCTCCAGCCAGTTGAAACGTTCCGCGCTCATGCCTTCGGGTAAGACGGCGACGGAGCGGCAGCCGAGAATGCGCGAAATCGCAACCCCGCCCCGGCAGTAGTTCCCGGTCGACGGCCAGACCGCGCGCTGGGTTTCCGGATCGAACTTGCCCGACATCAGGCGCGGCACCAGACAGCCGTACGCCGCCAGCACCTTGTGTGCGTGGATCATGGGGAAGCGGTTGCCCAGCGCGACAACGATTTTCGCGTCGACGCCGGTAAGTTCGTGGGGGATCTCCATATAGGCCGGCACATCGGTAATGCCCTTGCGATCCGCATCGTTATGCCAGTGCACGCGGAACAGGTTGCCGGGATCGGCCGTGTCGGGATCGACGGCGGCAATGTCGCCGGCTTTCGATTTCAGATATTTCGACGGATCGGAAAGTTCGTTGATGGTCGGCAGGTACACGCCGCGTGCCTTCAAGTGCGCAACGGCCTTCTCGTAGACCGCCGGGTCGACGATCTCGCGTTCCAGTCCGAACGTCATGCTGTTCCCCCCGGCGAGTGATCCCCGACTGTTGTCCGTTAAATGGCGTGAATGATCAACCCTTAGGGGGCATTTTATCGAGCGGCTGCTTTCAGCATCTCGCGAGCAATGATCAGTTGCTGGACCTGAGACGTCCCCTCGTACAGCCGATAGAGCCGGACATCGCGGTAAAAGCGCTCGATCCCGTAGTCGGCGATGTAGCCCGCCCCACCATGAATCTGCACCGCCCGGTCGGCGACGCGGCCGACCATCTCAGAGCAGTAATACTTGCAGATCGCCGCCAGCTTGGTGATGTTCTCGCCGGCGTCTTTGCGCCGCGCGGCATCGAGAACCATCGCCTTTGCCGCATAGATTTCGGTTTCGCAGTCCGCCAGCATCGCCTGCACGAGCTGGAAATCGGAGATCGGCTTGCCGAACTGCTTGCGGTCCATCGCATAGCTTACGCAATCGCGCACCAGCCTTTCGGCGTTACCGATGCAGCTTGCGGATATGGTCAGCCGCCCGCGGTCGAGCACCTTCATCGCCGTCTTGAACCCCTTCCCCTCTTCCGGGCCGATCAGCGCCGACGCCGGCACGCGGCAGTTATCGAAGATCACGTCACAGACGGGTGCGCCCTGCTGGCCCATCTTTTTGTATGGCTTGCCGAACGAAAGGCCGTCCGTGTCGCGCTCCACCAGGAACGCGGAAATACCGCCGGCCCCCTTGTTTTCGGGGTCGGTCCTGGCCATCACCGTAAACACCCCGGCGTTCGGTGCGTTGGTGATGAAACGCTTGGTGCCGTTGAGCACGTATTCGTTGCCGTCTTTCTTTGCCGACGTCCTGAGCGACGCCGCGTCGGAGCCGGAATCCGGTTCCGTCAACGCGAACGATCCGACAAGCTCTCCGGTCGCCATCTTCGGAAGGTACTTCTGTTTCTGTTCTTCCGAGCCGTCGATCACGATCCCCTGGCTGCCGATCCCGTTGTTGGTCCCGAACGTGGAGCGGAACGCGGGCGAGGTGTGACCGATCTCGGTGATCACGCGAACCTCTTCTTCGACACTGAGGCCGAGCCCGCCGTATTCTTCCGGGATCGACAGGCCGAACAGGCCCAGATCCTTCATTTCCTGGACGATCCCGGCCGGCATCTGATCGTTTTCACCCACTTCGGCTTCGAGCGGGATCAGCCGTTCCTCGACAAAACGCGATACCGTGTCCAGCAACTGATTGAATGTTTCCTCGTCCAACGCCATTGTTCGCTCCCTTGGCCGGTCAAACGCCGTTTTCTCATTAATTCCGCTTTGCAGAATAAAGTTCCATTTCTGATTTGGCGAGGATAAGTTTATCGAACGCCTTGCCGTCGCGGCCCGTTCGCGTTATCTCCGCCGCAACGCCTGTTTAATTTTGCTATGCGAAACGGTAGTTTTGACCATGCCCCGCACGCCGGAACCCGCGATGATCGACGAAGACGAAGGCAAGGACCGCCGTTTCGTCACCGCGCTGGCGCGCGGCCTCGATGTGCTGCGGTGCTTCGAACAAGGCGATGTCGGCCTTGGCAACCTCGAGATCGCCAAGCGCACCGGGCTTCCGAAACCGACCATTTCGCGCCTGACCTATACCCTCACCCGGTTGGGCTACCTGACGTATTCCGACCAGCACGGCACGTATCAGCTGGGTCCCGGTGTCCTGCGGCTCGGCTACGCGATGCTTTCGGGCCTCGATTTCCGCGAGCGCGCGCGGCCCCTGATGCAGGAGATGGCGAACGCCGTGGACGCCACGATCGCGCTCGGCGCCCGCGACCGGCTCAACCTGGTTTATCTGGAATCCTGCCGGGGCCCCGGCGCGGTGACGCTCCGCATCGATGTCGGGTCGCAAATTCCGATCTCCGTCACCTCGATGGGACGCGCGCTTCTCTCGGCACTACCCGAAGACGAACGCAATTTCCTGATGGCGCATATCCGTAAAAAATGCGCCGACGCAAAAGAGTACGAGAAGATCAAGCAGGGTGTCGACAAGGCCATCGACGACATCAAGACGCGCGGCTTTTCCATGTCCCTCGGGGAATGGCGCTCGGAGGTAAACGCTGTCGGCGTCCCCCTGATCGCGCGCGACGACCGCATCTTCGCGCTCAACTGCGGCGGCCCGGCGTTCCGGGTATCGAAGGAATATCTCGAAGACGAATGCGGCCCGCGCCTCGTCGAACTGGCGCAGAAGATTTCCGCGCTTTCTTAAGCCTTCGGCACGATCAGTCCGCGGCCTTCGGCACGACCAACGCGTCCAGCGCCACCGCGCCCTTGCCTTTTTCCAACACGACAAACGGATTCAGATCGACGCTGGAGAGATTGTCCGCATTGGCGGCGGCGAACGTCGAAAGATTGACCAGCGCATCCGCGAGCGCATCCACATCCGCCGCCAGCTTGCCGCGCACACCCTTCAGCAGCTTCGCACCCTTGGTTTCTTCGATCATCCGAAGCGCCTCGTTTTTATCGAACGGAGCAAGACGGAACGACACGTCCTTGAACACCTCGACAAAGACGCCCCCCAGACCGAACATCACGGCAGGCCCGAACACGGGATCGATCTGCACCCCCAAAATCGTCTCGACGCCGCCCGACACCATCGGTGCGACGATGACGCCCTCGTCTTCGGCGTCCGCCATCGCCCGCCCGACACGGGCCATGATCTCCCCATAAGCCCTCGCCGCGTCCTGCGGCGCCTCGAGCCCGAGCATCACACCACCGATCTCCGTTTTGTGGGCGAACGCGGCACCGTTGATCTTGAGCGCCACGGGACAGCCGAATTTGGCTGCCGCCTCGGCGGCCTCGTCGGCGGAACGGCACAGAACCGCGTCGACGACGGGCAATCCTGCCGCTTTTAACAGCTCGCGGGAATCCCACTCGCTGAGCGCGTGGGCAGGCATCTCCACCGGCGCCGGGAGGTCCGGCGTCAAATCGACAGGGGAACGCTGAAACCCTTCGCCGATACGGGTTACCGCGGCGATGGCGCCGATCGCGCGGCACGGGTCCTCAAAGATCAGGTAACCGGCATTACTATATGTGTCGACCATTTCCTGATCGCCGACCAACGACAGGATCAACAGACGGTCCGGAAACTTCCGCCGGATTGCGTCGAGTTCCTTCAAGAGCGGCTCGACGACATAAGGCGAGCACGCCGCGAGGGTGAAGAACGCAACGGCGGAATCGTAGCCGCCCTTTTCCAGCATAATGTCGAAGTTGACCCCGACCAGGCTCAGGTCATTGAAGAACTGCGCCGTGGTGTCGACCGGGTTCAGCGCGGACGCAAACGGCAGCTTCTCTTTCAGAAGCTTTTGCGCATCGGCGGGCATCGGCGCGACATCGAGGCCGACCTTCACCGCGTGATCCGCCATCTGTACGCCGACGCCGCCGGAAATGGTCACGAGACCGATCCGTCCCGCCTTCGGGAAGATCCCCGCCGTGCAGGCGTACGCCGCATCCAGCATGTCTTCGGTGGTTTCGGCCCGGTAAACACCCATCTGCCTGAACACCGCATCATAAATCTCGTCCGCACCGGCAAGAGATGCGGTGTGGGACGCGGCAGCGGCAGCGCCCTCCTCGCTCTGTCCCACCTTGAGAAAGATCACGGGCTTATTGTTGAGGCGCGCCTTTTCAAGGGCGCGGATCAACGCCGGGCCGTCCTTAACCCCCTCCGCATAGGCGCAGATGACCTTGATGTCGTCGCGCGCCGCCGCCCAGTCGATGCATTCGGCGACCGTGACGTCGCATTCGTTGCCGGTCGTGATGACGTGGCTGACGCCGAGCCCGCGCCCCTTGCAGACGGCAAAAAGGTGCGTGCCGTACGCACCCGACTGACTGATGATGGCGAGCGGTCCCGGATCGGGATAACCCTGATCGCCGGTCGACGAAAACGTCGCGAAGAAGCGGGAATGAAAATTCAGGACACCGAGGCAGTTGGGCCCCAGAAGCCGGACGCCGGTGCGCTTTGAAAACGCTGTCAGTTCGGCCTGGGCAGACGTGCCCGCTTCGCCCACTTCCGCGAAACCGGAACTGAACACGATGGCCGATTTCACGCCGCATGCGGCGCAGTCTTCAAGCGTCTCAAGAACGAACTTTGCGGGCACCGCGATCAGTGCGCAGTCGATGGGCTTGCCGATGTCCTTGACGGATTTGTACGCGGGGACGCCCTGCACCGTGTCGCGGTTCGGATTCACCGGATAGAACGGGCCTTCGTATCCCCACTTGATCAGGTAACGCAGCGGCCGTCCGCCGATGCGCCCCGGGTCGTCGGAGGCGCCGATAATCGCAACGGACTTCGGCCCGATCAGGGCTTCGAGCCCTGCGCGCGGATCGTTCATGGACGTTTATCTCCCATCGTCGTGCCGGATCTCGGGGCCCGGCATTCTTGTACATTCGGGTGGTTTTCAGGGGAAATCCAACCTCTGATTGCTTTACATGCGAACCGAAAAAATGCAAAACTTAATTTTACTGTGCAAAACAAATGATGGTTTTAACGGACCGCGAACTCCAAGTTTCGAACTGCAATTAAAATACCGTTGGGAGGTACAAATGAAAACGAAGACGATGGGAGCGCTGTGCGCAGCCCTGGTCATTTCCGGCGCGGTTGCCGCAAATGCAGCGGAAGTGAAGCTTCCGAAAAACATGGCGTGGACCGCCTATAACACCGGCACGACCGGCTATAACCAGTCCGTCGCCATCGGTAAGGCCCTCAAGGACAAGTATGGCGTCACGCTCCGCGTGGTGCCGGGCAAGAACGACATCTCGCGCCTGACGCCTGTTAAAGCCGGCAAGGTCGATTATTCGGCCAACGGGATCGCCACATTCTTCGCCTCCGAAGGTGTCTTCCAGTTCGCCGATTCCAACTGGGGTCCGATGCCGGTCCGCGTGCTGCTGTCGGCCAGTGGTTCTGCCGGTCTTTCGGTCGCTGTCGCCGCGGACAAGGGCATCAAGACCTACGCCGACTTGAAGGGCAAACGCGTCGCCTACGTGCGCGGCGGCGATGCGCTCAACGTCGGTATCGCAGGCATGCTGGCGTGCGGTGGACTGACCTATGACGACGTCGAGAAGGTCGAGTTCCCGGGCTACGGCGCCGCATGGGAAGGCATGGTCAACGACCAGGTCGACGCCATGTTCGCATCGACCCTTTCGGGCCCGACGAAGAAGCTCGAAGCCAGCCCGCGCGGCATCTACTGGCCGCCTACGCCGCACAATGACGAAAAGTGCTGGGGCGGCATCAAGAAAACCGCGCCTTATTTCGTGCCCAGGATGATCACCAAGGGCACCGGCATTTCCGCCGAACAGCCTTATGAAGGTCCGGCATATCCGTACCCGATCCTGATGACGCTGGCCAAACAGGACAAGAACGAGGTCTATTCCCTGACCCGCGCCATCGTCGAGGAATACGACAACTATTCCGCCGCCGAGCCGGCCGCCAAAGGCTGGGCACTCAAGAACCAGCTTCTCGACTGGGTCGTGCCGTATCACGACGGCGCCATCATGTATCTGAAAGAAGCCGGGGTCTGGACCGACGCCCATCAGGCGCACAACGACAAACTGGTGGAACGCCAGGGTGTGCTTGCCGACGCATGGTCGAAGATGGATATGAAACTGGAAGGCGATGCGTTCGCCTCGAAGTGGCTTGAGATGCGGGCTGCCGCGCTCAGCAAAGCCGGCTTCGATCCCATATGGAAGTAACCGATAAGGAAGAGCAGCCGGCGGCGGAGCGTCACCGGCAGCTCAATCTTTTCTGGAGGTCGGTCGCCCTGGTGGCGGCCGTCCTCACCATTGTGCTTGCCGTCGATCAGGTGCGCCTGATCTTCGGCATGCAGTGGCTCGGCGACATTATCAGGCTGTCGAACCACTACCTCTATGCCATTCTCGGCCTGCTGCTGCCGCTGACGTTCATTTTCTTTCCGGCCAGCGGCAAGGTTCGGGACACAGGCGTGCCCTGGTACGATGCGCTTCTGTGCGCCGTCACGTTCGGGACGTGCCTGTTCTTCTTTTTGAATTCCACCGTTATCGTCGACCAGGGTTGGGAATTCGTCGCGCCCGACTATGCGATCTATGTCAGTTACGTATTATGGGCGCTGACGCTCGAAGCGGTGCGCCGCGCCGGCGGGTTCGCGATTTTTCTGATCGTCGCCGTGATTTCCACCTATCCCCTGTTCGCCGACAGCATGCCGGGCCCGATCTCCGGTCTTGCCAGCACCTGGGGCGAGACGGCCGCCTATCACACCATGAGCATCGAGAGCATCCTCGGCATCCCGATGCGCGCCTTCGCCGAACTTGTGATCGGCTTTCTGATTTTCGGCGTCGCGCTGCAGCATACGGGTGGCGGACGATTTTTCCTCAACCTCGCGTTCGCATTATTGGGCGGGGTGCGTGGCGGCGCCGCCAAGGTCGCGATCTTCTCATCCGGCCTGATGGGCTCAATGAGCGGCAGCGTGATCACCAACGTGCTGACGACCGGCGTGATGACCATCCCCGCCATGCGCAGGACGGGTTTCCAGCCGCACTATGCCGGTGGCGTCGAGGCGTGCGCATCGACGGGTGGCGTCCTGATGCCGCCGGTGATGGGCGCGACCGCGTTCATCATGGCAACGATTATCGAAGTCCCCTACGTCGATATCGCCATTGCGGCGATCGTGCCGTCGGGGCTCTATTTCTTCGGCCTGTTCATGCAGATCGATTCCTACGCCGCGCGCATGAAACTGAAAGGGCTGCCGAAAGCCGAACTGCCGTCGCTTTCCAGCACGATCCGTGAGGGCTGGTACTTCGTCTTCGTGTTCGCGATGCTGATCGTGATGCTGGTTTATCTGAGGCGCGAAGCGCTGGCGCCGTTCTATGCGACCGCGATGCTGCTGTTCCTGAACCAGGTGTTCCCGTCAGGCCGCTGGGGCATCGCGGAGGTAAAGAATTTCCTGATCGCCGTCGCCCGGCTGTTGACCGAATTGACCGCCATCCTCGCCGCCGTCGGCCTGATCGTCGGCGCGTTGTCGATGACCGGGATGGCGGGGACACTGGTCAACGACCTTGTATTCCTGGCCGGTGGTTCGACGCTCACATTATTGGTTATGGGGGCCATCACCAGCTTCATCATGGGCATCGGGATGACGGTGACGGCGGCCTATATCTTCCTTGCCGTCGTGCTCGCACCGGCGCTGATCCAGGGCGGGTTGTCGCCGATGGCGGTGCACCTGTTCATCCTTTACTGGGGGATGCTGTCGTTCATCACACCGCCAGTCGCGCTCGGCGCTTATGCCGCCGCCGCGTTGGCGCAGGCGACACCGATGCGCACCGGACTGGAAGCGATGCGCCTCGGCTCGATCATCTATTTCATTCCGTTCTTTTTCGTCCTCAACCCGTCACTGATTTTGCAGGGGACATTGACCAGTATCCTCGCCCACATCGCATCGGCGTTCGTCGGCGTCTGGTTCGTCGCCGGTGCGCTTCAAGGTTATCAGATCGGGATTGGCCCTTTGAGCAAGTGCGGCGCCCTGCAATGGCCGGTCCGCGCGTTGATGGTGTTTGCCGGCATGAGCCTCGCGACACCGGGCGGCGGGCTGTTGCCGTGGACGAACATGGAGGGCATGGTTGCTTCCGTCGTCATGTTGATCGCCGCCGCCGTGCTGTTCTTCCTCGGCAGCACAATGCTCAAGAACGGCGCCACGCAGAAACAATAAGACGGAGGGAATTTTGAGCGCGCAGGACCTATTCGACTTGTCGGGCAAGGTTGCCCTGATCACCGGATCGACCAAGGGCATCGGCAAGGAAATCGCCAAGACATTCGCGAGCGCGGGCGCCAAGGTCGTCGTCTCAAGCCGCAAACCAGAACGCTGCGAGGAGACCGCCGCCGAAATCCGCGAAGCCGGCGGCGAGGTGCTGCCGATCCCCTGCAACATCTCCGAGAAAGATCAACTGAAGGCGTTGGTCGATGCGACCATGGCGGCATGGAAAAAGATCGACATCCTTGTCTGCAACGCCGCCGTGAACCCGTATTTCGGACCGCTCTCCGGCATCACCCAGGAAGCCTACGACAAGATCATGGACGTCAACATCGGCTCCAACCTGTGGCTCTGCAATTTGGTCATCCCGCAAATGGCGGAGCGCAAGGAAGGGGCGGTGATCATCGTCTCAAGCATCGGCGGCCTGAAGGGGAGCGAGAACCTTGGCGCCTACGGTATTTCAAAGGCCGCCGACATGCAGCTCGCCCGAAACCTCGCCGTCGAGTGGGGGCCGTCGAACATCCGGTCAAATTGCATCGCACCCGGTCTCGTCAAAACCGATTTCGCACGCGCGCTCTGGGAAGATCCGGAGCAGACCAAGCGCGCATTGGCCGCCTACCCCATCGGCAGACTGGGCGAGCCCGAAGACATCGCCGGCGCGGCGCTGTTCCTGGCGTCGAAAGCGGGCAGCTTCGTCAACGGCCACACGCTCGTTGTCGACGGCGGCAGCACCATCGGCTCCAGCCGCTATAGCTGATAATCAAAGTCCGGCGAGGACACGACCCTTATCGGTGAGACCGGCGATGCGGTCCCCGAAGATCGCGAACCGTTCGTCCTGGGTCTGGCCGCGCAGATAGCGAATGTAAATCTGCTGCAAGATGACGGCGATCTTGAAGACGCCGAACACCTGATACCAATGCACATCCGTGCAATCGAGGCCGGTCTTAGACGCATAACGTTCGATCACGTGGGCCCGTGTCGGGAAGCCTTTATTCCAGGTCGGCATGGAGGCCCCCAAGATCCATTTAGGATCGTCGTCGGCCTGTCCCCAGAACGTCAGCACGTAGCCGAGATCGGAGAGGGGATCTCCCCGCGTGCACATGTCCCAGTCCAGTACCGCACGCGGGATCGCCGGGTCGTCGGCGTCCAACAAGGTGTTGTCCAGCTTGAAGTCGTTATGCAGCAACGTCGCGCGCTGACTTTCGGGGATACGTTCATGCAGCCAGTTGATAACGCTGTCCATAATCGGATTGTCTTCGTGGACGGCGGCCCGCCAGCGCTTGGTCCAACCAGTTAACTGGCGTTCGATGAACCCGTCCGGGCGCCCGAGATCGCCCAAACCCGCGTCCGCCGGATCGACCCTGTGCAGCGCCGACAGCGTGTCGATGAGCATCTCACCCATTCGGCGCAACAGGTCTTCCGGCCAGTCGCGGTCATCGGGCAATTCACGCCTGACCACGATGCCGTTGCGCCGTTCGAGCACATGAAACGGCGCGCCGATGATCTGTTCGTCTTCGCAAACGGCGTAGCTTCTGGGCGCTAACGGAAAAGCCTTCCAGAGGTCCTTCAGCACCCGGTGCTCGCGCTTCATGTCGTGCGCCGACGGAGCGACCGGCCCTAGCGGCGGACGGCGGAGCACATACTCCGCGTCTCCGAACCTCACCAAATAAGTCAGGTTGGCGTGTCCGCCGCCGAACTGGGCCAGCAAAAACGCCCCTTCCGTTTCGGGCAGGTGATCGCGCAACCAGGGTTCAAGCCGCGACGTATCGAGCCGCTCGTCCGGCCTGATTTCGATCACCTCACGGTCAGGTAGAGCCATGGCCCGCCTCAGACGACTTCGAACAGACCCGCCGCGCCCATGCCGCCGCCGACGCACATGGTCACGACCACGTTCTTGGCGCCGCGACGCTTGCCTTCGATCAGGATGTGACCGGCCAAACGCGCGCCGGTCATGCCGAACGGATGGCCGATGGCGATGGAGCCGCCGTTGACGTTAAGCTTGTCGTTGGGAATGCCGAGCTTGTCGCGACAGTAGAGCACCTGTGATGCGAACGCTTCGTTCAGTTCCCAAAGATCGATGTCGTCCATCTTCATCCCGAAACGTTCAAGCAGGCGCGGTACGGCGAACACCGGGCCGATCCCCATCTCGTCCGGCTCGCAACCGGCGACGGTGAAGCCCTTGAAAATCCCAAGCGGCTCTAGCCCGCGTTTTTCCGCTTCCTTGGCGTCCATGACGACGCACGCCGACGCACCATCCGACAACTGGCTGGCGTTGCCCGCCGTGATGAAGTTGCCCTCGCCCATCACCGGCTGCAGTTTCTGCAAACCTTCGATGTTGGTGTCGGGGCGGTTGCCCTCGTCCCGCTCCAGCGTCACTTCCTGCTCGGAAACTTCACCGGTTTCCTTGTTCTTGACTTCCTTGACGGTGGTGATCGGCACGATCTCGTCGTCGAAATACCCCGCCTGCTGGGCGATGGCGCAGCGCTGCTGGCTTTGCAGACCGTATTCGTCCTGCGCCTCGCGGCTGACCCCATAGCGCTTGGCGACCAGATCGGCGGTATCGATCATCGCCATCCACAGTTCGGGTTTATGCTCCATCAGCCATTCTTCTTCGAAGTAATGACGGTTGAGGTACGGCTGCACGAGGCTGACGCTCTCGACGCCGCCCGCGACCATCACCGGCACCTTGTCGACGATGACCCGCTGCGCCGCCATGGCGATGGCCTGCAGCCCCGACGAGCAGAACCGGTTGACGGTCGTCCCCGACGTCGTCACCGGCAGACCGGCGCGGTAGGCGGCCAGCCGCGCGATGTTCTTGCCCGTGGCGCCCTCGGGATAGCCGCAACCGATGATCACGTCCTCGATCTCTTCCGGGTCGACACCGGCGCGCTCGACGGCGGCTTCGATGCAGTGCGCCTGCATCACGGCGCCGTGGGTCTTGTTGAATGCGCCCCGATAGGCTTTGCCGATGGGCGTGCGGGCCGTGGATACGATGACGGCTTCGGTCATGTGTTCTTCCTCTAAGCTTCGGTTATTTCTTCGATTGATAGTCGGCAAAGGACTTGCCGGACATCGCCAGTTCCTCCAGCAGCGCTGCCGGGCGCAGCAGGTCGCCGTGCGCGTCGTGCAGCCGCTTCATGGTCTCATGGATTTTATCGACCCCGGTCAGGTCTGCAAAGAACATGGGGCCTCCCTTGCCGATGGGATAGCCGTAACCGTGCACCCAGACCAGGTCGATGTCACTGGGCCGCGTCGCGATCCCTTCTTCGAGAATCTTCGCACCCTCATTAATCAGGGTGTACATGCAACGTTCCATGATTTCCCGGTCCGTCACGTCTCGGCGCGTGATGCCCATTTCCGCGGACACGCTCTCGACCAGCTTGGCGATCTCGGGATCGGGTTCGGGAGTGCGGCCGCCTTCTGCATACTTGTACCAGCCCATGCCGTTCTTTTGCCCGTGGCGGCCCATCTCGACGATACGGTCGGCGATGGTCGACGAATAGCGGTCGTTGGTCGGGAAGTTCTCGCGGCGGTGCTTGCGCACCATGTAGCCGACATCGAGACCCGCCAGGTCGCCCATGGCGAACGGCCCCATCGGGAAGCCGAAATCGTAGATGACCTTGTCGATCTGTTCCGGGAGCGCGCCTTCTTCCAGCAGAAATTCCGCCTGAGAGCGGTAGCGGTAGAGCATCCGGTTGCCGACGAAGCCATCGCAAACCCCGACCATCACCCCCACCTTGCCGATATCCTTCGACAGCTTCATGACCGTCGCCTGGACCTCGGGCGAGGTCGCTTTACCGCGCACGTTCTCCATCAGCTTCATGATGTTGGCGGGCGAGAAGAAGTGCGTGCCGACGACGTCCGCGGGGCGGCTGGTGGCATTTGCGATCTCGTCCACGTCCAACGACGACGTGTTGGTCGCCAGGATCGCGCCCGGTTTACAGACGGCATCCAGCTGCCCGAACACCTGCTTCTTGATCGTCATGTCCTCGAACACGGCTTCGATGACGATATCCGCGTCTTTCAGATCGGCGTAATCGACGGTGCCCGTGAAACGCGCCATGCAGGCATCCGCTTCTTCCTGCGTTATTCGGCCGCGCTTGACGCTGCCCTCGTACGTCTTCTTCGCCGCCGCGAGGCCGTTGTCCAGCGCATCGTGGCTCTGTTCCAATACCGTCACCGCGAACCCGGCGCTGGCGAAGCTCATGGCGATCCCGCGCCCCATCGTGCCGCAGCCGATGACCGCGACCTGCTCGATCTTGCGAAGTTCGGTATCCTTGTCGACACCCGGCAGTTTATGGGCCTGGCGTTCGGCGAAGAACAGATGCCGCTGCGCCTTGGACTGATCCGACTGGACGAGTTCGTCGAAGTTCTTGCGCTCCAGCTTCATGCCTTCGGCGACGCTGATACTCATCGCGGCTTCGACCGCCTCGATGCAGCGCGCCGGTGCGATCAGGCCGCGCGAACGCTTGGCGATCTTCTTTTTGTATTCATCGAGCGTTGCCTGGGCGCCCTCTTTCTCGATCTCCATTTCCGCGGTTCGGCGCGGCCCCTTGCCGTCCCTGATCAACCCGTTCGCGAAATCGATCGCGCCCGCGATCAGATCGCCCGGCACGATGGCGTCGAGGAAACCGAGTTCCAGCGCCTTTTCGGCGTCCACGTACTCACCGCCCAGAATAATATCGAGCGCCGGCGCAATCCCGATCAGACGCGGCAACCTTTGCGTGCCACCTGCGCCCGGCAGGAGCCCCAGGTTGATCTCAGGAAGCCCGAAACGTGCCGTTTTGTCACCGACCCGGTAGTGACAGCCGAGCGAGATTTCGCACCCCCCGCCGACAGCGGTCCCGTGTATGGCAACGACGACGGGTTTTTCGCTGGCTTCCAATCTGTTGATCAGCACCGACAGCGACGGCTCTTTGCGGGGCTTGCCGAACTCGGTGATGTCGGCGCCACCGCAGAAACACCGGTTGCGCCCGGCGAGCACGATGCATTTCACATTGTCGTCGGCTTCCGCCTTGTCGATGGCCGCGGCGATGCCCTCCCGGACCGCGATCCCCAGCGCGTTCACCGGCGGGTTGTTAAGCGCGATCAGCGCGACAGCACCATGGATTTCATAGTCGACGGGACCAGTCATTGGATGTTCCTATTTTTGAAACTTGCTTTTGCACTGCGAAACGGCAGTATGATGCGAGGCTTCGGGGTTGTCCAGTCCGGGCGAGCCCTGAGGCCGCTGTTTTCGCCCATCCAGAGGCGATTGGCCAGCCCCCGGCAAACGGGGCTGCACATCGCGTGAAAGTCCGGCAAACTGCGCCATAAGATCAACCGTCCGAACGGCAGAGAGACCATGAACTTCGATTTTTCAGAACGCACCGAACAACTCCGCAGCCAGTTGATGGCCTTCATGGACGAGCACGTCTATCCGAACGAGAAGGTCTTTCACGAACAGCTCGAGGCCGGCGACCGCTGGTCGACCCCACCGGTGATGGAAGAGCTGAAAGCGAAGGCCAAGAAAGCCGGGCTTTGGAACCTGTTTCTCCCGGAAACTGAGTACGGCGCCGGGCTGACAAACCTTGAATACGCGCCGTTGTGCGAAATCATGGGCCGCTCCCCGATCGGACCGGAAGTCTTCAACTGCGCCGCCCCCGACACCGGGAATATGGAAGTGCTCGTGAGGTACGGGACCGACGAACAGAAGGAACGCTGGCTGAAACCGCTGCTGGACGGGGAGATCCGCTCGGCGTTTGCGATGACGGAACCGGACGTGGCGTCTTCGGACGCCACCAACATCCAGTCCCGTATTGAGCGCGACGGGGACGAATATGTTCTCAACGGCCGCAAGTGGTGGACGTCGGGAGCAGGCGATCATCGCTGCGAGATTTTCATCTTCATGGGGAAATCCGATCCCGACGCCGAGAAATACCGCCAGCAGTCGATGATCCTCGTGCCTCGCGACACGCCGGGCGTGAAACTGATCCGCCCGCTGACCGTGTTCGGTTATGACCATGCGCCGCACGGCCATTTCGAGGTCGATTTCGATAACGTGCGCGTCCCGGCATCCAACATGATCCTAGGCGAAGGCCGCGGTTTCGAGATTGCGCAGGGCCGTCTGGGCCCGGGGCGGATTCACCACTGCATGCGCTTGATCGGTGTCGCCGAACGCTCACTCGAAGCCATGTGCGCACGCGCCAAGAAGCGCGTCGCTTTCGGCAAACCCTTGTCCGAGCAAGGCGTCGTCATGGACGCGATCTCGCGGTCTCGGATCGAAATCGAACAGGCCCGGCTGCTGACCCTCAAAGCCGCCTACATGATGGATACGGTCGGCAACAAGGTGGCACGTTCCGAAATCGCCATGATCAAGGTGATCGCCCCGCAGATGGCCTGCGATGTCATCGACCGCGCCATTCAGGTACACGGCGGCGGCGGCGTGTCTGAGGACTTCGGCCTCGCCTATGCATGGGCCAAGACACGCAGCCTGCGGCTTGCTGACGGGCCGGACGAAGTACACCGCACGTCGCTCGCCAAGATGGAACTCAAGAAACAAAGCCCGCGCTGGATCTATAGCGACTGAAGTGCAGCCGGTTTCGTGTCAGCGCCACAAACCCCACAGATGCGTCATATAACTGACTATATTTTAATCATATTACCTTATTTGATTAAAATATCACCATGATGAGCGCACGGCCGTGCCCCGCGCCGCGCCTCCGCGGATCGTTCCCCATTACGATTCATGACGTGAGTCCAGCGGCTTAGGAAATTCATCCACTTTTTCAGAACCTCTCCCACGCAAATGGCCCCGTTCTTGCGATACCCGGGTGCAGTGCAACAACAACCCTATGGGGAGAGGACAATTATGAGGTCATATCTCAAAACACTTCTGGGTGCGACAGCCATCGCGGGCGTCACGCTCGCGGGCGCGACGGCCCACGCGGCCGAAACCATCAAGGTCGGCATTCTTCATTCGCTTTCCGGCACCATGGCGATCAGCGAAACCACGCTGAAAGACGTCATGCTGATGCTGATTGAAGAACAGAACAAGAAGGGTGGCGTGCTCGGCAAGAAGCTCGAGCCGGTCGTCGTCGACCCGGCGTCCAACTGGCCGCTGTTTGCGGAAAAAGCGCGTGAGCTGATTTCCGTCAACAAAGTCGACGTCGTCTTCGGGTGCTGGACGTCGGTGTCCCGCAAATCCGTGCTGCCGGTGTTCGAAGAACTGAACAGCATCCTGTTCTACCCGGTCCAATATGAAGGCGAAGAAAGCCAGCGTAACGTGTTCTACACCGGCGCCGCGCCGAACCAGCAGGCGATTCCGGCCGTCGATTACCTGATGAACGAAGGCGTGAAACGCTGGGTTCTGGCCGGTACCGACTACGTCTATCCGCGGACGACCAACAAGATCCTTGAAGCCTACCTCAAGGACAAAGGCGTCGCCGCCGACGACATCATGATCAACTACACGCCGTTCGGTCACTCCGATTGGCAGACGATCGTCTCCGACATCAAGAAGTTCGGCTCCGCCGGCAAGAAAACCGCTGTGGTCTCAACCATCAACGGCGACGCCAACGTGCCATTCTACAAAGAGCTGGGCAACCAGGGCATCAAGGCCGAAGACATTCCGGTCGTTGCGTTCTCGGTCGGCGAAGAAGAACTCGCCGGTCTCGACACCACGCCGCTGGTCGGTCACCTTGCCGCCTGGAACTACTTCCAGTCGGTCGACAGCCCCGAAAACGCCGCCTTCATCAAGACCTGGAAGGCCTTCACCAAGAACCCGAAGCGCGTGACCAACGACCCGATGGAAGCCCACTA
>JAGLED010000015.1 GCA_023145215.1 Rhodospirillales bacterium | reverse complement strand
TCTTGAAGGATATGACCGATCCGCAAATGACCGAGATCGACGACCATGTCGTCGAACGCCCGTTCACCAGCCCGAAACGTATTCTGATCACGGCCGTGACGCTGCTGGTGATGGCGGGTGTCATCTACACCGCGTGGTGGCATTGGCTGGCATCCGAGGTCAGGGACCACGTCGATGGGTGGGTGAACGCGATGCGCCTGGACGGGCGCGACGCCGCGTACGGGACGCTTACGGTCGCGGGCTTCCCGGGCGATCTGATCATCGACATCGACAGGATCGACGCCGCCGATCCGGACGGCGGCTGGCGCGTGCAGGTGCCGGGGCTTCACGGGCTGCTGTCGCCCTGGACCATCGACCGGTTGCAGGGGGCGTTCACGGGACCGCTTCGCCTCGAACTCACCCAGGGGGCCGCGCCCGGGGTCTATACCGTCTCGAGCGACAATAACCTGGTCAATATCGACCGCGATAGCGGCGGGCGGGTTCGCGCCGACCTTGCCGGCGTCAGGGCGATGCGGGACGGCGTTCCCGACCCGCTGACCGCTGAGACGGTCTCGCTGCTGTTGGTTCGCGGGTCGAACCCGGTCTACGGACAGGCGACCATCGACCTGCGCAAGGTCGACCTGCCGCCCGAGATGCATTCCGCCTTCGGCGGTCACGTCGCGTATCTGAAGGTCGTCATGGAAGCCACCGGGGCCGAAGTCCCGGAAGGGATCAACGCCGAGAGCCTCAGGCGCTGGGCCGAAGACGGCGGTGCCGTCGACATCAAGTCGCTGGACGTGCGTCATGGGGTGCTGGGCATGGCGGGCGAGGGGACCATGGCACTGGATGGCGACTTGCAGCCGATCGGCGCCTTCACGGCGCAGATATCCGGGTTCAACGCGGCCATCGATGCTTTGGTCGCCGCGGGCGCGGCGCGCGAACAGGACGGTGCGCTGGCCAAGGTGGTGCTGGGCGTGCTCGCGAAATCGCCGCCGGGTGGCGGCCCCAAGATCGTCTCGCTGCCGTTATCGCTGCAGGACCGCACGCTTTCCGTCGGGCCCGTTCCGTTGGTGCGCCTAAGGCCGATCGAATGGGACCAGAACTAACTCATCCTTTGAGACGACGCTTCGTGTCTCCTCAGGATAAGGAAAAACTTTAGCCTCATGCTGAGGCGCGCCGGGTTGTCCCCGCCGCCTCTCGAAGCACACCCGATTTTAGCCGCTGATCCTGGCCTTTGCGGCGGCGTACTCGGTTTTCAGCTTTTCGATATACGTCGCGGCGGGCTGCACGCTCTCGACCTGGCCGATGCCCTGGCCGGCGCTCCAGACGTCGCTCCACGCCTTGGCCTTGGACGATCCCGAACCGAACTCCATCTTGCGCGATTGCGCTGCCTCGGCCTCTTCCAGGTCGGCCCCCGACGCCACGATCGAGGGGATGAGATAGTTCGCGGGCGTGCCGGAAAAATAGGGCGTATAGAGCACGTCGGCGGCGCGATGATCGGCGACCATCCGTTTGTGATCTTCGGGCGCGATGCTCTCGTCGGTGGCGATGAAGGCAGAGCCGATATAAGCGAAATCCGCCCCCATGACTTCTGCGGCGAGGACCGCTTCGCCGTTCGTGATCGCCCCCGCGAGAACGACGGCGCCCGTGTAGAAGCTTTTGACTTCGGGGACCAGTGCGAAGGGGCTCAATCTTCCGGCGTGTCCGCCCGCCCCGGCGCAGACCAGGATCAACCCGTCGACGCCGACGCCAGCCGCTTTTTCCGCGTGACGCCGCGTGGTGATGTCGTGGAACACCAGTCCGCCGTATCCATGCACCGCTTCGACGACCTGATCGGGCGCGGACAACGAGGTGATCACCAACGGCACCTTGTGGCGCACCAGTACGGCCAAATCTTCTTCCAGACGCGGGTTGGTTTTATGGACGATCAGATTGACGGCGTAGGGCGCAGGCTTGTTGCCGGTTTCTTGCTCGAACGCGCCGAGGCGCGCTTCGATTTCGTTCAGCCAGTTCTCAAGCTCTTCCGCCGGGCGCGCGTTCAGCGCCGGGAACGCGCCGACGATACCGGCGCAGCATTGCGCGACCACCAGATCGACGCCGGACGCCAGAAACATCGGCGCGCCGATCACGGGCAGGCTCAGCCGTTCCTTCAATTCATCGACGGTCATGCAGTCCCCTCTCTAACGCACCCGGCACAGCACTTTGGCAACGCGGAGCGAGGTGAGCAAGACGCGCGCGGCCTTGGGATATGCATTCGGGTCGAACGGTCCCGCCGCAGTTGTCTGGCCGATATGCCCCGCGCGCTGGATCATGTGGCTCAATGTCGCCGGTTCGGCTGAGATCACGCGCCCGCGCCGGGGCTCTTCCGCCAGCACGACCCCGACCAGACGCCCGTCGGCCGAAAACGCCGGGCCGCCGGATAGCCCGCCCAGGCTGTCGAAGCGGTCGGGAATGCGGCTCCGCTCCGACCACACGTCGGCGCTCTCGCGGGTCTTATATCTGCCGCGCTCTTGCAGGACCGTGGTGCCGATCTTGGTGGCGTGAACCGCGCCGGGGCGACCCTTGGGGAAGCCGACCAGATAGCCGTCGTCGCCCCTGGTCACCTGATCGCCAAGCGGGAAGGGGCGTGGTCCGGTCTTGGTCGTCAAAAGGGTGACGTCGGCGTTCGGGTGGTTTTCCAGGTTCGTCACGCGGATGCCCTTGCGGGACGCGATCTGAAGGCCGATGTCGTCACAGCCGTCGGTGACGTGGCGCGCCGTCAGCCACTTCCCGTCGCCGACGGAAAACGCGGTGCCCGACCCGTTCGTCTTGCGGGGCTCCAGGTCGACGAAGGAGCGCCGCTCCGGTGCCGTCCAGTCGGGGGTCAGGCGAAAACGTTCGCTCGGCCCTTCGTTCATCCAGTCTTCGGTTTCGCCGGCCCAAAGTTTCCCGCCGTCGATATCGGGTGCAGGGCGGCGCGGATTTTCCACCGATGGAGGCGGGGTGGATTCAGGCGCGTCCGGTTCCGAGCGCATGAACTGGCCGAAGGCGAAGACCACGCCCATCACGATCAACGCGATGATATCGCGAAGGCGCATCGTTTAGCCTGCGACGGCGGCGGCGTTGATGGCGGCGGCGGCGAGCTTGATGGAGACGAGCAATACGGCCGCACCCATCTCACCCTGTTCGATCCGTTTCGGCACATCCTTCAAGACCACGTCGGCGATGCGGTAGGCGACGATCTGTAAAGCCAGCGTGACCGGCCCCCAAACCAGGATCTCATAAACGCTGACGCTTGCCGACATGGCGAAGGCGAGGGGCAGCGCCAAGCCAATGATTGCGCCCCCCATCGACACCGCGGCGGCGGTGTTGCCGCTTCGGATCAGTTTTACTTCGTCCCAGGGCGTGATCCACATATAAATCAGGATGCCCACGACCAGCATGGCGATGGTCACGGACGAGTGCAGCATCAGGACGGGAAAACCGGCGAGAAAGCTGTCGATAACGGGCTGCATGATCGACCTCAGTCGTCGTTGCTGTAGGGGCCGGGGATCGCGCCAAGCGGCGCCGGCACGTCATCCTGCTGGGCGTCGACGACGCCCCTGCGGATCGCGCGGGTGCGGGTGAAATGTTCGAAAAGGGTGTTCCCGTCGCCTTTCCGGATGGCGCGCTTGAGCTCTGTCAGGTCCTCGTCGAAGCGGCCCAGCACTTCGAGCACCGCCTCCTTGTTGGTCAGAAAGATATCCCGCCACATGGTCGGGTCGGACGCCGCGATGCGCGTGAAGTCCCGAAAGCCGGACGCGGAAAACTGAATGACTTCCTTTTGCAGGTCGTCGCCCAGATCGGTCGCCGTGCCGACGATGGTGTAGGCAATCAGGTGTGGCAGATGCGACGTGATCGCCAGCACCTGGTCGTGGTGCCCGGCGTCCATCACTTCGACCTTTGCTTCGGCGCGGAGCCAGAGTTCCTTCACCTTCTCGACGGCGGAGTCATCGGCGCCTTCAGCCGGCGTCAGGATCGTCCAGCGGCCCTTGAACAGTTCCGGGAACCCGGCGTCGGGGCCGGAATGCTCCGTGCCCGCGACCGGATGACCCGGCACCAGATGAACGTGATCGGGCAGTTGCGGGGCCAGGGTCTCGAACACCGGCATCTTGACCGAGCCGACGTCGGAAACGATGGCGCCTTCTTTCAGAAAAGGCGCGATGTGTTTGCCGATGGCCTCATAGGCCCCCATGGGGGTGCAGATAATGACGAGGTCGGCATCCCTCGCCGCCTCACCTGCATCCATGGTACCCCGGTTGCAAAGGCCCAGTTCGATGGCGCGTTTGAGGGTTTGCTCGCTGCGGGTCGAAACCACGATCTCACCGGCAAGGTTCTCGCGCTGCATGACGCGCGCGAGCGACGAGCCGATCAGCCCGATCCCGATGAGTGTCACGCGCTTGAAGAGGGGGGCTTCGGCCATCACGCCGCTCCGCTTGCGTTCTTACCCATGAATTGCGCCAACGCGTCGACGACGGAGCGCATCTCTTCTTCGAGGCCGATGGTGATGCGAAGGCAGTTCGGGAAGCCGTAGCCGCCCATGCGCCTGACCACGATCCCCTTGGTCTTCAGGAACGCGTCCGCCGCAGCGGCGTCCCGGTCCGGGTCTGCATTGAAGCAAACCAGCAGGAAGTTGCCGATGCTGGGCGTCACGTCCAGGCCGAGTTTGCCGAGCTCAATCGCCGTCCATTCGCGCCACTTGGTGTTGTGCGCGCGGCTCATGTCCTCGAAGTCTTTATCCTGGATCGCCGCGATCCCGGCGGCCATCGCCGCTGCACCGACGTTGAACGGTCCGCGAATGCGGTTCAGCACGTCGATCACGTTGGCGGGCGCGTAGCACCAGCCGAGGCGCACGCCGCCGAGCGCGTAGATTTTCGAAAACGTTCGCGTCATGACGGTGTTCTCGCCGGCGTCCACCAGTTCGATCCCGGCCGAATAATCGTCGACGGTGACGTATTCCGCGTACGCCGCGTCGATGACCAAAAGAACGTCGTCACGCAGGTTGTCGCGCAGCCGCTTCACTTCGGTGGCCGGCAGGTACGTGCCCGTCGGGTTGTTCGGGTTGGCGAGGAACAGGATGCGGGTCTTGTCCGTGACGGCAGCCAAAAGATTGTCGACGTTGGCGGTCTTGTCGACTTCAGGTGCGGTCACCGGTGTCGCGCCGACGGTCTTGGCGGAAATCGGGTACATCAAAAACCCGTGCTCGGAATAAAGCACTTCGTCGCCCGGCCCGGCGTAGGCCTTGCACAACAGCGAGATCAGTTCGTCCGATCCGGCGCCGCAGACGATTTTCTCGGGATCGAGGCCGTAGCGTTCGCCAATGGCGGCCCTCAGCTTGACCGCGCCGCCGTCCGGGTAGCGGTGCAGGTTCTGGGCCTCGGTCTCGTGCGCTTTGGACGCCAGCGGGCTCGGCCCGAACGGGCCTTCGTTCGACGACAGTTTGATGATGCGGTCGACCCCGGGGATGGACGATTCACCGCCGACATAGGCGGCGATATCCATGATGCCCGGGCGCGGTTCGGGACGCTCGGTCATCAGTCGTCTCCCTCCGGCGGGGCGACGTCACGCTCGCCCAAGGGCGTGCCGTAGCCACCCAGATGAATGATCCGTTGCGCCGATTTGCCGATGGCGTCGATGAAACGCGGGAATTGCTTGCCGGCCGGGTCGACGAAGCCGAACGCTTCGACCAGGTACATCCAGCCGGGCGGACGGTTCGGGTCATGCCAGTTCTGAATGAACGCCGAGCTGACGCCGGCGGAATTGAGCGCGTCCTCGATCTTGCGGGCGCCGATTTCGGTGTCCGTTTCGACCGCCAGCATGGAGCGGTCGCGGCCGGTTTTTTCCTGTTCGATGGGGCAGATAACGGCGGCTTCGATGCCGGATCCCCGCATATTGGAGCCGGGGATGAACGGCAGGCGGGCGATCACTTTCGGGGTGTCGGGGGATTGCGAGACCATGTATCGCCACCACGGGTCCGGATCGTCGCGGCTCGGCCACGGCACGATGCCGACGGATGCTTCCTGGCTGCGCACGGCCTCGACCACGGCGCGGCCCGAGCTGAAGCGCGTCATCTTGGTGAACGAGCCGTACTGATCGCGCGCCATGTCCCAGTAGCCGGGCTCGCCGTCGACGTCGACCACGGCGACCGAGAACGGCCCTTCGAAGCTGAGCGTCGCGACGATGATCTCGCGCCAGATGCGGCACAGTTCACGTTTCGGGAAGTTGCCGCGGTGGCGCGCCGTGATGTGGTACATCATCTCGGCTTCGCGCGACGGGCGGATCTTGACGGTTTCGCCTTCCTTGATCGCGCGCACTTTCTCGACGACCTCGGTACGCCGGATCAGCAAATCCTGAATTTGTTGGTCGATGGCGTCGATTTCCTCGCGGACCGCCGCCAACGCTTTCTTTTTATCGGTCATGACCCCAATGCCCGCCAGACACACGAAAATAAAGGCCGGGTAGTGATAATGTCTAAGGCTCTGGAAATCAAAGCAAAGGTGATATGAGGTTCAACCGCCGTCCGACTTGCCCATGGCGGTGGCCAGCAATTCCCGGAAAAGCGCCAGAATCTTGTCGATGATCTTGAGCTCGCGTTCCTGCTGCGCCTGGTATTCGGCTTGACGCTTCTGTTCCTCGGCTTTGCGCTCGGCGGCGATCTGCTCATAGGACTTTTTCGGCACGTCGGCGGCGTCCGACGTGGTGGTGCAGACCAGGTTCTCGCCGTCCAGCGTGCATACCGCGATTTCGCCGGTCTGGGTATTCAACCGCCAGACCCGGCTGTCGGTCGCCTTGACGATCTGGTAGATGCCGTCTCGCGTGCCTTCGGCGGACTGGGCGTGGGCCACGGGGGCCGCGAAAAGAAGCACGGTCAGAATCAGAAGCGTTCTCATAATATAAGTCCTTCTCAGGCGGCGTAGGGCGTCGGGTCGTCGAGACCGGCCTCGCGGAACCCTTTCTTGCGAAGATGGCACGCGTCGCATTCGCCGCAGTGCTTCCCATCCGCTGTCGGATCATAGCAGCTTAATGTCTCTGCGTAATCGACGCCAAGTTCGGTGCCGCGCGTGACGATGTCGGCCTTGGTCATGTCGATCAGCGGCGTATGCAGGGTGAACGGACGCGCGCCCTCGACGCCGGCCTTGGTGGCGAGGTTCATCACGTCCTCGAACGCCTTGACGAATTCGGGGCGGCAATCGGGATAGCCGGAATAATCCAACGCGTTGACGCCGATGAACACGTCGAACGCCTGCGTCGTTTCGGCGAGCGCCAGCGCGTAGGACAAAAAGACGGTGTTCCGGGCAGGCACATACGTGATCGGGATGCCGTCGCCGATCTCCGCGTCCGAGCGGTGTTTCGGCACATCGATATCGGCGGTCAGCGCCGAGCCGCCGAAGGCACGCAGATCGATATCGGCGACGACATGGCGTTGGATGCCGTTCCTTTTCGCGAGCCGGGCGGCGACGTCGATTTCGGCGGCGTGGCGCTGGCCGTAGCGGAAGGTGAGGGTCACCGGCTCGAAGCCCTGATCCTTGGCGATCGCCAGAACGGTCGCGGAATCCAGCCCGCCGCTCAGCAGCACCACCGCCGGTTTGGCTGTACTCATGTTTCTTCCTCTTTCCCTCACCCTTCGAGGCCCCTGACGGGATGCCTCAGGGTGAGGATGTACCCAAAAGCCTCATGCTGAGGAGGTGCGGAACGCACCGTCTCGAAGCACGAGGCGCGACGCCGAACAACTCGGCCTGTTGATTGCGCGGCTCATTAGCATAATGCTGAGCGGATGACCATTGCCACGACCCCTGAGACCGATCCGCGCGTGATCAAGGCGGAAATCCGTGACGAGGCCCTGACGCTCGGCTTCGACGCGGTCGGTTTCACGGATGCGGAAACGAAGCCTCAGGATATCGAGGCGCTGAAACATTTCGTCGATAAAGGCTATCACGGCGACATGGACTGGATGGCCCGGGACGACGGCCGGCGCGGCCATCCGAGACAGCTGATGGATAGCGTCCGGACGATCATCGTGCTTGGCGTCAATTACGGGCCGGGCCAGGATCCGATGACGGTCGTGAACATGCCGGACCGCGGCGCGGTTAGCGTCTATGCGCGCGGCAAGGACTATCACGACATCGTCAAGAAGCGGCTCAAGAAGCTCGGCCGCTGGATCGCCGAAACCTATGGATCGGATATCAAGGTGTTCGTCGATACCGCCCCGGTGATGGAAAAGCCGCTTGCCGAACGCGCCGGGATCGGCTGGCAGGGCAAGCACACCAATCTGGTGAGTCGGCAAAAGGGCTCGTGGCTGTTCCTGGGCGAGGTGTTCCTGAGCATCGAACTTCCCCCCGATGCGCCCGAACCCGATCATTGCGGGTCCTGCGACAAATGCCTGCGGGCGTGTCCGACCGACGCGTTTCCGGAACCCTATCAATTGGATGCGACGCGCTGCATTTCCTACCTGACCATCGAACACAAGGGCGACATCGCCGACGAGTTGATGGATAAAATGGGCAACCACGTTTACGGCTGCGACGACTGTCTGGCGGTCTGCCCGTGGACCAAGTTCTCAGCACCGACGTCGGAACCGGGGCTGGAGGCCCGGGTCGAACTGACCCAGCCCAAATTGCGCGATCTGGCGCGTCTCGACGATCCGTCTTTCAGAGAGGTGTTCGCGGGCTCGCCGATCAAGCGCACCGGGCGCGACCGTTTCTTGCGCAACGTGATGATCGCCGTTGGGAATTCCGACGACAAATCGTTGAAGCCCATCGCCGAAGACCTCGCCCGCGACACGTCCCCGCTGGTCGCCAACGCCGCCCGGCGCGCGGTCAGGAAGTTGGGCGGGACTTGACCGCGCTCACGCCGCGGGACACCTTTAATTCATGATCCGTTCGTTTCTTCTGGCCGCCGTCGCCGCCCTTGTCATGCTGCCGTATCCTTCGGCGGCGCAGGGCGTCTATCCGGAAGAGATCAAACCCGTCGATATCCCGAAAGCGCCGGTCATCGGGCCCGGTGCCAAGCTCAAGCCCGGCGACATGTTCCGCGACTGCGAACAGTGTCCTGAGATGGTGGTAGTGCCGGCGGGGATCTTCGTGATGGGGTCGAAACAGCACAAAAGCGAGCAGCCGGTCCGCGTCATGCGCGTCAGGAAGCCGTTCGCCATCGGCCGCTTCGAAACCATGCATGCCGAATGGCAGGCGTGTCTCGACGCCGGGGGCTGCACCCACAAGCCCGACGACCACAATTGGGGAACGGTCCGGAAACCCGTCATCAACGTCAGCCACGACATGGTGCACGGATACGCCCAGTGGCTCAGCAAGATAACGGGCCACACCTACCGCTTGCCGAGCGAAGCCGAGTGGGAGTACGCGGCACGCGCCGGTTCGAAATCGAACTACTGGTTCGGCGATCTGGTCGGCGAGAACGAGGTCAACTGCCGTAAATGCGGCTCGCCCTGGTCGGGCATCGGCAACGCGCCCGTCGGCAGCTTCAAGCCGAACCCGTGGGGGCTTTACGACATGCACGGCAATGCCTTCGAATGGGTCGAGGATTGCTGGCACGAAAACTACGAGGGCGCGCCCAAGGGGTTGGAGGCTTGGGTCGAACCCGGTTGCCAGTTCCGCGTCATTCGCGGCGGCTCGTGGTACTACTATTCCCGCATGGCGCGCTCCGCCAACCGCCAGAAAAACCCGGGCGCGGTCAAAAGCTACTGGCTGAGTTTTCGGCTTGTCAGAGAACTGCCGTAGGGCCGACATCACCCTTGGCGTGCCGCCCGCTGCGCGCACGAGACACTCGCTAGCGCCCGTTCCTCAGGGGGAGGTCACCGGAAACCCTCATCCTGAGGAGGCCGTCAGGCCGTCTCGAAGGATGATGACTTTGACTAAATTCGCGATTACTTACCGGACAGCTTATCGAGCTTCCGCTGCATATCCAGCATCTGCTGACGCAGGTCGTCGATATCGCCGCCGTCTTCGGTCTTCGCTTCGGGGGCCGGGTTGCCGGTGCCCATGCCGTCCTGGCCGTAGAAGGGCGTAAACATCTTCATGGCGTTTTCGAACATCGCCATGTTCTTTTTGGAGATTTCTTCCATCGGACCGAACGGGCTTAAGCCCCCGAACGCGTCTTCAAGATAAGTGCGCATCTGTTCCTGATTGCGCGCGAAGGAACTCATCGAGTGTTCGAGGTAATTCGGCACGACCGCTTGAAGGCTGTCGCCGTAGAAGCTGATGAGATGCCGCAGGAAACTGATCGGCAGCAGGTTGGTGCCCTTCGATTCCTCTTCGACGATAATGTGCGTCAGCACTTGACGGGTGATGTCCTCGCCGGTCTTGGCGTCGAAGACGGAGAACTCTTTGTCGTCCTTCACCATCTGCGCGAGGGTGTCGAGCGTCACGTAGCTCGATGTCTCGGTATTATAGAGGCGCCGGTTTGCGTATTTTTTGATCGTGATCGGTTTCTTATCGCCGGCGGAAGTATCGGTATCTTGCGGCTTTTTCGCCATGATCAGCTCCCTTCCCGTACGAGCAGACCGTAACGCCGAACCTGTTGCACTGCAACGAAAAATCCGCCACGAATTCGGCGGGTGCAGCATAAGATTTTTTGGGGTGCATAATAATCGTTTCCGGTGCGGGCTGTTTGCCCGCCGACAGGGGCACGATATACTGAAACCCTGCATTGAGGATCGGAACGTCCGGGCCATGAGCGACGAGAAAAATCCGCGAGACGGCGGGGCCGACCTTGAACGGCTGGCGAAGGAATACGTCGACCTGTGGGAAAGCCAGATCAAGGCATTTACCAGCGACGAAAACCTTGCCCGCACCATGGCGCAGACGATGGAATTGATGAATGCGGGCGCGGCCAACGTGGCGGCGATGATGCAGCATGCGGCAGCGGATGCTGCGGGCGCAAAGACGGGGGCGGGGGATGGCAGCGAACGAGACGGCGCCGATGCAGACCATGGCGAAAATGATCGAAGCGATGGCGGAGACCCCGACGGCGCCCCGGCCGCTGGCGCTGCACCTGGCGATCCAGAACCTGATGTTCACGAGCTCGCTAACCGCATTGCCGAGCTTGAAAGACGGCTCGCTCGTCTGGAAGGACTCTCTGGACCCGCGGGCAAGGTCGCTCCGGGAAAAACTAAAAAAGGTTGATGCGGACGCGTTCGCCGAAGCGCTGAACCACGAAATTGGCGAACGCGTCAGCGCGTTCGCGGAAGGGGTCAACCGCTTCGCCGCCGCTGCCAGGCCGGCCCCGATGCCGGCACTTCCCGAAATCTGGTCCGAGGGCACGACCCGGCTTTTGCATGCCGAGGCGAGAGGCCGGCCGGTGATCCTGATTCCGTCGCTGGTCAACCGGGCGCATATCCTCGACCTCGACCCGGATCACAGTCTTGTGCGGTATCTTGCAGACGCGGGCCACGACACATATCTGGTCGATTGGGACGCCCCCGGCCCGGCGGAAATGCGCTTCACCATCGATCACTACGTCGACCGGCTGGAACGCATTCGGGATCATGTGATCGGCACGTCGGGCGAGACGCCGGTGATCGCGGGGTACTGCATGGGCGGTAACTTGGCGTTGGCGCTGGCGCACCGGGCGCCTGAAAAAATAAAGGCGATGGCATTGCTGGCGACGCCTTGGGATTTCCATGCCATGCCGTCGTCGGCGACGGCGATGCTGACGGCGATGTTACCCGGGATGAAACAGTTGATCGCGACCGTCGGCAATCTGCCGGTCGATGTGATCCAGGCGATGTTCTCGAGCCGCGATCCGGGCAATGTCATTCGAAAGTTCCGCCGCTTTGCGGCGATGAAACCGGAAGGAAAGGAAGCGCGATCCTTCGTTCTTCTTGAAGACTGGCTGAACGACGGGGTGCCGCTTGCGGCAGCCGTCGCGATAGAATGTCTCGAGGACTGGTACGTGAAAAACACGCCGATGAAAGGGACGTGGACGAGCGGGGGGACCCCCCTTGATCCCGGCGAATTGACGGTCCCGGCTTTAGTCGTGATCCCCGATCATGATACGATCGTTCCACCGGCGTCGGCTGCCCCCTTGGCAGAACTGCTGCCAGATGTCACGCTCATCAAAGCGGCTGTGGGGCATATCGGCATGGTCGCCGGGTCCAGGGCCCGAACGACGCTGTACGCGCCGTTGCGTGAGTGGATTGCTGCATTGCAATAATTATGTTGCAGTGCAAAAAAATTATTGCGGGCGACGCTGAATTCGCGTATGACCCTACCAAAATTACGGTTAAGCGGCCCGAACGGCCGCAAGGTTACCCGGTCCCTAAGACCGGCTGTTCTGGAAGCATGACAAAGGGAGAGACCCATGACTGAAGTTGTAATTACTGGCGCCGCCCGCACACCGGTTGGCGCATTCTTGGGCGGGCTCAGCTCGCTCGCCGCCTCTGCGCTCGGCGAAATCGCCATCAAGGAAGCGCTGAGCCGCGCCGGCGTCAGCCCGGACGACGTTTCCGAAGTGATCATGGGGCAGATCCTGGCCGCCGGTGGCGGACAGAACCCGGCCCGCCAGGCAGCCATGGGCGCCGGCATCCCGCAGGAAAAGACGGCTTACGGTATCAACCAGCTTTGCGGCTCCGGTCTGCGCACCGTCGCGCTCGGCTACCAGTCGATCAAGCTCGGTGACAGCGACATCGTCGTCGCCGGTGGCCATGAAAGCATGAGCCAGGCGCCGCACGTCATGCACCTTCGCAACGGTGTGAAGATGGGCTCGGGCGAACTGCTCGACACCATGCTGCGTGACGGCCTGATGGACGCGTTCGCCGGCTATCACATGGGCAACACCGCAGAGAACGTGGCGCAGAAATGGCAGCTGACCCGCGACGAACAGGACGCCTTCGCCGTCGCGTCGCAGGAAAAAGCCGAAAAGGCGCAGAAGGACGGCAAGTTCAAGGACGAGATCGTCCCCGTCACCATCACGTCCCGCAAAGGTGAAACCGTCGTCGACACCGACGAGCACCCGAAGCACGGCACGACGATGGAAAGCCTCGGCAAGCTGCGTCCGGCCTTCGACAAGGAAGGCACCGTGACCGCCGGTAACGCGTCGGGCATAAACGACGGCGCCGCCGCGGTGGTGCTGATGAGCGCGGACAACGCCGAAAAGCGTGGCGCGCCGGTGCTGGCCCGCATCAAATCGTGGGCGACCGCGGGTGTCGATCCGGCGATCATGGGTACGGGTCCGATCCCGGCCAGCCGCATGGCCCTCGAAAAAGCCGGTTGGACCGTCGACGACCTGGATCTCATCGAAGCCAACGAAGCCTTTGCCGCCCAGGCCTGCGCCGTCAACAAGGACATGGGCTGGGATATCGAGAAAGTGAACGTCAACGGCGGCGCCATCGCGCTCGGCCACCCGATCGGCGCATCGGGCGCGCGGGTGCTGGTGACCCTGCTGCACGAAATGCAGAAGCGGGACTCGAAAAAGGGTCTGGCGACACTCTGCATCGGCGGCGGTATGGGAATCGCCATGTGCGTCGAACGCGACTAAGCTGAACGACTGGGACGGGCGGCGTCACGAGCGCCGCCCTCTCGGGGGGTAGAACGCCGCAACATAAGCGGCAGTCAACGGAGGAAGCATCATGTCCAGAGTAGCACTGGTTACGGGTGGCACGCGCGGTATCGGCAAGGCCATCTCGCTCGCCATGAAAGACGCCGGTTACAATGTCGTCGCAAGCTATGCCGGCAACGACGAGGCGGCGAATGCCTTTAAGGAAGAAACCGGCGTTGCCGTTTATAAATTCGACGTCGGCGATTTCGACGCCTGCCAGGCCGCGATCAAAAACATCGAAAGCGACATCGGCCCGATCGAGGTTCTCGTCAACAACGCGGGCATCACCCGCGACCGTCCGCTGCACAAGATGGACAAGGATCAGTGGGGCGCGGTCATCGGCACCAACCTCAACGGTCTGTTCAACATGTGCCGGGGCGTCATCGACGGCATGCGCGAGCGGGGCTTCGGCCGCATCGTCAACATCTCGTCGGTGAACGGTCAGAAGGGGCAGTTCGGTCAGACCAACTACGCCGCCGCCAAGGCCGGCGAACTCGGCTTCACCAAGGCGCTGGCGCTCGAAACCGCATCCAAGGGCATCACCGTCAACGCCATCGCGCCCGGTTACATCGCCACCGAGATGGTGCTGGCCGTGCCCGAGGACGTCCTCAAGAACAACATCCTGCCGCAAGTGCCGCTTGGGCGCCTGGGCGAACCGGAAGAGATCGCGCGTTGCGTCGTCTTCCTGGCCGCCGACGATGCCGGGTTCATCACCGGCTCGACGCTGACCGCCAACGGCGGCCTGTACATGGACTGAGTTCGAAACATCCAAAAAACAAAGACCTCCGGGCGGTGCCGTTTGCGCCGCCCTTTTTATTTGCCCGGTGATGTTCGTTGATCAATCGGGGCTGAACGGGTAATTCCCTCATGCTTCGGGACGGATGCTGTGCATCCTCCTCAGCATGAGGATGTTCTTTCTGCCTCATCCTGAGGAGCGCGAAGCGCGTCTCGAAGGATCGGGGGACCATGGCGGCCAAGGACGCATATACAGTCAAAGCGACGTTTATCGGGGCGACGGCGGTCCTGATGTGGGGACTGCTGGCGCTGTTCACGACGCTGACCGGCGAGATCCCGGCGTTTCAGCTCGCCGCCATGTCGTTCGGCATCGCGACCGCGTTCGTGGTTTTGAAGTGGATCGTCCGGCGCGAGAACGTCGCTGTTTATATGCGCCAGCCCCTCGGCGCCTGGGCGCTCGGCACCTGTGGGTTGTTCGGCTATCACTTCTTTTATTTCATGGCCTTGAAGAACGCGCCGCCGGTCGAGGCAGGGCTGATCGCCTACATGTGGCCGCTGCTTATCGTCGTCGGTTCGGCGTTGTTGCCGGGGGAAAGGCTCAGGTGGTGGCACGTCGCGGGCGCCGTCGCCGGCCTAATCGGGGCGGCGCTTTTGATCACGGGCGGACGCGGCCTTTCCGGCTTTAAATCGGAATTCGCGGTCGGCTATGCGTTCGCGGTGCTGTGTTCGCTGACGTGGTCGAGTTATTCCATCACCAATCGCCGCTTCGGTCACGTGCCGACGGATACGGTCGGCGGCTTCTGCGCGGCGACGGCGATCCTTGCCACGATCTGCCACATGATGTTCGAACAGACCGTCTGGCCGGCGGATGGGCTGGAGTGGCTGGGCGTGATCGGCCTCGGCCTCGGCCCGGTCGGCGCGGCGTTTTTCACCTGGGACTACGGCACCAAGCACGGCGACATTCAGGTGTTGGGGGCGATGGCCTATGCCGCGCCGCTGATCTCGACGATCGTGCTGATCGCTTTCGGCAAGGGCGAAGCGACCTGGTTCGTCGCCGTCGGGTGTGTTCTGATCGTCGGGGGCGCGGTCCTCGCCTCGAAGGAACTCTTGAAGCGAAGGAAGCGGGCATGAGCGATCCGATCACCTTGGTTCAGTTTCCGCGCCGGCTTGGCGTCGCCAATCCGTCGCCGTTCTGTGTGAAGCTCGAATTGTGGCTGAAGCTCGCGGGTATCGATTACGTTGTCCGCGATCAGGTAATGCCGGGGTCGTCGCCCAAGAAGAAGATCCCCTACGTCGTAATGGACGGCAAGGAGATGGGCGACAGCACGCTGATTATCGAGCATCTGACGAAGGCGCGGGGCGTCGATCTGGATGACGGATTGTCGGACCGCGAACGCGCGCTCGATCAGGCGGTCTGGGCGATGTGTGACGAGCGGCTCTACTGGTATGCGGTCTGGGATCGCTGGATCGGGGCGGGATGGCCGGTGGTGGCCGAAACGTTTTTCGGGGGCATTCCGGCGCCGCTCCGTCCGATCGTCAAATTCTTCGCCCAGCGTGCGGTTGGAAAACAGCTCTGGGCGCAGGGGACGGGACGTCATAAGCCCGATGAAATCCTGGATATGGCGCGGCGGGATATCGACGCGCTTGCCGCCATCGTCGGCGACGGGCCGTATGTGCACGGCGACCGGATCCGTAGTATCGACGCGGTGGTCTATGCCTTCGTCGTCAATATGACCGAGGTCGAGTTGGACACGCCCATCACCGAAGCGGCGCGGGCGCACGCGAACCTCGTCACGTACGCCCGGCGCATCACCGAAGAATATTTCCCGGACCTGGATTAGGCGGCTTTCGGCACCGTCTGTTCGAAGGACGGACGGTCGGAAATCTTGTCGAACCAATCCGCCAGTGCCGGACGCTCTTTGCGCCAGCCGAAATCGGGGAACCGCAGGTCGATCCAGCCGAGCCCGGCGCCGATGGCGGCTTCGGCGATGGTGATCGGCCCGTCGGTGGTGGCCAGATTGTCGGCGGCGGCGTCGCAGACATCCATACAGCGGTTGATGACACTGGTCTGGCGTTCCGCCCACCAGTCCCATTTCAATTCGCCTGGACGGCGTTTGGTTTCGATCAGCAGCAAAACGCCCGCGTCCAGCATGCCGTCAGCAGCGGCGGCCAGCGTCAGCGCCTTGAAACGGGCTTCGCCCGAGGCCGGGATCAGCTTTTCGCCGGTATTCAAACTGTCGAGATACTCGCAGATCACCGGGCTGTCATAGATCGCCATGCCGCCGTCGGTGATCAGGCACGGCACCTTGCCGATCGGGTTGGAGTTGCCGAGGTCGGTTTCCGCCGACCACGGATCGGTGGTGACGCGCTCGATCTTGTCGGACAGACCGGTCTCGATGGCGGTGATGGAAACCTTGCGCACGTATGGCGACGTCGGCGAATAGCGAAGTTTCATGGTAGCCCTCCCCAGGCGTTATGATCATCTCTCCCAGCTATATGGTGAATTTGCACCGGGATGTCACCTCCTGCTTTCGGCGGGGATGACCCGGCGCTGGAAAGGTTCTAATCTCTCGCGCATGTGGTGCGACGTAATCGACCTTCGTGAATTCTATGCACGCCGCCTCGGACGGACGGCGCAGCGCATGGTGCGCCGCCGCCTGCGCCAGCTATGGCCGGACGTGACGGGCCTGGGCGTGCTCGGGCTCGGATTCGCGACGCCTTATCTGAATATGTTCCGGGGCGAGGCGGCGCGCGTCATCGCCGCCATGCCGGCCGGGCAGGGGGTGATGCACTGGCCGGTGCGCGAGAAGGGTCTCACGATGCTGGCCGACGAGATAGACCTGCCGCTCCCCGATCTCAGCATGGACCGTATTCTGATCGTGCATGCGCTGGAATGCACCGAACAGGTGCGTCCGCTTTTGCGCGAAGCCTGGCGGGTGCTGGCGGATTCCGGGCGGCTTGTCATCGTCGTGCCGAACCGGCGGGGCTTGTGGGCCAGGTTCGAATCGACGCCGCTCGGCAACGGCCGGCCGTATTCGCGGAGCCAGCTCTCGCGACTTCTCAGGGACAACATGTTCATGCCGGTCGAGAGCACGCGCGCGTTGTTCGTGCCGCCGGTCGACATCGGCCTTTTGCAGGGCGCCGCCGCCGCGTGGGAGAAAATTGGCATGAAGCTCTTTCCGGCCGCCGCCGGTGTGGTGATGATCGAGGCGGCCAAACAGATGTACGCCCAGCCCGTCGCGGTCGAGCCCAAGCGCAAGCGCGCGCTGGATGCGATCCACGAACGGCCCAGGGGGCTCAACAGGTACCCGCGCGATGACGGCCGCCATGCGGCACGCGGGGCTGCGGACGACCCGTCGTGAGCGCGACGATGTCCGGCGATATCGTGGCGTGCCGGGTGGCGGCGGTTGAGGCTGCGTCCCCCGAAGTCCGCATCATAAAAATCGAGCCGGCGTCGGGCGAGTTGTTCGATTGGCGCGCGGGGCAATACGCCAGTTTTAAGATCTGCGATCAGGAACCGCGCGACTATTCCATCGCCAACGCCCCGGGGTCGGGCGCAATCGAGTTGCATATCCGTCGTTCGGGCGCGGGCGGCGTCAGCGATTTCATCTGCGACGACCTCAAGCCCGGCGATCCGGTCGATGTGCAGGGCGCGTTCGGCGGCGCGTATTTCCGTGCCCGGCACGACGGTCCGCTTCTGGCGATTGCCGGTGGGACCGGGTTGGCGCCGATGAAGGCCATCGTCGAAGCGGCCCTTGCATCGGACCTCAAGCAGGATGTGCATCTCTATTTCGGGGTCAGGGACGAAACCGAGCTTTATCTGGAGCGTCATTTCATCAAGCTGATGCACGATCACCCGAACTTCAGGTTCGTGACCGTGATTTCCGAACCGAAAGAAAATTCCGGCAGGCGCAGCGGGCTGGTATCCGACGCCGTCGCGGCGGACTTCCAGCTTCTTTACGGGTTTCAGTGTTATATCGCCGGGCCCCCGGTGATGGTGGACGCCAGCGTCAAAATGCTGGCTTTGAAATCCGTCCCCAAACACGACATCTTCGCCGACGCGTTTTATACGGAAAAGCAAATGCAGGCGAAGGGTGAGCCCCGGCCCGACTGGACCTGACGGCATTAAGATTGATGCGCGCGGGCAATCGGCGTAAAACCCGCTCCCATGACGTACCAGGTCAAAGAGATTTTTTACACCTTGCAGGGCGAGGGGCGGCAGACCGGCCGGTCCGCGGTCTTTCTGCGCTTTGCAGGCTGCAATCTCTGGACCGGGCGCGAGCAGGACCGGGATACCGCCGTCTGCACGTTTTGCGACACCGATTTCGTCGGCACGGACGGCGTCGGTGGCGGATCATTTAAAACCGCGGACGACCTCGCCGATGCGGTCGCGAGTACATGGGCGGGGAACGGGGCCGGGAAACGCTTTGTCGTCATGACGGGGGGCGAGCCGTTGTTGCAGGTGGACGATCCGTTGATCGACGCACTTCACGCCCGCGATTTCGAAATCGCGGTCGAAACCAACGGCACGATCAAGGCGCCGGACGGGATCGACTGGATCTGCGTCAGTCCCAAAGCCGATGCCAAATTGAAACAGCTGAGCGGCCACGAACTGAAACTGGTCTATCCGCAAGCCAAGGCCATGCCGGAGCGTTTCGAAAACCTCGACTTCGCGTATTTCATGCTTCAGCCGATGGACGGGCCGGACACGGTCAGGAATACCGAAGCCTGTATCGACTACTGCCGGGCGCATCCGCGATGGCGGCTCAGCCTGCAAACCCATAAGGTGTTGGGCATCCCCTGAGGGGCCCGTGATCGGAAAGACGATGGAAATTTTCAAGGAATTCACGTTCGAAGCAGCGCACGATCTGCCGAATACCCCGGAGGGTCACAAATGCCGGCGTCTGCATGGGCACAGCTTTCGTGTGCGCCTCGCGGTCGAGGGACCGGTCGACGCACATACAGGCTGGGTGATGGACTTCGCCGACATCAAGAAGGCGTTCAACCCGATCTGGGAACGCCTGGATCATCACTATCTGAACGACATCCCCGGGCTCGAAAACCCGACCTCCGAAGTCATCGCCAAATGGATCTGGGCGGAACTCAAGCCGGCGCTACCGGCGCTCTCCGAAGTGAAGTTGTGGGAAACTTGCACGGCGGGGTGTACGTACCGGGGGGATTGAACCGGCGGCTTCCCGTCGTCCTGAACTCGGTTCAGGACCCATGACCATGCTTCGAGACGGATGCTGCGCCGCCTCCTCAGCATGAGGGTGTGCCCCAAATCTAGTTTGGGGTGACCCAATCTGACGACGCCTGTCACCTCGGCGAAGGCCGGGGTCCAGATAAACAGCTTTTCCAGAAAAATAGATTTGACCGCGCTGAAGTCCGGCCCGCGCCGGAAAGACGAACGGAAATCAGCCCCGGCCGCGATAAGGCTGCACGCCCTGGTCCGGCAGCCACAGGCCCTTGGGCGGCTCGCCCGACTGATAAAACACATCGATGGGGATGCCGCCGCGCGGATACCAGTAGCCCCCGATGCGGACCCAGTGCGGTTCCGCCGCCGAGATGATCTTCTGCGCGATGTCGACGGTGCATTTCTCGTGAAAGCCCGGATGGTTGCGGAAGCTGCCCAGATAGAGCTTCAGGGATTTGCTTTCGACGATCAGCTTCTCGGGCACGTAGTCGATCACCAGATGCGCAAAGTCCGGCTGACCGGTGACCGGGCATATGGACGTGAACTCGGGCGCGGTGAAGCGGATCAGATAGCGCGTGCCGGGATGCGGGTTTTCGACGCACTCAAGCGACGCCGCGTCGGGGCTTTCCGGCAGCTCACTCGCCTGGCCGAGCTGGTTCAGGGTTTCATAAGTGGTCTCGCTCATACGGTTATCTTATTAGAGCGAACCGGGCCCGGCAAAGCCGGAATGCCGGGTGAATTAAGATGTCACCTCGACCGTCAGTTCCTCATAAGACGCATCGAGACGCCCCATGCAGCGGACACGCTGCTGCTTACCTTCGAACGCCTCGTATGTCGCCGGGATAAAGGTGATTTCCAGCGTCACCACATCCAAGAGCTTCGCACCCACGTCCTCGAACCGGTCGGTCCAGAAATGCGCCTTCGGCTTGAACGCGTTCAGGAGATACCAGCCCGCCGCGCTCGGCCCCTTGGGGGTGTTGCGGGTCAGGTCGCCGACGACGTCCTGAAATGTCATCGCGCAGGCGGCGGGCGTGCGGCTTTCCTTCGGCACCGGCACGGACACGAACAGGGTCACCCGGTTGCTGCGCCAGTCATAGAATGACCCCGTGACCGGATCGCCCACATATTTCGGGATCGTGCGCTGGGCGGCGCGCTTGATGTCTTTGTCCAGTTGGGCGATGCCCCAGTCGAACAGCGTGACCGGCTCGTTCATCAACCGTTTGAGCACGTCCTGTTCCTGCGCTCCGGCGTGACCGGCACTCAGTAGAATGCAGCTAACCATCAGAATGCGTAACATCGGCGCCTCCTCGTTATTGTTCGTATTCTAACTAGAGTCGCAATATGTGCGCATTTTAGCACAGAAGACGCCGACGCCCTAACCGATATTTATGACAATTGCGGCGCCCCTCATCCTGTCCTTCTCCCCCAGGGAGAAGGAACTCTCGGCGCTAAATCCCTCTCCCTGGGGAGAGGGTGGCGCGCTTGCGCGCCGGGTAAGGGGTTACGAGAGGGGGATATCCCCGCCTGTGTACCGGGCGGTGAAATCGCTCTGGAAACCGGCGAAGGTGCCAGCCTCGATGGCGGCGCGCATGCCGGTCATGAGTTCCTGATAATAATGCAGGTTGTGGCGCGTCAGCAGGATCATGCCGAGGATTTCCTTGGCCATCACCAGGTGATGGATGTAGGCGCGGGAATGGCTTTTGCAGGTGTAGCACGAGCAGTCCGGATCGAGGGGCCGGGTATCTTCTTTGTGGCGGGCGTTCCGCATATTGACCGTGCCGCGCCGGGTGAAGGCCTGATCGGTGCGTCCGGACCGCGTCGGCAAAACGCAGTCGAACATGTCGACACCCAGCGCCACGGCGGCGACCAGATCGTCGGGTTTGCCGACCCCCATCAGGTAACGCGGCCGGTCGTCGGGGAGCTTGGGCGCGGTGAAGCCGAGCACGCGGAGCATTTCTTCCTGACCCTCGCCCACCGCCAGCCCGCCGATGGCGTAACCGTCGAAGCCGATGTCGGTCAGCGCCCGGATGCTCTCGTCGCGCAGGTCCTCGTGCACGCTGCCCTGCACGATCCCGAACAGGCCATACCCGTCGCGTTCGCGAAATGCGTCTTTCGAGCGTTTGGCCCAGCGCATGGAAAGCCGCATGCTTTTGGCCGCCGTTTCCTTGTCACAAGGGAACGGCGTGCATTCGTCGAACGCCATGGTGATGTCGGCGTCCAGGTCGTCCTGAATCTTCATCGAGCTTTCGGGCGTCAGATCGTGATAGCTGCCGTCGATGTGGGATCGGAACCGGACCCCGTCCTCGCCCATTTTTCTGAGCCCGGCCAGGGACATGACCTGGAAGCCGCCCGAATCGGTCAGGATCGGCCCTGGCCATTTCATGAATTCATGAAGCCCGCCCAGTCTGGCGATCCGTTCCGAGCCCGGGCGCAGCATCAGATGATAGGTATTGCCCAGAATGCACTCGGCACCGGTCTCTGCCACCCATTCCGGCGTCATCGCCTTGACGGTCGCCGCGGTCCCCACCGGCATGAAGGCGGGGGTTTCGAACGATCCGTGCGCCGTCGTCACCCGGCCGCGCCGGGCGAGACCATCCGTCGTCATCAGTTCGAAGCCGGTGCCCGTCATGCGATGTCCGCCCGTTCGATGAAACACGCATCCCCATACGAATAGAAACGATACCCGTTGTCGATGGCGTGTTTGTAGGCGGCCTGCATCCGGTCCAGCCCGGCCAATGCCGAAACCAGCATGAATAGCGTCGAACACGGCAGGTGGAAGTTGGTCATCAGCGCGTCGGTGCCGTTGAATTTATAGCCGGGCGTGATGAACAGGTCGGTATTGCCGTCATATTCATGAAACACGCCGTTTTCGTCACAGGCACTTTCAAGGGTCCTCAGCGATGTCGTGCCGCAGGCGATAATGCGCCCGCCGGCCTTGCGGGCGTCGTTCAGTTGCCGGGCGATGTCTTCGCTCATGATCGCGCGTTCGGTATGCATCACATGATCGTCGGTGTCTTCGACCCGAACCGGCAGAAATGTGCCCGCCCCGACATGAAGCGTGACTCGGATATCCGTGACGCCCGCATCGCGGACGGATTTCAAAAGACCGTCCGTGAAGTGCAGCGCGGCGGTCGGTGCGGCCACCGCGCCGTCCTTTTCGGCGAACATGGTCTGGTAGTCGGAGCGGTCTTCGTCATCGCCTTCCTGGGCGCGCTTGATATAGGGCGGCAGCGGCATGATGCCGTGCTTTTCCAGCATATCGATCAGGTCTCGTCCGGCGACGTTGAATCTCAGCCAGCGTTCGCCCATGTCGCCTTCCTCGATGCAGTCGGCGGCGAAGCCGGGGGCGAAAACGATGTAATCGCGCGTGTTGAGCTTTCGGGCCGGTTTGGCGAACACCCGCCAGGTGTAGGCGTCGACCGGTTGGTGCAGCGTGACCTCGACCTTGGCGCCGTCGGGACGGCCCCGGTTGGTGGCGTCGCCGCGCTTGCCGGTCAGCCGCGCGGGGATAACGCGGGTGTCGTTGAACACCATGACGTCGCCCTTTCTCAGCAGGCCGGGCAGGTCCCTGACGCCGAGATCGGCGAAATCGCCTTGTTCCGGGACATGCAGCATGCGTGCGGCATCGCGCGGGCGCGCCGGGCATTGCGCAATACACGACTGCGGCAGGTGAAAGTCGAACAACGAGACATCCATGAGCGTGGTTTTTATAGCCTTGCGGCGGCCGGGACAATCGTGGAACGTAAATGCTATAAAGAACGAACGCCGCCGGAGACCGGCGGCGCCCCACAATAGACGAGGACCGCGATGCTACGTCTCATTCTCGCCATTCTGATCCCGTGGCTTAATTTCTTCACCATCGGCAAACCGATTCAGGGCGTGATCTGCCTGATCCTGCAGCTGACCCTGATCGGGTGGGTGCCGGCCGCGATCTGGTCGGTATATGCCCTCAGCCAGTACAACACCGACAAAAAGATCGACGCCGCGCACCGGGAGTGATCACGCGAGCTTGACGTCGTCGCCGGTCTTCGAGGCTTTGACGACCGCTTCGAGGATCGCGATCCCGTGGATGGCGTCTTCCAGAGGCACCGGGAATTCGGCACCCGACGCGACCGTGTCGGCGAACGCTTCCAGTTCGGCGCGTTCCATGTCGAAGCCGGGATATTCCTCGATGGTGTTTTCACCCTCGATCAGACGGACCTCGAGCCGGTCCTGATCGCGGACCTCGGCCCAGCCTTTGGAGCCGAACACCTGGATGCGCCAAAGCGCATGGGTCGCGAAAAGGGTTGTCAGCACGCCGGTGATGCCGCTCTCGAACTTGAGCGTCGCGAACGTGGTGTCGTCGACCGGCACCGGCGTCGCGCGGCGTTCGCTGACGGCGCGCAGGTGATCGACGTGACCGCCGATCGACATCATCGCGTCCATCATGTGTACACCCATCGCCGTCATGCCGCCCGCCGGACTTTCGGTCTCCGACGCGCGCCAATGATCGGCGCCGTAACGCAGGCCGCCGTTGCCGGAAATATTGCCTTCGATGTGCAGAAGCGTGCCGAGCGCGCCCGACGTCGCCAGTTCCTTCAGCTTGATCATGGCCGGCAGGAAGCGCCGGTTGAATCCGACGCAAAGCGGCAGGTTAGCCGCATTGCAGGCGTCAGCGGCGCGCCGGGCGTCGGCTTCGTTCAGCGTTAGCGGTTTATCGCAGAACACCGGCTTGCCGGCTTCGGCGGCGGCGACGATCTGATCCACGTGCTGGGTGTGCGGCGTCGCAAGGACGACGGCGTCGACTTCGGCATGGCTCAGTAACGCGGTGAAATCGTCGAGCAGGTCGATCTTTTTCTCTTCACAATAATCGACCGCGCGCTCCTTGCGCCCGGTGACACCGGCGGTAAACGTAACTTTGTCCGACTTCCCCTGGACCGAATCGACAAGCACCCGGCCCCAACGGCCGAGCCCGGCCACACCACAACGAATCATTATTTCATTCTCCCTAAGAGTCTTGTTTGACGACGCACCGTTACCAACTCAAAAAGAACATCTCGTTCGGCGCGCCATTCCGGCGTGACGGTAGCAGCTTTTCCGGGGACGGCAACGCCGTGGATAAAATAGATGGGTGAAGAAACGGCCATCGGTGACGGCCAGGGCAAGGGCGACGCCCGCAAGTCGGTGATCAAGGGGGCCGCCTGGGCGGCGCTTTCCAGCCTGCTGATCTCGCTGATGCACGTGCTGGTGCGCGATGTGTCGCAGGAAGTGCACCCGATCGTGGTGGTGTTCTTCCGCAACGTCGTCGGGTTCATGATTCTGATACCTTTCCTGCTGCGCCAGGACCGCAGCCACTGGAAAAGCAAGCAGCCGAAGCTGCAACTGATCCGGGCCATGTTCGGTGTGTGTGCGCTGACCACCTTTTTCATTAGCCTCAGTATGGTGCCGGTCGCGGACGTGACCGCCATCGGTTTCGTAACGGTATTGTTCATCACCATCGGCGCGTCGCTCCTGTTGGGCGAGAAAGTCGGCGTGCGGCGCTGGACGGCGATTGCCGTCGGGTTTGTCGGAACCATGATCATCATTCGCCCGGGTACGGACGTGTTCGGCCCCGGGGCGTTCATCGCCCTGGCGTCGACGGTGTTCTGGGCGTGTTCGATGCTGTGCGTGAAGGTGCTTTCCAGGACCGACAGCAGCGTCACCATGGTTTTCTATGCGAACGTCTATTTCACCGCTTTCTCGTTGATCCCGGCGATCATTTTCTGGAGCTGGCCGACATGGGAACAGTTCGCCCTGATGACCGCCATCGGCGTTCTGGCGGCGCTCGGCCATCTCGCCCTGGCGACGGCGCTCAGGACCACGGATGCGACGATCGTCGCCCCGCTGGACTACACGCGGCTCTTGTGGGCGGCGGGTGTCGGCTACCTGATGTTCGGCGAGTTCCCCGACATCTGGACGTGGGTCGGGGGTACAGTGATCTTTCTTTCGACCGTCTACATCACCTACCGGGAATCGCGCCGGCGGCCCGTCACGCCGACGACGCAGGCAACATCCTAGGGCGCGGTCTTGTCCTGAACGCTCGGCTTCGCATGCACCGCCTGTTCGCGGCGCACGATGTAGAGCGACGACGCGAAGATTACCAACGCGCCGATCCACGTCCAGAGATCGGTCAGTTCGCCGAACGCGAGCCAGCCGATCAACACCGCGAACGGCAGGCGCGAAAAGTCGACCGCTGCCACTATGGAGACGTCGGTGACCGAAAACGCCTTGGTCAGGAAAAGATGGCCGAGCACGGCGACCGGGCCGGTGGCGAACAGGTACATCCACGCTTCCTGGGTCGGCCAGGTCCAGACGTAAATTGCCGGGACCAGCGCGATGGGAATCATGATCAGGTGCGAAAAGAAAACCACCGTCCACGGATCGTCGCCCTTGGTGAGCGTCTTGATGATCAGCGCGGACGTGCCCATGAAGACGGCGGAGGCGATGGCGAGCCAGCTCCCCGCGCTCATCTCGACGAAGCCCGGCCGGATGATGATCAACGCGCCGGCGAACCCGATCAGGGTCGCCGTCCAGCGCCTGAGCCGCACCACTTCGCCCAGGATCAGCGCCGCACCGATGGTGGTAAACAGGGGGGCCGCGAAGCTGAGAGCCGTGACCTCACCGATGGGAATCAGTGCCAGCGCATAGAACCACGTCGACATGGCGCACATCGAGCAGCACGCGCGCACCAGATAGAGCTTGAATTGCGACGTGCCGAGCGAGCCGATGCCCCGGTGCAACAACCACGGGAGCATACACATCCATGCGAAGACCAGGCGGCAGAAAACAATCTGCATCGGATCGACGCCAAGTTGCGAGAGATGCCGGCCAAGCGCCGACAGCCCGGCCAGAAAGGCGCAGGACGCGATCATCCAGATCGCGCCCTCGAGCGGTCGGTTGACGGCCTCCGGGCGGGTTCGGGCGGCTTTCGCTTCGGGAAGCGAGTCGGCCACGCTTAATCGAGGTCCAGCGGAAAGATCGGCCGGCGCAACCGGGTGAACGGCAGCTTGGAAATGTCCTTGGTGGAAAGCGCGCCGGCGTCGCAGATCAGGATCTCGCGGGCGAGCGGCGCAAATGCCGCACGGAAGTGCTGCATCGATTTGACGACGACGACGTCACGTTCTCTGGGATCGATGCCGGCATGCGTGAAGGCTTCGACCTCGGTCAGCTGGATGCGGTTCGACGCGACCACGATTTCCATGCCGCCGACCTTGAACACCGCCGTCGGGCCGAGGTGATGGGTCACGCCCTTCCAGCGCGGGCCTTGGGCGACGTAGGTGCCGTCGGTGACGCGCGTGACGGTGCCGGTCAGTTCCAGCGGCGCACCGAAGGCGGGATCTGTCTTGCCGCCCAGGTTGACCGTCACGGTGGCGCCTTCTCCGGCGGATACCAGTTTTGCCGCTGAATCGGCATCGCAAATGGTGCCGAAGCATGCGTTCTGCAGATCGGTCTGGATCAGGCCCTCCAGCAACAACGTGGAATCGCCGTAGGCGCCGGAACCGGGATTGTCGGAGAAATCGGCGACCACGATCGGGCCCTTGCCCGTGCCGTCGGCGAGCAGGCGGTGAAGCTCGCCGATCGTTTCGTCGACGGAAAGATATGTGTTGGAATCGAAGTGCCGCGTTTCCCACGCGTAATCCATGTACTCGTCCGCAATGGCACGAAAGCGGTCGTCGCTGCCGTCGCCGGTGACCGAGACCGTCGGTCCGGCTTCATACAGGTTGGCCGGCGTGAAGCCCGCATGGATCGACACCATAAGCACGCCCGGATCCGCCAGTTCCAGATCGGTGGCACGGTTCAGCAGCGTGGTCATCGGGTTGTCGGTGGTTGTGCGGCCGTCGTCCAATCCCTCGATCGTGTCGCGGCGCGCGGTCACCGCCACCGGTTTGACCTCGCCTTTCATCGTTCGCTGCAGCACGGCAGCGGCGCGCCTGGAGGTTTCGATCTGGTCGATGTGCGGATAGGTACGGTAGGCGCAGATAATGTCGGCGTGTTCGGTCATCAGATCTGTGACGTTGGCGTGCAGGTCGAGCGTGATGGCGACCGGCACATCGGGGCCGATGACAGCGCGCAATTGCTTCAACAACTCGCCCTCGGCGTCGTCGTAGTCGACCGTCGCCATCGCGCCATGCAGGTTGATCAGTACGCCGTCGAACGGCCCCTTCGACATCGCGGCTTCGAGAATGGCGCCGGCACAGGTGTCCCACGCATCTCGCGCGACCGGCCCTGACGGTGTCGCCCAGGCGACGACGGTGCGGACAAGGTCCCAGCCGTATTCGGCGGCGGCTTCTTCGACACCCGCGGGTTCGATCTTGGCGCCCTCGATCTTGGCGGGAACATCGTCGCCGAAGGCGAGGAGGTAATTCTCGAAATTGAGCAGCGAAGTCGGCAGTTTCGAAAATGCATTGCTTTCGTGGCCAAATAATCCGGTAAGTACGCGAAACGTCATGTCAGTAATCCTGTTCGGAGGCGATCAGTGCGCCCGAGATCGCATCGGCGGTCTCGACGGCGAGGGGACCTAATTTGGCGGCGGCTTCGGACTGCTTCCACGTCGGGTAGTAGACCGGTATCTGTACGGCGCCGACGGGCCGGCCGCGGAATTCGGTAATCGGTGCGGCGATCGAGATTTCGCGCGGAAGCTGCTGCGCATAGGTCGCGGCGAAGCCGCGGCGGCGCGCCTGCTGCACCATTTTCATAATACGGTCGGGATCGACGATTGTGGACGGAATGCGCTTGGTCAGATTTGACCTGCGGATGATCTCCATCGCTTCGTCGTCGCTCATTCTGGAAAGCACCGCGATCCCCGCTGCCGAGCAGAACACCGGGATGCGCCGGCCCACCACCGTTGCCGCGTAGGCCGCCTTCACGTGCGGGATGCGGATGCTATAGATCATGTCGGTGTCGTCGCGCTCGGCAAGGTTGACGGTCGTTTTGTAGACCGCGCCCGCCTCGATCAGCCGCGGCATGGCGGCGGCGCCGAGTGCGCTGTGACGCAGATACGTGTAGGCCATCTCCATCAACTTTCTGGCCGGGCGGTAACGCCGGGTCGCGCTGTCCTTCTCGAGAAAGCCGAGCTGATGAAGGGTGTTGGAGAACCGCTGCGCCGCGCTTTTGTCCAATCCGGTGCGCAGTGCGATCTCGGTCACACCGAGTGCGGGGAAGTCTTCGCTGAACGCGGCAAGAACGCGGAAACCTTTCTCCAGCGAGTTCACATACAATGCACTGGCGGTGTTGCCTTCAGGCTGTGCGTGATCGTGTTCCGGCTTCCCAATCGCCATGCTTGACGTCCTCGATGCATGTTTCTAGCATATCGAAATATACTACGGTGTATTACATATTAATACAACCCGGAAGCGGTCGAAGAACCGGTCGAGAGGGGGGATTTAAAAAATCGTTGATGAATTGCGGTTGGCCATGGACTCGGCGGCGGATTCATCGAACAATTGGCTCAATCGGGGCGCGTAGAGAGCGCCCCCGCTGATGGCATGCGCAATGCCAGTTTAGTCAGGGAGGCGCGAGCAATATGTTTCGCAAAGTACTACTGAGCTCTGCTCTGGCAGCAGCGGCAACGCTAGCTGTCGCACCTGCGGCTCACGCAGGTAAGGCCAATGACGAATTGGTCTGGTCGACGACCCGAGAAGTGGCGGTCGCCGATCCTTACTTCAACAACACTCGTGAACTCGTCATCATGGGTAACACCGTGTGGGACGGCTTGCTGTTCCGCAATCTGAAAACCGGTGAATACGAGCCGCTGCTGGCGACGTCCTATAAATGGGTCGACGCCACGACCATCGATTTCGAACTGCGCGACGACGTCGTCTTCCATGACGGCTCCAAGTTCGGTCCGGAAGACGTGGTTTACACGGTTAACTTCGTTTCCAACGCCGACAATGGCGTGCTGACTCAGGCCAACGTGAAATTCCTGAAGTCGGCCGAGAAGACCGGTCCGAACAGCGTCCGGATTTATCTCAAGGAACCGTTCCCGGCAGCCTTGGCGTACTTCGCGCAGACCGTCTTCATGATGCCCGAAGGCCACTACGACAGCGCCAAAGACGGGGCTGACGGCAAGAAAGATTACGGTACGGTTCCGGCCAACGGCACCGGCCCCTACAAGATGGTCAACGTCGTCGCGGGTGATCGCATCGAAATGGTCCGCAACGAAAATTACTTCAAGAACGGCCCCAAGGGGCAGCCGGCCATCGGTAAACTGACTTTCCGCACCATCAAGGAAATGAACACGCAGATCGCCGAGCTTCTGACCGGCGGCGTGGACTGGATCTGGGACGTGCCGAAGGATCAGGCCGAAAAGCTCGGTGAACGCGGCGGCACCACGGTGACCAACGCAAAGACCATGCGTATCAGCTACATTGCCTTCGACGTCGACGGCGATAGCGGCGAAAAGGCCTTCATGGACAAAAAAGTTCGTGAAGCCGTCGCGCATGCGATCAACCGGAAGTCGATCGTCGAAAACCTCGTCGGTCCGGCCTCGGTCGTGATCGATTCGGCGTGCCATCCGGATCAGTTCGGTTGCGCCCAGGACGTCAAGAAGTGGGACTACGACCCGGAAAAAGCCAAAGCCCTTCTGAAGGAAGCCGGCTATGGCGACGGTCTGGAAACCGACATCTACGCCTACCGCCAGCGTGAGTTCACGGAAGCCGTTATCGGCGACCTGGCGAACGTCGGTATCAAGGCGAACCTCAAGTTCATGCAGTACCGCGCGCTGCGCGATCTGGTGTGGAAGGGCACGACGCCGCTGCACCACATGACGTGGGGTTCGAACTCGGTTCCGGACGTCTCGGCGTCGACCGGACACTTCTTCTCGGGCGGCAAGGACGACCCGGCGAAGGATCCGGAAGTGGTCGAAGCGCTCCACAAGGGCGATACCTCCACCGATCCCGAGGTCCGCAAGGAAGCCTATAAGAAAGCTCTCTCCAAGATTTCGAGCGAGCTATACTGGCTGCCGATGTTCACGTACGCAAAGTACTACGCGTACACGGACGACCTCGACTTCACGCCGACCTCGGATGAGATTCCGCGGTTCTATACGGCGAAGTGGAAGTAACTCACTGATGTAACGCGGCCGGTGCCGGGCATGTCCCGCGCCGGCCGTGCCATCCGTAATCGGGATTGCCAGGCATGCTTATTTATGCCCTGAAACGGCTCAGCATCGCGTTGCTGGTGGCTGTAACCGTTTCACTTTTGACATTTTCAATGATCTATCTGTCGGGCGACCCGGCGATGGCGCTCGCAGGCGAAAGTGCGACGCAGCAGGATATCGAAAATATCCGCCGGGTTTACGGCTACGACCAGCCGATCATCGTTCAGTATTTCAACTGGCTTGCGAACGCGCTGCAGGGCGACCTCGGCCATTCGCATTACCTGAAGACAGAAGTGTCCAATGTCATCTTCGCCCGCTTGCCGGTGACGATGACGCTGGGGGCCTGCGCGCTCGGTTTTGCGCTCTGTCTTTCGATCCCGCTCGGCGTTTTGGCGGCGATGCGGCCCAATACATTGATTGACCGGTTCGCGTTGACGCTTGCCGTGATCGGTCAGGCGCTGCCGAGCTTCTGGTTTGCGCTGATCATGATCTTTTTGTTCGGCGTCAGTCTCAGGTGGCTGCCGATCACGGGCTCGGCGTCATGGATGAATTTCATCATGCCCTCGATCGCGCTCGGTTATTACGTCACGCCCGCCGTGATGCGTCTGACCCGCGCGGGCATGATCGAGGTGTTGTCGAGCGACTATATCCGCACCGCCCGCGCCAAGGGCCTGCGGCCCAGCGTCGTGCTGTTCAAGCACGCCCTTCGTAACGCGATCATTCCGGTCGTGTCGCTGGCGGCGGTGCAGTTCGGCTTCATGCTCGGCGGCTCGATCGTCATCGAGACGATTTTCGCCATTAACGGCCTCGGACAATTGGCGTGGGAATCGATCCTGCGCGCCGATCTGCCGATGATGCAGGCCATCGTGCTGGTGCTGTCATGCTTCTATATCGTGCTGACGTTCCTGGCCGATCTTCTCAATGCCTTCCTCGACCCAAGAATCAGGGTGAGCTGATATGTCCGAAGCCGTTCAGGATACCAACGCCCAGAAGCCGCCGATCGCGGACCGCACCATCGAGGAGCCGTCGCCGGCGGAGCGCGCGCGCAAGCGCATGTTCGGCCATTTCGGCTTTATGTTCGGCGCGATCGTTCTTCTCGGCATTCTCGCCATCGCGTTTCTGGCACCGTTGATCTCGCCGCACGATCCGCTCGACCAGCAACTGGCGCGGAAGTTGATCCCGCCGATCTGGCACGATAGTCCCAAAGCGACCTGGGTCCACCCGCTGGGCACCGACCAGTTCGGCCGCGATTACCTGTCGCGCCTGATCCACGGCTCGCAAATCTCGCTGCTGATCGGTTTCGCAGCGATGCTGATTTCGGGCGTCATCGGGACCGCCATCGGCGTAGCCGCCGGTTACTTCGGCGGAAAGGTCGATATGGTCGTCAACTTCGTCATCACGACGCGGCTGTCGTTGCCCGTCGTGCTGGTGGCGTTGGCGGTCGTCTCTTTGGTCGGCAACTCGTTATGGATCGTGATCTGTGTGCTCGGGTTGTTGATCTGGGACCGTTTCGCGGTCGTCATGAGATCGACGACACAACAGGTCCGCAATCTCGATTACGTCGCCGCCGCGCAAGCCATCGGCTGTTCGACGCCGCGCATCATCTTTGCCGAGATCATGCCGAATATCGTCAACAACCTGATCGTCGTTGCGACCGTCGAGATGGCGCACGCCATTATCCTCGAAGCGGCGCTGTCGTTCCTGGGCCTCGGCGTCCAGCCGCCGGCGCCGAGCTGGGGGCTGATGATCGCCGAGGGCAAGAACCACATGCTGTTCGATCCGTGGCTGGTCGGCATCCCGGGGACGGCACTGTTCATCCTGATCCTGTCCATCAACCTTTTGGGTGATGGCATGCGTGACATCACCGCGCCCGAGAACCGGAACTAGGAGAGGGAAATGGCCGAACGTATTCTCGAAGTCGAAAACCTCACCGTCGATATTCCGGTCGGCGGGGGCATGCTGCACGCGGTGCAGGGAATTTCCTTCCATGTGGACAAGGGCGAGACGCTCTGCATCGTCGGCGAGTCCGGCTGCGGCAAGTCACTGACCTCGCTCGCCGTTATGGATCTTCTCCCGAAAAAGGCGATCCGCGGCGCCAACAAACTCGAACTGGGCGGTGAGGACATCCTCAATGCCGGCGAACGCCGCATGTCGGATATCCGCGGCAACACCATGGGAATGATCTTCCAGGAGCCGATGACCAGCCTCAATCCGGCCTACACCATCGGCAACCAGATGGAAGAGGCGCTCAAACGCCACAGAAACGTGTCGACCCGCGAAGCGCGGGACCGGGCGATCTATCTGCTCGAAAAAGTCGGCATCACGGCGGCGGCATCGCGCCTCAGCCAGTATCCGCACCAGCTGTCGGGCGGGCTGCGCCAACGGGTCATGATTGCCATGACGCTGATGTGCGGCCCCAACCTGATCATCGCCGACGAGCCGACGACGGCGCTCGACGTGACGATCCAGGCGCAGATTCTGTTGCTGCTGGCAGAATTGCAGCGCGAATTCGAAATGGGTTTGATCCTGATCACCCACGATCTGGGTGTGGTGGCGCGCATCGCCGACCGGGTCGCGGTCATGTACGCGGGTCAGGTGGTCGAGCAGGGCACCGCCGATCAGGTCTTCAACCGTCCGACCCATCCATACACGCAGGGACTTCTGGATTGCATCCCGATCCCGGGCAAGACCGAGCGCAACAAGCCCCTGGGCTCGATCCCGGGGATCGTGCCGTCGCTGGTCGGCGCGTTCCATGCCTGCCACTTCGCGGAACGTTGCCAGTATGCGTTCGCAGAGTGCGTGAAGGGCGACATCGATATGCGTCCGGCGGTCGAGGACGGGCACGAATACCGTTGCCTGCTCGATCCGGAAACCTGCCGCGCCAATGCTCAGAAACGGGGGGTCGCATGAGCGAGACCGTCATCAGTGCCAAAGACGTTACCCGGACCTTCATGATTTCCGCCGGGGCGTTCCGCGGCAAGAAACCGCTGCACGCCGTCAATGGCGTGTCACTGGACGTCGAGCGCGGCGAAGTGCTGGCGCTGGTGGGCGAGTCCGGCTGCGGCAAGACCACATTCGCTAAAATGCTCTTGGGTCTGCTGACGCCGACGCAGGGCACCATCGAATTCGGCGGCACGCCCGTGTCCGACGTCGAACGCCTGAAGCTGGCGAAAATGGTGCAGCCGATCTTTCAGGATCCGTATTCGTCGCTGAACCCGCGCAAGTCCATCGGCTCGATCATCACGCTGCCCTTGAAGGTGCAGAAAGATCCGAACCCCGCGACCTGGCGCCGGCGGGCGGAAGAAATGATGGAACTGGTCGGTTTGCCGCCGCGCCTGTTCGAGAATTTTCCCAACCAGCTTTCCGGCGGTCAGCGCCAGCGCGTCGCCATCGCGCGGGCCCTGATCAACCGTCCGGAAGTCGTGATCTGCGACGAGCCGACGTCGGCACTCGACGTCTCGGTGCAGTCGCAAATTCTCAATCTGCTGCAGGACCTCAGGAAAGAGCTGAACCTGACCTACGTCGTGATCAGCCATAACCTGGCAGTCGTCGAACACATCGCGACCCGGGTTGCAGTCATGTATCTGGGACGGATCGTCGAGGAAAAGGACACCGCCAGCCTGTTCGACAATCCTGAGCACCCGTATACGAAGGCATTGCTGGAATCGGTGTTGACGCCGGACCCGTCGCTCGATGTCCCCGACACGCACCTGGGGGCAGCGTACCCGAACCCGGTCGATCCGCCGCCGGGCTGCACGTTCAATCCGCGTTGCGCGCGCGTGATGGATCACTGTTCGGTCATCGAGCCGAAGAAGATTCCGAGCGGCGCCGGCTTCGTGCAGTGTCATTTATACGATGAGAACGAGGGGCGCGGGAGGGCCGCGTCATGACAACACGCGCCGACGCCATCGCAAATGCGTTGGCGTGGTTCGACGACGAAGACGCCGGCTACTTCAAGACGTTATCCGACCGCGTTGCGGTGCCCACGGAAAGCCAGGAGCCTTCCCAGCTTCCCGAACTCTATCGTTACCTTACCGATTTCATCCGTCCCGATTTCGAAGCCATGGGCTATGAGACCCGGATCTACGACAACCCGTACGAGGGCGGCGGCCCGGTGCTGCTGGCCACCCGGATCGAGGACCCGTCCCTGCCGACCATCCTGGGTTACGGACACGGCGACACGGTGCGCGGTCAGGCGGACCGCTGGACCAAGGGTGAGGGGCCGTGGAAGCTGTCGCGCGATGGCGACCGGGTTTACGGGCGCGGCACCGCGGATAACAAGGCGCAGCACACCACGCACATGGGCGCCATCAAGGCGGTGCTGGAAAGGCGTGGGAAGCTTGGTTTCAATTCCAAGTTCATGGTCGAGACCGGCGAGGAGAACGGCTCCAAGGGGCTGAAGGACCTCGTCGCCCAGCACAAAGACGACTTCATGGCGGATGCCTATTTCGCTTCCGACGGGCCGCGCGTCAGCGTGTCGCGCCCGAACCTGACACTTGGTAATCGTGGCTGCGTCAACTTCGATCTGGTCGTGAACTGCCGCGACGGCGGGCATCATTCGGGGAACTGGGGTGGGCTTCTGTCGAACCCCGGCGTGATTCTGTCGCACGCGCTCGCGACCATTGTCGATCAGAAAGGCCGCATCCTCGTCGATGCTTTAAGGCCGCCGCCGATTTCGAATTCGGTGCGCGACGCCCTCAAGGGGATTTCCCGAGATGGCGGTAAGGACGCACCCGAGATCGACGAGAACTGGGGCGAACCGGGATTGACGTCGGCGGAAAAAGTCTACGCCTGGAACAGCTTCGAGATCTTGTCGTTCACGACCGGCAATCCGTCGAACCCGGTCAACGCGATCCCACCGAAAGCGCGCGCCAACTGTCAGCTCCGGTTCGTGGTCGGCACCGACTATCAAAATCTGCGGACGAACTTGCGCAAGCATCTGGACGCGCACGGCTTCGACATGGTCGAGATCGCCGATCCGCCGCCCGGCAACGACGCGATCTTTCTGGCCGCGCGCACGCCGCCCGATCATCCGTGGGCGGAATGGGTAAAGGGCGCGGTCAAACGCACCACCGGCGAAATTCCGGACGTGATGCCGAATTCCGGCGGCTCGATCTGCAACGACGTGTTTCAGGACGTGCTTCAGATTCCGTTCGTGTGGATGCCGCTGAGTTACACCGGCTGCTCGCAGCATGCGCCGGACGAACACATTCTATGGTCGCTGACCCGCGAAGGTATGGAGTTGGTGACCGGCGTATACTGGGATTTGGGCGAGGAAGGCACAGCATACCGGCCATGAGCAAAGACGACGCACTGAACAGCATCGACGACTATTTCAACAACGGCGGCTTCATGGACGACCTTGCGCGCCGTGTGGCGATCCGCACCGAAAGTCCGGAACCGGACAAGCGCCCGGAACTTTACCGTTATCTCCAGGAAGAGATGACGCCGTATCTGGAAGATTTCGGTTTCACCTGCGAGATCTATGAAAACCCGATCGAGGGGAAGATGCCGCTTCTCGTCGCCAAACGGATCGAGGACGAAGCGCTGCCGACCGTGATGACGTACGGTCACGGCGACGTGGTGCGTGGCTACGACGATCAGTGGCGCGAAGGCCTGACGCCGTGGGAGATTACGGTCGAAGGCGAGCGTTGGTACGGGCGCGGCACCGCCGACAACAAGGCGCAGCACACCATCAATCTGGCGGCGATGAAGCACGTGCTCGAAACCCGGGGGAAACTGGGCTTCAACGCGATCGCCCTGATCGAAACCGGCGAAGAAAGCGGCTCACCCGGTCTCAAGAAGTTCTGCGAAGTCTATAAAGACCTGTTCAAGGATGTGGACGTGTTCATCGCGTCGGACGGGCCCCGTCTGGCGCCGGACAGGCCCACCGTATTCATGGGATCGCGCGGCGTTTTCAATTTCACCATGACGCTTGAATCCCGTGACGGCGGCCACCATTCGGGGAATTGGGGCGGTCTTCTGTCGAACCCTGGCGTGATCATGGCGCATGCGCTCGCGACCATCACCGACGCCAAGGGGAAGATACTGATCGAAGAGTGGCGCCCCGAGCCGATGTCGAATTCGGTCCGCAAGGCGATCTCCAAGCTCAAGGTCGGCGGCGGCGACGACGCCCCGGAAATCGATCCCGACTGGGGCGAGCCGGGGCTGACGCCGGAAGAAAAGGTCTTCGGCTCCAACACCTTTGAGATCCGCGCCTTCGAGTGCGGCAACCCGCGCAACCCGGTCAATGCGATCCCGCCGCGTGCGGTGGCGTATGGGCACATCCGCTATGTCGTCGGGACCGATCCGCACAACTTCCTGCCGGCGCTTAGAAAACATCTCGATGCGCACGGGTTCCAGGATATCCAGTTGGAGGCCGAGCGCGATTATATGTATGCAACCCGCCTCGATCCCGATCATCCGTGGGCCCAGTGGGCGATTTCGTCGATCGGCGAGACGTCGGGCGAAGAGGTCGCAGTGCTGCCCAATCTCGGCGGGACGCTGCCGAACGATTGTTTCGCGGAAGTTTTGGGCCTGCCGACGATCTGGGTACCTCATTCCTACGCCGGATGTTCGCAGCACGCGCCCAACGAACACGTGCTGGCGCCGGTCTGTCACAGTGCGCTTCGGATCATGACGGGACTGTGGTGGGATCTGGGTGACGGCAACACGCCTGCCGATCACGCTGCCTAGGAGAATTGACGATGACTGAGCTTTGCGATCTGACAGCGATCGACCTGCGCCGCCGCATCGGCAGCAAGGACATCTCACCGGTGGAACTCACGGAAAGCTGTATCCGCCGCATCGAAGCCGTGAACCCGGCCGTCAATACGATGGTGTCGACGTGCTTCGAACGCGCCATGGACGAGGCCAAGGCCGCCGAGCAAGCCGTGATGGACGGTGAGTACCTGGGCGTGCTGCATGGTCTCCCCATCGGGATCAAGGACCTGGAGGCGACGGAAGGGCTCCGCACCACGTTCGGTTCCAAGCTTTACGAAGACAATGTCCCCGAGGCGGATCAGCTTTCGGTCAGCAACGTGCGCGACGAAGGTGCGATTGTCGTCGGCAAAACCAACACCCCGGAATTCGGCGCCGGCGCCAACACCCGAAATCTGGTGTTCGGCGCGACCGGTAATCCGTTCGACCCGGAAAAGACATGTGCGGGGTCGTCGGGCGGCTCCGCCGTCGCGCTGGCGACGGGGATGGTCCCGGTCGCGAGCGGCTCCGATTACGGTGGCAGCCTTCGGACCCCGGCGGCGTTCTGCGGCATCGTCGGTTTCCGTCCGACCCCGGGCGTGGTGCCGGCCGAAGCCAAACCTGCCGGTCTTTTGCCGTTTTCTGTATTGGGACCGATGGCGCGGAACGTCGCCGACGCGGCATTGCTGTTGTCGGCGCAGGCCAGCGCCGATGCGCGCGATCCGTTTTCGGGCGACCTCGACCCGGCGCTGTTCGAGCCGATGCGCGAAGCCGATCTCGGTTCGATGCGGGCCGCGATCAGCCCCGACCTCGGCTGTTCGCCGGTCTCGAAGGCCAATCGCGCGCTTTTCAAGTCGCGTACCGATACGTTCCGCCATGTCTTCGCCGAAGCTCAGGATCGCGATCCCGACTTTACCGATGTTCACGAGTGCTTCGAAGTTTTGCGTGGCGTCGTGTTCGTCGGCGCGCACGGGGAGCGGGTCAAGAACCACCGCGACAAGATCAGCCCCAACGTCGTCGATAACGTCGATCGGGGACTTCAGTACAATCTGGAAGACGTGGCCAAGGCGCATCTGACGCAGACCAAGATCGCGAGGGCCTGGATCGCACTGCTGGACGAGGTGGATTGCGTGATCTGCCCGGCGGCAAGCGTGACGCCGTTCCCGCATGCGGAATGGTTCGTCTCCGAGATCGACGGCGAGAAAATGCCCACGTATATGAGATGGCTGTCGCTCAGTTACGCGCCGACCATGGCGATGGCCTGCGGTTGCGTGCTGCCGTGCGGCATCGACGAATTCGGCATGCCGTTCGGGATTCAGGTTTTGGGTGCCCCCGGCCGCGACCGGCAGGTGCTCGAAATTGCGGCTGCGCTCGAACGTCAACTGGCCGCCAATCCGGAAACCGCACGCCCGCTGCCCGATCTGAATACGCTCTCGAAATAACGCCACGAAGGAACAGGAACGATGAAACTGTTCACTGCGTGCCTCGGCACGGAAACCCATACCACGGCCCCCTTGCCGACTGACCTGGCGGCGTTTGTGAACTCGCATCTGGTCCGGGGCGGCGATCACGGGGACGTGCCGCACATGTTCGGCGCCCCTCTGGTGATCTGGCGCGAACACGCGAAGAAGCGCGGCTGGGACGTGGTCGAGAGCCTGTCCGCGTTTGCCACGCCGTCGGGCATCACGGTGCGCAAGGTCTATGAGGAATTGCGCGATGAAATCCTCAACGATCTGAAGGCGGCCATGCCGGTCGACGGCGTGATGCTCAGCCTGCACGGGGCCATGGTCGCCGAAGGGTATGACGACTGCGAGGATGACCTGGTTCACCGTATCCGCGAAATCGCCGGACCGGACATCCCGCTCGGCGTCGAGTTCGATCTGCACTGCCACATCACGCGCCGCTTCACCGAGGAAGTGAACGCGTTGGTGATCTATAAAGAATACCCGCACACGGACAGCCGTGAACGCGCGGAAGACCTCTGGAAGATCATGGAGCCGACCTTCGACGGAGAATGCAAACCGGTGATCTCGAGCTTTGACTGCCGGATGATCGGCTGCTTTCACACGACCCGCGAACCCATGCGTTCCTTTGTCGACAAAATGACGTCGCTTGAGGGCAAGGACGGCGTGTTGTCGGTCTCGCTTGGTCACGGGTTTCCGTGGGGCGACGTGCCGGCGGAGGGGACGCGGGTAATCGTCGTCACGGACGACAACAAGCCGTTCGGTGACGCGTTGGCCGAAAAGCTGGGGCGCGAGCTGTGGCAGATCAGGGACGAGATTACGCCGCCCTACGTCGATGTCGAAACCGCGATCACCGAAGCCCTGGCGGAGAAGGAAGGCCCCGCCGTCATCGCTGACATGGCCGACAATCCCGGCGGCGGCGGTCCGGGTGACAGTACATTCATCATTCGGCGCATGCTGGAGCGCGGTATCGGCATGGCCTGCGTCGGCGGCATCTGGGATCCGGTCGCGACCGGTATCGCGATCGGTGCCGGTGTCGGCGCCAAATTCCAGATCCGACTTGGCGGCAAAACGGGCCCGGTTTCCGGTGAGCCCCTCGACCTCAAGGTGGAAGTGAAGAACGTTATCCGCGACGCCTATGTCAAAAGCCTTGGCGGCTCGCAGCGTTATCTCGGCGACGCGGTCTGGCTGCACGCGGAAGGGATCGATTTCGTCGTACACTCGGCCCGGACTCAAAACACGCACCCGCATTTCTTCGAGGCGCTCGGGATTGATCCGACAAAGCGGCGCATCGTCATCGTCAAATCCATGCAGCACTTTCACGCGGAATATTCGAAGATCGCCAGGAAGGTGATCTATTGTGCTGCGCCGGGGACTTTGGAGTGGGACATGACGAAGGTCTCGCACAAGAAAATCGCCCGGCCCGTCTGGCCGATCGACGACGATCCGTGGGCGACGAACGCCGAGCGTCCGTGGTAAAACCGCCTGCATGAAGAACGTCGCCAAGCGGATCGGCGGTCTCGTGATGAAAAGCTGAACGATAACCTACAGCGGCAGCCTCATCCAGACGCGCAGACCGCCCATCGGCGAGTCTTCCAGCCTGATTTCGCCGCCGTGACCCTGGATCGCATCCCTGGCGATGGACAAGCCGAGCCCGACTCCGCCGGTGCCCGGATTACGCGACTGCTCGAGCCGGTAGAACGGCCTGAATACTTCGGCGCGCTGTTCTTCGGGGATGCCCGGGCCGTCATCGTCGATGACGATTTCAACCCCTTCCCCGCGTACGCCGGCGCGGATAGAGATATGTTCCGCATAGCGCATGGCGTTTTCAATCAGGTTTGTAATGCAACGCCGGATGCCGTTAGGCCGGATCGTCACGTCGATCCTGCCTTCCGTGTGGAGGTCGATCCGGGCGTCGCGGCGTCGCGCCTGTTCGGCGACGTCCTGGAGAAGTCTGGATAGGTCCGTCGGTTCAGGTGTCTCGCCGCCTTCGCCGCGTGCGAAAGCGAGGTACCCTTCAAGCATCCGCTCCATCTCGGCGATGTCTTGCTTGAGCGCCTGCGCATCGTCGCTACTGCCTGACATCTCGAGCTGCAACTTCATCCGCGTCAGCGGCGTCCGAAGGTCGTGCGAGACGCCGGACAACATATCGGTACGCTGTGCGATCTGGCGGCGGATCCGGTCGCGCATGGCGAGGAACGCGCTTGCCGCTTGCCGGACTTCGGTCGCGCCTTCCAGCTTGAACGTTTCGACAGCCCGTCCCTTGCCGAAATCGTCGGCGGCCGTCGCCAGCCTGCGGATCGGTTTGACCTGATTGCGCATGAAGATCATCGCAACGGCGAACAGGATCAGCGAAGTGCCGACCATCCAGATCACGAACACATACGTCGTTGAGCTGAACAGCCGCTTGCGCGTCGTTTCGATCCTGAGCACCCCGTCGGCAAGCTGCACCTTGATGATGACGTCGTCCTCGAGCGAGGTGGTGTCGATCACGAACGGCTTGTTGACAAAGGACTGCAGCGAGGTCGCGAGCATCTCCTCAAGCAGGCCGCTCGGTTGCGGCGGCCTGTTCGGCAGAATTTCGCCTTCGTGATAGGTGGCCCGGAATTCCATGTGGCGCGCGGCGTTCTGGAATATCCATTCGCGGTTCTCGGGGCCGGGATAGCGGCGCATCAACGAGACAATCGCCGACGTATCGCCGGCGACCGATTTCGCAAGCCTGAGCGTGACTTTGTCCCAGTGGCTTTCGAAAAAGATGATTGCCGAGACCACCTGCAACAGCACCAATGGCGTGACGATGATCAGGAGCGACCGGCCGAGCAGCGACCGCGGCAGGTAGCGTTTGACCAATTGGCTAATCGGCTGGTTATCCGGGGCGGTCATTGATTGTCCGGCCAAAGTACGTACCCCTTGCCGCGGACGGTCTTCAGGTATCTGGGTTCACGAGGGTCCTTTTCGATCTTGCGGCGCAGTCGCGTGACCTGGACGTCGATGGCACGACCTTCGCCGCCGGCATCTGTCGACTCGATCAGGCGGTCGCGGGACATGACCTGGCCGCACGTCTTGCCGAGCGCACGTAAAAGAGACACTTCGACTTCCGTCAGGTGCACGCGGCGGCCCCGGCGACGCATCTCGCCGCGTTCTAGGGAGAACACGGCATCGCCGAACAGAAGTTCACGCGGCTGTGACGGTTGCGGGCGGGCGCGTTTCAGAATCGAGTGGATGCGCAGGACCAGTTCGCGCGGTTCGAACGGTTTCGTCAGATAGTCGTCGCCGCCTTTTTCCAGACCACGGATGCGATCCTCGGATTCGCTCATGGCGGTCAGCATGAGGATCGGGATGTCGTTGACGTCGCGGAGCTTCTCCGCGAACTCGAGGCCGCTTTCCCCCGGCATCATCAGGTCCAGAATAATGAGATCGAACGTCAGGCTGCCCATGCGGTGCCTGGCTTCGGCGGCATCGGCGGCGGGGGTCACCATGAAACCGTTATCGCCGAGGTACTTCGCCAGCAAGGTCCTCAGCCGGTCGTCGTCATCGACAACCAGCACGTGCGGCATGTCCTCGGGATTGGCCTCGTTCATATGTTCATTCTAACGCGCCCGCAGGCGGGGGTCATGTGGAACCGACGCGATGGCGTGCCAGCGGAACCGACGCAATGACGCGCCAGCGGCGAGGCGGCCGGTCAACCGCCGTCGGTATCGTGGCGCCGCACCCGGCCACGGTCCTGTTCGTTGATCAAGCCGCGTAACACGGTCCGGAAGCCCGCGACCGCATCGGCGCCGACCTGGCGATAAGCATCGGCGATGTGCTTGCTCTGGCGCTGGGTCAGTTCGGTTTCCAGCGCGCGGCCTTTCTCGGTCAGATAAAGGCGGCGTCGGCGGCGGTCGTCCTGATCGGTCTCCTGATCGACGAAACCTTCTTCGACGAGCTGGCTGAGCACACGTGACAGGCTTTGCTTGGTGATCTTCAGGATTGCCAGAAGTTCGCCCACCGTGATGCCCGGATTGGCGCCGACAAAGTAGATGATGCGGTGGTGCGCCCGTCCGAAGCCGTAGGTCTCAAGCACCACGTCGGCCTCGCCGGTGAAATCGCGATAGGCGAAGAACAACAACTCGATCGCTTCGCGCAAATCCTCGTCGCGAAGAAAAAGCGGGTTGGCGCGTGGGCGGCCGCGTGACGGTTGATCGGACATACCGGACTTTCCCGGAGCGTTGTCGGTAAGTCAATAAAAATTGGTCAGTGTTATTGACATATATGATGGAAACTGATACTTCACGCAATATCCAAGTTAGAGAGACTCAAGATACGAAAGAAAATTACAATGTCTGGTCCAAATTTTGCCGAACGTGACGGAAAGATCTGGTTCAACGGTGAGTTCATCGACTGGCGGGATGCCAAGGTCCACGTGCTGACGCACGGCTTGCATTACGCGTCCTCGGTATTCGAGGGCGAGCGGATGTATGCGGGCACTATCTTCAAGCTGCGTGAACACACCGAGCGTTTGTTCTATTCCGCCCACGAACTCGGCTTCGAAATTCCCTACACCGTCGAAGAGATCGACGCCGCCAGCATCCAGGCGTGCGAAGTCAACGGGATCACCGACGGTTACGTTCGTCCGGTCGCCTGGCGCGGCAGCGAAATGATGGGCGTCTCGGCGCAGTCGAACAAGATCAACGTCGCCATCGCGGCGTGGGAATGGCCGTCTTACTTCTCGCCGGAAGCGCGCATGAACGGCATCAAGCTGCAGATTTCCAAATGGAAGCGGCCGAGCCCGGAGACAGAGCCGGTGCATGCCAAGGCGGCGGGCCTGTACATG